>CAZFGA010000035.1:0-38472 GCA_964518395.1 uncultured Flavobacterium sp.
TGTGATAATTATCAGACACGGAGAAGGAATTATGTCGGTTTATAAACATGCGTCATCGCTCACTAAAGAGCAGGGAGATGTTGTCAGAACAGGTGAAGTAATAGCCATGGCAGGATCAACAGGTCAGGAATCGACAGGGATTCACCTGCATTTTGAATTATGGAAAGATGGATTTGCCATTGATCCGACCAACTTTATAGAATTTGAATAATTTGGAAGTATCATTTTCCTTGCTATTCCTAAAAAACAGAAATTTTAAAAATGTCAATAAAAGCTTTTTTTGCTAAAAAATTTGCCAAAAAAATTTATGACAAGACTCAAAAATGGGCCAATAATCCTGTTGAGACTCAAGAACGGGTTTTCAAAGATTTGATCCAACAGGCAAAGGACACCCAATTTGGTCAAGATCATAATTTTAGCGAGATAAAATCATTTTCAGATTTCGCAAAAAATGTCCCTATTCGCGACTATGAAGGGTTAAAACCCTATGTCGAAAAAGTAAAAAAGGGAGAAGAAAATGTGTTGTGGAAAGGAAAGCCGATTTATTTTGCGAAAACTTCCGGAACAACCTCCGGTGCTAAATATATTCCGCTGACAAAAGAATCTATGCCTTTTCATATCCAGGCTGCGCGAAACGCAATTCTTCACTATATCCACGAAACAGGGAATGCTTCATTTGTTTCGGGAAAGATGATCTTTTTGCAGGGAAGCCCAATTTTAGAAGAAAAAAATGGAATCAAACTGGGACGTTTGTCAGGAATTGTGGCCCATTTTGTCCCGAAATACCTTCAAAAAAACAGAATGCCGAGTTGGGAAACCAATTGTATAGAAGACTGGGAAACCAAAGTCGATGCGATTGTGGAAGAAACATTTGATAAGAACATGACCGTGATTTCCGGAATTCCGTCATGGGTGCAAATGTATTTTGAAAAGCTAAAACAAAAAGGAGGGAAGCCGGTTGGTGAAATCTTCAGGAATTTTAATCTTTTTATCTACGGTGGAGTTAATTATGAGCCCTATCGTGCCAAGTTTGAAAACCTTATTGGAAGAAAAGTGGATAGCATTGAGCTTTTTCCTGCTTCTGAAGGTTTTTTCGCCTATCAGGATTCCCAAAAAGAAAAAGGAATGCTATTGCTTTTGGATGCTGGGATTTTTTATGAATTTGTAAAAGCAGACGAATTTTTTACAGAAAACCCCAAAAGATATACCATTGGCGAAGTTGAGATGGGAATTAATTATGTGTTGATTATTTCTACAAATGCAGGACTTTGGAGTTATAATATTGGCGATACGGTTCAGTTCACGTCATTACAACCCTATCGAATTGTAGTTTCCGGAAGAATCAAGCATTATATTTCTGCTTTTGGAGAACATGTCATTGGAAAAGAGGTTGAAGAAGCACTCAGGGAAGCGATGGAAAATACGGCTATACGAGTAAACGAATTTACCGTAGCGCCACAGATTACACCAAAAGACGGATTGCCTTATCATGAATGGTTTATTGAGTTTGAAAATGAGCCGGAAGATTTGGCCGCTTTTTCACTTCGGATAGATGATGCCATGAGAAAACAGAATGTGTATTATGACGACTTGATTGCCGGCAACGTATTGCGGAAGCTCGTAGTAACCAAAGTTTCAAGAAACGGTTTTCAGGAATACATGAAATCTATAGGAAAACTGGGTGGACAGAATAAAATTCCGAGATTGAGTAATGACAGAACCATTGCTGATAAGTTAAGATAGTATGATGAAAAAACTGGCGATATTCTTTTTGTTTTTTGCAGTAAATGCTTTAGCCCAAACCAAAGGTGTTGTTAAGGATAGCTTGACTGGAAATCCGATTGCGTATGTAAGCATTTGGGTTGAAAATGAAAATATTGGAACTACTTCTGAAGAAAATGGGGAGTTTCATATTGCTACAAATGACAAGAACAAAAACCTGATTTTTTCTGCATTGGGTTACAAAAAGAAAATAGTCAAGACCTCAGAGGCTCAATTGATCCATTTGTCACCTTCGGCATTTGAATTGGATGAGATTACTATCAACAATAAAAAAGAAAAAAGGCAGTTGGAAATAGGCAAGACCAAAAATACGGTAGCCGAAGCTTTTGACAATGGGCCAAGAATGGACGCCAAATATTTTCCATACTATCCGGAATACAAAAAAACACGCTGGATTAAAAAGGCGGTCATAGTTACAGACAGCAGGATCGATGATGCTACAATCAAATTGCATTTTTATTCTGTTGATGAAAATGGCTATCCGGGAGAAGAATTATTGTCAAAAGACTATATAGTTACTATAAAAAAAGGCATTACCAAGAGTGAAATTGATTTGTCAGATTTTAACCTGGAGATGCCAAAGACCGGGCTTTTTGTAGTTTTTGAAAAATTGCTGATTAAGAAAAATAAAGTAGAAAAAACTATCAAAGATTTCAACACCAATACTACGAAAATCCAGACAACTTATGCTCCATTGGTGCTTTATAATGCAGTAGAGAGAGACTTTTTATATAGTTTTTCAGGTGGAAGATGGCTAAAAAGGACAAAAGAAGAAATAAATCCGTTTTCGGTTTCTAAAACAGTTTATGAGCCATCAGTAACACTAATACTTACCAATTAATGGAAATAAAAAAAGTATTCCTCTTTTTTCTGTTGAGTCTCCCAGTCTATTCGCAAACCAAAGGTGTTGTGAAAGACGGCGCTGGAAATCCTGTTCCGTTTGTAAGCATTATTGTCGAAAATGAAGAGAAAGGTACTTCTTCTGAAGAAGATGGTAGTTTTTCTATACTGGTTGATGCTTCAAAAAATTTGGTTTTTTCTGCCGTGGGATTTGAAACCAAAATTGTCAGGGCAGCAGCAGTAAAAAATATCGTGCTACAAAAAAAGGACATTGAGTTGAATGAAGTTGTAATTGGTTCTGCCAAAAGGAAAAAAGAAAAAGTAATAGGCGGTTTTGGTAGGGGAGGAATACGCTATTATAGCCAACAAACAACAGCAAAGTATTTTCCCTATTCGGAGGAAACAAAAAAATATCCTTTTTTAAAGGAAATCATAATATATACAAAGAGCAGACTTGAAAATGCAAAAGTTAATTTGCGTCTTTTAGAAGTAAAACCAGATGGTTCTCCGGGAGAAGATATGTTAGAAGAAAACCATATTGTTGAGGTCAATAAAGGCGGCAAGAATACAACGATCAATATGGAGAAAAATAATATTGAAATCCCAAGTAACGGAATTTTCGTGGTTATTGAGCACCTTAGAATAAATGAGAATAAATTCCATAAAAAAGGGCCAGAGTATAAAGATATAACTGGAAACAAAAAAAGGATGGATATTGAAACCTATGAGCCGTTCTTTGGGTTCTTGCCTTCAGATGAAAACACTTGCTGGTTTTTTGATGGAAAATGGACACAAAGAGAAGTACACAAAATGAAAAACCCAAAAAGTTTTGAAAATTTATTGATGGGAAAATACCATGACAAGTATTTAGAGATAGCAATGAGCATTACACTTACCAACTAAAAAATAAAAAACCTACATTTGCAGGTTAGAAAATAAATAGAAATGAAAGAAACTAAAAATATATCACGATCAAGAGCCCAGGAGTCTTCTGCGGCTATTGAAAAGCTGTACATCACTATGCGCCATTTGTTTAATAGAGGATTCTATAAGCCAATGGGTGTTTCGGGTGATACATTAAGGGAAGCATTATTGCAATTAAGACCGGAAATCTACGGAACGATTGCAGAAGAAAAAGTAGAATTAAGCGGACTTTTGTACGTAATTGAAAGACTTCCTGTTGGAATTGAAGAATGCCGCTTTATCAATCTTACTTCGGATGAAGGCTATTCAAAATCGCATTTCCAGGCAATTGTTCCTCCAAAAAGAAAGAGAAATTGCTACAGGATTGATAGCGAACAGATGAATGTTGAAATCACAAGAGGACGTTCGGATATTTATGATATCCTGACACACCTTACCTTTATTTTTATCGAATCGCATAAAATTAAGGATAGGGTTCTTTTGGACGAAAACACCAAAGAAATGACCCGTGATTGGGAAAAACTGGAGCAGATAGTTGTCCAGAATAAAAAACTTACCCTGATTGAGAAGGAAATAGCGATTTCGCATGCTTCCATTATTCTTGGTCGTTCTTTTGAAGAGATACTTGATATTTATGAAGCCTTCGGAACTAATGAAAAACCAGACCGTTTTCTTCACGTAATTTACTGGTTAGGAAAACTGGCTATTGAAGAGGTAATATTCAATAATAAAAGAACAATTACCTTTAGTCCGATACTTAGAGAGCGTTTAGGACACCATATCCATGGAGAAATTTGGGCCAATAATATTAAAGAAGTCCTAAAGCAAAACGAATTGCTTGACAGGCCAATTCATATTATAAGTGCCAATATGCATAGCGTTATGAACTCTATTTTTGCAACGCATACGCTTAAAACAAAATTTAAGGATAAATCCGATTTCTTTGTATACGAAGAACTCAGCAAGCCGGGTGCTAATGACGTTAGAAATAAGGTTGAAGAATTTGCCTTAAAATATGGTATGATTTCACTGCCGGATGCTTCAGGTACAAATATCGATGTACAGATTTTTGATACAGCTAAAATAGACTGGTCTAAATCAGCATTCCCAAAAGCGAAAATCGGAGCACACGCGCCGGTTATTATTGTAATGGATTATGCATTTGGTGAGCAAGCCTATGAAACAATAGATGAGCTTTTAAAGCCTTATAAAGATGGAAAGAACAAATATTTCCTAAATGTAGAATCGGTTTCCATTATGGGGAAAGCCGGAATTTTGGAAGGAGGAAAAGGAGATATCATGATTCCTTCTGCGCATATTAATGAAGGAACAGGTGATAATTATCCTTTCGAAAATCAATTGACAGCCGAAATGTTTGAAGGAAATGGAATTCCAGTATATGCAGGACCAATGGTTTCTGTTTTAGGAACATCACTTCAAAATAAAGATTTATTGAAGTTTTTCCATGAATCAACATGGGGCGTAATTGGTCTGGAAATGGAAGGAGCTTATTATCAGAAAGCAATACAATCTGCTTCGAAGATTAGAAAAAGTATCAATCCTGATGTAAAAGTAAGATATGCATACTATGCGTCAGATAACCCATTAGAAACGGGAAGTACATTAGCTTCAGGAGGTTTAGGAACAACAGGAGTAAAACCTACATACTTAATTACGATTAAAATATTAGAACAAATTTTTAACATAAAAACAAACTAACCATGAGTTCAAACTCACCAACCAATCCGGACAATCAAGAAATTGATTTGGCACAAGTTTCAAGAAAATTAGGAAATATGTATCAAGGTTTCTTAGCTTGGATTTTTAGAGGATTTCTTTTTGCTAAGAGAAATATAATCATTCTTGCTATTCTTTTCATTGTTGGGGCAGGTTTGGGTTTTTATTTAGATAAGAATACAAAGGTTTACAATCATGAAGTTATAATTACCCCAAATTTTGGAAGTGCAGATTATGTATATTCTAAAATTAACTTGCTAACCTCTAAAATTAAGGAAAGAGATACCGCATTTTTAAAATCGATTGGTATTGTAGACACAAATAACTTTTTAGATATTGAAATAAAGCCAATTATGGATGTTTATGGATTTGCAAATCTAAAAGAGATCAATTTTGAGCTTATTAAATTAATGTCTGAGGATGGTGATATAAATAAAGTTATTGATAACCCAACGACCAGTATGAATTATACAAATCATAGGTTAAAAATTACAACTAAAGGATTAGCATCCCATAAAAACTTGATAGATCCGATATTAAATTACCTGAATACTAGTGAGTATTTTTCTCAAATCCAGAAATCTGTACAAGAAAGTAATTTGATAAGGCTGCAAGCAAATGAAAAAACAATCAAACAGATTGATAGTCTTTTGGCAAATTTTTCTTCAAATGCGAATCAATCGGTAAAAAATGACAAGTTGGTTTATTACAATGAAAACACGCAGCTTAATGATGTATTGAAAACCAAAAGTGAGTTAATTCAGGAACAAGCGAACAAAAGACTCGAGATTATTACCGGCGATAAAACGGTTAAGGAAAATGCAGCTATCTTAAACATAAAAAATACAGAATCTATTAATGGAAAGCTTAAGATTGTTTTCCCATTCCTATTTATTGGATTATTTCTTTTATTTGGATTGTTGAGGGATTTTTACAAAGTACAAATGACCAAAATAGGAGCTTAATAATATATCTAAATTTATTCAATTCATTAAATGGATAATAAAAAAAAACTGGCGATTATTATTCCTTGTTTTAATGAAGAAAAGAGACTTAGTTTGTCTTCTTTGTCATTATTATTGGATCAGACAGATGTGGATATATATTTAGCTAATGATGGCAGTTCTGATAATACCCTAACTATTATTAATAGCTTTTCACAAGAAAATCTAGACAGGTGCCGTGTAATAAATTTCGAAAAAAATCAGGGAAAAGCGAATACGATTTATTTATCGGTTAATCAGTTAATTGAAAAAGAAACATATGATTATATAGGTTATTTTGATGCTGATTTTTCAACTCCAGTATCAGAAATAAAAAAGATGATTCTTGCATTGGATTGGAAGGAAGAATCCTTTCTGATAGGATCCAGAATTTTATTATTGAATACTAAAATTAAAAGAAAGTGGCTAAGACACATTATTGGAAGGTTTATTGTAACACTGATCAATTTTAAGTTTGATTTAGGTATATATGATACCCAATGTGGAGCGAAGTTTTTTTCTACATCTATTGCTAAGTCATCTTTTGATAAACCTTTTCATACTTCATGGCTTTTTGATGTTGAAATCTTTATTAGATTAAAAAAGAAAAACCTTCTTTATTGTGGTAAAGAATTTCCATTAGACGAATGGCGAGATGTAGATGGGTCAAAACTAGGATGGAAAACAGCTTTTAAAATTTTAAAGGAACTATATTTATTACATAAAAATAATTAGACTATGTCAAAGGAGAAGTTACATTATTCGGTAATTTTAATAGTATCACTGTTTATTTTTCATCTGACATATGGTTTAAGAACATTAGACCCCACTAATATAAACTGGTTGATGTCTGCTTACCATGATTGGGGACAGCATTATTTAGGATGGTCATTTTTCAGATATGAATCCTGGACATTTCCTTTGGGAACAATTGAAAATTATAATTACCCAAATGGTACGAATATAGGTTTTACGGATTCTATTCCTTTAGTGGCATTATTATTAAAACCTTTTTCATCATTTCTTCCTGATGATTTTCAATATTTTGGAATCTGGCTTCTTAGCTGTTATTTTATGCTGGGAATTTATAGTTTCAAAGTTTTTAGGGTATTAAACATAAAGCCTCTTTACTCGCTACTTGCAACAGTTATAGTCATTGCAAATCCGGTCCTGGTTTTCAGAGGAATTCACCCGGCTCTATGTGCACAGTGGCTTATTGTTGCTTCTTTTTATTATTTTCTACGTAACAGCAAATCAAACAATGCTGTATCTATCAATATAAATCAAATTTCTTTATTGGCAATCAGCGCACTGGTAACACCCTATTTAACTGCAATGATTGCTGTATTTAATGTTATTTTACCGATTAAGAATTATTTTTTTGATAAGTCTTTATCCAAAAAACTATTGTGTTTTTTTCCGATTATCTCTTTTTTGATAGTGCTTGTAATATGGTATTTATTAGGAATGATTGGCATACAGGAGTCCATAAACCTGGCTTCTTCAGACGCCTATAATCTAATGAGTTTTAATTTAAATTCATTTTATAATTCGTATGGATACTTTTCAGAATTTCTTCCAAAATTTGAAATGTTGAGCGATAAGCAATATGAAGGATTTGCTTATTTAGGATTAGGGATGATACTACTTACCTTAATTGCAATTACTTTTTTTGTAATCAGAGTTTTAAAGAAAAAGGACACAATAAAAAAAATTAAAAAGAAATATTTGTTGCTTTTTGGAGCTGGTTTTTTTCTCATGCTTTTTGCAATGACAAATCAGGTTTCTCTAAATCAAAAAGTTTTATTTGAGTATCCTTTGCCTGGATTTGTTGAAAAATTATACTATACTTTTAGAGCAACCGGAAGATTTATTTGGGTAATGTATTACCTGATATTTATTTTTTCGTTTGTGATTTTTTATAAAATTAAATTGAATAACAGTATTCGATATGCTATTGTGATAGTACTGATAGGCATCCAATTTTATGATACCCAAAATTTATTGTTTTCCAAGCCTTCAAAAAACATTCAGATAAATGAATTTAAAACAAAACTTTCAGAGGAAAAATGGCTAGAAATATTCAGGCAATTTGATGAAATTATTACTTATCCTCCTTTTAATGTAAGCCTTTCTACTCCGTTAGATTATCAGGATTTTTGTTTCTTGGCATTAAAAGCAAAAAAAACCAATTACTAATGGTTATGTAGCAAGAATAGATGCGATTAAATCTCAGAATTACATCAACGCCCTATCACAACAATTAAGAAATGCAACAATTAAAGAGAATCAACTGTTCATAACTACATCACAATACATAGAAAACTTTAATGTATTAATGGTTAAAGACAAAATAAGACTAAAAAAGATAGATGATTATATCTTAATTTATTCAAAATCAAAAGATCTTAAATTTGAATTTCCTGAGAGTACGGCAGATCGTACTATGTTGGACGAACTGATGAAAAACTCGAAACCAAAAGAAATGAATATTTCAAAAGGAAGTTTAAAGGAAACAGACGACATCAAGTTTTATGTAGAGAATTTTAATTTTGAAAATAATGTAATACAGGTTGAAGGATGGGCTTTCCTAAAAAATAGTACAAACAACAGTAAGGATTCACTCTTTGTTACTTTAGGGAAAAATGATGAATATTATAAATTACCTACAAAAATGTTTCAAAGAACAGACATTACGAATACTTATAAGACTGGTAATCTAGACAATTCAGGATTTAAAACACTAATGATGACCGATAATTTCAAACCAGCAAATTATACGGTTTGGATTGCTATTAAAAATGACAAAGGAGATTTTAGATATTCGAAAACAGACAAAACCGTAGAAATAAAAAATTAAATGTCTATGGATAAATACTTAAGCCAAAAGATTAAAGTAATTTCTTTTTTTGCCATTGTCATGGTTATAATTTTACATTGCTATAATCTGGACAATAGTATTTATGAGTCTGAAAAGAATGCGAATTGGTTTGTTCAAACTATTATTTCGTATGGGATTACGCGAATTGCAGTACCACTTTTCTTTATAATTTCAGGTTACCTTTTCTTTTTTACCTTTAATGGTAATTCTGATTTTGTTGTAAAAATAAAAAAGAGGTTTAGGACATTAGTTATACCGTATTTGTTTTGGAGTTTTTTTGGAATATTTTTTTACTATACATTACAAAGCATTCCGCAAACACAGGCTTTTTTTACTAAGAAACTCATAAAAGATTATGACATTTATGAATTGTTTGATTTAGCTTTTCTGAATACTATTCCGTATCAGTTTTGGTTTATTCGTGATTTGATTGTCTTAACCATATTGTCACCGGCAATTTATTTTATAGTAAAAAAATTAGGTTTTTGGTTCCTGCTTTTTATCCTCCCGTTTTGGTTTTTAAATCAAGACAGTATTTTTTTTTCAAGCGAATCGTTATTGTTTTTTTGTTTTGGAGTTTTTCTTGTATTAAAATATCCTGAAATAGTAAAAACAGGTATATCAAAAAAGACAACGTTTGGTTTAATAATTGGCTGGATAACTTTTTTACTATTGAAGATAACAGTACAGATGTTAGGATTCTCAGAAACAGGAGTGCAAATTTTACATAAAATGTCAATTCTGGTTGGAATTTTAGCTTTTTGGGCATTATACGATGTATTATTTAAAGATAAAAAGGTTGTAATGGATAATTATAACCCGCTATTTGGCTTTACTTTTTTTATTTATGCTTTTCATGAACCTATTTTGACTATTATAAAAAAAGCTTTATTTTATGTTTTAGGCAAAGAGCAAGACATGTTCATTTTTGTATATATATTGTCTCCATTCTTGGTTCTCGGAATTTGCTTGATAACAGGCTTTTGCTTAAAAAAGGCGCTTCCAAAAGCATTTGAATTTATAACTGGAAACCGTTAAAATTTTATTCTCAAATTTATTTTCATAATTGTTTTAACATATTGAAAAAATGTATAGTTTTGCAAACAAAAACAATAATTAATTATACTAAAAAACATGAAAATTAGTAGCATATTCGCAAGTTTACTTTTAACAGTTTTTCTTTTTTCTTGTAAAAATGAAACTAAAGAGCAAAAACAAGAACAAGAAACTGTAGCTAAGGAAGAAAAGAATGAACTTAACGAGGAATTGTTTACAATAACAATAAATGCTGTTGTTAAAAAAGACGATAGTTTCCAGGTATATTATAAAAACGAGGAAAAAGATCAATTCGTTGAAGACAAATCACTTTATAATGTTTTTAAAGGAAGTGATCAGGCACAAGATATTCGATTTGCTCTTCCAAAAGGGGAGGTGCCAAATTACCTACGATTTGATTTTGGAATTAATAAAGAGCAGTCTGAGATTGTTATTAATTCAATTAAATTAGATTATTTAGGACAAAACTTTACAATCAATAATAAAGAGCTGGGTAATTTTATTAGTTTTAATAGCGAAACATTGAAATTTAACCCAGAAAAAGGTTCAATAGAACCGTTTGTTTCTAAAGACGGAGTTTATGATCCAATGTCATTTACAGCTCAAACACTTTACGATAAGATTCAAATCTTGAAAAAATAATAGAAATAAAAAAACCACCAACAGGTGGTTTTTTTATTTAATGCCTTTTATAAACAGATAATACTATATTTGCAATTCACTTTATAGCTTCAGATTTGAACAAAATTTTAAAGAGCTTCACATCAAGCAAGGCATTAAAAAACTTTATCATATATGGTTTTGGACAGGCAATTAATCTTGCAAGTCCCTTATTAATAACACCCTATATCATCTATATCTGTGGTCTGGAAAAATTAGGCATTATAGCTATTGGGCAGTCTCTGGCTTATATTCTAATTGTTATTGTCGATTATAGCTCAAATATTATTGGAGTAAAAGAAATTTCAATAAACCGAAACGATACTAGCAAGCTCCAACACACGTTTTCGGCAGTATACCTTTCAAGAGTAGTTCTGTCAGCCGTTGTTATGGCTATTGTTACTGTTTTGGTTTTAGTAGTACCCTATTTTGGGAAAAATGCCCTAATGGTGTTTTTTAGTACTTCTATCATTATCGGGCAAGCGATTAATCCTACATGGTTTTTGCAGGGAATAGAAAACTTTAAATGGATAACCATAATCAATATCTTGTCAAAAGTTATTTATGTACTGGCCATTTTTGTTTTTCTGAAAACAGAAGATGATTATATATATGCTAACTTATGGCTTGGTTTAGGGGCAATAATAGCGGGTTTGATTGCTTTTGTCTGGCTGGTTAGAAAATACAATTTTAAATTTAAGTCGGAATCTCTAAGCGCAGCAAAAGAAATCCTGAAAAGAGACTTTATGTTTTGCGTTTCACAGTTTTTCTTTGCCATAAGGAATTACTCCTCGGTTTTAGTAATCGGATTCTTTGCCGGAGATTTTTTTGCGGGGCAATTTAAGGTAATTGAGCAAATCATTGGTCTTTTTAGGACCTACCTCCAAATGTTTTTCAAATTTACCTATACGTATGTCTGTTTTGAAATCGACAAGGGTATTCACAGAGGACTATTGCTTTGGAAAAAATACAATGGACTGAATTTAATGTTTTTATTTTCCTTACTGTTGATAACCTTTATCTTTTCAGATGAGGTATTGCATTTTTTTAAAGTCGGACCTGAATTGATTGACAGTCTTAGCGGCTATTTAAAATTAGCTTTAATACTTCCTTTCCTGATTGGAATTACACTACCTTTAGAGCAATTAATTTTTAATTTTTCAAAAAACAAAGAATATATCAGATTAACCATAACATCAACATTTTTTAATATTTTAGGGCTCTCAATATTAATGAGTATTAATAAAAATTTGTATTATGCACTCATGATATTGGTTGCCATAGAAATGTTCTTGATTATGGCTTATTTAATTTTGTTAAGATCCTACCTGTTTAAGAGAAAAATACTTTAAAGGATGAAAAACTTGCTAAGATTTTGGTATAAGAAAATATATCAAAAGACGAATTATGATGTACATAAAGCGCTATTAATGAACGGAAAGATACTTTCGCAATTAAATAGCCAAAAGGATACAATAAAATCTCTAGACGAGGTGGAATTTCAAGTCTTTTCACAAAGAGGTGAAGATGGCGTTATCCAATATCTAATTAGTAAAATGGACATTCCTAATAAAATTTTTGTTGAATTTGGTGTTGAAACCTACACCGAATCCAATACAAGATTTCTTCTTATAAATGATAACTGGAGTGGACTTGTGATTGATGGTTCAGAAAAGAATATCGATTTTATCAAAAAAGATTTTATCTATTGGAAATACGATATTACCGCAAAAAGAAGTTTTATTACAAAAGACAATATTGATGAGTTGATATCGAGCTACACTGACATCAAAGATATCGGTTTGCTAAGTGTTGATATTGATGGGAACGACTATTGGGTTTGGGAAGCTATAAATTGCATAAACCCTAGAATTGTTGTTTGCGAATACAATTCTGCCTATGGTCCAGAAAAAAAATTAACCATCCCTTACAAAGAAAGTTTTGTTAGAAGCAACGAACATTATTCTGAACTTTATTTTGGAGCTTCATTGGCCGCCTTCTGTGATCTTGCAGAAAAAAAAGGATATCAATTTGTTGGAACAACAAGTGCCGGAGTGAATGCTTATTTTGTCAGAAATGATTTGGCTGGACCATTCAAAACTTATACTGCAAAAGAAGGATTTAATGAATCTGCAAATCGCGATTCAAAAACAAAAGAAGGAAAACTATCTTTCCTTAGACACTCTGAAAGATTAAAATTGATTGAAGAAATGTCTGTTTTTGATATTGACGAAAACAAAATATTAAAAATCAGAGATGCTTTTAAGGCTGAATAGTTTGGCTAAATAACTATGAAAAAAAGAGACTTATTATATCAAACTTTATACTTTTCATGTATTGGAGTAACATTCCTGAATAACTATGAATTGGTATTTGCAGTTTGGATGATTACCATTTTTTTGACCTTACAAAAATCATATTCCCAAAGTTTAATAAAATATGTTTCCTTTTTTGTCGTAATACTAGTAACCGCCATAATAAGCGGAATTTTTAGAGAACACGCCCTATATAACGCTATACGCGACATTACTTATTTGATCAAGCCAATTATTGGATTGTGGGCGGGTTATCAACTGTGTAAGATTTCTTCGCAGAAAGCTTTAAAAATGTTTATCTATACCGGTGCTATCATTTCTATTATCCATATTGTTATTATAATTATAACAGTACTGGAATCGGGTACGTTTTCAGTCAATCTAATTAGGGAAAAAGCAGGCTATTTCAGTGATTATGAAATTTACGTTTTAGTAATGCTCATTTTTCATGAAAAATTCAGAATAGAAATCTCTAAATCCCGAATACGCCTTTTAATTCTTTTAGTGGGAACTTCATGCTTTTTATACCTTGCAAGAACAAACCTAATTCAATTTGTAATATTTATAGTTGCATTAAAGGGTTATTTCACACTGAATAAACGCTCATTAGCGATTCTTTCTTCCGTTTTTATATCTGTCCTGATTGGATATGCAATTATATATTCAATCAATCCAAAACGAAATGGAAAAGGACTAGAGGCATTCTTATATAAAATAAAGATAGCCCCTATCGAACCCTTCAAAACGAAAATTAATAAAGATGACTGGAAAGATTTTAATGATAACTACAGGTCCTATGAAAATATAATTGCAGTAAAGCAAGTCTCTAATGAAGGGACAAGTGCCGTTATATTTGGGGAAGGAACCGGAGCTACACTTGATTTAGGAAGAGAAGTTTGGTCTAATGACGGTGAATTTGTCAGACACATTCCGATTGTACATAATGGCTACATGACTGTTTTTCTAAAATCGGGAATATTTGGGGTTTTCTTTCTTCTTTGGTTTATCCTAACTCTTATGCGGCAGAAAGGGAATAGCGACGAGGCCATTAGGCATATCAATTATTTCCTCACAGGCACAGCCATATTCCTGATTTTCTCCAACTGGGTTTTTTTAGGACTTTATTTAAAACTCGACAATAAATCTGTCATCATTGGATTTTTAATTGCTTTGAGACAGGTTATTTACAAAGAAAATATTAGCAGGGCATTAATTGAAAATACACATGAAAAAACTTAATATCTTTGTCGACTCTCATGTCTTTGATGATGGTTTTCAAGGAACTACTACCTATTTAAAAGGACTTTATCAGGAATTAATTAAAGACACAGACAAACATTTCTTCTTTGCTGCCAAGAATATAAATAACCTGCAAGATATTTTTGGCATACAGGATAATATAACCTATGTGAAATACAGGTCAGGCAATAAGCTCTTTAGGCTGATATATGACATTCCAAATCTGGTAAAAAAGCATAAAATAGATTATGCGCATTTCCAGTATATTGTCCCACCAATAAAAAGATGCAAATATATTGTTACGGTACACGATGTCTTGTTTATTGATTTTCCGGATTATTTTCTCTTTTTTGACAGGATAAAAAATCAATTTTTATATAAGTTGAGTGCTAAGATGTCTGATGTCGTATTGACAGTTTCTGAATATTCTAAAAACCAAATCAAAAGTCATTTCGGTATCGATAATATCTATATTACTACAAATGCAGTTTCTGATGAGTTTTTTGAGCCCTATCAAAAAGAGGAAGTTCAAAAAGAAATTTTGGAAAAATACAATATTTCGAATTATCTGATTTATGTGAGCCGCTGGGAGCCTAGAAAAAAACACGACTTGATTTTAAAGAGTTTTGTTGATTTAGGATTGCATGAAAAGTATAGTCTGGTATTCATAGGAGAAATTACCATTGAAAATAAAGAATACACGGCTTTATTAAATACTTTAGACAGCACCATAAAAGAAAAGATTTATTCTTTTGAGAATCTTAAATTCACAGAAATGCTGAAGTTTTTGCGAGGCTCGCAAGTTTCAATGTATCCGTCGCTTGCTGAAGGTTTTGGAATACCACCTTTAGAATCAGTAGCTGCCGGAATACCTACTATAACTTCAAACACAACAGCAATGTCTGATTTTGACTTTCTAAAAGAATATAGCTTTAATCCTCTTAACCAACAGGAATTCGAAGAAAAGCTTTTAAAAGCAATCAAAGGAGGAGACGTAAAAACAGAGGAGTTAAGGCAAAGCCTAAAAGATAAATACAGCTGGGAAAACTCAGCAAAAAATTATAATCTAGCATTAAAAGCATAGTCATATTTTACTTTTCTTTCCATAAAAAATGCCCCAAATAGTGTCTAACTTTTTGGGGCATGTTCATTCAAGGCTTTTTTTATTATTGATTCTTAGCGGTACCGCTTCCAAAAAACTTATTCTTTGTTTTTACCAGGAAGTTATAGTTTTTTGCGAATTGTTTTTTAAAAAATGAGGCATCTTTATTTGGAAACCAATCCGTTGTTCTAGGTTCTTCAATTAGATGTTCATGGATTTGATAGGCATAAGTTGCTACAGATGTTCTGAATCTTCCTTCCGGGAAGTTGGTCATATTATAGCCATGAAGAGTATATGGAGCACATTGCTGTATAATGAGCCTGTTAAAAGGAACATCAAGTTCAGCCTCTTCATTTGTTCTTAAATCCCTTACAATTAATCCTCCTTTATATTCCGGTTTCCAATCTTTGTTTAGGTACAAGAGTAGGTTTAATTCCCTATACCAGTTTTTATTGATAGGATGGTAATTAAAATCGAGGTGCATGTCTAAAAAGCTATTTTTCTTGCCTTGGTGAAGTCCTCCACCATGATTTTTAGGATCTACAAAGATCTTTTTGGCTGTTATGTGGCAAAGGATTTTATTAAATCTTTCGGAAGCCAAATCATTATAGAGCTCCATGAGCTCAGGCGATAACTCTTTATAATTCGATTTTTCAAACTTATTGTTTGCAAAAGCATAGTCTCTGCTCTTATTATTTAGCTCAGGAATGCTGTTATACGCTCTGTCTAGTTTATCAATTTCACAAAAATCATCAATGATTAAATGTGGGAATGGTTGAGCGGATAAATATTTATTTCGTAAGGAATCTAAATTATTCTCTAAAACTTCAAAATTAATCATGATAAAGTAATATTTATATACAAACAAAAATAACTATAATAGTTGGAATAGTGATTATTGGATTTTAAATAAAATTGAAGACTAACTGAAATTTCATCAAAGTTTTAGACAAACATTTTCTTAAGACTATCTTAAAATTAGTACTTTTGCAACCGGAAAAGGAAAAAAATAGATGAGAATAGCCATATTAGGAACTAGAGGTGTGCCAAATTACTATGGTGGTTTTGAACAATTTGCCGAGTTTTTTTCAACGTATCTTGCTGAAAAAGGGCACGAGGTTTATGTATATAATTCTCACAATCATCCTTACCAAGAGAAGACTTTTAGAGGTGTAAATATAATTCACCAATACGATCCTGAACATAAAATGGGAACCTTCGGGCAGTTCATTTATGATTATAACTGTATCATGGATTCCCGAAAAAGAAACTTCGATATTATACTCCAGCTTGGCTATACCAGCAATTCGGTATGGTATTTCCTGCTCCCTAGAAATTCTGTTATCGTCACTAATATGGATGGAATGGAATGGAAAAGAACAAAATACTCCAAAATAGTACAGAAAGCACTGAAATTTGCCGAAAAACTGGCTGTAAAAAGTAGTGATTGTCTGATTGCAGATTCTATCGGAATTCAGAATTATCTTTCGACCAAATACAAAAAGTCATCCACCTATATTGCTTACGGAAGTTCGGTTTTTGAAAATCCAAGTGAAGATATACTCGATACTTACCATTTGGAAAAAGATAATTTCAATATGATTTTAGCTCGATTGGAACCAGAAAACAGTATAGAAATGATTCTGGATGGTGTTGCACAAAGTAATGACAATACCCAAATTATAGTCATTGGAAACCATCAGACTAAATTTGGAGAATATCTCAAGACTAAATTTAAAAATTACCCTACTATCAAATTTTTAGGAGCTATTTATAATTTCGAACACCTGAACAATTTGAGGTATTTTTCAAAATTATATTTCCACGGACATACAGTTGGCGGAACCAATCCTTCGTTATTAGAAGCCATGGCTTCAAATGCTTTGATTTTGGCACATGATAACGAGTTTAATAAGAGCATTTTAAAGGAAAATGCCTATTACTTTTCGTCTGCTGACGATGTTAAAAATTTAATTCAGACAATCAAAAAAAGTAATAACTTGCAATTAATTCAGAATAACCTAAAAGCAATACGCAACGAATTTAATTGGGGAAAAATAAATGGCGAGTATCTACAGCTTTTTGAAGAATGTCTTTCAAGATCTAAAAAAAGAAAATAACGAGAATAAATCTTTTGTTACCATTATATTGCTCCTGCTCTCAATTCCGTTGGGCTATGCGGTGAACAGTATTGCTCTTGGGATATTTGTCGGAGTTTCATTGATTACTTTTAAGAAAGAAAACTTCAAGATTCAGAAAAATATTGTTTTACCCGTCTTATTGTATCTTTTAATGGTTTTGTCCCTTATTTGGACACTAAGCGTCCCAAGAACATTATCTTCACTTTCGAAGGAACTGCCCTTACTGCTGATTCCTCTCGGTTTTTTTATAATAAAACCACTTACAAAAGATCAGATCTACAAGATTCTTAAATATTACAGCTATGGAATGCTGGGCTATGCTATTTTTTATTTTATAAAAGCAGCTGTCCGGTATTTAATCACAAACGACATCTCGGTTTTTTTCTACCATGAGTTGGTTACAAAAGACCTGAATGCGATTCATGTTTCCGTATACATGTCATTGGCCTGTTTTTATTTTATGTCAAAGAAAAACAAGTTGTTTATCGATAAGATGGCTATTGTGTTATTAATGGTCACTATCTTATTCTTGTCTTCCAAAAATGTTGTAATCGTATTTTTAGCGTTGACGTTACTTTACTATTTCTTTTATTCAGGAATTTCCAAAAAAGCAAAATACGTGAGTGGAATCGGGATTTTTTTAATTCTGGTATCATTGACATTTATAAAACAAGTAAGAGACCGATTTTTAGTAGAAGTTAAAACGAATGTTACAGAGAATACACTTGCGGAAGGAGACGGAATGAAAAACGTATACAATGTGAGTATACGACAAGCATGGAATAATGAAAAATTCCAACCCAATGATTATTTTCCCGGAGCAGCGTTTCGCATTTACCAGATTCGGATTTTTCTTGAAATGATGAAAGAAGAGCCTGTCTTTTTTACAGGATATGGACTAAATGCTTCTAACATTAAAGTGGAGGAAAAAGCCAAAGAATATAATGTTCATGAAGGTTACGGAAAGTATAATTTTCACAATCAATACATCCAAAATTTTGCGGAACTCGGTTTTTTTGGATTTTTATTTTTGTTTGCGATGTTATTTATTAACATTAAAAATGCATTTAAAGACAAATATTTTCTGCATATTGCTTTTGCAATTCTAATGATAACGTTATTTTTGACCGAATCATTTCTTTGGAGGCAACGGGGGGTTATTTATTTTACAATGTTGTATTGCCTTTTCAATTCAGAAAGATTGGTTATGGCCCAAAAAAAGTAATATGAAAAGAATACTTATAACTGGCGCGGCGGGATTTTTAGGATCCCATCTCTGCGATCGTTTTATAGCTGAAGGATATTACGTGATAGGAATGGATAATCTTATTACGGGTGATTTAAAGAATATTGAACATTTATTCAAGCTTGAAAATTTCGAATTTTATCATCACGATATAACTAAATTTGTCCATATACCTGGCAAATTAGATTATATATTACACTTTGCTTCACCAGCAAGCCCAATAGACTACCTTAAAATTCCAATACAGACATTAAAAGTAGGCTCACTGGGAACTCATAATCTTCTAGGATTGGCAAGAGTAAAAAAATCAAGAATTTTAATAGCATCAACATCTGAAGTGTATGGTGACCCATTGGTTCATCCACAAACTGAAGAATATTATGGAAACGTAAATACGATAGGGCCAAGGGGAGTTTATGATGAAGCAAAACGCTTTCAGGAATCCATTACCATGGCGTATCATACTTTTCATGGTGTTGAAACCCGCATTGTCAGGATTTTCAATACCTATGGACCAAGAATGCGATTAAATGATGGTAGAGTAATTCCGGCTTTTATTGGACAGGCGCTTCGTGGTGAGGATTTGACTATATTTGGCGACGGAATGCAAACACGGTCTTTTTGCTATATAGATGATCAGGTGGAGGGAATTTTCAGATTATTGCATTCTGATTATATATATCCTGTCAATATCGGTAACCCAGATGAAATAACGATTAAAGATTTTGCCGAAGAAATTATCCATTTAACAGGGACTGATCAAAAGGTAGTATATCATCCTTTGCCAATAAATGATCCGATGCAGAGACAACCGGACATTACAAAAGCAAAAGAACTTTTGGGTTGGGAGCCTAAAGTATCAAGATCAGAAGGAATGAAAATAACGTATGACTATTTTAAATCTTTATCATCAGAAGAATTGTTGAAGGAAGAGCATAAAGATTTTTCAAAATATATATTTTAAGTGCGTAAAAAAACAGGAAGATACTCTGGCTATATAAGGCCATTTTCATATGTGCTGGATTTGATTATCATCAATATCCTGGCCAACTTCCTATTGCCTGAAACGTTAAACCTTTTAGGATATCATTTTTTTGTCTCGATGTCTTGGCTTATCATTGCTTGGAATATTGGCTTTTATGAAGTCTATCGATACACTAAGGTCATTGAAATTTTCAGTAACATACTCAAGCAGTATTTCTTCTTCCTGCTAATCAATTTTGCCTTTATTGGGTTTTATCTCAAGTTTTCTGAGCCTTCGAAAATGATTGAATTCGTTTCGTTTTCACTTATTCTGGTTAGCCTTGCCAAATTTTTCATCTATTTTTCATTACGAAGATTCAGGGTTGTTTTTGGAGGAAACTTTAGAAGAGTTGTAATCGTTGGCAATGGAAAAAGTGTCGGTCAGCTGGAAGATTTTTTTAATGAGAACCCTGATTACGGGTATAAGCTGGAAAAAGTCTTTACTCTAATACCAAATAAAAAAGAACAGGTAGACGAATGTTTTAATTTTGTTATGGAAAACAAAATTGACGAAATCTATTGCTCACTGTCAGATTTATCAAATGCCGATGTAAACAGGTTTATTGATTTTACAGATAACAATCTTAAAATATTAAAGTTCCTTCCAGACAATAAAGAAATACTGGCCAGAAATCTGATTTTCGACTATTATGATTATATTCCTATTATTTCTTTGAGAAACATCCCACTGGATGAAATAGCCAATAAGATTATAAAAAGGGCATTCGATATAATTTTTTCCTTGGTTATTATTATCGGAATCCTTTCGTGGCTTATCCCAATACTAGCGATATTTATAAAACTTGAATCTAAAGGAAACGTTTTTTTCAAGCAGAAAAGAAATGGATTGAATTATAAAGAATTCTACTGTTATAAATTCCGTTCAATGAGATTGAATGAAATAGCAGATTTATACCAGGTTTCCAAAAACGACCCTAGAATTACAAGAGTCGGTAAATTCATAAGAAAAACGAGTATTGACGAATTACCTCAATTCTTCAATGTTCTATTAGGCGATATGTCTGTTGTAGGACCAAGACCACACATGGTGAGCCATACAGAAATGTATGCCAGAAGAATTGATAAGTTTATGGTACGCCATTTTATCAAGCCTGGTATTACCGGTTTGGCGCAGACTAAAGGTTTCCGAGGCGAAGTAGAAAGTGATAAGGACATCATCTACCGCGTAAAATTTGATATTTTCTATCTTGAGAACTGGTCGTTGTTGTTGGATATCAAAATCATTTTCCTCACGGTAATCAATGCTATCAAAGGAGAAGAAAAAGCCTATTAGCAATGGAAGGGCAGCTGGTTTCCATTATTACACCTTCTTTCAATTCAGAAAAATTTATTTCAGATACGATACAATCGGTTCAAGACCAGACCTACCAAAACTGGGAAATGATTATCGTTGACGATGGCTCTACAGACGAGACAGTTTCCATAATACAAAAATTCCTTCACGACAACCGAATCCAATTGCATCAATTGGATAAAAATTCGGGAACAGGTGTTGCCCGAAATAAGGCAATTTCTCTTGCAAAAGGCAGGTATATTGCTTTTCTGGATTCAGATGATTTATGGAAACCTAATAAACTTCAAAAACAAGTGGAGTTTATGGTTTCTAAAAACCAGCCATTCACTTTTTCCTATTACGAATGTATTGATGAAGAAGGAAAAGCCTTGGGTAAAATTATCCAAGCTCCCGAAACACTTACCTATCAACAGCTGTTTTGGAGCAATTGGGTGGGAAATCTGACAGGAATTTATGATGTGAATTTTTTTGGAAAAATCCCCATTTCTTCAGCACGAAAACGCCAGGATTGGAGGATGTGGCTCATGATACTCAAAAAAATAAAAAAGGCAGAACCTATTCCGGAAAGTCTCGCCGTTTACAGGATTCGTGAAAATTCCATATCGGCGTCCAAAACAGAGCTTTTAAGGCACAATTATAAAGTTTACAGAGATTTCCACCACAAGGGTATCTTGGCGGCTGTAGTATGCATGTTAGGGTTTTTATTTACTCATTTTTTTATCAAACCCAAATACGTAAAAAAGATCAAGGTCTAATCAAGGATTGGAATTGTTTCAGCTTACCACGGTTAGTACGGGCTAAAGAAACTTTTCGCATAAATGAGAATTTTAAGTTTGGCTCTAAATACAGTGAAATAGCATCTTCAATTTTAGTGATTTGTTCGGAGGTTAACTCGATTTCACTTACGTATTCAATCTCAAAAGAATCGTTTTTGGTCTGCTTTATTATAAACTCCTTGACGTTTCCATCGTCTTCAATAATGCTCTTTGTAACATAATAAAAAGTCAGTCCTGGTGATTTTTTACCACTTGGCAGAACGGCAACATCATTTGTTCTCCCAGTCAGCTGTTTTAGGATAGGTTTCTTAAATGTGCTTTTAGGATCGAGGATTCCAATATCACCAATATCATATCTAATAAAAGGATGCGCTTTGTTATAGAGCGAAGTAATCACGACCCGACCTTGCGTACCGTGCGGAACAGGCTGTCCCGCATCGTCTAAAATCTCAACAAATAAAGTTTCTGCATTGACCTGCCACTCTCCTTTTTGATTTTCAAAAGCAATCAGATCCAATTCTGAAGCACCATATTCATTAACGATAGGTACTCCAAACTGTTTTTCCATTACAACTTTGTCTGTTTCAAAAAGCATTTCCGAAGTGACAATGCACACTTTTAGCGTGGGACAAATATCTTTTAAAATTATATCTTTTCGTTCCAGGTATTTGGCAAATAAAACAATAGAACTGGTGTAACCATTGATATAATCAAACTTTTTATGTTTAAAATGACCTAAGAATTTTTCCAGAACCGGATCGGATAAATCAAAAATCGGAAAACGGAATCTCTGACTTAGAAAATCTTTGAGGCGCTCTTTTTTATTTCCAATAAAATCCAACGGAATACCATAGAATCGTGCCTGATAAGAATTATTAAAGTCAATTCCATACCATCCAAAACGATACATATTTGATGCCCAGGTCATGGCATGTGAATAATTATCCTTTGCAAAAATAAACGGATCACCACTGGAACCCGAAGTCTTGTTTACAAATACTTTTTTAGCAGTAAAACCTTGTGAAAGTCTTAAATCTAAAGGCTGTTGTAGTTCTTTTTTAGTCAGTACAGGCAAAGCATCCCATTGGTCAGAAGTCTTTCCTAATGCTATTTGGCTATAAAAAGTATTGTTTTTCAGATGGAAATCAACAATCTGTTTTCTTTTGCCAAGGATATAACTTTCATAGCTCGCCTCCGGAATTTCAAGGATATTGTCAAATTCCAATCGGGCTTCATCAATAGGAAAGCCGCTAATTTTTAAGGAAAAGTCAAAAAGTTTAAACACAGCCTGAAAGTTGATAGTTTTTAGTAAATTAATTATTTTTTATCTTCAAAAGCAATTAATTTTGGCACTTAATTAAACAACAACACAACAATGACAATTTTATTATTAGGTTCTGGCGGAAGAGAGCATGCTTTGGCTTGGAAAATATTGCAGAGCAAAAAATGCTCACAACTATTTGTTGCACCGGGAAATGCTGGTACAGAAACAATTGCAAAAAACATCAATATCAGTCCAACTGATTTTGATGCCATAAAAAACTTCGCAATCCAAGAAAAAATTGAAATGGTTGTCGTTGGACCAGAAGATCCACTGGTTGCTGGAATTTACGATTTCTTCAAAAATGACGAAAACCTCAAACATATTCCTGTAATTGGTCCGTCAAAAATTGGAGCACAGTTGGAAGGAAGCAAAGAATTCGCAAAAGAATTTCTTGTAAAAAATAACATACCAACAGCAGCTTACGGAAGCTTCACTAAAGAAACTTTAGCAAAAGGACAGGAATTTCTTGAAACACTTGATCCGCCGTATGTATTGAAAGCGGATGGATTGGCAGCCGGTAAAGGCGTTCTGATTATTCAGGATCTTGAAGAAGCCAAAACAGAATTGGCCAATATGCTTGTTGGAGAAAAATTCGGACAGGCAAGTTCTAAAGTGGTTATTGAAGAATTTTTAGATGGAATCGAATTGAGCTGTTTTGTCTTGACCGACGGCAAAAATTATAAGATACTTCCAACAGCAAAAGATTATAAAAGAATTGGAGAAGGCGATACCGGCTTGAATACTGGAGGAATGGGCGCCGTTTCACCAGTTCCGTTTGCAGATGCTGTATTGCTGGAAAAAATTGAAAGTAGAATCGTAAAGCCAACAATAGCCGGATTGAAAAAAGACGGTATAGAATACAAAGGCTTTGTATTCATTGGTTTGATTAATGTGAAGAACGAGCCAATGGTTATTGAATACAATGTTAGGATGGGTGATCCGGAAACCGAAGTCGTTATACCAAGACTGAAATCAGATTTGGTAGAGCTGTTTTTAGCTGTTGCCGAAGAAAAATTAGATCAGGTTGCTTTAGAAATTGACCCTCGAAGCGCAACGACTATCATGGTAGTTTCAGGTGGATATCCGGAAGATTATGAAAAAGGCAAAGTGATTTCCGGAATTGAATCCGTTTCAGATTCGATTGTTTTCCATGCAGGAACCAAAATGGCAGATGGACAGGTTGTGACTAATGGGGGAAGAGTATTGGCTGTAACATCCTATGGAGATAATTTCCAGGTAGCTATTCAAAAATCATATCAGAATATCGAAAAACTGAAATTTGAGAAAATGTATTTTAGAAAAGATATCGGGTTTGACTTATAGTCATAAAAAAACCGAGAAGCAGTACTTCTCGGTTTTTTATTTTTATTAGAATAGCCTACTCTAAGAAAGAATGAGCTGTAGTATCTTGAAACTCGTCGTTATTGGCTTTGTGCAATTTTAACTGCTTGATCCAATAAACAATTGCCACAGCACAGATGATCATAAAAATCCAGTTTAGTGTGTTGGCTGTCCACCAGTTTTTAAGCTCCAATGCTCTCAAAAAATCAAGTGGTTTGAATAAAATGTCTACGAATAAATATTGTATTCCTTCAAAAAATGATTTCATATCGTTTGTTATGTTTTATTTTATGAACTTCTAAAATTTCTGTAGAGATCAACTTTATCATAGTTCATTTTAGAACAAGTAGTATCTTTACACTGCAAAAGTATAAAATATCCTCATGATTACAAGCATTTTTAGCAAATCTAGGCCGTTAAATTATATAATTATTTCAACGCTACTGGTTGTATGCTATTTTTTATACCTACAAAAGTTTCCGGAACGGACTGATTCTGTCGAAGGCATCCTGTCTAGTATAGGGCTCCTGTTAGTTTTGATCGGCTCGCTTTTCATTGTAAATTTTGTCACAAAAAAGAATGGGTTAAGTAAAGACAATAGCTATACGTTTCTTTTCTTCTTTTCGTTTTTAATTTTATTTCCAACGACGTTAATCAACATTAACCTGATTCTTTCCAATTTTTTTATACTTCTGGCGCTGCGTAGACTGATTTCATTACAATCGTTACTCACACCAAAAGAAAAAATATTCGATGCTTCACTTTGGATTTTTATCGCTGCCATTTTTCACTTTTGGAGCATTTTATTTATCCTGATTGTTTTCATCTCGATTATTTTCCACGTTTCAAGAGATTATAGAAACTGGATATTGCCGTTTATTTCCTTCTTTGCTGTTGGAATCATCACCTTGATGTATGCTTTGATTTTTGACAGAAGTTTGATCGAAACAGTTGTTGATAGCGCCTTGATTGATTTTAATTTTAATTATTTTACGAACAACTATCAAAATTTTGCGCTTTCGCTTTATGTTGTTACTGCAGTCTTCTTTTTTATTACACAAGCATTGACATTGCCAAACAAGCCACTCAACATGCAATCATCATATAAGAAGGTCATCGTTGCATTTTGTATAGGCGCTGTCGTTTTTTTAATTTCTTCCAACAAGAATAACAGTTTACTGATGTATACTTTTGCTCCGGTAGCCATAATGGCGACCAATTACATCGAATCAATGCAAGTCAATTGGCTAAAAGAAACGTTTGTATATGTAATTGTAGTTTGTAGTCTGCTGACGTTTTTCTCGCAATTATAATTTATTGCCATACGCCAGGTCGCCGGCATCTCCTAAGCCCGGAACAATATAATTTTTATTGTTCAACTTTTCGTCAAGAGTTGCTACCCAAAGATGGCAATAGTCAGGGAGATGCTTTTGCAGATAAGAAATTCCTTCGGGTACGGCAATTACAACAGCAATATGGACTTCTTTTGGGGTTCCCTTTTCCATCAATTTATTAAAAACAGCTACCATAGATTGACCAGTGGCTAACATTGGATCTATCAGCAAAAGATTTTTATTTTCAATGCTTGGAACGGCCTGATATTCCACTTTGATTTCAAAAGCATCATCGTTGTTATAATGATGGCGATAGGCAGATACAAATCCGTTTTCGGCACTGTCGAAATAATTTAGAAAACCCAAGTGTAAAGGTAACCCGGCCCGTAATATGGAACATAGAACCAAATCATCCTGAATTTCGGTTGTTTTTTTAATGCCAAGCGGCGTTTGAATTTCTACATCCTTATAATGAAGATTTTTACTTAGTTCATAAGACATTATTTCACCAATACGTTCAATATTCCTGCGAAAACGCATACTGTCTTTCTGTACGTTTACATTGCGGATTTGTCCTAAAAAATGGTTTAGTACGCTGTTGGCTTCTGATAAATAATGTATTTGCATATTTTTGGTTTAAGTTTTTTGAGCTGCTAAGCAACTAAGTCGCTAAGGTACTAAGTTCTGAAATCTGAAATTTTTCCCAGCCATAAAGGTATAAAAAGTATATTTGTATTTTAATTGTAAAAATATGTTTTCAAAATTAGCGTATTCCGTATTCGAACAGAGCATTAAAGAGTATCACAAGTATGATAATGTGGACCAGCCGATCAGCAACCCGTATTCAAATGATACATTTGAGCATTTATTATATCTGAAAAACTGGATTGATACTGTGCAATGGCATTTAGAAGATATAATCCGTGATCCGAATATCGATCCTGTTGCTGCTTTGAAACTAAAAAGAAGAATTGATGCTTCTAACCAGGAAAGAACAGATATGGTTGAATATATCGACAGTTATTTCCTGAAAAAATATAGCGGTGTTAAAGTAAAAGACAATGCTAAGATCAACTCTGAAAGCCCAGCATGGGCATTTGACAGATTGTCTATCCTGGCTTTGAAAATCTATCACATGAATGAAGAGGCTACACGTGAAGATGCAACACAAGACCATAGAAATGCATGCCAGACCAAACTTAATATTCTTTTCGAACAGCGTTCGGATTTGTCCACGGCTATTGATGACTTGCTTACCGATATTGAAAATGGAGACAAGTTCATGAAAGTATATAAGCAGATGAAGATGTATAATGACGATGAATTGAATCCTGTTTTGTATCAAAACAAAAAATAAATGGGGATGGCGGATAAGAATTTTATTAGTTCCGAACCGTTGTTTTTTAAGATTGTCTATGGACTGACTTTTTTAGCATTTCTCTACGTGTTGTATGAAATGCTTTTTCTGGAAGCCGAACAGCAATCACAACCATTAAAATTGATTGTTCTCGCGTTGTTTGGAGTCTTCTTTATTCGAAAAGGCCTGAGCGGAATGAGACGGAAATAATAACGAAAGACTTTTTTGATGAAATTTCATAAAAGTCTTTTTTATTTTAAAATTAATGCCAAAAATCAAACACATTTTAGTTTTTAGGCTTTCAGCTATGGGAGACGTTGCAATGACAGTTCCTGTATTGAGAGCTTTTACAGCACAATATCCGGATGTAAAGCTTACGGTGGTTTCCCGTCCTTTTTTCAAACCTTTTTTCAACGGTATTCCCAATCTTGATTTTGTTGGTATCGATCTGAAAGAAAGACACAAGGGATTTTTAGGCTTAATCCGATTGTATAAAGACTTGAAGAAACTCGGTATTGATGCCGTAGCAGATTTACATAATGTATTGCGTTCCAAAATAGTGCGAACCCTTTTTGCAATAGGTGGTAAAAAAACAGCTTTTGTAGATAAAGGTCGGGATGGAAAAAAAGCATTAACGCGAGCAGAAAATAAAGTTTTCAAGCCACTAAAGCCAATGTTTGAAAGACATAGAGAAGTTTTTCGACAATTAGGTTTTGAAATCGATCTTAAAAACCCTGTTTTTCCTGAAAAGGCTAGCCTCACACAGGAGATTTTAAACATTACCGGAATAAAAAATAAAAAATGGATCGGTATTGCGCCTTTTGCACAATATGATTCTAAGGTCTATCCACAAGACATGATACAGCAGGTAATCGATAGACTTTCTGAAAATCAGGAATATTCCATCTTTTTGTTTGGTGGAGGAAATAAGGAAATAGAAATACTGAACCAACTAGCCAAAGGAAAAGAAAACGTAATTACGGTGGCCGGAAAATTAAAACTCGAAGAAGAAATAAAGCTGATTTCCAATCTTGATCTTATGCTTTCAATGGATTCGGGCAATTCGCATATTGCTGCGATGCTGGGTATAAAAGTAATTACGCTTTGGGGCGCCACGCATCCTTATGCCGGTTTTTTACCTTTTAATCAGGAATTAGGCACGGCACTTGTTTCTGATAGAGAAAAATATCCACTGTTGCCTACATCAGTTTATGGCAATAAAAAAGTAGAAGGCTATGAAGATGCTATGCGTAGCATTCCGGTAGAAAAAGTTGTTACCGTAATCCAAGATGAGTTAAAAGAATAAGACATTAAGGATTTATCTTTTTCTTTTTTCTTCGGATTAGTATCCAGATAATAATTGCTGCGACTATAATCGTCCAGATATTTACGAAAAAGATAAGTATCTCTTCCAAAATATGCCATCCTGTTTTTAGACCATCTAAAATTCGGACACCTATACTTGTTCTGTATTCTTCATTATCAGGATTGGCAATTACCTCTTTTTTGAACTCTTCTCTTTGGTAAAGAGATAGGCTTAAGGTGCTGAAATTTACTTGGTCTTTTAGGGAAAGATTTGACAGTTTGGCCTCATCGGACTGTGTTTGACTGTCGTGCAGTCTATCCTCAGCATCAAGTGTCTCTCCTAATTTTTTACCACGATTCGTTATAGCATCCTCAACCCGTTTTTGGTTATCCTGATTTCTTTTTTGTGAAAGGTCGTTTGATAACATTTTTAAGGAAACATCATCTGCCTTTATAACCCTATAGTCCAAATAATCGATTTGTCGGGCGATTGTTTTTAAGGTAGTATCCAATAGTGTGTTTGGAACACGAATAATCATATTGTTTTCCACAACAAAACGAGTAGTCTCAACCAAAGAGTCGTTGCTTATTTTTGCCGTTGAGGTGTTGACAATATTACTTCGCAGTTCTGTTGAAGTTACAAAACCGCCAAATTTAGCAACCGTATTTTCAATGGCATAAGTCGATTTTGCCACGTTTTTGACTTTGAATCTTAAATCAGCCGTACGGATAAATTTCCGGGTTGAGTTTTTATCTACAACAGCAGCTGATGATGAAACCATTGGGGCTTCTTTTGAAGAAGCAGTTTCTGCTGCAGCGTCTTCGGAATAAGCTTCAGGCCTTTGGTTTTGCTTACAAGAAAAAAGGCAAGCAGATACAAGAAGAAGATAAACGGCTTTTTTCATTTTTCAAATATTTGATAATCAAATGTAATTAAAAAAGAGTTTTTCTGACAAAATATTTTATCGTACTCCCCTGAACTATTACTTTTTAGAAATAAAAAAAGAGGCTTTTGAGCCTCTTTCTGTTTTTATATCTGTAGATTAAACATCATCAAAATCAATATAAATTTCCGCAGATGTTGGATGTGCCTGGCAGGTTAATGTCAGTCCTTCTGCAATTTCCCTATCGGTTAAAATTGAATTCTTTTTCATTTCTGCAGTACCCGAGACAATTCGTGCAATACAGCTACTGCAAATACCACCCTGACAAGAATACGGAGCATCAACACCTTGTTTTAAGGCCGCATCAAGAAGTGTCATCTTTTGAGACATGTCAAAAGTAGTTTCCTCATCATCAACCAATACGGTAACTTTAGTATGGCCTTCTAATGATTCTGAAATCTTATTTTCTTTAGTTGAAGCCGAAAACAATTCAAACTTGATGTCTTTTTCTTTAATATTGCTTTCTTTCAAGACATTGTTTACCGTGTTGATCATCTCTTCAGGACCACACAAATAAAATTTGTCAAATTCAACAGAAGCGTGTTTGTTTTTCAGGATAAAATTCACTGAAGACTTTTCAATTCTGCCAAATAATGCGTTTTCGGCTTTCGCCTGGCTGAATACATAATACACAAAGAATCTTCCTGTGTATTGAAGCTGCAGGTTATGTAATTCTTCATGGAAAATAGTTTCTTCAGGAGACTTGTTACCATAAACCAATACAAACGTGCTTTGAGGCTCTTTTTCCAAAACGCTTTTTAGGATTGACATTACAGGAGTTATTCCACTTCCGGCAACAAAAGCAGCATAATTTTTAATCCTGTTGGCATCCGGTTCAAAAATAAATTTTCCTTCCGGTGATCCTACTTCAATGGTATCTCCGGCTTTTAACTGCTTGTTTGAAAACTGAGAAAAAGCACCATTAGAAACAGCTTTGATTGCAATTCGCAATTCACCGCTGTCTGGAGATGAACAGATAGAATAAGCGCGACGGATTTCATTTCCGTCTAATGTCAGCTTCAGGTTTATATATTGTCCTGCTATGAAATTATAATTAGGTTTCAGTTCTAAAGGAACGTTGAAAAGTACAGAAACAGCATCTTTTGTTTCTCTTCTGACTTCTTTTATCGTTAGTTTATAAAATGTAGACATTCTGTATATTTTATGCAAAAATAAGCATTCCCAAAGCTTTTTTAAATAAGAAAAGCTTAAAAAATAATACCTAAATATATTATGCATAAGAAATTTATGTATATTTGATTACTAATTTTGAAAGATGAAAAACTCCCAATTGTATAAAGGAAGTCTTAATACCATAATAATGAAGTTATTAGGTGAGAATGGGCGTATGTACGGTTATGAAATCACACAAAAAGTGAAAGACATAACCAAAGGGGAACTGAATATTACAGAAGGCGCACTTTATCCGGCCTTGCATAAACTGGAAGCGGAAGGTCTGCTGGATGTTGAAATTGAAAAAGTAGACAATCGTCTCAGGAAATATTATAAGCTTACAGAAAACGGACAAACGGAAACGGTAAACCGACTGGCAGAACTGGAAGAATTTATAAAAAATATGCAAAGCATTGTCAACCCCAAATTGAGTTACTAAATGAAATTAAATGAGCAGCAAATAAGCCAATTATACCTATTCACACGCCAGCACTTTGTGGAATGGTATGACCTGCAATCAGAGTTGGTGGATCATTTGGCAAATTCAATTGAAGACAGATGGAAGGAAAATCCAAAACTGACCTTTGAAGAAGCCTTGCAGTTGGAGTTCAAGAAATTCGGAATCTTCGGATTTATGGATGTAATTGATGAACGCCGTCGATTTTTGTCAAAAAAATACGGCAGGATAATCTGGAAATACTATAAGGAATTTTTCAAGCTGCCTAAAATTATCCTGACTTTCTCAGCAATGTATTTTTTATATTTTCTTTCAGAAAAACTGCAAAACACTCAATACCTGTACCTCACTATTTTGGCAGTCATCGGTATTGTATTCACTATCGAAATCCGCAAGATTCATAAGGTTCAAAAGTTGAAAGAAAAGGAAACAGGAAAAAAATGGTTTTTTGAGCAAACAGTTGATACTTTTAATGTTTATCCTATGACGTTTTTACCAATGCAATTGCTTAATTTATCCATAACAATTGGTGAAGAAGGATGGCACAGAGAGATAGCTATTTTGGGTGCCATACTATTGGTATTGTTTACATTATTGCAATACGTGCACTGGAAAATAGTATACCCAAAAATCACGCAAGAAATGGGCAGTATCTATCCGGAGTACGAAATATCAAAATAAGCTGTAACGTTTGTAATGATTGCACTACTAATTCTCAAAACCCAACCATAAACTATGTTCAAAAAATTTCTCATGCTGGAGTGGAAGGCTTTTTTCCGTTCCGCCTCATTCAGGACTAATCTTGCCTTAAAAATATTGATGATTTTTGGGGCTATTTATTTCACGATCGTTTTCCTTGCAATGGGAATTGGCGTGTTTTATCTGATCAAAGAAGAACTAAATCTTGATCCATTGATTACCGTCAACCGATTTTTGATTTATTATTTTCTTTTTGATTTGATGATGCGGCTTTTCCTGCAGAAGATTCCGGTAATGAATATTCGCCCATTGCTGACTCTGCCTATCAAGAAATCAACTATCGTCAATTTTGCCTTAGGTAAATCAATATTGTCGTTTTTTAATTTTGTGCACTGTTTTTTCTTTGTGCCTTTTTCAATTGTCTTGCTTATAGAAGGATATGACGTTACAAGCGTTATTCTTTGGCATGTTGGACTGATGGCCTTGATATATGCCAACAACTTTTTAAATATACTATTGAACAATAAAGATTATTTGTTTGTAATTTTTATCGGGCTTGTACTAGGTTTTGGGGCCTTGCAGTATTATGCTCTGTTCAATGTAACAGACTATACTTCTGTTTTCTACCAAGGTTTATTCGATACTAAATATATTTTCCTATTGCCGGTAGTTTTATTGATTGCTTTGTATGCGATTACCTATAATTACTTTAAGAAGAATCTGCATTTGGACACTGGACTTTCATCAAAGCATAGTGTTGCCAAAACAGAGCAATTCACATGGCTTAATCAATTCGGAACTATTGGTACTTTCCTTAAAAACGACATACGATTGATCAAACGTAACAAGCGTTCAAAGACCACAATCTTTATGAGTGTTCTGTTCTTATTCTATGGGCTGCTTTTCTTTGCGAGCGGAATAGAATCGTATGACAATCCAATGATGCACATGTTTGCCGGAATTTTTGTGACAGGTGGATTTTTGTTCACTTTTGGACAATTCGTACCGAGCTGGGATAGTGCCTATTATCCGCTCATGATGACCCAAAATATTCCTTATAAAGGATACCTTAATTCAAAATGGTGGCTGATTGTTATTGCAACAGCAATTTCAACTGTTATAGCTTCTTTTTACCTTTATTTTGGATTTGAAATATATATGATTATTGTTGTAGGTGCGGTTTACAACATTGGTGTAAACTCACATTTGGTATTGCTGGGAGGTGCCTATACAAAAACACCAGTCGACTTAAATTCCAGCAAGGGAGCTTTTGGAGACAAAAAAGCATTTAACGTAAAAACAATGCTGATCTCATTACCAAAACTACTATTACCAATGATTATCTATGCTTTAGGTTATTACCTAATCAGCCCAATGACCGGATTGGCTCTCGTTGCCTTGACAGGAGTTCTTGGATTTGCTTTAAGAAATAAAGTTTTTAGCTGGATTGAGAAAGTCTATAAGGCAGAAAAATACAAAACGCTGGATGCCTACAAGCAAAAAGCATAATCAAAATAAAGTCTAACGATATTAAAATTGAAAAATGATACAAGCAAAAAATCTTTCAAAAACATATAACGGAACAACCGTACTTAAAATAGATAATCTTGAAATCCAAAAAGGAGAAAGCTTTGGATTGGTAGGAAATAATGGCGCTGGAAAGACTACTTTTTTCAGCTTGCTGTTGGATTTGATACAGCCTTCCACGGGAGAAATAATCAATAATGGCTTTAGAGTAGATCAAAGCGAGAGCTGGAAATCACTTACGGCTTCTTTTTTAGATGAAAGCTTCCTGATTGGTTATCTGACTCCGGAAGAATACTTCTATTTTATTGGCGATTTGCGCGGACAAAATAAAGCTGATGTTGATGCCTTATTACAGAAATACGATGAGTTTTTTAACGGAGAAATTCTGAACAGTAAAAAATACATTCGCGATTTCTCAAAAGGAAACCAGAAAAAAGTCGGAATCATTGCCACTTTAATCGGAAATCCAAAAGTTATCATTCTGGATGAGCCGTTTGCAAATCTTGACCCAACGACACAATTCAGGTTGAAAAAGATAATCAAAGAATTGGCGGATAACCCTGAAATCACGGTTCTGGTTTCGAGTCACGACCTTCTTCACACGGTTGAGGTATCTAATAGGATTGTTGCTTTGCAAAAAGGAGAAATAGTAAAAGACATACAGACATCGTCCGAAACATTAGAAGAATTGGAACGATTCTTTGCTGTATAATAATAATGGAGGCCTCGATTTTCGAGGCCTTTTTTTAGGGCTATAGTCAAGATGTTTTACAGATAGCCTCTGTCCGGATTAGCAAAAAATCACCTATTTTTTTCCCTATATCAAAAAGAAACGTATTTTTACCAGTCATTATACTAAAATCGATTTTTAAAAGTTAAGGAATAAAACGCTTTTACATTGAAAACCAACATACTTAAATACGCCATTCTGTTTTGCCTTTTTGCTTTTTTGGTAGCCTGTTCTACCAAGAAAAATAATTTCGTTAACAGAAATATGCACGCCCTCAGCACAGAGTACAATATTTTGTATAATGGCGATATTGCCCTTCAGGCCGGAATAAACGAGCTGAAAGCGCAATACAAAGACAACTTTTGGGAAATCCTTCCGGTAGAAAGAATGCAGCCCAACCAGGAAACGATGCTTCCGGGCGATAAAAAAAATCCAAATTTTGAGCGTGCTGAAACCAAAGCCAATAAAGCCATTCAAAAGCACTCAATGTATATTGAAGGTGGAGAAAAAAACCCACAAATTGACGAAGCACACCTTTTGTTAGGGAAGGCACGTTATTATGACCAACGATTTGTACCTGCTTTGGAAGCGTTCAACTATATCTTATACAAATATCCAAACAGCGATAAAATTTATGAAGCAAAAATCTGGAGAGAAAAAACCAATATGCGTATGGAAAATGACGCATTGGCGGTAAAAAACCTTCGTAAACTTTTGCAGGAAATAAAATTCAAAGATCAGATTTTTGCTGACGCTAATGCAACTTTGGCGCAAGCTTACCTTAATGTTGAACAAAAAGACAGTGCGATATCAAGGCTAAAGTTGGCCATTGAATATACCCGAGAAAACGAAGAAAAAGCAAGATACCATTTTATCTTAGGTCAGTTATACGATAGTGAGAATAAGAAAGACAGCGCAATGGTTGAGTATCAATCTGTAATTGATATGAAAAGAAAGTCACCTCGCCGTTATGTCATTCAGGCACATGCCAAGCAGGCACAATATTTTGATTTTAAATCCGGCGATACTTTAGCGTTTGTCGAAAAATACAACGACTTGCTTGAAGATCGTGAAAACAGACCTTATTTGGATGTAATCAACCATCAGATGGGATTGTTTTACGATAACCTTGAAAAAGATAATCTTGCTAAAAAATACTATAACAAATCACTAAAGGCTAATTCTCAGGACAATTACCAAATTGCTTCCAATTACAGAAACCTGGCAGAAATTCATTTCAATGATGCCAAATATTCTGTTGCGGGCCAGTATTATGATAGTACGATGGTTCGTATGGATAATAGAACCAGAGAGTATAAGGCGATTAAAAAGAAAAGAGAAAATCTGGTTGATGTTATCAAATACGAAGCTATTGCCAAAACAAATGACAGTATACTTCGCGTGGTTTCCTTATCTGACGATGGCAAAAAAAGCTTTTTTGAAGATGTGATAGCCCGTCTGAAAAAAGAAGATGAAGAAAAAGCCAAAAAGGCTTTGGTCGTAAATAATAGCCAACCAGGGACAGCAGTTTCTATGAAAGATTCGGAGTTTAGCGATGAAGAAGGCTCAAAAAGAGCTGCAAAATTTGCCAGTAAAGGCAAAGAGGCAGTAATGTTAGGTGATGAAGGAGGCATGGCACCTCCGGGAGCAGGAAGTCCTATGGGAGCCTCTAATTTCTATTACTATAATCCAAGTACGGTGGCTTATGGGAAAAATGAATTCCGTAAGACTTGGGGCAACAGGCCATTAAAAGATAACTGGAGACTGTCTCAGGCAAAAAACAAAATCGGATTTGGAGATGATGATTCTGCTGAAAGCGTAGCTACAAATGAAGAAGGTGATACTAAAAAGGAAGACAAAATCGACGTAAGATATACAGTAGATTATTACCTTAAACAATTGCCAACAGATAAAAAAGTAATCGATAGCCTTGCTAAAGAAAGAAACTTTGCCTACTACCAGCTAGGTCTTATTTATAAGGACAAATTCAAAAGATACGAACTGGCAACAGGCAGGCTGGAAAAATTACTGCAAAACGACCCGGAAGAAAGATTGATTTTGCCTTCAATGTATAATCTTTTTAAGATTTATGAAGTAACAGATAAGCAGAAAGCTGAAGCGATGCGACAGAGAATCCTTTCACAATATCCGGATTCTCGTTATGCCACTATTTTAGAAACATCACCTTCAGACTTGGCAAAAGCCAATGATACGCCAGATGCAGCCTATAACAAACTGTTCAAGCTATACGAATCGGGACAATATCAGGCTGTCATGAAAGAAAGCGAAACGCTTATAGAACTTTATGCCGGAGAGGATATCATACCAAAAATTGAATTGCTCAAAGCCAATACGACTGGAAAGCTAAAAGGACTTGAGGAATACAAAGGTGCGTTAAACTACGTGGCTTTGAATTATCCAAACAGTAAAGAAGGTAAGGAAGCAGAAAGCCTTCTGGCTACCAATATTCCGCAATTAGAAGCCATCACTTTTGATAAAGAAATTCCGATAAGCTGGAAAATACTTTACAAGGCAGGATCGAATCCGGATGAAAAAAACACAAAAATACTTCAGGATAAGATAAAGAAATTTGTTTCTGAAAGAACCGTAGACAAACTGTCCGTGTCTTTCGATGTCTATACTGCAAATGAAAGTTTTGTGACTATTCACGGAATCAAGACAGAAGAAAATGCAAAAGACGTTGCATCGATCCTAAAAGATTACAAGGACTATAAGATTCCGGATACTCCTATAATTATATCAAACGAAAATTATAAGGTTGTTCAGATAAAGAAAAACCTTCCGGAATACTTAACAATCAAAAAACCGTAAAAGATGTTTGATAAGAATCCAAAATCCTATACAGACCTTTTAGGGAAAACCAACAGAATTGTTGAAGGAACCATAATAAAAGGCGATATAATTTCCCAGGCCGATTTTAGGCTTGATGGAGAACTGATCGGGAACTTTCAGTCAAAAGGAAAAATTGTTATCGGTCCCGCAGGAAAAGTGATTGGTGATATTATTTGTAGGAATGCAGATATTGAAGGAAAATTTGATGGCAAGATTGAAGTCATGGAAATCCTGAATGTGAAAGCCAAAGCAAAAATCTACGGAGAAGTTATTGTAGGAAAGCTGTCTGTTGAGCCGGGAGCAGAATTTAGTGCTTCCTGTACGATGAAAGCCAATGTAAAGAACCTAAACCCAGGTGATGGAAAACAACGACCAGAAGAAAAAATCGCTTAGCAAATGGGCAGCATTGATGAATATTCCTTTTCAAATGGGAATCATCATTTTTGCTTTTACTTATCTGGGAATGTGGCTAGACGAAAAATATTCTAATAAGTCTTCAGTCTGGACAATTGTTCTGTCACTTTTGTCTGTATTTATTGCACTATATAACGTAATCCGGCAGGTAAAAAATCTAAACAAAAAATAATGCACAAGCTTTTCACGTTCTTAAAGTATTTCATTCCCTTTTCAGCAATCCTTTTTATTGCCCAATTTTTTATCACACAAAAGCTATTTCCTGATACAATATTCTTTTATCAGGTCTGGAGTATTTACACTTTTCATATCATAGCAACGCTTTTGGCGTATCTTTTTCTTCTTTTTGTAAATAAAAACTTTTCAGACAAGACCGGTTTTGCATTCCTTGCCGTGAGTGTTATCAAAATGATGGCGGCTGTAGTTTTTCTTATTCCATTGATAAAGGCTGACGTAAATGACCCAATAATTGATGTTGCCGCCTTTTTTATCCCGTATTTTCTATTCCTTTTTTTTGAAACTTTTTTTGCAATTCGTTTAATAAACAATCGCTAATTGCTTTGAATATTAAAGAATTATTATTCAAATGCCAAATAACTAAAAATTATATTGATATATTTTCAAGTATGAATTAAATATGTACCTTTGCAAAAATTTTTGAAACGTAAAATTAGATACACAATTTAATAATGGTAATTTCAAATAAACCACTCCAATTCATTCTTGCTGCTTTTTTAGCGTGTATTCCCTTGGCAAGCTTCGGTAATACAATGGTTGATAGTATTTATGTTAAAACTGAAGCGGCAAATCCGGTTCACGGAAGCCACAAAGAATTAAATGCTCATGAGGAGAAAGAGTTTAATGCAAGCGACTTAATTAATTCGCATATTGGAGATTCTCACGATTTCCACATTGCAGATTGGAATGGCCATCCAATTTCGTTCAGTCTTCCGGTTATTTTATGGACAAACAACGGACTGACGATTTTCTCTTC
>CAZFGA010000036.1:0-37558 GCA_964518395.1 uncultured Flavobacterium sp.
CCGAAAAGAAGATGTAGTGCATGTGGATGGAAACTTACCCCGAAATGAGAAAATTGGCTGTCCCAAAATGCATCAGAAGGTTGTGTATCTATCCCGCTTAAATAACAAACAGGTCGAACAGTTCCTTGTGCATCCTTAATAGGTGAAAAAGAACAAATATCCTGAAAAATAAGTCTCGGATATCGGTCAGCAAAAGAACGAATATGCAATGCCTTTACCGCTAATGTAGAGACATCGTAACTCCAGAAATAGCGTATCCACTTTTTAAGAGCCGGATGTACAGGATATTGCCTATAGTTCATTATCTGCTACTTTATTCTTCATTGATTGCAAGTTTGGCTGCTATACTTTCCTAATATTCTTAAAAATATTCCACACTTCTTATAGATAACACTCCATTTCAATGTCAAATGTACAAATATTTAAGATTGTAAAATAGCAGGCAGAAAAGTTCACAGATGCAATCCTTAAGATTTGATTAAAGTAGTCATGCGCTCTCAATTTAAATATTGTTGCGGCGTTAAATTTGAAAATAACATTCATATCTAAATTATGTCAAAAAAAATACTGCTATTATGTATTTTCTGCAATACGATAGCAACTTATGCCCAACAAACTGCAACAGATTCTCTTCCCGTTTTAAAAACGGACAGTCTGAAATTCAATTACAAATCCTTAATCATCCCCGGTGTCCTTATAGGATATGGCGTTATTGGATTAGAAAGCGACTGGCTCAAAGGATTCAACTCTGAAATTAAGGAAGAAGTCAATGAAGACATTGATAAAAAAGTAACCATAGACGACTTTACGCAATACGCTCCTTTCGCTTCTGTTTACGGATTGAATGCTATTGGAATCAAAGGAAAGCACAATTTCAAAGATCGCTCTATTATTATGGGTACTTCCTATCTTTTGATGAGTGGAACCGTATTGAGTCTTAAAGGCATTACCAAAATCGAAAGACCGGATGGCAGTTCTAACAATTCTTTCCCTTCCGGCCATACCGCTACTGCTTTTGCCGGAGCTGAATTTTTGTGGCAGGAATATAAAGATGTATCTATATGGTATGGTATTACGGGTTATGCTATAGCTACCGGAACCGGATTATTCCGCATTTATAACGACCGTCACTGGCTTACTGATGTTGCTGCCGGAGCCGGAATCGGGATCCTTAGCACCAAAGTGGCCTATTGGCTTCATCCTTTTATTAAAAAAACATTTTTTGGAGAAAAAGAAACCAAATCAACAGTAATGATGGCTCCTTTTTATAATGGAAAACAGCTAGGATGCGGATTTGTGATGAATTTTTAAATCAGAATTTTGTTACTTTGCATTCATGCAGCAGCTTAATTTTAACTCGTATAAATTCCGGTTCAAAAATAGTGAAGGAAAGATTTCCATATTCGATGAAATACGTCGGAAATTTATCATCCTGACACCGGAAGAATGGGTTCGCCAGAATGTTGTACAATACTTACTGAAAGAAAAAAAATATCCAAAATCATACATCAACGTAGAAAAGGTCATCAAACTCAACGGACTCATAAAACGTTATGATGTGGTGGTATTCCAACCCAACGGTAAATTGTTTCTGTTGGTAGAATGCAAATCAGCAGATATTATCATCAATCAAACTACTTTTGATCAGATTGCCCGCTATAATATGGCACTTGAATCCGAATATTTGATGGTAACCAATGGCCTGAATCATTATTTTTGCCAGATGGACTACCAAAGTGAAAAATACAATTTCCTGAAGGAACTTCCTGATTTTAATTAGATAAAACTGTAATGAAAAAAACTGCAATCGTCATACTCAACTGGAATGGTAAGAAACTGCTCGAAGAATTTCTTCCGTCTGTTGTACGATTCTCTTCGGAAGCTACAATTTATGTAGCCGATAATGCTTCATCAGACGATTCTGTCTCTTTTATAAAAAATACTTTCCCTTCTGTTAAGATAATTCAGAATACAGAAAACTTCGGTTTTGCCAAAGGATATAACCAGGCCCTCCGATTTGTAGAAGAAGAGTATTATGCTTTGGTCAATTCGGACATCGAAGTAACCGAAAATTGGCTGGATCCTATCATTGAGCTATTTGAAAATGAACCGGATACGGCGATTATACAGCCCAAAATATTAGACTATAAAAACAAACAGCAATTTGAATATGCAGGAGCCGGGGGCGGATTTATAGATCAATATGGCTTTCCTTTTTGCAGAGGCAGAATATTCCAGACGCTTGAAAAAGACAATGGCCAATATGATGATTGTATTGATATCTTCTGGGCTTCTGGCGCCTGCTTTTTTATACGCAAGGAAATCTATAGAAAACTAGGCGGCTTTGATGAAGACTTTTTTGCACATCAGGAAGAAATTGACCTCTGTTGGCGTGCTTTCAATCAAAATCTAAAAGTAAAATATTGTGGACAATCTACAGTATATCACGTTGGAGGTGCGACCTTAAAAGATTCAAATCCTCACAAAACATTCCTGAATTTCCGCAATTCGCTTTGGATGATGCTTAAGAATCTGCCTAAAAAGAAACTCTTCCCTATTCTGTTTCTGCGTCTTTCGCAAGACGGACTCGCCGGAATCAAGTTCATGACCGAAGGCAAGTTCACACACCTATGGTCTATACTCAAAGCACATTTTTATTTTTATTTGAAATTATTCAAATTCATAAACAAAAGAGAATCAAAACAATATAACAATTACTACAAAATTAAAAGTATCACTTATCACTATTTTGTCAAAAAAGGCAAGGTTTTTGAAAACAAATTTTAACAATAGTTTATACTTGATAAACTTGAAACCCTATTTTTAATCCTTAAATTTGTTAAAATTTTAAAACCGAAACCTATGAAAAAAGTCATTTTTATACTTTCGATTGCAGCATTTACGCTGACTTCGTGTGGTTCAAAAAAGAAGATTGCTGAATTAGAAGCTAAAAACAAAGAAATTCAAGACTTACTAAACACTGCCACAGTAAAGTTGAATAACTGCTTAACAGAAAGAGATGCTTTCGCGCATCAAATCGATTTCTTGAAAAAGAACAACTCTGATTTGATCAACAATATGGGCAACCTGACTACTCTATCTTCAAAAGGAGCTGAAAATCTTGAAAAATCATTGGAGAGCCTGAAAGAAAAAGACTTAAAAATTACACGTCTTCAAGATGCTTTGACCAAAAAAGACTCAGTAACATTGGCTTTGGTAACCAGTTTAAAAAGCTCAGTAGGAATCAGCGATCCTGACATTCAGGTTAATGTTGAAAAAGGAGTGGTTTTCATCTCTATTGCTGACAAGCTTCTTTTCAAAAGCGGTAGCTATGTTGTGAGTGACAGAGCTAAAGAAGTATTGGCTAAAGTAGCTAAAGTAGTAAACAGCAAGCCTGATTTTGAGTGTATGGTAGAAGGACACACTGATAACGTTCCTTACAAATCAAATGGAGTTTTGCTTGACAACTGGGATTTGAGCGTAAAACGTTCTACATCAATCATTCGTGTATTACAGGAATTAAACGTAAACCCAAAACAATTGATTGCAGCGGGAAGAAGCGAATTCATTCCATTAGTTGACAACAATTCTGCTGAAAACAGATCAATCAACAGAAGAACCAGAATCGTGGTATTACCAAAAATCGATCAGTTCTATGATATGATTGAAAAAGAAATGAAAAACATGGCGGCAAAACAATAAGCCAACAAAATAAAGAGTAAATGAAAAAGCAGGCCCAAAAGCCTGCTTTTTATGTATCCCTAATTTTTTTTATTAATAACCAATTAAATATTTAAATTAAGAATAGCATATGGTATAAATCGTTATCACTAGTAGGATTCTTAATAATTGGTATTGCTAATTTAGCATTAATTATTGCAACAGCCAAAGTTTTGCGAAAAAACTAACACTGTCTATAAAATGTCTATACTACCTTTTCCTTCCCTTACAACCACTGGCTCACCCTCAGACAAATCAATTATGGTAGAAGCCTGATTATCGCCATAACCGCCATCAATCACTACATCAACAACGTTCTGCCACTTTTCGAAAATCAGCTCAGGATCTGTTGTATATTCAATCACATCATCATCATCGTGGATAGATGTTGAAACAATAGGATTTCCTAACTGTCTTACTATTTCGAGAGCAATTGAATTATCGGGCACACGAATACCCACAGTACTCTTTTTCTTAAATTCCTTCGGAAGGTTATTATTTCCCGGAAGTATAAACGTATAGGGTCCCGGTAATGCTCTTTTCAACAGCTTAAAAGTAGAAGTGTCAATCTGCTTCACATAATCGGAAATATTGCTCAGGTCGTGGCATACAAAAGAAAAATTGGCCTTTTCTAATTTAATACCTTTGATTTTAGCAATGCGTTCCAATGCTTTTGTATTCGTAATATCGCATCCCAGCCCATAAACCGTATCTGTAGGATAAATTACCAAACCGCCATCCTGCAGCACTTTTACCACTTTGGCTATTTCTTTTTCATTTGGGTTTTGAGGATATATTTTAATAAATTGAGCCATTTGCTGTCATTTTATATTAAAGTTACGACAATATGTCAAGTCTTGCAAAACGAAGCAATAATTTCTTAATGCCTCCTACCTCAAATTTTATTTCTGCTTTTTTATCTGCTCCGGCACCTTCAATATTAAGCACCTGCCCTTTTCCAAAACGTTCGTGCATCACAATATTACCCACATTTAGCTTAGTATCAGAAACAGCTCCGGTATTTGCGGACAAACTGGAACCAACCGGTTTTAACTTACGGATACTATGATTTGGAGCTGGTTCTTCATCGCCATATTTCCTTGGCGGTGTGCCATTTAGGGGTTTTGACAACCTCAACTTTGATTTATCTACATCGCCAAAAATATCTATATCAATCATCGGCTTGTAACGATAATTGTTTTCTGCAGGTGTCAGATATTCTAAATATTCCCCTTTTATTTCTTCAATAAATCGCGATGGTTCAGAATCCATTAGTTTTCCCCAACGATAGCGTGACTGTGCATAGGTCAGATATGCCTGATGTTCTGCCCTTGTCAAAGCCACATAAAAAAGCCTACGCTCCTCTTCCAGCTCACTACGAGTACTAACACTCATGGCACTCGGAAACAAATCTTCTTCCATTCCCACAATAAAAACATATGGAAATTCAAGCCCTTTTGCCAAGTGGATAGTCATTAAAGCTACACGGTCATCATCGCCTGTATCCTTATCTAAATCGGTGGCCAAGGCAACATCTTCTAAAAACTCAGACAACGCTCCCCTTGCTCCGTCAACTTCTTTTTGCCCTTCAATAAAATCTTTGATACCGTTAAGCAGCTCTTCTATATTTTCAAGCCTTGCAATACCTTCCGGCGTACCATCTTTTTTTAATTCCTGAATCAATCCGGTCTTTTTCGTAACATGTTCCGCCAGATAAAAAGCATCATGGCTCTGGTCAATAACCTGGAAACTCTTGATCATCGTTACAAAATCCTCTATTCTTGATCTGGTTCCCGAATTTAGCTTCAAATCGATTTTGTCAATATGCTCCATCACTTCAAAAATCGAACGTTTGTAATGATTGGCTGCAATTGTCAGCTTCTCAACTGTTGTGTCGCCTATTCCTCTGGCAGGATAATTAATCACACGCACTAACGCTTCTTCATCTTTAGGATTAATAACCAGCCTCAAATAACACAGCACATCCTTAATTTCTTTCCTTTGGTAGAAAGATAAGCCCCCATAAATCCTATACGGAATATCACGTTTTCTGAGAGCATCCTCCATCGCACGGGATTGTGCATTTGTACGGTACAAAATGGCAAATTGCCCGTTCATCATTTGAAGTTGCATTTTCTTTTCAAAAATCTCACCGGCGACAAACCTTCCTTCTTCACCATCAGTAAGGCTTCGGTGAACTTTTATGGGCGGGCCGTCAGAATTGGCAGTCCAGACCACTTTATCTAACTTTGTCTTGTTTTTATCGATAATGGAATTGGCTGCCTCCACAATATTTTTTGAAGAGCGGTAGTTTTGTTCCAGACGGTAAGTTTTTACCCCATCATAATCTTTCTGAAAATTAAGGATATTGTTGATATTGGCTCCACGAAAAGCATAGATACTCTGCGCATCATCACCAACAACACAAATATTTTGGAACTTATCTGATAAAGCCTGTACAATCAAATATTGGGAATGATTTGTATCCTGGTACTCATCAACCAATATATATCGGAAACGATCCTGATATTTTGCCAAAACATCAGGAAAACGATTCAGCAATTCATTCGTTTTCAACAGCAAATCGTCAAAATCCATCGCACCTGCCTTAAAACAACGATCTACATAATTTTGATAGATTTCACCCAGACGCGGTTTTTTTGACATGGCATCCTGTTCCTGCAATTCTGGGTTATTAAAATATGCCTTAACAGTAATCAAGCTATTTTTATAGGATGAAATTCGTCCCAAAACCTGTTTTGGCTTGTAAACATCCTTATCCAATTGCATCTCTTTGATAATAGCACCTATAAGTCTTAGGGAATCCTGAGAGTCGTAAATAGTAAAGTTAGATGGATAGCCAAGCTTATCTGCCTCGGAACGCAAAATCCTTGCAAAAACAGAGTGGAAAGTTCCCATCCAAAGATTTTTTGCTTCGCTTGAACCAACTATATCGGCGATACGCTTTTTCATTTCACGAGCCGCCTTATTCGTAAACGTCAAGGCTAGAATATTAAAAGCATCGACTCCCTGATGCATCAGATATGCAATACGGATTGTCAATACTCTTGTCTTCCCTGAACCTGCTCCTGCGATAATAATCATAGGGCCGTCTTTCTGAAGGACAGGCGCCTGTTGGGCCTCATTAAGCTGGCTTATATACTGCTGCATTTTATTTTTCTTTTACTCATGCAAAAATACGCATTTAGATTGTAGAAAAATAATCCGATTTTGGAAGAAAAGGCAACAGTTTATTTATCCTGTTTTACTTATAGTTTTACGATTTTCTGGGTGGCAATTTCATTATCCATAAATTCTATGCGAACCAGATAAGTACCTTGGGCAACTTTTGATTTGAGTACTGAGGTGCTAAGATTCTGAGGTACTAAGGGACTGATTTATTGAGTCATAAAATTTCTAGTTCCTTCTTTTAAATACTAACATCAATGGTTGCAATATGCATATCCACTATCAACTAAAAACTATCAACTATAGAGCTGCTAAGCCATATAACTTCAGTAGCTATTTAAAAACACTAACATCAATGGCTGCAATACGCTTATCCACTATCAATTAAAAACTATCAACTATATTGGTTTTTATTCTATTTTTGCTTCCATTAAATAAAATCCTATGGACACTACAAAAATAATCGAGCTGTTGAGTTATACATTACCCGCTGTTATAACCGGAGGCGTAGCTTATTATTTCTTCAACCTGCATACCAAAAATGAAGAAGGACGACGCAGATACCTCATCCAAAGAGACGCTAGCAAAAATGCCCTTCCGATTCGATTGCAAGCCTATGAAAGAATGGCCTTATTTTTAGAAAGAATCAATCCTTCAAATTTACTGATCCGTATCGCACCAAATTCAAGCGATAAGATCGACTATCAGAATCTGGTTGTTTTGCATATAGAGAATGAATTTGAGCATAACCTTACACAGCAGATTTATTTATCGGACGAATGCTGGACGATTATTACCACGGCAAAAAATGCTACAATTCAAATGATCCGAAAAGCGGCCTTAAATCCTGAAGTTGACACTGCTAATAAATTGCGAGAAGCTGTCCTGAACGAACTGCTAGAAAAGCAATCGCCAAGCAATAATGCACTAGCCTATATCAAAAACGAAGTCAGCGGACTTTGGTAAAATAAAAAAGCCTCGATTTTCGAGGCTTTTTTATTTATATCTGGCTCATGGTTTCACTCTTATTTTTTGCATATTCATAACCCTGGTGCCACCAGTCAAGCATGATTTTCTTATTAAAGACTAATGGGTTATCCGTCAGTTTGGTAGGCGTATAATAAAAATTAAGCTTTACATTTTTTGCAGCAGCAGCCAGCCTGCCTATGATAATATCTTTTCGTTCTACCTGGTCGATTATCGTTCCAAACAAATCAATTGTCAACGAAAAAGGATTTTTCCCAATTACCTTTTCTGCCGTATTATGTTCTGTTTCCAATACGATTACATCTACTTCTGTAGCTCCGCGATTAATGGCTTCCTGTATTGGGATTACATTCGAAATTCCTCCATCGGCATATTCGAACCTGTTTTTGGTCACAAGACTCATAAACGGAATATAATTACAGGAAATCCAAATCCAATCACAAAAGTCTTCATAACAGCATTCTAATATGGATTTATATTCCACGCAATTTTTAGTGATATTGGTAACTGCTACGATGATTTCTTTTGAAGAATTCTGCAATTCATCAAATTCCTCTCTTGAAAAATTATCTTCAATATAACTCTTAAGGCTCTTGCTTTCACCAAAAGTACGTTTGCCTTTCATAAATTGCATAATCACATTAAAGTGATTGATGGTGATCACTTCCTGATTTTTTTTATGCTTGATGATAAAGGGATTGACACTGAAAATTTTGTCCATGTCAACATTAGTGTACAGCTTAAATATCTTATCTTCTCTATTTAAAGCTAAATGCGGTATCAGCAGGCTTCCTGTCGAAGATCCTATGAACAGATCATAGTTAATATTTTTTTCTTTGATAAGATATTGAGCCACGCCTCCGGCAAATGCTCCTTTACTTCCTCCGCCTGAAATGACTAATGCTCGCATAAACTGCTACTGATTTTTCTCTAAAAATAATGCTATTCTGTTGAATTGGAACCAACTTTAACAATTCTATGGATTTAACAATTTTTCCAAGATCTCTTTTTCATTATCTTGTAATGAAGGTAGGAGCTCTAAAAAATACAGTCGGTATCTTTCTTTTTTTGCCAATTCCCGTATCTTATCTCTGGCAAATTTCGAGAACTGCCATTTGTGATGCGTCAGCGGATTGATAAGCGCCCGTAAAACGTTAGTATCGTTAGCATTTATATACAAAAGATTGGTTATGGCATTCTGACGGATTGAACTTTCATAATCAGGAGAAGCATAACTTAGAAGCTCATCATAATAAACAGGTTTGTTTTCTGGCTCAAAATCTTTAGTTGCCAAAGCCATTGTAAGCCATAGAATGCGAAGGTTTTTGTCATTCATTCCAATCCAGTTACGGGACTTGTCAAGATATTTTGTACGGTCATCCGGAAACTGCGACCATAAAACATTTAGAGCAATTTCTCTTGTTACATAGGATTTGTCATCCAAAAAAGTTTCAAAATCCGGCCTGAATGTTTCGGGAAACTGGTTAAGCGTTTTTGCTACAGCCTGTCTGACTTTAATATCTTTCGATAACATTGCCTGTCTAATAATAGGCTCCTTTTCAGAAAAATCTACCGATTGCAATTGAAAAAGGACTTCTTCCCTTACAGGATAATAAACATCCGATTGTATTGTTTCTCCAAAAAAAGACTGTTTCTCCGCCAAAGGCTTATCTGCCATTGAAAGTACATTCAGATATTGTTGGATAAATTTATTTTTCTTCAATATCCCCAAGGCTTCAGATACTTCAAATCCTGATTTTTCAAGCCAAACCTCTTGAAATTTCTTCGTATCGTAATTCGAAACGGCGTTGATTTCGGCTAAAAAATCGGCGGTACTCACATTTTTGAAGGCGTATTTTTCAAGATATTTTTTGACAGCCTTATTGAAGTTTTTTGCGCCTATATTCTCTCTTAATACGTGCAAGGCCCAAGCTCCTTTTTGATAAAACGTAAGCGAGCTGGCTTTTTCATTCAGTAATGGAATAGTATCTGTTTTAGAAGCTTGTTGTAATCTCTCTGCAATTTCATAAAGCTCCCAATTAAAATGATCTTCACCAAAAAGTTCTTTTTCAGCCAGCAAGGCATAATAGGTTGCAAATCCTTCCTGAAGCCAATGATGCTTTCCTGAAGTCGCTGTAATCAAATCACCAAACCATTGATGGGCTAGCTCATGAGCGTTTACGTTGATATAATTCCTGTCGTTATAGCCAATTTCATCCACTACATAATCCTGAGAAAAAATAGTCGCGGTTGTATTTTCCATTCCGCCATACAAAAAGTCTCTCACGGGAACCTGGCGGTATATTCCCCATGGATATTTGAATCCGATTTCTTTTTCAAAAAAATCAAAAATAGCTTTGCTGTATTTGTATGTATATTCAAATTTTGGAGCATCTTCTTTTGAAATATACATTTCCAAAGGCGTTCCCGAAGCAGCAGTTTCTGTCTGTTTTGCAAATTTTCCAATAGCAAGCATGACCAGATACGAACTCATGGGTTTTTCCATTTGGTACTCCCATTGCTTTTCGTTTCCGTTATCTGACACATTTTTCAATTTCCCATTAGACAAGACGTCAAAATCTTTACTGTAGGTAATATTCAATCCAAAAACGACTTTTTCATTCACATCGTCAAAACTTGGCAGCCAATGGCTTGTATATTTTCCTTGTCCCTGTGTCCATATCTGGAGGTGTTCCTTTTCACCTATAAAATATAAAGTTTGCTTAGGGACAGCCTGGTAATTAAATGTCAGCGTGTTTTTTCCTTTCTTAAAACCTTTGTATAGCTGCAATTCCTTGCCCGAATTTTTAAATTCCATAACGGCATCGTTAATTTTCAAATTTGAAAAAGCCATATTTTTAGCATCAATCCGTATCGTATCAATTGCTGAAAGCACTTCAAAAGTATAGGTCACATGACCTGATATTTTTTTATGGGTTGCATCTAAAGCAAGTGTAGCATTTAACGTTTTGAAATCGACCTTTTGGAACTGCTGTGAAAAAAGACAAGAAGGAACAAGAAGGAAAGTATATAGTAATCGTCTCATTTTAAAAATATCTTGATTTCAAAGTTACGAAGGTTTCAGAAACAATTACAGTTCCTTTTTCAATAACTTTTTGATTCAGATTCCCATGGATTTGCTATATTGTATCGCGAAAACCTACACTTATTATGGTTGAAGAAAATCCCAATCTGCAAAAAACAGTCCAGTTCTTAGAAGGAATCGGAATACCTGTAATCGAAAAAAAACTGGATGACAATACTTTCCTTCCCGGATTGACTCTTGGTCCCGGAATGATTTATGTTGATTATGACAAGTTAAAATATCCTGGCGATCTGTTGCATGAAGCCGGGCATTTGGCAGTAACTACTCCGGCAGAAAGAAACGTTGCAGGAACAGAACAAATGGCTCCCGAATGGCCAACACAAGGTGAAGAAATTGCTGCCATGCTTTGGTCCTACGCTGCCGTAAAACATATAGAATTGCCTGTTGACTTTGTATTTCATCCAAATGGCTATAAAGACAATTCAGAATGGCTGATTTCAAATTTCGACAGTGAAAATTATATAGGATTGCCATTATTGGAATGGGCCGGATTGGCTTATGGAAAGGAACGCGCAATAAAAGAAGGGAAAAAAGCTTTTCCTGTAATGACAAAATGGCTAAGAGAATAAATTATGGACAAATTAGTACGCTCAATAAAATTCCCAATGCTTTTTGATACCGAAAAGCTTAAAAATGACCTTAATAAGATTATTGATAAAAATTGGACGGCGCATTACAACGCCAAGGATTATAACGGAGAATGGACTTCCATAGCCTTGATGTCTGAAAGCGGAAAATCAGACCAGATCTACGCCTCACCTGTTTCTGAAAAACTTGTTCCAACTGAAATTTTAAATTCCTGTACCTATTTTCAGGAAATCCTTGATAGTTTGCTATTTGAAAAAACGGCTGTCCGTTTATTGCGATTGGCTGTTGGTGCCGAAGTCAAGCCGCATAGCGATAATTGCCTTGGTTATGAAGATGGCTGCTTTAGATTACATATTCCGGTAATTACCAATAGTGAAGTCGAATTTATTTTAGATGGGAATAGGCTTGTAATGAATGAAGGCGAATGCTGGTATATTGATGCTAATTTCACCCACTCCGTTGCTAATCGGGGTAATGAAGACCGTATCCACCTGGTAATCGATGGCTTACGAAATAACTGGACAGATGATTTATTTTTCAAAGAAGCTAGACCCGAAGGATTTATAAAACCTGAAGCCACTTTAAGCGATGAGCAAAAAAGATTAATGATGGCCGAACTACAGCGCATGAATACTCCTGTTGCCCTGGAATTATTAAAAAACCTGGAGTAATTTATTTTTCAACGATCGTATTTTCCATAACCAACACATCAAGATCGGTTATTCCAAATAAATAGAGCGCTTCTTCAGGCGTTTCAACTATTGGCATCCCTTTTTTATTGAGACTAGTATTCAGCAACACCGCAATGCCTGTCTGTTTATAAAAAGCTTCAATGAGCTTCGCAAATCTGGGATTCCAGCTTTCTTCTACGGTTTGAACACGAGCTGAACCGTCTTGATGCGTTACATTTTTTAATTCCTGTTGATAAATGGCACGTGTCCTGTCGACCAGAATCATATACGGACTGTAGCGGGCAGATTCGAAATATTCATCAACTTTAGATTTCAGAACAGCCGGTGCAAAAGGACGAAAGTCTTCCCGAAACTTAATATCCAGATTGATATGGTCTTTCATTTTTTCAATACCGGGATGTGCCAGAATACTTCTTCTGCCCAAAGCTCTGGGGCCAAACTCTGATCCTGATTGAAACCAGGCTATTGTTTTTCCTTCTTTTAGTTTTTCAGCACAATAGCGAAGCAGTTCTTCTTCATCTGCTATTGTTTTTGGGGTATATTTCTTGTTTTCTTCTTGGTTGAATGCAGCATTAATTTCTATTTCAGAATACTGCTTTCCAAAACAAGTACTTCCATCATGCCCCACTTTTGGCATTTTCAGATATTCTAACCATCCATAATAAGCACACCCTAAAGCCAAACCGTTATCTCCGGCTGCCGGTTCAAAATAAATTTCCTGGGCAACTCCGGAATCTTGCAGTTTTGCATTGGCTACGGCATTCAGTGCCACGCCTCCGGTGTAACAAAGATTTGCATGCGGAAACATTTCCAATCGGTTATGGATGCATTGCAACACGGCTTTTTCTACTTGTTCTTGTGCCCAGCGTGCAATGTTTGCATAATAGTCGAAATGTTCTTTAAAATAATCATATCCTTTTGACGGGTTGTCAAATTGTTTCTTCCAGTCATCATTGACAAATAAATTTCCTGATTTAAATTCAAAAGCTTCAAAATCATATAGACCAGACTTTCCATAAGGAGCCAGTCCCATTAGTTTTCCTACATCATCCATATCGCCAAAAACATAGTTGCTTACACTGGCATAAAAGCCTCCTATGGAATGTTGGGTTGTGGGCAGTGAAAAATTTCCGGATTGATCAGACATTGTACTGAAATCTTTAATCAGAGGCGTTAGTTTTTGTCCGTCAAAATGATAAAAACTATCCTTTTCACAAACCATCCGCACCTCATTCAAAAATTCACCGGATATATATTCCCTCTGCTCCGGATGCAGCTTTAAAAACTGGTCTAACGGACTTCCGCAGCCATCAATTACCATTACATTGCAATCTGAAAAAGACGAAGTCCCAACAGCACTGTAAGCATGTGCCAAATGATGCGAAATGTCTATAATCTTGATTTTTTCGTTTCCTGAAAAAATTCGCTCGCCTTTAAAATAATCTCTATTTGGGATATCAAAATTGGCACATTGAACCACAAGAGTAAGGTCTTCTAATTCTATTCCTTCTGCATCCAGGCAATATTGTATAGCTAAGGTGTCGTTACCACCGTCATGTTTTTTGCGGCTTAGACGTTCTTTTTCGATGCCTACGCAAACACGTCCATCTTTAAGTAAGACTGCCGATCCGTTATGCGAAAGACCTGTTCCCAGGATATATATAGGTTTTGCCATAATTTGATTCCAATTTCTGAATTCCAAATATATCATTTTCTTTAGCCAAAATCTTACTTTTATACATCAAAACCGAGATTGTGAAATCTATTTTCCAATCAAAATACCATTTTATAGTTTTCAATTAATGGCTTATATTCGTGTTTTAATATGGCAATGCAAAACAATTTATTAGAAACTCCTATTGAATACCTAAAAGGCGTCGGGCCTGCCCGCGGTGAATTGTTTCGCAAAGAATTGGGCATTCACAAATATGGAGACCTTATAAATTTATTTCCCAACCGATATATTGACAGGACACGTTATTATAAAATAAACGAACTGCAGAATACAAATGCTGAGGTTCAGATAATTGGAAAGATTGTCCATATCAAAACCGTAGAGCAAAAAAAGGGAAAGCGCCTTGTCGCTACTTTTGTCGATGAAACGGGAGAAATGGAACTGGTTTGGTTCCAGGGACAAAAATGGATACGGGAGAACCTAAAGCTGAATACCGTATATGTTATTTTTGGGAAATGTACTTCATTCAACGGCCAATTTAATATGGCGCATCCCGAAATGGAATTGCTTGCAGAACATGAGCAGAGCCTACGCTCAGCCATGCAACCTGTTTATCCTTCAACCGAAAAGCTAGCCCAAAGAGGAATTTCAAACCGAACGATAAACAAAATCATGCAGCAACTTTTTTTAGAGACTCATACAGCCTTTAAGGAACCATTGCCTAATTATCTTCTGGAAGAGCTTAAACTGATCCCTAAAAATACCGCACTGTTTAACATTCACTTTCCGAAAAGTCCGGATTTACTAGCAAAAGCACAATTCCGATTAAAATTTGAAGAGTTGTTTTTTATACAGCTACAACTGATTACAAAAAATCTGATTCGGAAGAATAAAATCAAAGGACATCCTTTTGAAAAAGTAGGCATCTACTTCAATGATTTCTACAACAATCATTTGCCATTTGACCTGACTAATGCGCAAAAAAGGGTATTGAAAGAAATCCGAAATGATATGGGAAATCCGGCTCAGATGAACCGTTTGCTTCAAGGCGACGTAGGCTCCGGAAAAACTATCGTGGCTTTGATGAGCATGCTATTGGCTCTCGATAACGGATTTCAGGCATGCCTTATGGCTCCTACAGAAATTTTGGCAAACCAGCATTTTAACGGATTGGTTGAATTGGCTAAACCTTTGAATATAAACATAAAATTACTGACAGGCTCAACCAAAACTTCAGATAGAAAAATTATCCATGAAGAATTAGAAAATGGAAGTCTGCATATTTTAATTGGTACCCATGCCTTGTTAGAAGACAAGGTGAAATTCCATAATTTAGGTCTTGCAATCATTGACGAACAACATCGATTTGGGGTTGAACAGCGTTCCAAACTTTGGAAAAAGAATGAAATTCCTCCTCATGTTTTGGTGATGACAGCAACGCCAATCCCAAGAACATTAGCCATGAGTTTATATGGCGACCTCGATATTTCTGTAATAGATGAACTGCCACCAGGTAGAAAACCCATTCAGACTGTGCATCGTTATGATTCCAGCCGATTAAAAGTATGGAAATTCATCAGGGATGAAATAGAGAAAGGAAGACAGATTTATATCGTTTATCCGTTAATCCAAGAATCTGAAAGCATGGATTATAAAGATTTGATGGACGGCTACGAAAGCATATCACGAGATTTCCCATTACCAAAATACAGCGTTAGCATTGTGCATGGAAAAATGAAACCTGCCGAAAAGGATTCCGAAATGCAACGCTTTTCACAAGGAAAAACCAATATTATGGTGGCTACTACCGTTATTGAAGTCGGAGTGAACGTGCCAAATGCCAGTGTAATGATTATAGAAAGTGCCGAACGCTTTGGTTTGTCGCAACTACACCAGCTTCGTGGACGCGTAGGTCGTGGCGCAGAGCAAAGCTATTGCATTTTAATGACTGGCCACAAACTAAGCAACGACAGTAAAATTAGAATGGAAACGATGACAAGAACCAATGATGGTTTTGAAATAGCCGAAGTTGATTTAAAACTTCGGGGACCAGGCGATTTGATGGGAACCCAGCAAAGCGGCGTATTAAACCTGCAGATAGCTGATTTGGTAAAAGACCGGGAAATCCTGCAATTAGCGAGACATTGGGCTGTTAAGTTATTAAAAGACGATGCTCCAATGGTAAAGCCTGAACATCAAATTCTACGACAGGCCTTCATTGAAATGTCAAAAAAGAAAAATATTTGGAATTATATAAGTTAAATCTAAAACCTCAAAATACATGATCTCATACAATCCTAAAGAATGGCTTTCGTTTATCTTCTACTTTCATAAGGGCGATACTTTCCGGAAGCTTTTCTGGATAATGATTCTTATCGCCCTCTATTCTGCCGGAATTGCTTATCTGGAATTGGAATACTGGAAGTTGTCTGCCAACAGCCTGGTCAAAAACATAACAATAATGCACAACATGCTCGGGTTTGTCATTTCCCTTTTATTGGTTTTTAGAACCAATACGGCCTATGACCGTTGGTGGGAAGGCCGAAAAATGTGGGGCGCTTTGGTTAATAACAGCCGTAATCTGGCCATAAAGCTGTCAGTAATGCTGACAGATAAAGAAGACAAAGAGTTTTTTAAGAAAATCATCCCCGCTTATGCTTCCGTCTTAAACCTGCATCTGAAAATGGAAAGTATCAGCCATGAGCTTTTTGATGACAAAACCCTATCCCAAGATCATTACAAGCACAAGCCTAACCAGATAGCCAAAACAATGATACAACGTATCAACGAAATGTATAAAGACGGAAAAATTACCGGCGACCAGCTGATTGTACTGAATGCAGAAATACAATCCTTTACCGATATCTGCGGTGCCTGCGAAAGAATCAAAAACACACCTATTCCCTATTCATATAGCGCCTTCATTAAAAAATTCATCTTTACGTATGTATTGACATTGCCTTTTGGCTACGTTTTCCAATTAGGCTATTATGTTATTCCTGTAGTTGTTTTTATCTTTTATGTACTGGCAAGTTTGGAGCTTATTGCAGAAGAAATTGAAGATCCTTTCGGAAATGATCCAAACGACCTTCCAACGCAGAAGATTTCAGAAAACATCCAAAAAAACGTAGAAGAATTGATTTATTAATATCCTGCATTTTTGAACAAAAAAAAGTCGAAGCAATGCTTCGACTTTTTTATTTATTTCTATCAAGGTTAATCAACTCTTGTCAGGCAAATTTCTCTGGGAGCTGTAATCAGCAGCGGGAACGATTCAATCGTTACCGAGCTGGAATCCAGTCCGAATGCCTTTTCTTCTGAAAGTCCCATTTTCTTAAGGATGTTGTAACTATCCAGAATCCATTTTTCGTAGAATGGCAGATCGTTATCATAAGAAATAAATTTCTCTATCAATATGAATCTAAAGTCGCCAATGATATTGTTCTTATTTAACGAAGCATAACGGCTGGTTACGTCAACTTCCTTATTTTTCACCATGTCTTCAACTACCTTCTTGAACATCAGACTGATTCTTGGTGCCACACGGAAACCAAGTCTGAAATCGATTCTAATTACGTCATCATGGATAAATTCGTTTACACGATATTCCATCGTATACGGTTCATCAACAACATGAACGTGAACAAACCAATAAATATCGGCACGTTTCGGCTGTTTGTTCAGAATCGAATACATAATTTTCGATTCAATTTCTGTCCTGTGATCAGCACTGGTCAGATAAACCAGGTTTGTAGCATATTTTGGTACACTTAAATCTTTACTCAAATCTTCTAATACGGGCAGGTAATCGGAAAGCTTGACAAAAACCAAATAGCGGTTCCTGATTTTCCTTGCAAAGAACCAGACAAACATTGTAGCCATAAGCAACATTGCAATGAGCAGTGTAATATAACCTCCATCTGAAAACTTATGAAGGTTGGCTATTAAGAATGAAATTTCTATTATGGCATAGGTAGTAATCAATACCGCGATGAAAATCTTATTGTATCTTTTTAAGATCAGATAATAATTCAAAAGTGAAGTCGTCATCAACATCGTCATTACGATAGCCAGACCATAAGCCGCTTCCATTCCTGAAGATTCCTTGAAGTATAAAACTACCAGAACACAGCCTATCCATAACATCCAGTTCAAGGAAGGAATATATAATTGTCCTTTTAATTCAGTAGGATATTTGATTTTTACTTTTGGCCAGAAATTCAAACGAATGGCCTCATTAATCAATGTAAACGAACCGCTGATCATTGCCTGGCTGGCAACAACGGCTGCCAAAGTTGCAATCCCGATTCCAAAAGGGAGAAACCAATCCGGCATGATAGCATAAAACGGGTTTGTTACTCCAGCCTCTTTCAGGGTTTTTCCTTCATGTGAAATCAGCCATGCACCTTGTCCGAAATAATTCAGCAAAAGCATACTTTTTACAAAAATCCAGCTTACACGAATGTTTTCTTTTCCACAATGTCCTAAGTCTGAATACAATGCTTCTGCTCCAGTTGTACATAAAAATACCGCACCTAAAATCAGGAAGCCCTGTTTATGATTCATTAAAAGCTCGTAAGCATGATATGGATTGAAAGCAGAAAGTACATTAATATTTGTACCCAACTGTATAGCTCCCAAAATTCCAAGCATTGAGAACCAGGTAAACATAATCGGTCCAAAAAACTTACCAATAAGTTTGGTTCCGAATTGCTGCAATCCAAAAAGAACAGTAATGATAGCAATAACAATAGGAATCGTAGGGATATCAGGATTGATTACCCTAAGACCTTCAACTGCTGAAGAAACCGAAATTGGTGGTGTGATAATTCCGTCGGCCAAAAGCGTACTTCCTCCAATGATTGCAGGAAAAAGCAACCATTTTACTTTCGTCTTTCTTATTAAGGTATATAAGGAAAATATTCCACCTTCGCCCTTGTTATCTGCTCGAAGCGTTATGATTACATATTTTACGGTAGTCTGTAATGTCAAGGTCCAAAAAATTGCCGAAATGGCACCTATGATATCTCTCGAATTAATGGGGTCGCTCCCAACTATTGCATTTAGAACGTATAACGGTGAAGTTCCAATGTCACCAAAAATAATCCCTAAAGTAACTAATAATCCGGCAGCAGATAATTTGTGAATATGTTTTCCCACGGAAATTTCAATTTAAAAGATACAAAATTACAAATAATTACCATATCCAAATTAAAATCAGGCATGTATTATTTTAACAAAATTTTTAGAACTTTAAAGTCATTTGTTTTTCAGCCCGTAAATGCTCTGTTTGCAATAATTTTAAGACTTTTTTCCTTAATTTAGAAGCTTTAAAATTCTTTGAAAAATCAAAAAAACCTATCTTTGCAACCTTACAAAAAATAATACCAAGAACAACAATGAAAATTTCATATAACTGGCTTAAGCAATTTATCAAAACAGAATTGAAATCCGATGAAACCGCAGCGCTCCTAACCGATTTGGGTCTGGAAGTAGAAGGTATTGAAAAATACCAATCTGTAAAAGGTGGCTTAGAGGGTATTGTTGTTGGTCATGTCCTAACGTGTGTTCAGCATCCCAATGCTGATCGTTTAAAAGTAACTACAGTAGATTTAGGAACCGGAGCGCCGGTTCAGATTGTTTGCGGTGCAGCCAATGTAGCAGCCGGACAGAAAGTACCTGTAGCAACTATCGGAACTACATTATACGACAAAGACGGAAATTCGTTCCAAATCAAAAAAGGTAAAATCAGAGATCAGGAAAGTCATGGAATGATCTGTGCTGAAGATGAATTAGGCCTAGGTAACAGTCATGACGGAATTATTGTTCTTGATGACAAATATGCTCCGGGAACACCGGCCTCAAAAGTTTTCAATATTGAAAATGACGAAGTATTTGAAATAGGATTGACTCCTAACCGTGCCGATGCAATGAGCCATCTTGGAGTTGCCAGAGATTTAAGAGCCGGTATGCTTCAAACGAATGCACATACAGAATTGATTACGCCTTCTGTCAGCAATTTCAGAGTTGACAAAAGGACTTTGAAAATGGATATCAAGGTGGAAGATGCTAAAATGGCCCCAAGATATTGCGGTGTGACTATTTCAGGAATTGTTGTAAAACAATCTCCGGAATGGCTGCAAAACCGACTAAAAGCTATTGGTCTTACACCAAAAAATAATATAGTGGATGTTACCAATTATGTGATGCACGAATTGGGACAGCCGTTACATGCCTTTGATGCTGCCAAAATAAAAGGCAATAAGGTTATTGTAAAAACAGTTGCAGCCGGAACAAAATTCACAACTCTGGACGATGTTGAAAGAACACTTCATGAAGAAGACCTGATGATTTGTGATGAAAACGGACCGATGTGTATTGCAGGTGTTTTTGGAGGTAAAAACTCAGGAGTTTCTGAAAACACAACTTCTATTTTCTTAGAAAGTGCTTATTTCAACCCGGTTTGTATCAGAAAATCGGCTAAGAGACACGGATTGAATACCGATGCTTCTTTCCGTTTTGAAAGAGGTATTGATCCAACCATTACGGAATATGCGTTAAAACGTGCTTCTTTATTGATTCAGGAAGTTGCCGGAGGAGAAATCACATCTGATATTATCGATATCTATCCGAAAAAGATAGAAGATTTCCCTGTATTTTTAAATTTCGCAAAAGCGACAAAAATTATCGGACAGGAACTATCAAAAGAAACCATCAAGAAGATTTTGGTTTCGCTTGACATAAAGGTAAATAGTGTATCGGATGCCGGATTAGGACTTATCATTCCTTCTTATCGTGTGGATGTGCAACGAGAAATCGACGTAATTGAAGAAATCTTAAGAGTTTACGGTTACAATAACGTCAACTTTACTAAAAAATTCAATGCAACAGTTTCCAATTCAGCAAGAACGGAAGATTATAAGGTGCAAAATATTATTGCAACACAATTAAATTCACAAGGATTTAATGAAATGATGGCCAATTCACTGACTTCTCCGGAATATGTAAAGCTATCTGAAATGCTTCGTGAAGAATTCAACGTATTAATAATGAATCCGTTGAGCAATGATTTGTCTGCTATGAGACAGTCGCTACTATTCTCTGGATTAGAAGCCGTTTCTTATAACATCAACCGAAAAAATTCAGATTTAAAATTATTTGAATTCGGAAAGTCGTATCACAAGCTGCCTTCAGGATATACCGAAAATAAGCACCTTACCTTATTTACAACCGGAAACCGTTTGGGAGAAAGCTGGAATGCCCCTCAAAAGGCTTCAGACTTCTTCTTATTCAAAGGCTATGTGATGGGAATCTTATCAAGATTGGGTATAGAAAAAACAAACAATAAACCTGTTGAATCTGATGTATTTGCAGAAGGAATTGCTATTGCTGTTGGAAATGATATTATTGTAGAATTAGGAACAGTAAAAAAATCGGTTCTTAAGCATTTTGATATCAAACAGGAAGTTTTGTTTGCCGATTTTAACTGGAACTCGATATTGAAATTAATTTCAAACAAAATTAAGTTTACCGACATTCCAAAATATCCTGAAGTAAGAAGAGATTTAGCGCTTTTGGTTGACCAGGATGTAGCATTTGACTCTATTTATACGATTGCACGCCAAACTGAAAAATCATTACTTAAAGACATTAACCTGTTTGATGTATATGAAGGTAAAAATCTCCCGGAAGGCAAAAAATCCTATGCTGTGAGCTTTATTATTCAAGACAGTTCAAAAACACTTACAGACGCTCAAATAGACAAGATTATGAGCAAATTAAAGAATAATCTTGAAACCGAACTTGGCGCTGTTCTTCGCTAAAACTTACTTTTTTAAAATAGAAAAATCCCGATTGTATCGGGATTTTTCATTTATAATTCAAAAACAGTATCTAGTTTGAATTATGCTTTTGGCAATACAACGGTGTCCACAACATGAATAACCCCATTAGATTGATTCACATCGGCAATAGTAACTTTTGACTTATTTCCGTTTTCATCACTGATATAAAGGGTCTTTCCATCCATCCAGGCTGTCAATTTACCACCTTGAACAGTGGTAAGCACTGCCTTTCCGTTTCCCTTCTTTATGGCTTTGGCAATATCAGCTGAGTTCATTTTTCCAGCAACCACATGATAAGTTAAGATGGATTGTAGTTTTGATTTGTTTTCCGGTTTTAACAAAGTCTCAACGGTTCCTTTTGGCAATTTGGCAAAAGCCTCATTCGTCGGAGCGAAAACAGTAAAAGGTCCTTTTCCTTGCAATGTCGTAACAAGATCCGCAGCTTTTACAGCAGCCACCAATGTGGTATGATCTTTTGAATTTATGGCATTTTCAATAATATTTTTTGAAGGATACATTGGAGCTCCTCCAACCATAACTGTTTTTTCTTTCTGTGCAAATGCAGCAGTTCCGAATAGCAATGTAAATACAATAGCGATTGATAAAAATTTGGTGGTTTTCATAATTATATATTTTTTTGTTATACTGGCATTTACGCAAATACATTTCTTTTGGTTTTTATATATCTAACTTTTACACAATTATTCCCTCAATTATTTCAAAATCTGAATTTTTCAAAAACATTTACTCTCAAACTTTTCAACCTCCTTACCTTTTCAACTTAGTACCTTAACAAATAAAAAAGCCCCGCTAAATGCGAGGCTTCTTTTATTTGTTCTATTCTTCTATTTAGTTAGGAGAAAAAGTTTTGTCAATACCATGAATGATTCCATTGCTTTGGATTGCATCAGAGAAAACAAGTTTTGCTTTATTTCCTTTTCCATCTGTCAAATAGATCGTACTGTTTTCAAGAGTAAGGACAAGGATATCTCCATCAGCAGTTTTGATTTCGCCTCTTCCTTTGCTCATACGGATTAACTTTCCGAAATCAGTTGCATACCACTTACCAGGAATCATGTAGTAAGCTGCAATGTCTTTAGTGCGGAGGATATTTTTTGGATCTGTCATGAAATCTAAATTTTCTGACGACCTGTTGATTGCATCATTGCTTGGTGCTAAAATAGTAAAAGATTCTTCTCCACTAAGCATCTGTTCAAACTCTGCTGCTTTAAAAACCTTTGCTAAAGAAGAATAATTCTGAGAAGCTGACAGGTTGTCTATAATATTTTTTGTTGCGTCAAACTTTGGATCAACAGTAGATACATTTGCTTTTCTTTGTGCTCTTTGGGCAAATGAAGCAACGCTTAACAATAATGCAAAAACGATAATTGCTAGATTTTTATTAGTCTTCATAGTTAGTTTTTAAAAATACATTCGTATTAGGAACAGAATTCCTTTATTTTAGGATTTCAAATGTAAACAAAATTTTAATATTATATTATAAAATAAATAAAAAAGCCCCACATTTCTGTGAGGCTTTTGTATTAAAATCAGTTAGGATTAGTTCCCTCCTTTTTCCATTTTAGCTTTCAATTCAGCAAGAATATCATTGTTATCTCCTAAAGTAGATGCAGTAGCATTACTTGAAGACATTGTTGTATTCTCAGAAGCAGTTTTCACATTTTTCTCTTCTTCTTCACGGAAGATAGCAGTGTGAGAAGCAACTACTCTTTTGAATTCTTTGTTGAACTCGATAACTTTGAAATCAGCTGTTTCACCTTTTTTCAATTTCTTACCGTCTTCTTTTTCAAGGTGACGAGTTGGAATGAAAGCAACGATATCATCACCGAATTCTACAGTAGCTCCTTTGTCAACGATTTCAGAGATTTCTCCATTGTGGATAGTTCCAACAGCGAATGAATCCTCATATTTGTCCCAAGGGTTAGCAGTAGTTTGTTTGTGACCTAAAGATAATTTACGTCCTTCAACATCCAACTCCAATACTACTACGTCAAGTTTTTCACCAACGCTTACGAATTCAGATGGGTGCTTGATTTTCTTAGTCCAAGAAAGGTCAGAAATGTAGATCAAGCCATCAATTCCTTCTTCAAGTTCTACGAAAACTCCAAAGTTTGTAAAGTTTCTAACGATACCTGTGTGCTTAGAACCTACAGGGTATTTAGCAGTGATATCTGTCCATGGATCCTGAGTCAATTGCTTGATACCAAGTGACATCTTACGATCTTCTCTATCCAAAGTTAAGATAACAGCTTCTACTTCATCACCAACTTTTACGAAATCCTGAGCACTTCTCAAGTGAGTTGACCAAGACATTTCAGAAACGTGGATCAAACCTTCAACACCTTCAGCAACTTCAATGAAAGCACCGTAGTCAGCGATAACTACAACTTTACCTTTCACTTTGTCACCAACTTTTAGGTTAGCATCAAGTGCATCCCATGGGTGAGCGTTCAATTGTTTTAAACCAAGCTGGATTCTTGTTTTCTCATCATCGAAATCAAGGATAACAACGTTTAGTTTTTGGTCTAATTCAAGAACTTCACTTGGGTGGTTGATTCTTGACCAAGAAAGGTCAGTAATGTGGATCAATCCGTCAACACCTCCAAGGTCAATGAACACACCATAAGAAGTAATGTTTTTAACAACACCTTCTAATACTTGTCCTTTTTCTAATTGACCGATAATTTCTTTTTTCTGTACTTCGATATCAGCTTCGATAAGCGCTTTATGAGAAACAACAACGTTTTTGAACTCATGGTTGATTTTCACAACTTTGAATTCCATCATTTTGTTTACATACTGATCGTAATCTCTGATTGGCTTCACGTCGATTTGAGAACCTGGCAAGAAAGCTTCGATTCCGAATACGTCAACGATCATACCACCTTTAGTTCTGCATTTAACGAAACCGTTAACGATTTCTCCTGTTTCATTAGCTGCAATAACTCTATCCCAAGCTTTGATAGTACGAGCTTTTCTGTGAGAAAGAACCAACTGACCTGTTTTGTCCTCACGAACGTCAATTAATACTTCTACTTTGTCTCCTACTTTTAAGTTTGGATTGTAACGGAATTCGTTTAAAGAAATAACACCTTCAGATTTAGCGTTGATATCAACGATTGCATCTCTGTCAGTAATTCTAACTACCACACCTTCAACTACTTCTTCCTGATCTGTAGAGATGAAAGTTTTTTCAACCAACTCTTCAAATTCTTTCAGGTTTTTTTCGTCAACAGCATCAATACCTTCTTGGAAGTTATGCCAGTTAAAGTTCTCTAAAAATTCCGCTTGTGTTTTTGTTTGTTCAGACATTTGTTCTGATAAAAATTTGTATCCTATGTTTTCTCGAGTTTCTTGATACGATAGAAAACACAGAAGTGTTTTACATAAATAGTTGATACCTAAAGGAAACTCTTCTCCGCCAAAAGGTGCGCAAAATTAATAAATATTTTTCAATCTACCAAATATTTGAAAACAGGGAGTTTTATCTTAAATATTTATAAATCAAAAGGTAAGATGGATCTGATTGTTTTTATCGCATGTTTGCAACACTATAAAAAAAGAGCTTCAAATCTGAAGCTCTTTTTTATTGTTTTTAATGTGAAATATTTTCAACATCTTCCGGTTTGTGCTTGTGCTTAAACATTACTGCAAATGCTATAGCAATAATTAGCGCATATATGGCAAATGAAAGCCAAATGCTATGCCAATCTTTGTTCTCTCCATGAGTAAAATAGGTATCAATTGCATAACCACTAATAACACTTCCCAGATAAGCTCCTACTCCATTCGTCATCATCATAAATAATCCCTGGGCGCTGGCACGTATTTTAGAATCTGTCGTTGTTTCAACAAACAAGGAACCTGATATATTAAAGAAATCGAATGCCATTCCGTAAACGATACACGAAAGGATAATCATCCATAAACCTTGTACCGGATCGCCATAAGCAAAAAGTCCAAAACGAAGTACCCAGGCTATCATAGAAAACAGCATTACCTGTTTGATTCCAAAACGTTTCAAGAAGAAAGGGATTGCCAAAATGAACAAGGTTTCGGAAACCTGCGAAATCGACATAATTATTGTTGAATATTCAACTACAAACGAGTCCTTATATTCCGGAATCTTGGCAAAATCATTCAAAAAGGCGTCACCATACATATTGGTAAGCTGCAAAGCACCTCCTAAAAACATAGAAAACACAAAAAACAATGCCATTTTATATGAACTGAACAGTTTGAAAGCATTCAATCCTAATTGCTCGACAAAGCTGGCATCTTCTGCAATTGATTTTTGCGGTGGACATTTTGGCAAGGTAAACGAATAGATACCTAATAAGATTGCTACAAAAGCCGCAATATAGAACTGGTTAGCATAAATAGGATTCCCTGATACAGATGACATCGCATTTCCGACACTCAATCCCAGATCCTTGAAGATATTAGGCGGAGTTGGCGAACTGAAAATGTTCGTAATCCACATTGCTACGATGAAGCCGATAGTTCCCCAAACACGAATTGGAGGAAAAACCTTTACTACATCATATTTATTATTCTTTAGTATAGTATAAGCAATGGAATTGGAAAGAGAAATGGTTGGCATATAGCAAATCATTGCTCCAAAAATAACGTAAAATAAAACAGAAGGATCATTAACTTCAGGAACATACAAAAGGATAATACCGTATAATATGTGGAGGATTCCGTAAAGCTTTTCTGCGTTCAGCCATTTATCGGCTATGATTCCGGTTAGTGCCGGCATAAATAAAGAAGAAAGTCCTAATGTTGAAAAAATGGCACCAAATTCTGCACCTGTCCAACCTTTAGCATTAAAACAATATGTTCCAATTGTGATCAGCCAAGCTCCCCAAACAAAAAACTGGAGAAAGCTCATCAATGTTAACCTAAATTTTATTCCCATAAATAAGTTTGTATGTTGAAAATATAACAGCCCGTAAATCTACTATTAAAAATGAGATAAACAAAAAATTACAACGTTTTAGCTACAGTATTTACCAATCCTAAAACTTTGTCAAACTGTTCCTGTATAGAAAGGTGCGAATTGTCTATTTCAATAGCATCATCCGCTTTTACCAAAGGAGAATCCTCTCTATGGGTATCGATATAATCGCGTTCCTGGACATTTTTGAGGACTTCCTCATACGTCACATCCTGTCCTTTTTGGATTAATTCCTCATAACGTCTGTTCGCTCTGGTCTCAGGGCTTGCCGTCATAAACAATTTTAGTTCCGCATCCGTAAAGACAACGGTTCCTATATCTCTCCCATCCATTACAATACCTTTGTTTTTACCCATATGCTGTTGTTGTTCTACGAGCTTGGCGCGGACTTCAGAGATTTCGGCAATCCTGCTTACAAAATTGGATACTTCAAGTGTCCTGATTTCAGTCTCTACATTTTTTTCATTGAGGAAAATCTCCGCATAGCCCAAATCGGGATTAAAAAGAAATTGAAGGCTTATCTTGGGCAGCTTATCTATAAGCGCTTTTTTGTCAAAGTGAGTATCTGAAATAAAATCATGCTGCATTGCATAGAGTGTCACGGCACGATACATCGCTCCCGTATCGACATAGATATAGCCTAAGTATTTGGCCAATTGTTTTGCCAGCGTACTTTTTCCCGTAGACGAAAAGCCATCAATGGCAATAGTAATTTTTTTATCCAAAATAATTTATTGAAGGTTAATCATTAATCCAAAAAGACTAGTGCTTGCCGCAGAAGTAAATCTGGAATAGGAATAATCAAATCTGATCTTATTAAATCGCAATCCAAAGCCGGCTGACAATCCTGAAAAATTTCGCTGTTCCACGATACGCAATTCCTCTGCTCTTCTGAAATTATATCCTAAACGGATGGAAAAGCTTTTTTCAGGAAAAAGTTCTGCCCCTAAAATAACGTGTCTCAATGCGTTATTAAGGAAACCTACTTTTTCTTTTTTGCTGCCGCCATCCAATGAGCCTTCAGCCCTGTTTGGATTGGAAAAAGCAATATTCCACTGTTGGAGATTTTCGAAGGTCATGTGCCAGCGGATTGGCACGTTTTCTAATTCCTGAGAAATTCCCGCTACAATTTCCATTGGCAGTTTTTCGTTCGTATCCTGATACGGCTTTATCTGAACACCTACATTCCGTATAGCCAATCCAATATTGATATCATTATCTTCATCTACATACAAAGCTCCCAAATCAATTGCTGCTCCAAAAGAATTGTAACTTTCTAAAGTTGATGATATTAATTTTGCGTTAGCCCCAATAAAAATATCAGTCCAGGGCACATTATAGGCATATCCGAAAGAAAGCGCTATTTCGCTTCCTGTAAAACTGGCTGTTTTTTGTCCGTTTTCGTCATATCCGTCAAAATTACCATAGTTGACGTAATTTACTCCGACATGGAAAGTCTGAACATGGCGATCGTAGGTATAAGCATAGGCTGCGGTCCCGTAAGTTACTTCTCCAAAATAGCTACCATAATTTGCCGAAAGATGATTGTCCATTTCCGGATTGATGGTTGCCGGATTAAAGAATCCCTGGTTAACGTCATAATCATGAATGGTTACGGCCTTTCCTCCCAGTGCTGCCTGTCTTGGCGAAGTCATCAGATTTAGAAACTGATAAACATATTTACCGCCAATCTGACTGAAACCTTCAGCACAAAACAGCAATAAAAAAACAATAAGCAGTTTCTTAAACATCTAGGGATTTTCCTTATTTTCTGAATATATAACGCAGATGCGAAGATATTATTTTTTAAAGCAAAAGATAAAACAGAAAAGGCAAAAGTTGAAAATTAATTTCACTTTTGCCTTTAATATATGGACTGTGCGTATCTAAGGATTATAACACTTTCGCATTCTTAGCTTTTTGGTCTGTTATTGCTATTGCCAGAACCTCGCTCATTTCCTTCACATAATGGAAAGTAAGCCCTTCCAAATATTCAGCTTTGATTTCATCGATATCACGTTTGTTCTCGTAGCAAAGGATGATTTCTTTAATATTCGCTCTCTTGGCTGCCAATATTTTTTCTTTAATTCCTCCAACAGGCAATACTCTACCACGAAGCGTTATTTCTCCTGTCATAGCAAGGCTTTTCTTTACTCTTCGTTGCACGAAAGATGACACTAATGAAGTCAGCATCGCTACACCAGCACTTGGCCCGTCTTTTGGAGTAGCTCCTTCAGGAACGTGAATATGTACATTGTAGTTTGAAATTACATCTGGCGCTATCCCTAATCGCTCCGAATTAGACTTAATGTATTCCAATGCAATCGTAGCCGATTCTTTCATTACGGTTCCTAAATTTCCTGTCATCGTCAAGCCTCCTTTTCCTTTTGACAAGATTGACTCAATAAAAAGGATATCTCCGCCAACGCTTGTCCATGCCAATCCGGTAACTACACCCGCTACTTCATTATTTTCATATTTATCGCGTTCCATTCTGGCAGCACCAAGCACTTTTACAACATCTTCATCCGTAACTTTTACATTATATTCTTCTTCCATTGCAATAGACTTTGCCGTATTTCGGACCATTTTTGCGATTTGTTTTTCCAAACCTCTAACGCCAGATTCTCTTGTATAGCCTACAACAATTTTTTCCAGCTGTTTTTTACCAATAGACAAGTCTTTTGACGTTAGTCCATGTTCTTTCAGCTGTTTTGGCAATAAATGCTGTTTTGCAATTTCTACTTTTTCTTCAATAGTATAACCTGTCATGTTGATTACTTCCATCCTATCTCTTAAAGCAGGTTGGATTGCAGCCATATTATTAGAAGTAGCAATAAACATTACCTTAGAAAGATCAAATCCCATTTCCAGGAAATTATCATAGAAATCTGAGTTTTGTTCCGGATCCAGAACTTCCAATAAAGCAGAAGAAGGATCGCCATTGTTGCTGCTAGACAACTTATCAATCTCATCTAACACAAACACCGGATTCGATGTTTTTGCTTTTTTAAGGCTCTGTATGATTCTTCCCGGCATGGCTCCAATATAGGTTTTTCTATGCCCGCGGATTTCAGCTTCATCACGCAATCCTCCTAAAGAAATCCTCACATACTCCCTGCCTAGTGCTTCGGCTACCGATTTCCCGATGGAAGTCTTACCTACGCCCGGAGGGCCATACAAACAAAGAATTGGAGATTTCATGTCTTTTCTTAGCTTCAAAACAGCAAGATGTTCAATCATTCTTTTCTTAACATCTTCCAAACCAAAATGATCTCTGTCTAATATTTTTTGAGCTCGTTTCAAATCAAAATTGTCTACAGAATATTCATTCCATGGCAATTCAAGGTACAATTCAAGATAGTTTCTCTGAATACCGAAATCCGGAGACTGCGGATTCATGCGTTGCATTTTTGAAAGCTCTTTTTCGAAATGGTTCTTGGTGTTTTCGTTCCATTTCTTCTTTAGTCCTTTCTGGCGCATTTCATCAATTTCTTCTTCCTGAGAAACGCCACCCAATTCTTCCTGGATGGTTTTCATCTGTTGATGGAGGAAATATTCACGCTGCTGCTGATCCAGGTCAAAACGAACTTTGGATTGGATATCATTCTTTAATTCCAACTTCTGCAACTCGACATTCATATAACGAAGTGTCGATAAGGCTCTTTCTTTCAAATCATTGATTACCAACAAATCTTGTTTCTCTTTAACAGAAAGATTCATGTTTGAAGAAACAAAATTGATAAGGAAAGACTTGCTTTCAATGTTCTTGATAGCGAAAGTAGCTTCTGTCGGAATATTTGGACTTTCTTTAATAATCTGGATAGCCAGATCTTTTACCGATTCAATAATCGTAGCAAATTCCGCATCTTCATGATCAGGACGCTTTTCAGGAACTTCTTTGATTGTTGCCTTCAAATACGGTTGCTCGGAAGTGACGGCATCAATTTCAAAACGTTTTTTACCTTGAAGGATTACGGTTACGTTTCCATCAGGCATTTTCAAAACGCGTAAGATTCTTGCTACTGTTCCTATTTTATTGATGTCTTCAGGTGAAGGATCTTCATCTTCCTCATTTATCTGAGAAACAACTCCAATTACCTTACCTCCGGCATTGGCATCATTGATCAATTTAATGGATTTATCGCGTCCGGCTGTAATTGGAATTACAACACCCGGGAATAGCACGGTATTTCGTAATGGCAGAATCGGAAGTTGATCCGGTAACTGCTCATTGTTCATTTCTTCTTCGTCTTCAGGAGTTAAAAGTGGGATTAATTCTGAATCGTTGTCGAATTCCTGGAGTGACAGATTGTCAAGGGTGATTATTTTTTGATTTGGCATACTATATTTAAGTCATTTTGTCATTAAACAATTTTAGACAAGGTTTTACTTTGCACTAGTAAAAACAATATCTGTTTGAAAACCAATACAGTACTATAACGAAAATAGTATTGGCTTTTATATAAAATCAATCTTTATGCCATAAAAAAATCCGCAATATTGCGGATTTTTTTATAGTACCTGATAAATTAATCTATTGTATAAGGAATATTGGTAAAAACCCCATTCGTTATTTGTTTTCTGGCAAGAACTTCATCTGTTTCCGGATCCAAAAGCAACACTTCGCAATTAAATGTTCCTGAAACTTTTTTGTTTACCATATCTTCTGAAGTTATAGTTGCATTACCGACTGTTTCTTCTTCTGCACCTATTTCTGGAACCCCCACATATACTCCTAACGGATCAGTAATATTTGGAACATAAGCAATGCTACCCCGTGATGGAAGATCGAACGAAGTCATGTCATTTGTACCTTGAAACATTAATGTTATAACTTTTGAACTCGTACTTGCAGTAATATTAAAATAAAAAGTTCCCCCTAGTACTGAACCTTTTATTGCTGTTATGTTCGTTGCTACAAAATCTTCTCCGCCAATTCTCATACGAAAAGTCCCCCCAGTAGTGCCTCCAGGTGTACCACCCGGCAATCCTGAACCTACAGAAATTGGCCCAATCCAAGAACTAACTTCGCTATCTGAACAGTTTGAGCGCACATAAAAATGGTAGGTATTTGTTGCAACCAGACCTGAGATAGTTACATTGGTCGCTTCAGAAAAAACTGAAATTCCGCTTCCAATAGCAAATCCGGTTGGCCCGTATTGTACTTCCCATGAAGTTGCTCCGGTACTTGTGGCCCAACTTAGGTTTACATTTGTTCCAATGAAATTACTAGCTTGAAAAGAAGTAGGCGCTACACATCCGGGTTGTGGATTAGGATCAATACTGCTGTCTAAAGGCTCATTATCACAGGATATGAAATTAAAGGCTGTGAAAATCAGCACAAAAGCAGCTAAAAATTTTAATTTATTCATTCTATTTTTGTTAGGTTGGGTTAATTAGGTTTCCAAATATATATTTTTTATTTGAAACGCATAAAATATATTTTTATTCTTTCGGCTCAGTTTTTGGCACCCTAAAAAGCAAAAGAACTCCAATAACAAAAAAGACAGCAAGAAAAACGATAGAATTCCTCATAGAGCCCGTAATCTGGTCAATCAGACCATACACGCACATTCCTATTACGATACCTATCTTTTCGGCAACATCATAAAAACTAAAAAATGAAGTAGTGTCTTCTGTTTTTGGAAGAAATTTAGAATATGTAGATCGTGATAGTGCCTGGATTCCACCCATAACAAGACCTACAAAACTGGCAGTAATATAAAAGTGAATCGGTTCGGTAACAAAATAAGCACAAACACAGATGACCACCCAGATGGAGTTGATAACAATTAGTGTTTTTATGTTTCCGAATTTATTAGATAATCTTGCCGTCACGATTGCGCCAAGAACAGCTACCAATTGGATAACCAAAATACTAATAATCAACCCTTTGGTTTTCTCCTCAGTATCTGCCCAATTAATTTCCTGTTCTCCAAAATAAGTAGCTACCAGCATTACGGTTTGTACTGCCATACTATAAACAAAAAAAGCAGCCAAATATCTTGATAACGATAAATGCTTCAATAGCTCATTTTTTACTTTCTTCAATTCCTTAAAGCCACTTAGAAGTATGTCTTTTGTAATTTTATCTGCATTCTTATTTCCTTTTGGCAGATAATAAAATGCATATTGGCTAAATAATAACCACCAAACTCCTGTAAGAGCAAAGGAAACTTTCATCATTTCAAGTGCTTCCATACCTTCTTTGCTTAGAATCAGGTACAAACAAATGAGCAACAATACAACGCTGCCAATATATCCCATGGAATAACCTCTTGCACTTAGTCCGTCTTGCTGTTCTGTAAAAGCAATATCTGGCAAATAGGAATTATAAAAAACCAAGCTTCCCCAAAATCCTATGAGCCCGAAGAAGAAACAGGTAATGCCAAAATAAATGTTTTCAACCGTAAACCAGTACATTCCTATACAAGAGGCAGCTCCCAGAAAACAGAAAAATTGTAAGAACCTTTTTTTATTGCCAACGAAATCTGCTATTCCTGAGAGAAATGGAGAAATAATCGCTACAACCAAAAATGCAAAAGCTGTAACAAAACTTATCAATGCCGTTGCCTTGAAATCGTACCCTAAAAACTGTACATCGGGAGCTTCTTTTGGAAAAAGAAATCCAAAATACAAAGGAAAAATTGCGGAAGATATCACAAGAGGATATACTGAGTTTGCCCAATCATAAAACGCCCAGGCGTTCATTAATTTCTTACTTCCCTTAGGTAAAGCTGTTTGCATAAGTTTATTTTTAGGTATAAAAAAAGCTGTCCTTTTAGAACAGCTTCGAAGATATTATTTTTTTATCTAATCCAGATTATCTTTTATTTAAATGTCACACCGTATTTTGCAGCTTCTGCTTTTGCCTGTGGAATCAAAGCCTTCAGATTTGCAATTCTGGTTGCATTGGACGGGTGCGTGCTCATAAATTCCGGTGGTGCATTGCCTCCTGAATTGGCCGCCATTCTCTCCCAGAAAGCAACCGACTGATCAGGATTATAACCTGCAATTGCCATTAATGTCAGTCCAACTTTATCAGCTTCGCTTTCATGACTTCGGCTAAATGGCAAAGTAACACCATATTGGGTACCTACTCCATATGCCTGCATGGCTATTTTCTGGATAGATTCACTTTGATTCCCAACGGCAGCTCCAACACCAACACTCCCTAATTGCTGTAATACATCAGCACTCATTCTTTGCTGTCCGTGGTTTAGCAATGCGTGAGCAACTTCATGTCCCATAACTACCGCCATACCTGTTTCGTCTTTTGTAATAGGAAGAATACCGGTATAAAAAACAATCTTTCCTCCAGGCATACACCAGGCATTTACTTCTTTGCTTTCTACTAGTTTATATTCCCATTGGTAATCTTTCAAATAGCCTTTATAACCGTTGGCATTCAGATATTTTTCGGCCGCATTTTTAATTTTTGTCCCTACGGTTACCACTCTCTGTGCGTCGGCAGTTCCGGTTACCACTTTATTTTCCTTTAGAAAAGTACTATATTGCTGAAAAGCTGATGGTAAAATCTGCGAATCAGGAACCAGCGCCAATGTGCTTTTTCCGGTAAACGGATTGGTTGCACAAGAATAAACAATACCAAATATTGCAATTGGTAGTAACAGATATCTTCTTTTCATGAGAACTATTTTGATTGGTTATTACTCAAATTTACTAATTTACTTTGATACTTAATTTCTTAGAAATCTTTATTTATTGTTAAAATATTAACAATCTTTATACCATGTCTTATTTTTTAAAAACTCCCAGACGAAATATCTGAGCAATCTGTTGATTTAGAAACGATTCGGTTTTTTCCCTATTACTGCCATTGAATATCTTTTATATTTAATTTATGATTCCTAAATTTATTAAACTTTAACTTGCATAAAAATTGGTTATGTCTGAAAATCCAAAAACGCATCAGCAATCGCTTAAAATACCAAAATCTATACGTATTGCTGCCAAAATAACTGAAACTATTTCACCCAAACTGGCTATGAAATTTGCTGCAAAACTTTTTACCTCTCCTGTAAAATATAAATTGCCAAAACGAGAAATCGGGATGGATAAGGATTCGCTTCAGCAAAACGTATTTATTCCAAACCTAGGCAAAGAAATTGTCGTATATAATTATGGTACAAGCGATAAAAAAATATTACTTGTTCATGGTTGGTCCGGCAGAGGAACACAGTTGGTTAAAATTGCTGATGAGATGCTAAAATTAGGCTATTCTACTGTGAGTTTTGATGCACCAGCTCATGGAAAATCATTAGGAAAAACCAGCAATATGACTGAATTTATTGCCAGTATATTAGAATTAGAAAAGAAATTTGGTCCATTTGAATTTGCTATAGGACATTCATTAGGTGGCATGTCAATCCTAAATTCTATAAAAAGAGGATTAAAAGTAAAAAAAGCAGTAATTATTGGAAGTGGTGATGTTGTTGAGGATATTATGGATGATTTTATTGAAAAATTAGGAATGAATATTGCTATCAGTAAAAAGATGAAAGCTAATTTTGAGAAAAAAATCAATGAGCCAATGGATAGTTTTTCTGCCTATAGGGCTGCAAAAGAGGTAACAATTCCCGTTTTGGTTATTCACGATAAAGATGACGATGATGTTCCTGTAAAAGCGGCCTACCATATACAGGAAAACTTACAACACAACGAGTTAGTCATTACCGAAGGTCTCGGACACCGAAAAATATTGGGTGATGCAAAAGTTATCAAAAAAATAGTAGAATTCTTAAATTGAAAACCATGAAACATTATATTGTAGTATTGGTTTCGCTTTTTTCTTTTATATCCTGCCAAAGCCAGGAAAAAAAGGAAATTACGAAAAAAGAAACATCAAAACAAGTTCAAAAAACCGATGCAGAATGGAAAAAAGAACTGACGCCGGAACAATATGAAGTACTTCGAAAAAAAGGAACAGAAAGAGCCTTTACCGGAGAATATTATAATCATTTTGAAAAAGGAGACTATGTTTGTGCAGCATGTGGAAATGTCATTTTTCATTCTAATGCAAAATTCCATTCTGATTGCGGCTGGCCTTCTTTTGATCAGGCAATTAAAGGTTCCGTAATCTATAAGGAAGATACCAGCTTTGGTATGGTCAGAACAGAAGTTATGTGTGCAAAATGTGGCGGACACTTAGGACACGTTTTTGATGATGGACCTGCTGAAACCACTGGCAAACGCTTTTGTACGAATTCTGTTTCTATAAAATTTGTACCTGCAAAAAAATAATGTCATGAAATATCCAGTAAATAAAACCGAAGAAGAGTGGAAAACCGAATTAGGTTCCGAACGTTATAAAATTTTACGCCAAAAAGGAACCGAATTCCCTCATTCCGGAAAATACAATTTGTTTTTTGAAAAGGGAACCTATTGCTGTGGTGGCTGTGGAGAGCCTTTGTTCAAAAGCGACTCTAAATTTGACTCACATTGCGGCTGGCCATCTTTTGATGAAGCTTTGCCTGGAAAAGTTGAATATATTAGGGATTCTTCTCATGGGATGTTACGTACCGAAATTTTATGCGCAAATTGCGGTGGTCATTTAGGTCATGTTTTTGATGATGGCCCTACTAAAACTGGACAGCGCTATTGTGTCAATTCCTTATCTGTAGACTTTAAAAAAAAGTAATATGGATCTATTTAATGAGTCAACTGATTGGGCTACAGCTCTCAAACCATTAATTGCCAAATATAAAAATAAACAGCATCCGTTAGATTATAAAAATCTGTACCAATTACTGGTCATGGTTGTTTTATCAGCACAAGACAGCGATGCCCATATCAATAAGATTGCCCCTAATTTGTTCAAGGCATTTCCTACCATGAAATCTCTGACTAGAGCTGATGAAAAATCCTTACTACCTTACATTGAAGAAGTCCGTTTTCATGGTAATAAAATCAAATGGCTTCTTGAAATTGCAGATACCATAAAAGAAGACAAAAATATTCCTGTTACTATGAAGGAACTGACTGCCTTAAAGGGGATTGGAAGAAAATCTGCTAATGTAATTATGAGGGAAGCCGGAGTTCCTGCAGAAGGCATAATGGCCGATTTACACGTAGTTAGGGTTGCTCCCAGACTTGGAATTGCAAAAGGAAAAGATGCCGACAAAATTGAAAAAGAAATGATAGAAGTAGTCCCAAAATCAATGTGGTCAGAAGTGGGCATGGCAATATCATTCCTAGGTAGGGAAACCTGCAGGCCATCAAATCCAAAACACAGTGAATGCATAATGAATTCAGTATGTGAGTTTTACAAAAACAAAAAATCCGGTAATTAACCGGATTTTATTGTAGTATTTTAATTAATTCTCCTGAAGAAGTAAATAATGCCGTAATAGAAGCATTATCCTTTTTTAAAACCAGCTTATACTCTCCATCAGGAGCCACAGCCGCTTCAACTATTTGATAATCACCATATTTTGCCTTTATATTTATAAGGGCATCTTTTTTAACTTCTTCTGGAGCAATCTTTTTATATTCTTTCTCCTGAATAAATGAATCATTTTTCAAGACCTTTGAACTCTCAAAAGAAGCAAACAAACCTAAACTTAGGAACAATATTGATAAATAAAGCAAGTTTTTCATAGCATTTTATTTTACGTTACTATATAAAGTTACCTTATTCAAAATTGGAGTAAAAGAATTTTAAAGAAACTTTATCATTCTTCATTTCAAATTTATCCAAAACAAAAAAGGGTTCCTATTTCTAGGAACCCTTTTCAAAGGAAGGCGGCGACA
>CAZFGA010000037.1:0-36483 GCA_964518395.1 uncultured Flavobacterium sp.
TAACTAAAAACTATTTATTATTATGGCAATTTTAAGCAAAAAAGCAATGAATTTCGCTTACGGTATGGGAGCGGCGGTTGTAATCCTTGGAGCATTATTTAAAATTACTCACCTTGAATTCGGCCCTATTACTGGTAACTTAATGTTGACGATAGGACTTGTGGTTGAAGCTTTAATCTTTGCTTTATCTGCGTTTGAACCTGTAGATAACGAAATTGATTGGACTCTTGTATATCCTGAATTAGCAGGAGGCGAAGCTAAAAAGAAAGAAGCTAAAAAAGAAAACCCAACTGAGGCTCAAGGTCTATTGTCTCAAAAATTAGATAACCTATTGAAAGAAGCTAAAATCGATGGTGAATTGATGGCTAGCTTAGGAAACAGCATCAAAAATTTCGAATCTGCTGCTAAAGGAATTTCTCCAGCTGCTGACGGAATTGCTGCTACTAAAAAATACAGCGAAGAATTATCTATGGCTGCAGCTCAAATGGAGTCACTAAACAGCTTGTACAAAGTGCAATTGGAAAGTGCTTCTAGAAACGCTGAGGCAAACAAAGAAATCGCTGATAATGCTTCTAAATTAAAAGAACAAATGCAATCTATGACTGCAAACATCGCTTCATTGAACAATGTTTATGGTGGTATGCTTTCTGCAATGAGTAACAAAGGATAATTAGTTTAAGACTATATTTTTTTCATTAACAAAATAAAAATAAACTAATTAGAAAAAATGGCAGGAGGAAAATTAACCCCTAGACAGAAGATGATTAACCTGATGTATCTGGTTTTCATCGCAATGTTGGCATTAAATATGTCGAAAGAAGTATTGTCTGCTTTTGGTATATTGAACAATAAAATTGTTGAATCTAATACGCTTACTGATGCTAGAAATGAAACTTCCTTTCAGCAATTAGCCCAGAAGGCATCTGATCAGCCAGGACAGTATGGTGATAAAAAACTAAAAGTTGATAAGATTAGAGCATTATCAAAAGAATTCTCTGATTATCTTGAAAATATCAAAACTCAAGTAACTAAAGGTTTTGTAAAAGATAAAGAAGGAAATTTACCATACGAACAAATGGATAAAGGTGATTTAATCGATAACTTATTTTTTGTTGGCGATAAAGTTTCTCCAAAAGGACAAGAGTTCTTAGATAAAATTAAAAATTATCCTGCTCAAATCAAACAAATTGGAGGTAGTTCAATTGCAGCTTCTGAAATGAGTAAAATTGAAAATAGATTCGCTACTAAACCAGTTTATTCTGAAAAAGCAGGTGCTAATTTATCTTGGATTGATTATAACTATAAAGGTTTCCCTCTTATAGCTACAATTACTAAATTATCACAATTACAAGCAGATATTAAAACTACTGAAAGTGATGTGATGGCAGGAATGTTCCAATCTGATTTGATTGCAGCAGCTTCCTTGACAGCTTATCAACCAATTGTTGTTCCAGACAAAACTGCTTTCTTCCAGGGTGAATCAGTTACTGGTAAAATTATTCTTGGAAAATTCGACCCAACTTTAAAAGCTAAATCTGTTATTGTTAATGGAAGTGCTGTAGCAGCTGAAGCTGGACAGGCGAAATTTTCATTCGGTGCAGGTAGCGTAGGTGATCATGAAATTACAGGATCTTTCAATTTTGATGAAAATGGAAAAGTTGTAAGCTTGCCTATCAAAGGTAACTATGTTGTAGTTCCAAGACCAAACTCTGCAAATATCTCTGCTGATAAGATGAACGTTGTATACAGAGGGTTGCCAAACCCTATGACAATTTCATTTGCAGGTATTTCTGATGATAAGGTTACTGCTTCTGCTCCAGGTCTGTCAAGAGCAGGAAAACCAGGACAGTATAATCTTAACCCAGGTCAAGGTACTGAGGTTACTGTTAGCGTTACAGGTAAATTGCCTGATGGAAAACCAGTTTCTGATAAGAAAACTTTCAGAATTAAGAATATTCCTGGACCACAAGGTGCTATTGCAGGTACTACAGGAAATGTAAAAGGAGCTAAATCTCGTCTTGAAGTATCTCAAATCTCTGCTGTATTGCCAGATTTCTTATACGACTTAAAATTTGAAGTAACTCAGTTCTCATTTAAAGTTCCAGGTCAGGCTATCGTGATTGTAAATGGAGATAGAGTAAATGCTCAATGTAAGGCTGCATTAGCTAAAGCAGGAAGAGGTGACCAAGTCATTATTTCTGATATCAAAACAAAAATTGTTGGAGTTGGTGCAGGTGTAATGCCTCCTAAAACTACTCCAGTAGTTTACGAAATACAATAATAATTTAAGTCGGTCGTTATCTACTTAAATAACTTATAAATTATAACATGAAATTGAGAAACTTTTTATTAGTTGTTTTTGCGATGGCAGGAAGCTTTGCTTCTTTTGCACAGTCAAATTTGCTTAATGCAAAAACGCCAGACCAAATAGGAAAGAAAACAGAAGCTGAGCTTATTTCTGACAATGACAAGCCATTACCTTACGGTTATGTACATGATCGTGATGTTTTGATGGGTAAAACTGTCTGGGAAACTATTGACTTGGATGAGAGAATCAACTTTCCTCTTTATTTTCCAGTAGATACAGCTAATATAGGACAAGACAGACGTTCTTTATTTAATGTTTTATTAAAAGGTATTAAAGATGGTAGAATAACTGAAGTTTATGGTGATGATTATTTCAACACTAAAAAGACTTTAAAAGATATGGCTTCTTCTTTTACTTATATTGATACAATTCCTGCTGGAATTGATGAAATTAATAATTACTATGATGATTATAAATCAGGTAAGAAAGTTTTAGATCCTCAATATATTGATAAAAGAGAGTTGACTGCTCTTGATATATCTGGTTTTAGAATTAAAGGTTTCTGGTATTTTGACAAACGTCAAGGAGAGTTAAAATACAGATTATTGGCAATATGTCCTGTAGCGCCAGAAGCAAGGGATATTGGAGCTGAAAATCCTGATGTTATCGAGTTGTTTTGGGTTTATTATCCATCCATCCGTGATGTTATGCATGAAAGTAAAGCCTTTAATGATAAAAACTCTGCAATGCCAATTACGTTTGACCACCTTCTCAACTCACGGAGATTTAGTGCCGTAATTTATAAAGAAGAAAACGTTATGGGTGACAGAAAGATTGAAGAGTACATGAAAGACAATGCACAGATGCAATTGTTAGAATCAGAAAGAGTAAAAGATAAGATTCGCAACTTCGAACAAGATATGTGGAATTATTAATAAAAATTTCTCCAATACAAATAAAACTCTTGCCTTTAACAGGCAAGAGTTTTTTATTTTTGCATTATGATTGATTATTTGATTGTCGGTTGCGGATTGGCTGGGATTGCGTTTGGTGAAACAGCCTCACAGCACAATAAATCCATTTTGTTTTTTGAAAATAATTCGCAACGCTCTTCCAAAGTTGCAGGCGGATTGTATAATCCTGTAATTCTTAAAAGATATAGTGGAGTATGGAGAGCTCAGGAACAGCTCGACTTATTGCAATCATTTTATGGAAAGCTGGAAACAAAATTGAATGTCAAATTCAACTTCCATACTCCGGTCTACAGAAAACTGTTTTCTGTTGAAGAACAAAACGATTGGTTTTTGGCAACTGATAGGGTCGGATTAGTACCTTTTCTTTCTTCAAAATTGGTTTCTAAGAAATATAGGGCGATCGATTCTCCGTATAATTTTGGCGAAGTTTTACAATCGGGTTATATCGATACTGATGTTTTATTGTTCAGTTATCGTAATTATCTGAAAGAAAACAACCTGTTTCAGGAAGATACTTTTGATTATTCGGCCATAGAATTTAAAGAAAACTATGTGCAATACAAAGACATTCAGGCTCGAAACATTGTTTTTGCAGAAGGTTATGGAATGGTAGACAACCCCTATTTTGGACATTTGCCTTTAAAAGGAACCAAAGGGGAGCTGTTGATTATTAAAGCCAAAGATTTAGATTTAGATGCTATTGTTAAAGCATCTGTATTTGTACTGCCTTTGGGTAATGATTTATATAAAGTAGGAGCAACATATAGTTGGGAAGATAAGACGAACCTGCCAACTGAAGAAGGCAAAAAAGAGCTTTTAGAGAAGAGCAAAGAAGTACTCCGGTGTGATTTTGAAATTGTTGAACATCTGGCAGGAATCAGGCCAACAGTAGCTGATAGAAAACCATTGGTAGGAACACATCCAAAATATCCAAACCTTCATTTGCTCAATGGACTTGGCACAAGAGGTGTTATGATTGGACCCGATATGGCAAAACAATTATTTGAAAGTATCGAATTGGGAAAACCAATTGATGGTTCCGCGGATATTATGCGATTCAGAAAAGTAAAGTGGTAACTTATTTTTTATCCCAGTCCTTGTCGTAATCCACAAACATATTGATCCAAATATTTCGGGATAGCCTCATAATAATTGGCATAAAAATAACGAGTGTGGCGATAATAGCTATAAAGGCAACTTTAAGGTTACTGCCAAGAAATAGATAGGAGATTACAAAGGCAGCTACACCAAAAGCAATTCCTACTCCATAGCTAACATACATTGCCCCGTAAAAAAAGGAAGGTTCTATCTTATATTTTTGGCCACAGTGACTGCATTTTTCATGCATTTTGAAAACATTAGGCAGATTAAACGGATTTCTGTCGATATACATCTTGTCATTCTGACATTTAGGACAAGTTCCTGTTAAAATACTATATAATTTGGATCCTTTTTTTAACATTTGCAAAAAATTTTGGTTGCCGTATTTGGCTTTACAAATTTACATATACAATTACAAAAAAAATATAATAAATGCTTAATATACATAATTTATCAGTTTCTTTTGGTGGAACCTATCTCTTTGAAGAAATTACTTTCAGGCTGGGTGCTGGCGATAGGGTAGGTCTTGTCGGTAAAAACGGTGCTGGAAAGTCCACCATGCTGAAAATTCTTGCGCGTGACTTCGCTCCGGATACCGGAAGCATAGCTACCGAAAAGGAAGTCAGAATTGGCTTTCTTCGTCAGGACATCGACTTCGAACAGGGAAGAACTGTTCTGGAAGAAGCGTATGAAGCATTTACAGAAATAAAGATTGTAGAAAAAAAGCTGGAAGAAATCAATGAACAATTGGTTACACGAACCGATTACGAAAGCGAAGAATACAATCAGATTATTGAAGACCTTTCCGATTATACGCATCGTTTTGATCTGCTAGGCGGATACAATTATGTGGGTGATACTGAAAAGATTTTATTGGGGCTTGGTTTTAAAAGAGAAGATTTTAATAATCAGACAGAAACTTTCTCAGGTGGATGGAGAATGCGTATTGAATTGGCAAAATTGCTTTTACAGTCCAATGATATCCTGCTGCTGGATGAGCCTACGAACCACTTGGATATAGAATCTATTATTTGGTTGGAGAATTTCTTGCGCAATTTCCCAGGAGTGGTAGTGATTGTCTCACACGATAAGATGTTTCTGGATAATGTAACCAACAGAACCATCGAAATTTCTCTTGGAAAAGCATATGATTTTAATAAGCCTTACACGCAATATTTAGAATTGCGTCAGGAAATTCGTGAAAAGCAATTAGCCACGCAAAAGAACCAGGCCAAGAAAATAGAAGAAACGGAAAAACTGATTGAGAAGTTCCGTGCAAAAGCGTCAAAAGCATCAATGGCGCAATCGCTTATCAAAAAACTGGACAAGGTTGAAAGAATAGAAGTGGATGAGGATGACAATTCCGTAATGAACATTTCGTTCCCTGTTTCTGTAACTCCTGGAAGGGTTGTTGTTGAAGCGGAAGATGTAACCAAAAATTATGGTGATAAGACAATCTTAAAAGACATTTCGCTTTTGGTTGAAAGAGGTAGCAAGATTGCTTTTGTTGGTCAAAACGGACAAGGAAAGTCAACTTTTATCAAGGCTATCGTAAACGAAATCGATTATACGGGTACAATAAAATTGGGACATAACGTACAATTGGGCTATTTCGCCCAAAACCAGGCAGAATATCTTGATGGTGAAATAACGCTCCTTCAAACGATGCAGGATGCCGCAAACGACACCAATCGCTCAAAAGTACGCGATATGCTGGGTTCTTTTTTGTTTAGGGGTGATGATGTCGAAAAAAAGGTAAAAGTACTCTCAGGAGGCGAAAGAAACCGTTTGGCGCTATGTAAATTATTATTACAGCCTATAAACGTGCTTGTAATGGATGAGCCTACGAACCACTTAGATATCAAGTCTAAAAATGTATTAAAGGCTGCATTGCAACAATACGAAGGGACTTTGCTTTTGGTTTCTCACGACAGGGATTTCCTTCAGGGAATGTCGAATATTGTATATGAATTCAAAAATCAGAAAATAAAAGAATATCTGGGTGATATTAATTTCTTTTTAGAGCAGCGTAATCTTGAAAACATGCGTGAGGTTGAAAAGAAAGATGTTGTTAAGAAAGAAGCTCCAAAAGATAAATCGTTGTCCTATGACGAACAGAAAAAAAATAAAGCGCTTCAGAATAAATTAAGCAAAGTCGAGAGCCAGATCAAACAACTGGAAATAGATATTCAAAAAGATGACAAGCTTTTGGAATCAGAATATGATAAACACATAGAAGATGCTTCTTTTTTTATTGCGTACAACAAGAAGAAAAAAGATCTCGATAATCTGTTAGAAGAATGGGAAACTGTTCAGATGGAAATTGAAAACTCATAAAATACTACAGCCGGAACTTGTTTCCGGCTTTTTTTATAAACTATCCTGAAAATCTTGTGAAGTAATACCAATTCGCTCAGAATGTTCAATGGCTTCTTTACTGTTTTTGAAATAACAGGTATCAACTCCCATTGATTCCATATTAGCCATTGCCTCAGCAGCTTTGCTTTTTTTGTTTTTACCGGTCTGCCTGATATAAACGGCTTTTACCGTAACCGGAAAAATTTTGCAGATGTCTTCGTATAAAAAAGGATCGTGTTGTGAATCGTCTCCAAGCAATACGTATTTCAAATGCGGATAAAATTCCAGAACATGCTTGATCTTTTCAAATTTATGATCATGATTGCCTCTGCCGGTAAAGAAAAAATCTGTAAGGCTCGTTTTAATGTCTTTTAAGAGCAATACGGCTTTAGGGAGTCCATGCAGTTCGGTAAATTGAGTAATGAGCCTGTAAAGGTTCCATTCGCTGCTGGAAACGTAGAAAAAAGCATTCTTCTCCATATGACTGTCTCTGCCGGCTGAACTCAGAGCCTGGTAATGCGGTACAACATCTTCAAATATCTTACGGTCGTTAACGTTTCTAAAAAGAAGTATGTAAAGTTTTTTAAATGGATTTTGGGTATGGGAAACCAGAAAAGTATCGTCAATATCCGATATAAAACCCCAGTTGCCTTCATGGGGACGGATGTAGCTGCCCTTGCTTGAGATTTCCTTGTTGTTATGGTAAGTGCTGACTTTGTATTCGTTCCAGCCATAGGCCAAATCCCGTGACAGTGGAATGCAAAATTTGAAATAACCGTCATCCAGACTTTTCGTATGTATTTTTATGCCGTTGTGTTCCAGATAGACAGAAGCGTTCTTTTGTGTTTTGATACGAAACATGCGGATAACCGATTTGGCATTCTTGAAATTTCTCTTTTGAAAATCGTAATCTTCTTTTGTAGTTGGCTTAAAAATATGTCCCATCACAATTAGTTCCTGATCATTTGCATAACCTCGGTATAACTTTAGGATTGGCTTCATAAATGTTTTATATTTATATTTCGAAATAACAAATTACAAAAATTATAGCATACTGAAGCCATGAAGACGCAAAAGAATTATATTCTGGTAGTTAACCCAATATCCGGCGATGTTGATAAGACAGAAATTATTGGCGAAGCTAAAAAATTTGCGGTAAAGGCAAACATACATCTGGTTATTTATGAAACAACCGGCAAAAATGATGAAGCTGAAATCCAAAAACTTCATAAAAAAAATAAGGCAGAAAGGATTATAATCGCTGGCGGTGACGGTACTATCAAAATGGTTGCTGAAGCTCTAGAAAATCATGAAGTAATTTTAGGAATACTGCCTGCGGGTTCTGCTAACGGACTCTCGGTAGATCTTAACCTTCCGGATAGTTTGGAAGAAAATCTGGAAGTTGCCTTTAATAGTAATTATATGGAAATGGACATGATTTCCATTAATGGGAAAAAAAGTCTTCACCTGAGCGACATTGGGATCAATGCCGAATTGATTAAGAACTATGAAAACAGCAGTATTCGAGGCAAGTTGGGATATGCTTTACAGGCCGTTAATACACTTGCGGGACTCAAGGCTCCTTTTCGAGCTGTTATAGAAACCCATCTCGGGCGTATTGAAACAGAAGCCAGGATGGTTGTAGTGGCCAATTCACAGAAATATGGTACTGGTGTTGCAATTAATCCGAATGGCATAATGAACGACGGCAAGTTTGAAATAGTCATTCTTAAAAATCTAGATCTCATTGTCTTTAGTAAAATACTGTCCGGAAATATGCCTGTTGAAAATGGCGATGTAGAAATAATATCAACAGATAAGGCTGTTATCACGACTAATTCGCCCGTAAGTTTTCAGATAGATGGAGAATACTGTGACGAAGTTACCCGTTTGGAAGTGGAAATTCTTCCCAATCAGATGCGGGTGGCGGTTCCTTAAAAAAGTTGCTAAGTTTGGTTTGCTTTTCAAAATCTGTGTGATCATTTTAATCTGTGGCTGATATGAGAAGTAAGTGAGCAGAGCTGCTAAGCTGCTAAGGTTCTGAGTTGCTAAGTTGATGTGTTCTATGTGAAAACAGAGTTGCTGAAAATAAGTTTTTTCGTGATTACTTTAAGTTGATAGCAACTTCCCGATGATTATTTAAAAGGATTTCGTTCTTTCCAAGCCAGTTCAGGTTCTAAATAGCCGAAAATTCGTGAAATAAAAAGGTTTATAAAAGAATTATGGTGCTTGATGAATCCGTACATTTTTTCGGGAATGGCACCTACAGAACTTTTAATTTCTAATGCGGTCCTGGCAAAAATGATCTGTTTGAATCCTTTGTTGATAGAATGGCAAATCATGTCATACAGCATGTTGAGATACAACATTTTTTCTTTTTGATGGTTCTCGTCATAACCTAAAAAGTAAGTGTCTACGGCATCACCATTTTTGATAAGAGTATTGAAACCAATCATTTTTTCGCCTTCAAAATATGCATAAAACAAAAAGTTGTCTTTAAGATGTATTTTGAAGCTGGAAAAATGATTCTCTGGAAGATAAAAAGTATTAAACGGTGCATTTTTAGCCACACAGTAATACAGGTCATAAATGGTTCTTTCCTGTTTTTGGATTTCTTCCAAAGAAAGTTTCTTTTTGATCAGGCTTTCCGATTTTTTTCGGGCTCTTTTGTACTGATCGCGGTATTTTTTATTTAGTGCGTTTATATAATCAGCGGCGTCTTTCCAGTCTTCTCTGATAGTAAAAATCATGTTAGGTTGTGTGCTGAATTGGTAAAACTCATCGAATTCGGTTAGCTTGAAGTGTTTTACATCATCTTTCTCGAAATCCTTGAATACTGTGATATGGGTTTTGATTCCTTTATCACGTAGTTTTTTTTCAATTGCTACCGATGCTTTTTTTAGCAATTTTAAACCATCTGAATAAGGAAGAGTAGGGTCGAACGCTAGAGCATTCTGGCCCGTAAACATATTGTTTCCAATAATGAGCACTTTAGAACTAAAATTCTTGAAAATAAATTTCCGCATGGAAGTTTTAGCGCAATTGTCTCTTTCGCCGTACGAATTGACCTGGCTAAGGTCTAAAAATTGTGAAAGCGCAATTCCTAAAAGTTTTTCTTCCTGAAAAATACCAATAAAATGGCAGGTCATATTCTCAGGTGCTGCTGTTTCAAGTATTTTTAAATAGGATTTTGAAAGAAAGATATTGGCTGAAGCAAGGCTGTCCCAATCGGCAGGAAGTTCAGAAGTTGAAGTAAAAAGCCCGAAGCTTAAGGTTGTTTCCAATTGCTAAAAAATAATAAATCTCGCCCTAAGTAGTAATAAGGCGAGATTTTATGATAATATACGTTTAAATCCAGACACAAATAATTCCACCCATGATAGTCAGATTCACAATCCAATAACCGGAATTGATAAAGATAAATTTCCAGCTTTTTCTTTCAAACATGGCATTGATGGCAATAAGTGGGAATGTAAAAAATAATCCGGTCATAAAACCGTGCAAAGCACCGTGTTTGAAGGTTCGGAATTTCATTCCATGTTCTGCCATGAATGCTGCATAAGCAGGACCTGCTTGATCTGGATCTCCTCCAGTTGCAGCTAGGGCTCCCCATTGGTGAATAACCAAAAACTGCAAAATGAAAGCCATCAAAAAGGCGAATACAATGCTAAGTCCAAAAATTTTAGCCATATTGGCTCCTTTTAATTTTTCTTCTGTTAGTCCGGCAGAATTCATCCAGGCCGTTCCAAAGACTTTAGGGTTATACCAGATAAAACCGACAACCAGTGTCGATAATGCCGCTACGAGCAATGCTAAAAAATTTACTTCCATGATTGATTTGTTTAAGAGTTTGTCATTCAAAGATAAGTAAATGAATTAACATTAAATTGAGAATTTATCGGTTTAAAGGCTTAATTCTGAGAAAGTGATAAATTTCCTGCCAATTCTTTTAAATTGATTTCGGATACTTTAGCTGCATATTGCGCATTGCTATTTCTAACTTTTGCGTTGACATAATTAAGCTGTGCCTCACGAAATTCCAATGGGACAATTGTACCGATTTTGAACTTGGCCAAAGTAATATCAAGGTTTTCTTTTGCTATTTCTTCATTTTTAGACTCTAGCTTCGTCAACTCCAGATTCGTCAGGTACGTTTGATAGGCAGACGACAATTGCGATCTCAGGGTTTGCAATTGCTGTTCGATAACAATCTTCGAGTTTTCCACCTGGATTTTAGCCGTTTTTTCATTTCGGTTTTGAAGCCCGCCATTGAAGATGTTCATACTTGCATTAAAGCCATAAGTAAATCCTTGTCCGGAAGATTGCGTGATAAAGCCCAAAGAAGCCTCTGTGCGTGAAAAATTGTAACCCGATGTAATATTTACGGTCGGATAACGGCTGGCCTTAACCTGTTTGAGTTGTAGTTCGCTGATCCGTTTGTTGATAATCTGGGTTTGCAGCTGCGGATTCTGTTTTTCTGCCAATGTCATCAACTCAGGAAGTAATAGTGTTTCGTCTATAGTGATTTCGTCGACAACAGTAAATTCTGTTTTTACATCCCTGCCTAAAATTTCGTTCAGATAGATTTTAGTGTTGGCATACAATTCTTTCTGTCGGAGTAAAGTCGTAGTGTCTGTATTCAGGTCAACCTTTGCATTTAATACTTCCAGTTTTGACGCTTTTCCAATTTTATAACGATTGTCGGCTGTAGTAATTCTCAGGTTGGAAATAACGATAGCAGTATCGAGCGCTTTTAATTGCTGTTGCTGCTGTACCAAATTATAATAAGTCGTTATAACATCAGAAACTTTTGTAAAGATGGCAAGCTTAAGTTCGGCATCGCCTAATTTTTCTAATTCTTTCAACTGATCATAACGGGCAAACATTCCGAGTCCGTCAAAAATGGTCCAGTTTAAGGCAACTCCGTAGTTAAGGTTCATGTTTCTGGCGTTATTAAGCTTACGCTCTGAACCGTCAGATTGTGTTTGTGTGGTATTCTGAATACTGTTATTGTCAGTTACGTTAGCATTTAGCTGTGGCATTATGCCCGCGTTGGCAAGGTTGACGTTGTTCTTGTCGATTTTTAATTCGTTGCTGGCAATTTTTATCTCGTAATTGTTTTCCAGGGCAATCTTTACCGCATCTTCAACTGTTAGGACTTGCTGTGCTTTAGCTGCCAGTGAAATGGCAAAAAAGAAAGCAACCTGAAAAAATATCTTAGCATTCATGCGATTATTCTTTTTCATATTCTTTTATGTTGTCAAATTCTGGTCTGTGTTTTTTCTCTCTAGACCACATAAAATAGATAGCAGGGATAACAAATAATGTCAGTATCAACGAAAATAATGTCCCTCCAACAATAACAACTCCCATTCCAATACGGCTGGTTGAGGCTGCTCCTAATGACAATGCAATTGGAAGAGCACCTAAAGCAATTGCCAAACTGGTCATCAAGATTGGACGCAAACGGGATTCAGCTGCTTCCATAATAGCTTCCATTTTGTTCTTGCCCTGTTCCCGGAGCTGATTTGCAAATTCTACAATCAGAATTCCGTTCTTCGTCACCAGTCCAATTAGCATAATGGTTCCGATCTGGCTAAAAATATTCCAGGTCTGGCCAAAAAGCCAAAGAGAAAACAAAGCTCCAGCAACGGCCATAGGAACCGTCAGGATAATGATAAACGGGTCGATAAAACTTTCAAACTGTGCTGCTAAAATCAGATAGATAAGTAATAATGCCAATCCAAAAGCAAAAGCGGTGTTGGAATTACTCTCCACGAAATCGCGCGATTCGCCACCAAGGTCGGTTGTAAAAGTTTCGTCCAGAACCTTTTCTTTGATACGTTCCATAGCATCAATACCGTCGCTGATACTTTTTCCCGGAGCAAGTCCGGCAGAAACTGTAGCAGACATATAACGGTTGTTGTGGTACAATTGCGGCGGACTGCTTTCTTCTTCGATAGTGACAAGGTTGTCGAGCTGAATTAATTCTCCGGCTGAATTTTTTACGAAAATAGAAGTAAGGTCGATAGGCGCTTCACGATCTTTTTTGTCAAATTGTCCCATAACCTGATATTGCTTTCCGTTCATCATATAATAACCAAAACGCTGGCCACTCAAAGAAAGCTGTAGCGTTTGGGCGATATCAATTACGGAAACACCAATACTTTGGGCTTTTTCTCTGTCGATAGTTACATAAATTTCAGGCTTGTTGAATTTCAGATTGACATCGGTAATGGAAAAAGTGGGATCTTGTGCGGCTTCATCCATAAATTGTGGAATCTTTTCTCTTAGTTTTTCAAAGTTTTGTGCCTGGATGATATATTGTATTGGCAGACCACCACGTCGGTTTACGGCAATTGTGGGCTGTTCCGAGACTGAAACTTTGGCTTCAGCATATTTTTTTGTCCATTTGGTAAGGTCTTCGGCTATTTCTTTTTGTGAACGTTTTCTTTCACCGGGCTCTACTAAAGCAACTCTGGCTCGGCCGCTGTTTACTGATGCCGATCCAAATCCGGGAGAAGTAATAATCAAACTCACTTTTTTTTCTGGAATCGAATCGTTAATCAGGTCAGACAGTTCCGTCATGAAACGATCCATATAATCGTAGGATGCTCCTTCCGGTGCAGTAACGTTTACACCTATAAAACTTCTGTCATCATAAGGTGCCGTTTCTTTTTGAAGCGTACTGAAGAATAGAGCAATCAGACCAATACAAATAATAAGAATCGGGAAACTCAGCCACTTGCGTTTCATAAATCGGCCTAAAGCGCCGGCATAACCTGAATTCATCTTTAAAAAGTAGGGTTCGCTCCATTCATAGAATTTTGACCTTTTCTGCTCACCGCCTTTCATAAGGTAGGCATTCAGCATTGGGGTTAATGTCAAGGATACGAAAGCAGAAATTAAAACAGCTGCACCAATTACAACACCAAATTCCCGGAAGAGCCGTCCTACGAAACCTTCAAGGAATATTACGGGGAGGAATACTGCGGCAAGGGTAATCGAAATCGAGATAACGGCAAAGAAAATCTCATTGGATCCTTTGATTGCCGCTTCAATAGGTGTCATTCCTTCTTCTACTTTCTTGAAAATATTTTCGGTAACCACAATACCATCATCAACTACCAGACCTGTAGCAAGTACGATCGCAAGCAGGGTAAGCACGTTTACCGAGAATCCAAAAAGCCACATGATGAAAAAAGTCGCGATCAGGGAAACCGGAATATCAATCAGCGGACGGAAAGCAATGGCCCAATTTCTAAAAAACAGATAGATAATAAGGACTACCAGTACAATAGCTATCAATAAGGTTTCTGCTACTTCTACAACCGCTTTTTTTACAAACACGGTATTGTCAATAGCAATATTTAATTTGAAATCTTTTGGAAGATCTCTTTTTAACTGGTCATATTGAATATAGAAAGCCTTTGCGATGTCCAGATAGTTGGTTCCCGGTTGCGGAATAATGGCCATCCCGACCATTTCCTGTCCGGAATCGCTTAATTTGGTTTCCAGGTTTTCGGCTTCAAGAGCAGCGTTGCCAATATCACTGAAACGTACTATTTTTTCACCCTGGGCAAGAATGATAATGTTATTGAATTCTTCTTCTGTAGAAAGGTTTCCTAACGTTTTAACGGTTAATTCTGTATTGGCTCCGGTTAATTTTCCAGATGGCAATTCTACGTTTTGGCTTGCCAGAGCAGTTCTGACATCAGAAACCGTTACGCCATATGAAGCCATTTTAACAGGATCCATCCATAAACGCATGGCATATTTTCGCTGTCCCCAAATCTGTACGCTACTAACGCCGGGAATGGTTTGTAGTCGTTGAGCGATGACATTGTCTGCATAATCTGAAAGTTCCAACACATTTTTGTTGTCACTCTGTACCGTCATCGTGATAATAGGTTCGGAGTCGGCATCTGCTTTGGAAACTACCGGCGGTGCGTCAATATCTTGCGGAAGGCTTCGGACAGCCTGCGATACTTTATCACGTACATCGTTGGCGGCTTCTTCTAAATTTTTATCCAGATTGAACTCAATCGTAATATTGCTGCTTCCCTGATTACTCGAGGAAGTAATGTTTCGTATACCGTCAATTGAGTTGATGGCTTTTTCTAATGGTTCTGTAATTTGCGACTCAATAATGTCGGCATTTGCACCGGTATAGCTTGTTCTTACAGAAATCTGAGCCGGGTCAATGGAAGGGAATTCCCGTACGCCCAGATAAGTATAGCCGATAATTCCAAAAAGAATCAGCATCAGATTCAAAACAATCGTCAGAACCGGTCTTTTTATACTCGTGGTGGATAAACTCATCGGGGATTAGTTTTTTATTTGGACTTTGACAGGCATTCCGTCTTTTAAGGTCATCACGCCGGTAGTCAATATCGTATCTCCCGCTTTGATTCCGGAAGTAATTAAAATATCCTTATCTGTTCTCGCTCCTGTTTTTACAATGATTTCTTTTGCTTTTCCATTTTGGGATGTAAACAGTTTTTTCCCATTTTGAATCGGAATTAATGCCTGAGTAGGAACCAATAATGCGTCAGGAATATTGTCTAAAGGAAGTATTACGTTTGCAAAAGTTCCGGGATAGAGCTTGCCTTCCGGGTTTTCGGCTATGGCTCTCAGCCTTAATGTTCGGGTGGCTACTTCAATTTCCGGTTCAATTGCATAAATCTTTGCTTTGAACTTTTCTTGCGAGCCGGCTGTCGTAAATGTAAGCTCGCCATTGACTTTCATCTGTGAAGCGTATTTTTCAGGGATCGAAAAAGTAATTTTTAAGCGGCTTGTATTTACCAGTTTTGCGATCATGGTAGTTGGCGTGACATAGGTTCCTTCAGAGATGGAACGAAGCCCTATTTTTCCGGAGAAAGGAGCACGTACCGTAGTTTTTGCAATTTGAGCACTTATAAGTTGTGATTGTGCTTTGGCCGATTTGAAATCGGCACTGGCAATATCATATTCTTCCTGACTGATAGCTTCTTTTTGCAAAAGCAGTTTTGCTCTTCGTTCATTTTCAGAAGCCAACCCTTGTGCTGTTTTAGCTTGTGCCAGTTGTGCTCTTAATTCAATATCGTTTACTTTAAAAAGAACCTGTCCTTTTGAAACTGCTGTGCCTTCGCTAAAATTGATGCTTTCAACAATTCCGGAAACTTCACTACGTACATCAACTTGCTCGTTGGCTTCTATAGAGCCGGAAAGCGAAAGAACGTCTGCAAAATTTTGAGGCTGTACTACAACTCCGCTTACTACTGATGGCTTTTTGTTTCCTTGCCCTTTTCCATTTTCTGATTCTGATTTTTTGTTATTGGTGATCCGATAGGCAATCATACCGCCAATACCAAGAAGCAGGATTGCATAAACTAGATGTTTTATTTTCATGAGAAAAGGGAGTTATAAATTTTATAAGTTAAGAAAAAGCCGTAATTCGGCATCAAACAAAACTAAATTTTATTCTTTAATTGAATGGCTATCTTTGCTATACTTTAACATTTTTTATACATTCTTAGAGTTAGACTGCAAAAGTGGACGAAAGTTAAATTAACATGCGTTTTATCGATTTTATTTTTTTTTAGCTAATTACTTTTCTATATTAGCTTACTAGTAAATTAAAAACCGGATTCCCATAAAAGCAGCTCGCTGCTTTTCAAAATAAATAGTATTTAGTTTTTAGATTTTTATTTGAGAAAGCTGTCATTTTTAATGATGGCTTTTTTGTTTTCTTTTGGATTTGCGAATCTTTTATTTTCGTAAATTTGCCTACAATTTGAATCTTCAAAATATGAACCCTATTCACAATAATCTCAGTCCTTTTAAAGTCAAGATTTCTTTTCAGAAAGTTATTGAGGTTTTGGAAGAAATAGCGGGTTCGGATGTAGATTATCGTGCGGCTTATGCCAAAGGATTGTTGAAAGAAATTGAGCCTTATCCGGAACTGAGAGAAGGCATCGAATCGTATCAACAGATTGAAAAGCATTATCAGCGTATCAAATATCTTTTGTCCGATTTATTTCCTACCGCTTTGACAAATAATGAAATCAAGGCCGTAGCCGTTCCGTTTGATAATTATATTTTTAATACAACGGAAAGGCTTAACAAGATCATTAAGGAAGCAGGGGAAGATTTTGATATTATGATCAGGGATTTTGACGAGCATCCGTTTTATATCATGAACTGCTGCATTATCCTGAATGCTTACTATGGCTGTAAAATTGATTTCAGTACACCAATTTTTTATGATATTCCAAATGCGGACGGAATCATAAAGCATTACAGGATTCTCTATAATGCTGATTTTCTCGAAATATTCCCAACAGAAAAATCAATTGCGCTTACCCAGGAAGATATCAATTTACTGATTGATAATTATGATAACCTGGATCTTTGGAAGGAAAAATTTCCTCCACAAAGCTGGACACTCAAGGGTTTTGTGATTATGACTCTTTATGATAATTCGGTTGAAAGTGCTATTTCTAATCTAAAGAGTAATCTTTTAAGTAACAATCAGGGAAGTGAATTAAAAAAAGAGACCATTGAAAACATATTCAGGTCTATCTATAGAATCCCTGATCTGCAAACCGGTTTTGTGGCATTCAGTAGTGATGGCACCCGATTAAGAAAAGCTGACTTTGAAGATGATATGCACAGCTTTCTACTTACAGGATTGGAAGAAGATTGCAGGCATGCATTGGGAGAATGTTCGCTGGATACTTTGGTAGGACAGAAAAAATATTTTATTATTTCTGATGTAAAAGAATTCCTGATTGCCAATCCGGAAGAGAAAGGACTTGCAGAACACTTGCTGGCGCAGAATGTACAAAGCTGTATTTTCGCTCCGGTTGTTAAAGATGAAAAACTTCTTGGAATCGTTGAATTGGTTTCATCGGAACCAAAGCAGCTAAACAGTATCAATGCGAACAAACTGGATTTGGTTATGCCTTTTCTTGTAGATACTATTGATAGGTATTTCTCAGACATGCAGAACCAGATTGATGCTATAATCCAAAAAGAGTATACGGCTATCCACCCAAGTGTTTATTGGAAATTCAGGGAAGAAGCTTCCTTGCATACTACTGATAAAAATGCAGGAGATTTGCCCTTTAAGGAAATTGTGTTTAAAGAAGTATATCCGCTATACGGACAGATTGATATCAAAGGTTCTTCTGTGGCCCGAAATGTAGCTATTGAAAAAGACCTTACGGTCCAAATTGAAAAATTGCTCAGGTTGCTTCGTTTTGTAAGTGATAACCTCAAACTTCCGGTAATCTATCAGAATATTTTTGAATTGGAAGATCTGGAAAAACAACTGAAGGAAACTTTAAAGGCAGATACGGAATCTTTGATTCAAAGTTATGTGCTAAACGAAGTGCACCCTATGTTGCGTCATTTTAAAGATTCCAATGAAGTGGTTAGAACAAAAGTGGAAGCCTATTTTAAGTCGCTTGACTCTAAAATAATGATGGTTTATGATGCGAGGAAAGATTTTGACCAGACGCTTTCATTAATCAATAAAAAAATGGCCTTTTTGCTTGATAAAAAACAGGAAGAAGCACAGTCGTTTTTCCCGCATTATTACGAGCGGTTTAAGACGGACGGAGTTGAACATAATCTTTACATAGGTGCTTCTATTGCGCCGCAGCTTTCGTTTAGTCAGGTTTATTTAAGCAACTTGCGTTTATGGCAACTTCAGGTATTGTGTGAGTTGGAAAACGAATATTACCATATGCGTCCGTCGCTTCCATATGATTTGGACGTGACTTCGCTGATTCTTGTTTTCAGCACACCTATTTCCATACGATTCAGGATGGATGAAAAACGCTTTGATGTTGATGGGACTTATAATGCCCGCTATGAAGTGGTCAAAAAAAGAATCGACAAATCAAACATAAAAGGAACAAGCGAAAGGATTACCCAAAAAGGAAAAATTACGATCGTCTATTCGCAACATCAGGAAGAAGTTGAATATAGAAGATACATTAGCCTGTTGCAGCACAAAAACAAGTTGGGCGCTATCGAAACTTTTGAGGTAGAAGACCTTCAGGGAGTTACCGGACTAAAAGCCTTGCGTGTTGAAATCTTGTATAGTCAGAATAATGAATCAGAAAATGGTTTTACCTATCAGGATTTGGTAAAGGAACTTTCTGTTAAAAATTAGACCGATTTAAAGGCCCATACAAAAGCAATTACGGAAGTAATAATGCCAAACATGAATACCGTATAAGTTATACGTAACAGTTTGTATTTTCGGTTGAGTACCAATCCAAGATAATATAAATCCTTAATCATTGAATTGTAAAGATACTCGCGGTCTTTCATCAGTACATTCATAGCCCATTGGTATTCATCCAAAGGCATTTTGTGGAAATTTCCAAAAAACAGAAGATTGACTTTTTTCTCCTCAATATCTTTTCGGGTAAAAAGGCCGCTTGTTACTTTTGGTCGTGTTGAAAGTATGGCGAAAATGATGGAAATTACGCTAAACATCAACATCACAAAAGTAGGTACGATCAAGTGTGCATTTGTCGGACTGTCCAGTTTGGGAATCAAAGTCGATAGGGCAATTGAGATGATAATCGCATTGACGGAAAGAAGGATATTGGCTTTGCTATCTGCGATTTGGCTGAGTTTGGTGTGGTTGTTTAGTGTTACACGAAACATGGTGTCAATACCTCTTTCTGGAGTTTCAAACCTTTCAAGCTTTTTTTTGTTTAGGGCATCTTTTGTTTTTTCCTTTTTTCCTTTTTCCCAATCCGTAATTTTATCCTGCAATTCAGAAAGATTCAGGTCTTTTTGAGGTTGCCAGTTCGCCTTGGCAGAATCGGTATAAAAACGATGGTATTTCAGAAATACAGTTCTGTTTTCTTTAGCCCATTCTAAATTAGAATATTCTTTATGGGCTACAATTTTCCATTCCTGACGTAGTAATTCTGCAAAATTTGAATATTCTTTGTGCCCAAAATGGGAACAGTCCGCATCACGGATAATCATTTCCAGATGGTTTTCCGGTGCGCGTTTTAGTTCGGTTGCTAATATGAGTGCTTTAACTTTAGAGGTCTTAGTGTCTGGATAGTCATTTTCTTTGAGAAAGTCAGCTGCTATCTGAGCTCCTTTTTCTTCGTGTTGTTCCGCTCCGCTAATATATCCCGCATCGTGAAACCAGGCCGCGATTTCAAGAATTTCTGCTTCTTCTTCAGAAACCTTTTCCCATTTAATCAATAGTCGCACACTGTCAACAACCCGTAAAGTATGATTAAAATTATGGTAAATATAATCGGAAGATAAGTTATCTTTGAATAATTGAAATATAAAATTTTCAGCTTTTTGAAGAATATTCATATCAAATAAATTGAATTAAATCCACTACCAAATTATGAAATTATTTTGGCTTAATGTAACACGTAAACGAAATATAACACCTTTCAAGTATATCTGCTTGGTAATTTTTTTACAGTCTTGTGCTACAAATCATTCTCAATTTGGTAGTAAGGAGCCCGTTACGATAAAAGATAATTTTGATAATTCCAAAGCAATTTCACATACTTTCTATTTGGTAGGCGATGCAGGTAATGCCGATGAGCTCAAAGCACAGCAAATTCTCAAGTTATTTGAGGACAGGTTAAAAAAAGGCAGATACGAACAGTACATTGCTTTTTTTTGGGCGATAATATCTATCCGCTTGGAATGCCCCCAAAAGATAGTCCTGACAGGAAAACGGCTGAAGAAAAACTCAATATTCAGCTGGAATTATCCAAGAGTTTTAAAGGAAAAACAATATTCATTCCCGGAAACCACGACTGGTATAATGGAGTAGAGGGATTGAAAGAGCAGGAAAGACTGGTTAACGAATATCTGAAACAAAAAAAATCATTTCTTCCTAGAAAAAACTGTGGAATCGACCATTTGAATATCAATGATAATGTGGCGCTGATTGTAGTAGACAGCCAATGGTATTTAGAAGATTGGGACAAACATCCTACGATTAATAACGACTGCGATATCAAGACACGAGAACAGTTTTTTGATGAATTGGAAAGCAGGCTGAATGACAACCAGAAAAAAATGACAATTCTGGCTATCCATCATCCATTGATGAGTAATGGAACACATGGGGGAGAATTTTCTTTAGAAAAACACCTTTTCCCCTTAGAGAAAAAAATACCGATGCCTGTGCTTGGAACGATTATCAATTTATTGCGTAAAACATCGGGTATCAGTCCGCAAGACCTGCAGAATAAAAAATACAATGCTTTTGTCAAAAGAGTCAAAACATTGATACAAAACCGCAATAATGTGGTAGTAGTTTCAGGTCATGACCATAATTTACAATATATCGATAAAGATAATATCAAACAGATTATCAGTGGTGCGGGATCAAAACATGAAGCTGCAAGAGCAATCAATGATAACGATTTTTCATTCGGACATAATGGTTATGCGGTATTGGAGGTATTAGGAAATGGGGCTTCAAAAGTATCGTATTATGGAGCCGATTCCAAAGGTAAAGAAGGACTTTTGTACAAACAGCAGCCAACTTTTCCAAGACCAAAACCAAACTTGAGAGAATACCCGAACAGTTTTCCAACCTCTAAAGATACGGCGGTTTACACTACTAAAATGACCACAAAAGGAGGTGCTTACCGTTTTCTTTGGGGCAAACATTACAGAAAAATCTATAGTACTCCAATAAAAGCCAGAAGCGTAAGCCTTGATACATTATATGGCGGACTGACGCCTACAATTTCCGGTGGCGGACACCAGTCCAAATCGCTTAGGCTAGTCGATAAAGACGGGAAAGAATATGTAATGAGAGCGCTAAAGAAAAGTGCTACCCGATTCCTGCAGTCGGTTGCTTTTAAAGATCAGTCTGTAGAAAAAGATTTCCGCGATACGTATGCGGAAGACTTTATCATGGATTTTTATACTACTGCTCATCCCTATACGCCATTTGTTGTTGCTGAATTGGCAGACAGGGTAGGAATAAGTCATTCCAATCCGAAATTATTTTATGTGCCGAAGCAGAACAGGCTGGCACTATTTAATGAAGAATATGGCGATGAACTGTATATGATTGAAGAACGTCCTATGAGTGCGTTTAAAGATTTAAAAAGCTTTGGTAGGCCTGAAAAAATTGTCAGTACTGATGATGTTTTGGCCAATATCAGATCTGATGAAAAATATGAAGTCGATGAGCCAAGCTATATCAGGGCGAGATTATTCGATATGCTGATTGGCGACTGGGACAGGCATTCTGACCAATGGAGATGGGGCGAATACAAAGAAAACGGTAAAGTAATTTATCGTCCGATACCGCGCGACAGAGACCAGGCATTTTCCAGATATGATGGTGCCTTGCTGTCAATTTTGATGAACTTTCCGGCCTTGCGTCACATGAGATCGTTTGACGATAAGCTCGATAATGTAAAATGGTTTAACCGTGAAGCTTATGCTTTGGATTTGGCATTTATTACAAAATCGGATGAAAAAGTATGGAACCAGCAGGCCAAATACATTACTGATAATCTTTCTGACACTGAAATAGATAAGGCTTTTGATAAATTACCAAAGGAAGTTAAGGATGCATCGATTGAAAAAATAAAATCAGACCTGAAAGCCCGAAAAAAACATCTGGAAAAATACGGTCAGCAATATTATAAAGTGCTGCAAAAAACAGTTCTTATAGTTGGAACCGATAAAAAAGACCGATTCATAATCACAAGAGACGGAAATACAACCAAAGTTGAGGTGTATCGTATTAAGAAAGATAGAGAAGAACTGATCCGCCAAAGAACCTACCATACTCCGGAAACCAGAGAACTATGGGTGTATGGGCTGGATGATGATGATGTTTTTGAAGTTAAGGGCGAAGGAAGGAAAAAACTCAAGATACGTCTGCTTGGAGGACAAAACCACGATACGTATGATGTGGAAAGCAGCCGTAAAATTAGGATTTATGATTCTTCAACAAAAGACAATACGGTTGTCAATACCGGAAAAGGAGAGAAAATGCTTTCGGATTCCTATCTGATCAATACGTATGATTATGAAAAGCCAAAATACAATGTAATGGCGGGTTATCCGCTATTAGGATTTAACCCTGATGACGGCGTCAAGATAGGAGCCAGGTTGAATTATACCGTAAATGGTTTTAACAGATTCCCTTATTCACAAAGGCATGTTATAGGTGGCAACTATTATTTTGCAACCAATGGTTTTGAATTGTTCTACAAAGGGACCTTTCCCCACCAAATAGGGAAATGGAATTTTGTAGTTGATGCACTTTATACAAGCCCTAACTTTAGTGTTAACTATTTTGGTATTGGAAACGAGACGGAAAATCCGGATGATGATATCGATATGGATTATAACCGTGTTAAGATTAGAAGGCTGAAAGCGACACCGTCATTGCAATGGACAGGAGAAATGGGTGGCTCTGCAATCGTTCAGGCGAGTTTTGAAAGAGTAAGTGTAGACCGAACTTCGGGCCGATTTATAAGTCAGCCCGGAGTTATAAACCCAGATGTTTTTGACTATAAGAACTTTGTCGACCTTAGTGCCAAATATACTTTTGAAAACTATGATAATCCGTCTAACGCGACTTTAGGAATGGTTTTCTCCCTAATGGGAGGCTATAACATAAATATTAACGATACCGACAGAAAATTCCCGTACGCAGAGAGTTCACTCGGATTTACCTATAAGATTTCAACCAGCGGTAACTGGGTACTGGCTACGATGTTAAAAGGAAAAGCGCTATTTGATGACGATTTCGAATTCTACCAGGCTGCGACAGTTGGTGGAGATACTGATTTGCGCGGTTTCAGAAACCAGCGTTTTTCAGGAAAACAATCGTTCTACCAAAGCACAGACCTTCGCTGGAATCTTGGAAAAATAGATAATGGTGTTGCTCCACTGCGTTATGGCGTATTTGGTGGTTTTGATTATGGCCGTGTATGGGTGCCAAATGAAGAATCAGACAAGTGGCACCAGGCATATGGTGGTGGTATTTGGATTAATGGTGTAAATCTGGTTACAGGCAAGCTATCCCTTTTTAATTCGTCAGATGGACTCCGAATTTCAGCGGGATTAGGATTTGGATTTTAGGTCAGATAATTTGATTTCATAAAGATTGCCTCCTGTTTTTTTGCTCTTTTCGTCTACAATAAGCAAGGTTTGATTGTCTTTAAAACAGATGCCTTCTTTTTGGGTTGTGTCATTCAGTTCAAACTTTTCAGCCTTTCCATTTAGGAAATTGTCTGCCTGAAAATCAGAAAGTATCCATACTTTGCTGGAACTGAGCAATGCAATTTTCTTTCCATCAGGGCTAATGTCTGCACTGGTGATGGCACACTTATGATAGTTGTCGCAGGCTTTGAATTTTCCTAACAATTGGGCTTTGTGATTGCCGCTTTGGTTCGGCACTTTGTACAACATAACTGTGCCGTCAAATCCTTTGCTTCTGTTTTTGGTAAAAATGTAAAAATTTCCTTTATAGATAAAGAAAGACTCAGCATCATAAAAAAGTTCCGATTTTTTAGGAGGAAACTGTTTTTGCTCAGGATAATAGAATTCTATTTTGGAAGGCGAAACAGCAGTTTCATTTTTTAGGTCGCCAGCATTGATTTTATAAATGCATAAATCTTTACGAGCATTGTCATTATTACCGAAATCGCCTACATACAAATTTCCTTCCTCATCAACCGTCAGGTCTTCCCAATCTACATTTTTTGCATTTTCGAGTGTTACGCTATGCGTAATCTTTCCATCAGCATCAAGGCCGTAAATTTTGTTCTTATTGCCACTGTCTTCGGCTACCCAAATAAGATCGGAAACTTTTGAAACTGCTACGGCAGAAGCTTCTTTTAAAGATAGTTTCCTGGTATTGGTAGGTATTTCTTGTGACGTTCCCGAACAAGAGAACAGCATTGAAAAGATCAGGAGAAATGTAAGTGATTTCATAAGCGGGTTTTAATACGTAAATATAAGAAAACGAGGATAAGAAATATAAATTGCCTATTCTTAAGATTTACTTAAGACTGGCTTAACATTCCAATTTAATATTCTGTTCGCCGTTAACTTTGCATAACAAAAACTTACGAATATGGAGGCCCCCAAGTCACGGTTTCAATTAGCATTTTCCTCGTCGCGATTTTCGCTGTTATGGAATTTTTTCAAAGGATTCCTATTGTTGTCATTCCTGCTTCGCATTTTGTTTATGCTATGGCAGCTGAATGAAGTGTCCTGGAGTCCAATAGCGGTAATACGAACTTTGGCAACCGGAATGTTTTTTGACATAGGAGTTGTGGGCTTTGTGGCCTTGCCGGGAATACTTTATTTGTTGCTGTTTCCAAATCGGTATGTAGGCTCCAAACTTGATAGGTTTCTTATTTATTTTTTCTTTTCGTTGACAGTATTACTGTTGGTATTTGTTTTTTTTGCAGAAATTACCTTCTGGGAAGAATTTCGTACCCGTTTTAATTTTATTGCTGTTGATTATCTCATCTATACGCATGAAGTTGTCAGCAACATACAGGAATCATATCCGTTGCCGTATCTTATTTCGGGTGTGGCCCTGATTACATTCCTGATTGTGTTTTTATTCCAAAAGAGAGGCATTTTTGCATGGACGTTTGCAGCAAAGACTACTGTAAAAGAAAAGCTTTCAGTATTTGCTGTTACGGCTGTATTGTTGACATTTTATATCGGATTCATAAAAAATACTCAGGCGGAATGGTCGTCTAATCGTTACAATAATGAAATATCCAAAGCTGGAATCTATTCATTTTTTGCTGAGTTTCGCAATAATCAGATGGAATATACAAGATTTTATACTTCCATTGATTCTAAAAAAGCCTTTGAGATTGCGAGAGAGCAAGTCAAACAATCAGATAGCCGTTTTTTGGATGAGGGCACCTCCGTACGAAGAGACATAACAGATACGCAAGCTTCTGATGCAAAACCTAATGTGGTTTTTATACTTATGGAAAGCATGAGCGGTAGCTTTATGAAAGAATTTGGCAATGAAAAAGGCATAACGCCCAATATGGACAAACTGGCACAGGAAAGTCTTTTCTTTAGTAATCTTTATGCAACAGGAACCCGTACAGTACGCGGAATGGAAGCCGTAACGTTATGCATACCGCCTACTCCCGGACAAAGTATCGTAAAACGACCAGATAATCAGGGACTTTTTACAGTTTCTAATGTTTTTAAAGATAAAGGCTATCAGAATAGTTTCTTTTACGGGGGTGATGGGTATTTTGATAATATGAACAGCTATTTTGGAGGCAACGGTTTTACGATATACGACCGAGGCAGGGGAAGTGTACTGAGTGATAAAATCAAAACCCAGCGATATAATATTGATGATAACGAAGTAACTTTTGAAAATGCATGGGGAATTTGCGATGAAAATATTTATGACAAGATGCTGAAAGTGGCAGACGAACATTATGCTGCCAAAAAACCATTTTTCAATTTTGTCATGACCACTTCTAATCACAGACCTTATACCTATCCTGAAAATAAGATTGATATTCCTTCGGGAACCAACAGAGATGGAGCGGTAAAGTATGCCGATTTTGCATTAGGACAGCTATTGGAAAAGGCAAAAAGTAAGCCCTGGTTCAAGAATACGGTTTTTGTAATCATTGCAGATCATTGTGCCAGCAGTGCTGGAAAAGACGAAATTGATGTTGCAAATTATCATATTCCGGCTTTTATTTATAATTTGCCGGCTCAAACGCCGGAAAAAATTCAGCAGCAATGTTCACAAATTGATTTGTTCCCTACTTTATTTTCAAAGCTGCATTGGAATTATCGTTCTAACTTTTTTGGAAAGAATGTTTATGATAAGGAATATACAGAACGAGCTTATGTAGGAACCTACAGGAAGCTGGTCTACATGAAAAGGGAAAAAGCCATGATTTTATCCGATCAGAAAAAACAGGCTTTTTATGATTGGGATAAACAAACCAATGAACTTAAGCCAATTCCAATGGACAAAAAGTTTTTGGAAGAAACCATTGCGGGTTATCAGGCCGCCGATTATTTATTTACAAACAAATTGCTTAAAGAATGACATACATTCATTTTATAGTTAATCCCATTTCAGGGAAAGGAAAACACAGTATCACTAAAGAATTTCTGGGAAGTTATTTTCCGGAAACAAATTACAGGGTAGAAATTGATTATTCCAACTATAAAAAACATGCAATTGCGTTGACAAAAAAAGCAATAAGCCAGCAACCGGATATTGTTGTAGCCTGTGGTGGTGATGGTACTATCAGCGAAATTGCCTCGCAGTTAGTCAATACCAATATAAAACTTGGAATTATTCCTGTAGGTTCCGGAAATGGACTTGCCTCAAATCTTGACATTCCGAAAAATATAACTCAGGCAATCCAAATCATCAAAAAGCAAAAATCGATTGCGATTGATTCTGGCAGGGTAAACCAGCACTGTTTTTTTAGCAATATGGGACTTGGAATCGATGCCATGATTATCAAAAAATACGAAAGCACTAAAAAAAGAACGCTTTCGGCCTATGTGAATGCATCTCTTAAGGCAAGTTCTGAGTACAAGCCGCAAAAGGCAATATTGCGCTACAATGGTAAAGAACATCTAGTAGATCCGTTTTTGCTTTTTATTTCTAATTCTAACGAAATGGGCTATAACATGAGTCTTACTCCAAAAGCCAGTCTTTCTGATGGATTTTTGGATATGCTGTATGTGCCTCGTATTGGTTTTTTTGAAAAGATGTTTTTTGGTGGACTGGTAGTGGCCAAACAATGCGAAAAATTCAAAAAAGCAGAACATGCCATGATTCAGAGCCTGAGTGCAGAACTGCCGGATAGAATTTTTACTGACGTGCAAATAGACGGCGAATACCATAGATTGGAAACCAATAAGGTTCAGGTAGATATTTTGCCAAAGTCCCTAAACGTTTTGGTGGCATAGTATTTTGACTATTTTTATATTAAATTGTTGGCCATGAATATTCTGGTAGCTGAAGATGAAATAGGTATTTCGAACTTCCTCAAGCAAGGACTTGAAGAAGAAAACTATACAGTAACTGTAGCCTCTGATGGAGAAAAAGCACTACGGCTAGCCCTTTCACAACATTTTGATTTGCTGTTGCTGGATTGGATGCTCCCCAAATTATCTGGAATAGAAGTATGCCAGTCATTCCGAAAATCAGGAAGGACAGCGCCTGTCTTATTTCTGACGGCCAAAGATACGGTACAGGAAACCATCGAAGGGCTTAAGGCAGGAGCCAATGATTATATCAAAAAGCCATTCAGTTTTGAAGAACTCTTGGAACGCATAAAAGTACAGTTCCGCTCTGCTGTTACAGAAAGTGTAAGCTATATGCTGGGGCCTATTCATCTGGATAAAGAAAAACATCAGGTTTTTATCAATGAACAGGAAGTTTACCTCACGCAGAAAGAATTTTCTCTTTTAGAATATCTCATCAAAAATAAAGGCACCGTATGTAGCAGAAGTCAGATCATCAAAGAAGTGTGGAATATCCATTTCGATTATGAATCCGGAGTTATAGATGTGTTTATCAATTCTATACGGAAAAAGCTTGGGCTGCGAAAAGAAGAAGACTATATCAAGACTGTCCGAGGAATTGGCTATATTGCGAATGAAATCTAGCCTATTATGTCTTTATCTTTCAGAAACAGAATTGCTGTATACAATCTTATCAGTGCGGCAGCGTTAATCGCCATTGTTTTTGGAGTTGTCTATTCCGTAGTTAGGTTTTCGGTTAATTATGATATTAACCATGACTTGGAGACAGAAATCCGCTATCATCAGGAGTTTGTAGAAAAGCAGCCAATCAATCACCTTATGCTGGTGGAGCCCAGCGAGTGGGAGGAAAGTGAGCACAACGAAATTAACGTCAACCCTATATTTGTACAGATATTTGATAGTAAAGGTCGGTTTTATGAAAAATCCCGAAATCTCAAAGACGAAACCCTAAAATTCAAGCGAGACGAAAAAGAAACCTATACAGAAGATATATTTCTGGGGGGTAATCCTATAAGGCAAGTACAGGCACCATTGATAAGTCATGGTCACACGGTGGGCTATGTCATCATAGCTATGTCAATGGAAGAGGAAATCAGGCTTCTTGGCAACTTAAGTCAGGTGCTTTTTATTGCTTTTTTTACGGTATTGCTGGCATTGTTCTTTATTACGCGTTTTATAGCCGGTAAAAGTATCAGACCGGCAGTCGATATCATCAATACGGCCAGTAAGATTACAAATAACAACCTTGGTGAAAGGATGGAGTTCCCCAAAAATAAAGATGAGCTGTATGAGCTGTCAACTTCCATAAACCAATTGTTGGATCGTATTGAAGATGCTGTTATAAGAGAGCGCAAATTTACTTCCGATGCTTCTCATGAACTCAGAACGCCCTTAGCTGTTATTCAGGGAACGCTTGAGGTATTAATCAGAAAGCCGCGAAAAAGCACAGAATACGAAGAAAAAATACGGTATTGCATCAGCGAAGTAAATCGGTTGAATGATTTGGCCGACCAATTACTGTTGCTCGCCCGATTCGAAAACCAAAAAGCTGCTGTTCAAATAGAGAATATTGAATTGGACGAAATCATCCTTCAGGTTTTGGAACGCTATTCTTCAAGAATTGCGGCTAAAGATATTGCCTTGAGTTTTGAATTCAGCGAACATTATAAGATTCGTTCGGATGCCTATCTCGTATCAGTTATTCTTGAAAATCTGATTTCAAATGCGGTAAAATATACCAAAGAAAAAGGTAAAATTGTAATCAGCCTCAAAGAATCTGAGGGCAAAATTTCTTGCCTGATTGCTGACAGCGGTGTAGGCATTGCTCCTGAAGACTTGCAGAAAATCTATAACGAATTTTTCCGTGCAGAAAGCCAGCGTCAATCCATAAAAGGTACTGGACTTGGCCTGTCAATCGTAAAGAGATTGTGTATCCTGCTCAATGCAGAACTAAATATTCAAAGTGATTTGGGTAAAGGAACTACAGCTATTGTTTCTTTTGATGCCGGAGATTATTAGAAAGGTAAAAATTACGTTTTATAGAATATTCAATCTGAAAAACCAATACACTTTGAAATAAAAAAGGCCCTTGATTTCAAGAGCCTTATTGTTTGTTCTATGCAGATTAATCTTCTGCCATAACGCCAGCTTTTCTGTAGATAAAGCTACCGTAAATATGTCTTCTGGCAAAACGGCTTGGCGATTCAGCATTAACCATCTTGATATACGTATTTCTTGGTACGCCTATATACTCGTATGAATTTCCATCCAAATGCTGGATTACCAAAATCTGTTTCTCATAATAAAAATCATGGATGTTTGATTTGGAAGTAGTTTCTTCATATTCAGAACGGTAGCGCTCCTGTGTTTCCGGATTGATGCTTACCAAAAAGTGATAGGCTTCAATAACCGATTTGCTCTTTTCCTCAGCGTCCAATCTTCCAGCTTCGTCATCCACAAACTTATCCGGATGCGCATCCTTCATAGTATTTCTGTAGATTGTTTTTAATTCTTTTAGCGTTACGGTTTTGTCAACTCCCAAAAGCTTTCTGTGCTCAACAATTCTTTTCATAGTGATAGTACTTCCTTTTTTATCGGCTGCAAAAGTAGTTAAATTAGAATGTAAAATCCTAACCTATTCATTATTAATTTGTAATGAAGGTTAGGGGATAGATGGTGAATACAAGAAAACAAGGGAACAATTTCTGGTAGTTGTATAATTTCATTACCGTCAGGGTCAAAAACTATCGTTGGCATGTTAGGAACGTAAGCATAGTTAGAAATGTTTGGATATTTTTCGCTTAGCACATCCATATTCATCCATCTTCCAATTGCGGGGTCATAATTCCTAGCGCCATAGTCGTACCAATCTAACCCCATTTCATTTTGATATTCCTTCCCGTTGTACTTGTACTTATGAGGTTCTACAAGTATTTTAAGTACCTAATTTTAAAAAGATAAACTTACCATTTAATTACTCAAATCCAAAAGTAAATCTTTAAAATTGAAACCAGAATTAATAGGCTTTTACTAAAGCAGATGTTCTTCTGTTCAGCCTTTTCAGATGGGTTCTCAATGTCAGGTTTTTTCGCTCGATATGGTTGGTGCCGAAACGCTTTACGGAATGCAATTTTTCATCAATCAGATAGCTGTAGTTTTTTAACCTGTCTGTAAATATCTTTTTTGCTTCTGATAGTTTTAAAGTTTCCAGAACACGGTTCAACGTTTTGTTGGTTCGTTTTCCAACATTAAAACTCACAATTGTTTTAGAATTCTTTTCCAATGCATAGACCAGCCAGACAAAATTACGCTTATGCCTGACATAGGTACACATCTCATCTACTTCATAAGTTTTGCCTTTGCTAATGATGGGATGAGGAATGTTTCTGGCGATTGAAATAATCCTTTTCAATAAAGTCGTAGTTGAAATTTTTAATACTCTCGCAGTGCTTCTTATTCCTAAGCCTTCTTTGGTAAATGAAACTATCTCCTTGTTTAAATTTCTTCTATAAGCCTTATATTTATACTTTGACTGCTGTCTCTTTTTACAAACACAGCATTTATAACGCTGGTTTCCATTAGATTGAAATCCGTTTTTTATACAGTCGCCATTACAAAAGTTGCATTTTATTTCCATGACCTAATTTGATACACTAAGTTAGCATTAAATCATTTTTAAGCTTTTTAAGACTCTAAAAATAGAAGAGACGACCAATTGGTCGTCTCTTTTTTTATTTGTAAACTTTAAATTTACATTCTTTATCAGGTAGTTAGGTGTCTATTTTGTAAAAACACCTAATCTGATACATTACCATATTTATGGGTTTCCGCATATTCCAAATAATTATCATTCAATAACATAAATCTTAATTATCAAGTCAATATTACCGAAGAAATCACCAGCACATCTGTAACACCAAGTCTGGTTTGAAGCCATTTTTTTCGATTTAAGACATTATAAAATAAAAAAACAACCCGAAGGTTGTTTTAATTTAGTTATGATATTACTGTAAATCTCTGTAATTGTCAGAAGGGATGATTGTTGCCAACACATCTAATACATTATCGAATCTTGAAAAATGGTCGATTGTTGCATGCCAATCCTATATAAAGGCTTATTTTCTGATAAAGCATAAACCCCTTAAATTGTCTGATGTATGAATGTCATATATTGAGTCTTTTTCCAATTCTATGCTTTGTCCTTGAAAATCGACAGCATCAATATTTACAGGTAATTTTTCTCTTTCAATAAATAAAGAAGTTAGATTAAAACTATATGTTTTACCTACTTTAATTTTATTGCAATTTATAGGGCTATCTATGCTTTTTTGAGAAACAATTTTAAAATATTTCTGTTGTTCTTTTACACGTATTATATAAACGTTAGAAATAGAGTCGATAGTGATTACTTTATAACTCCTTACTCTATCTGTTGCTCCATTATTTTTTACTTTACATGATGATGCTATTAGTAGACAAATAACTACTATAGCTTTGGTTACATTTTTTGTGGCCATGTTTGAATATTAGTTTGTTTACCGTTTTCGTCTTTGTGATATGCTCGTCCTTTACGTCCATCAGATTGCTGAATTGTTAATATCCCATTTTGAGAAGGCGCATTATCATGTGCAAATCTGTAAACGCTATTTTTATTTGCCATGTCGGTAATTGTAGCAGGGCCTACAAAATCAAGCTTTTGGGCCCTTGCTTGTAATGCTCCCAAAAATCCCTCTATTACAGCATGTTTAGCTACAGTTCCTGGTTCCTTTACAGCTTTATCCCACCTTTCAGCACCGTCGACTTGAATTTCCATAAAGGCTGTAGTTTTTCCTTCACTTGTTGAGCTACCATTAAAAGAGTCTGTTATAATTGTTGCACTTTCATCCCAAGTTGATTGAAGATTTGAATGGGCTGTTACTTCAACTGTTACTGATTCACTAGTAATAGCGGCTAACAATTGTTTGTCGCTATAATTTTCAGGTGTTCCATTTGTATGTACTTTACCTTTGCTGTCCATTGTTAATTCCATGTTAGTTGATGATTGCAACTGCGCAAATGCTTTGGCAGCTTCTTTACCTTTAAAAATCACATCCTGCCCTTGCATCCCGTCTGGGTCCACAAACCTGAGAGGGTTATTAAATGCATAGTTGTATGGACTATGTCTACGCATTTTCTCCGCGAGCGGGTCAATATTCATCCACCTACCCAAAGCGGGGTCATAATTCCTAGCACCATAGTCGTAGAAGTTAAGCCCCAGCTCGTCTTGGAATTCCTTCCCGTTGTACTTATACTGATACGACCTTCTCTGCTGCGGTCCCAACGGCTCGATACCGATCAGATAGCCACCGTCTTCCTTGCTGATCTCGACATACTCGTACTTGTCAGAGTTGTACTTCTCATACTTCAGCCCGAAAGGATAGTAATGGTTCTCTTCAAGGATGACCAATCCGCCCTTTTCGCTGTCCATCCTGTAGGTCAGCCTGATGTTGCCCAGGTGGTCGGTATAGTTGTAGACATAGCTGTAGGCTGTGGTCCCGTTAACTTCCGTAGCCCTTACATAGCCTTACGAGGTAGGGAAGAACTGCAATCTCCCGTCTCTGTACTGGGATCCATGCAGAAGTTTATAGAAACCGCATTTAGTTTTTGCTCTAAATGCGGTTTTTCAATGGTTTAATTTTTAATATTTAACTGTATCCTAATTTGTTACATTACCCTAACTTTGATGCATTGTCAATATTTATTCTTCTTTCTCTATCCAATAAGGATCTATTTCATTTATATTATTAGATTTTTCTAATTTCAGCTTATCCGCGTCAGAAATATTTATATATAATATATATCTTGAAAACCCTTCTGACATTGCTGCATCATATTTTAATTTAGTTCCTTTTTTTAAAAACCCTAATTCTGAATGAGAATAATCATTTTGTAAAACTACATAGCTGGGTTTTTCGAAAAATACTTTTTTGGAAATAAAAATGCCTAAAACAGCCCCAATAGATAAAATTATTAATGTTTTTAAAATATTTTTCATAAAATAAAATTTAAGTCTTTGTTTCTCTCTTCTCTTTCTTTTCTTTTTTATTTTTTGGTTCTTTTTTTTCTTTAGGAGGCTTTGGTATATATGTCGTTACAGTTTTTCCTCCAACTTTGTATACGGTTCTGCTTAACCCTAATTTTTTATAATTATTTTCCAAATAACTTAATGCATCCCTTGGGTCATATTCATCTCCAATCCAGTTTTCACCAATAATTCCTAACCCATTTGCTGACATTGTACAACAATTGTTATCAAAAATATCATAATCATCCGGAAGTTTGTATGAAGTCCTATTTTTTTTATCTCCCTTTTTATAACGTGCCCCACTTGCTGCTAAAGTATTAAAATAAGCAATAATTTTTTTGTCTTCTTCAGTCGTAGACGTTTCAGCAAAACCAACAGATTCACGAATTTCTTGCTCAGTTTTAAAATAGGCTGCAGATTTATCCCATATATTTAAAATCCCATCTCCTGTTTGCCCGAATACTCCTCTTACAGCACCATATCTTCCAAAGTCATAAACATAATCATATCCCTTTTTACTATTATAGACTCTTAAAGCTACATGTCCATAAGGATGTTCTTTTCCGTTAAGTACATAAGGCTTTCCAATAATTAACATTATAGAATCCCCTTGAATTTCAACGTATTTTAGAGGATTATTTGCAACATTGTTATAAGGAGATATTGGTGCATATTTTTCAGAAAATCTATCCATACTTATAAACCTACCCAAAGCATAGTCATAATTCCTCCACTTAAAACTGTCCCAGTTTAGCCCCAATTCATCCTGGCGTTCCTGACCTTGGTACTTATACTGATACGATCTTCTTTCCTGAGGACCTAGCGGCTCTATGCCCGTCGGATAGGGTGTGTCGTCTTTATGGTCCGCTACGTATTCATACAAATCCGAGTTGTATTTTGCATGTTTCAGCCCAAACGGATAAAAATGGTTCTCTTCAAGAATGACAACGTGGCCTTCCTTGGGATCCAGCCCATAGCTTACGCGGATATTTCCCAGATGATCCTTAATGTTGAAAGCGTAATTGTAACGTGCCGGTCTTGATTCGGTTGCTGGATGGCATTTTACATAACCTTCAGCAGTAGGGAAAAGATCGAGCTTCTCGTCAATATGCTGAAAGCCTGAAAGATAGTCGGTAACAGTGTATGCGTCTGTTGAAACTACCGTTTTTTTCAGCTTGTTGCCCGATGCATCGTAAAGATAATTAATTTTTGCTCCCGTCATGAAACTTATTTCGATGGGAAGGTCCATGTGGTTGTAAGTGATATGGTTGATTCGCTTGTTTCCGTCAGAGATCATGTTTCCGTTGCCATCATAATCGTATTCCATACCCATATTGGCCCCGTCCTTAAAACCGGCAGGATGCAGCGAATAGTCTGTTACCTTATTGAGCCTGTTTCCGTGGTATTCGTATTTTAAATCGTCTATCTGGATGGCAACACCCGGGTTGTCCAAATCTCCAAAGCGCTCCATGTTCTGAATGTTTCCGTTCTTGTCATAGTCCATCGTTTCGTCATAGGACTTGGTATACGTATGTTCCTTAAAGTAGGCAGCTTTCCTGAGCCTGTCGAGTGCGTCATAGCTGTAGGAGTAGCTCCGTTCCCTGCTGTCGCTTCGTGACATCCAGCGTGTTTCACAGATGTTCCCGTTATACATGGCCTTCAGGCTAGGGTCATAGCTTTCCTGCAGGTTGTTGTAACGTATGGCAAAGGCAAACAGGTCGGTGCCATTATCATCGGTGGCAAAGTTTTCTATGGAGTTGATTCCCTTGAGCCATCCTCGGATATTGTAGTTGTAGTCTACCTTTTGGTGAAACAGATTTCCGGTAAGGTCATTACCGCCTGTCTTTTTGGATACAAGTTTTCCGAGCTTGTCATAGCTGTTTAGGGCCAGCAATTCTGTTGGCAGGCTGCCAATCTTGTGGGTATGGGATAGCGGCCTGTCCTGCAGGTCATAGGTGAAATCTTCCCGTATGCTCAGTTCTTCACCATCGTCACCTCTCCGGTGCTTAGTGACGGTGTATTCTGGCCTGCCGGAAAAGTCCAGCTTGCTGTCGGCTATGGTATAGCCTCCCAAGTAATTTGTTGTTCTTGCACTAATGGCCCTTCCCTTGGTATCATAGAGCATATAGGATAATTCCGATCTGGCGTAGGCAGGGTTTTCAAGAGCCCTTGTCCATGTACCTGTAGGCATTCCCTTTGGTTTGGTTGTATTGTCGTAATATACTGCTACGCCTTCCACGTTAGGAAATTCGGTGGGTGCTCCGGGGTAGGAGTAGTCGTCATACCAATTAATGGTGAGTACTTTTACCCCATTGGTTGCAGTTGGGAAAGCTCTATTGGTATAGCCGGTAGAAACATTGTCGACCATTTCTGATGCCGTCCTTACTTCCCATGGAATTGCATAAGCATTGATAGCATTTTGGACATTTAGGCGCACACCAGCATTCTCAAACCATCCCGTATAGGCAACCCTTCCATAAGCATCATATTTGGTGAATACCGCTCCCGTTGCAGTCCCGTCGAAAGGGGAAGGCGTAGGGCCGGTGGCCACCAAACGGTCCAGCTTATCGTAGACCATAAACTGCCATTCCCTTCCCGGAAGCTTCTTTTCGGCCAGCCTGTTGCGGTGGTCGTAT
>CAZFGA010000038.1:0-35529 GCA_964518395.1 uncultured Flavobacterium sp.
TATGGCAATATTTAATTTTCAGAAGCCCGATAAAGTTATCATGATCGATTCAACCGATTTCGAAGGTAAGTTTGAATTCAGACCTTTGGAACCTGGTTACGGATTGACTGTTGGTAATGCACTTAGACGAGTCTTGCTTTCCGCTTTAGAAGGATATGCAATAACATCTGTTCGTATCGAAGGTGTAGATCACGAGTTTTCTACAATTTCAGGAGTAGTCGAAGACGTTACAGAAATCATCCTAAATCTTAAACAAGTACGTTTCAAACGTCAGATTGAAGATATTGACAATGAGTCTGTTTCTATTTCAATTTCTGGCAAAGACCAGATCACTGCTGGAGATTTTCAAAAATTTATTTCTGGTTTCCAAGTATTGAACCCAGAATTAGTTATCTGCAACTTAGATAGCAAAGTTAACCTGAATATGGAGTTAACTATTGAAAAAGGTAGAGGATACGTTCCTGCAGAAGAGAATAAAAAACAAAACGCTGCAATTGGTACTATTTTCACGGATTCTATCTTTACACCTGTAAAGAACGTGAAATATGCTATCGAAAACTTCCGTGTTGAGCAAAAAACAGATTACGAAAAATTAGTTTTCGAAATCAAAACTGACGGATCTATCAATCCTAAAGATGCTCTTACTGAAGCTGCTAAAGTTTTGATTCACCATTTCATGCTGTTCTCTGATGAAAGAATAACACTTGAAGCTGATGAAATCGCTCAAACAGAATCTTATGATGAAGAATCATTACATATGAGACAATTGCTTAAAACTAAGCTTGTTGATATGGACTTGTCTGTTAGAGCTTTAAATTGCTTGAAAGCGGCTGAAGTTGATACACTCGGAGATCTAGTATCTTTCAATAAGAATGACTTAATGAAGTTCCGTAATTTCGGTAAAAAATCATTAACTGAGCTTGATGAGCTTGTTGCAGTGAAAAATTTACATTTCGGAATGGACTTAACAAAGTATAAATTAGATAAAGAATAATCTAATCCCGATTCGTTCGAGATTAAATTTCAATAGCAATGAGACACGGAAAAAAAATCAATCACTTAAGCAGACAGTCAGCGCACAGAAAGGCTATGTTGTCTAATATGGCTTGTTCTCTAATCGAACACAAACGTATTAACACTACTGTTGCTAAAGCTAAAGCGCTTAAACAATATGTTGAGCCTTTGATTACTAAATCAAAAGAAGACACTACGCACAACAGACGTATTGTTTTTTCATACCTTAGAAATAAGTATGCTGTAACTGATCTTTTCAGAGATGTTGCTGCAAAAGTTGGAGATCGTCCAGGTGGATACACTCGTATCATCAAACTTGGAAATCGTCTAGGAGATAATGCTGATATGGCAATGATCGAATTAGTTGATTTCAACGAACTATACAACGGAGGTAAAAAAGAAGTTAAAAAAGCTAAAAGCCGTCGTGGTGGAAAAGCTACTAAAAAAGCAGAAGAAACTGCTGTTGAAGAGGCCCCGAAAGCTGAAACTCCAGCTGCACCAGCTGCTGAAACTTCTACTGACGCTGCTGAATAATGAAGAAATTCATTTCATAAATAAAAAAAGGATAGGCTATTATAGTTTATCCTTTTTTTTTGCTGTTTTCAAAACAGCCCTTGGAGAAATAAATTTTTAGAAACTCCAAAATTGAATTAAATTTGCAACCGTATTCCGCAACTACACAACACAACACTATAAAATGAAATACACAACACGACAAAGAGCAATACTCCTTCTAAGTGACGGAACCATCTTTTACGGGAAATCTATAGGTATAGAAGGAACTACTTTTGGAGAAGTCTGCTTCAATACAGGAATGACAGGCTATCAGGAAATTTTTACGGATCCTTCTTACTTCGGACAGATTATGGTGGCAACAAATGCCCATATCGGTAATTACGGAGTAAATGAAGAAGATGTTGAATCCGATCAGATTATGATTTCGGGATTAGTTTGCAAAAACTTTTCTTTTAATTATTCGCGTGCCAATTCTTCAGGAAGCCTTGAAGATTATTTCAAAAAGCAAAATCTAATCTGTATCTCTGATGTTGATACAAGAGCTCTGGTAAGCTATATAAGAGATAATGGTGCCATGAATGCTGTAATTTCTACAGATGGAAAATCAATCGATCAATTAAAAGAACTTCTTGCAAAAGTGCCAAATATGGAAGGTTTAGAATTGGCTTCTAAAGTTTCTACAAAAGCACCTTACTTTGTAGGAGAAGAAACGGCTACCTATAAAATCGCTGCATTGGATTTAGGAATCAAGAAAAATATATTACGAAATCTTGCCAAAAGAGATTGTTATATAAAAGTATTCCCTTTTGATACAACCTATGAGGAAATGAAAGCTTTCAATCCTGATGGGTTTTTCCTTTCAAATGGTCCTGGCGATCCGGATCCCCTTTTTGGAGCCATTGAAATTGCCAAGAAAATTTTATCAAACGATGACCCTGTATTTGGGATCTGTCTTGGACATCAGGTTTTGGCTCTTGCTAATGGAATTCCAACCTATAAGATGTTTAACGGCCACAGAGGGATAAATCACCCGGTAATGAATGTGATTACGGGAAAAGGTGAAATAACCTCTCAGAACCACGGATTTGCTGTGAATCGTGAAGCATTGGAAAAACACCCAGATTTAGAAATAACACATCTTCATATCAATGACGGAACTGTTGCCGGTATGCGAATGAAAAACAAAAACTGCTTTTCGGTACAATACCACCCGGAAGCTAGCCCTGGGCCACATGATTCGTCTTATTTGTTTGATCAGTTTATTGAAAATATAAAAAGCTGTGTAACAAAATAAAAAATAATTTTGAATGAAAAAAGAGCCACTGTAAAGTGGCTCTTTTATTTTGAAGTCTGCTTGCAGATTATTGCTTAATTACCTTAATGGTTTTTGTTTGTCCTTCAGCAGTTACTTTAACTAAATAAGATCCTGATGGCAAATTAGACATGTCAATTACGCCATTAGTGTCATTGATTGTTTTTGAAACCACATTTTGACCCAATAGGTTAAAGATGTTTACATCTGAAATAGTTTGGTCATACGATAGGTTTAGTATATTACTAACCGGGTTTGGATAAGCTTTGAAATTAGCATTATTGAATCCAGGAACGCTTAATGTAGGGCTCCATGCTGAAATTGAGAATATCTCTTCTTCATCATTAGCATATTCCCATACTCTGATATATACAGTTTCTCCTGCTGTTCTTCCAGTCAGGTTGATTCTTGAATAATTTGCTGAACCTCCATCGTCATTGCATTCTACTAGTTCTAAAGCATCGCAAGTACCTGAATAAACTGCTAATCCTGAATCAAAGCCTGTGATAGATGAGCCAATAGGATTGCCTGTTTGGATGGTTAGTTTGCCATCCGAAGGAATAACTACTTTATACCAAACATCGCCACCGCTATAGCTGGCACAACCTGGAGCAGGAATAGTATTTGAATCTGCAGAGTCTGTTGCGCCTGCAACAGTTGAATTGACAGCTCCTCCGGCATAGGTAGTAGCGGCAGTCAAAGTTATAGCATTGGCACAATCGTCGTTTGCTGGTGGTGGAGGAAGGATTCCTACACAAATATCAAAATTAGTCGATCCGATATCATCACCGCTATAGCTGAATACTCTTAGGTAATAAGTAGTGCCAACAGTTAGTCCTGTAACAACGCTTGTATCAGGATCGCTGATAGAAATACTTATCAATTGTCCGCCACAGCTTCCTTCAAATACTTCATGTACAAGGTCTGAAGGGTCGCCTTCAACATTTAGAAGGCTTATTCTATGTGAAGTTGCGGTAGCTACAAAAGTATACCAAACATCATCATCAGCAGTTCCAACACTGCTTTCAGCTTCTCCAGAATCAGTAGCGCCAGCTATTGTTCCTGCTGTCGTAGAAGTACAAGAAGCATCGGCATTTACTGTAAGTGCAATTGCATTTGTACAGTCATCGTTAGCCGGTGCAGAAGGTTGAGAGCCGATACAGATATCAAAAGTTGTTGATTCTATTACATCTGAGGAATAACTGAATACTCTAACATAATAGGTGCTGCCAACAGTAAGACCGCTGACAAAACTAGAGTCTGAATCGCTGGAATTTAGTGCAACTAATGTACCGCAGGTTCCATCAAATACTTCGTGTACCAAATCAGTCTCGTTTCCTTCAACATTTAAAAGGCTTATTTTGTGAGATGCTGCAGTAGCTACAAAGCTATACCATACGTCATCATCCGCTATTCCGGTATCTGTATCAATTCCAGAATCAGTAGCGCTTACTAATGTTCCTGAAGTTATTGAAGTACAGTTAAGGTCAGAGTTTACGGTTAGGACAACAGCTCCAGCACATTCATCGTTAGCCGGAGCCGCAGGAAATGCTCCAACACAAATGTCAAAAGTCGTTGATTCTGGAGCAGTGCTGCTATAGGTAAATACTCTTACATAATAAGTAGTGCCAACGGTTAATCCTGTGATAATACTATCATCAGAATCGCTGGAATTTAATACAACTAATGAACCGCAAGACCCATCTAATACTTCATGTACTAAATCGGTCAAGTCACCGTTAACATTTGTAAGTGATATTTTGTGTGTGGTAGCAGTCGCTACAAAGCTGTACCAAACATCGTCGTCGGCTGTGCCTGTTTCGGTTGTGATGCCTGAATTTGTTGCGCTAACTAATGTGCCAGATGTAGTTGTAGTGCATAATAGGTCTGGGTTCATTGTCAAAGCCACGGCACCGGAACATTCATCATTAGCTGGTGCTGTTGGGGGAACGCTGATGCAAAGGTCGAAAGTTGTTGATTCAGCAGCAGCAGAACCATAACTGAAAACTCTCAAATAATAAGTTTCTCCAATTGTTAGCCCGGAAACAAGACTTGACTCAGGATCACTTATGTGCAGGCTTACAAGCTGGCCTCCACAACTTCCTTGAAATACCTCGTGCACAAGATCAGTTATATCGCCGTTTATATTCAATAGCTTGATTCTATGTGAAGTTGCAGTAGCTACAAAAGTATACCAAACATCGTCATCTGAATTACCTGTACTTGGAACGCTTTCATTTGAATTTGTAGCACTAACTAACGTACCTGCAGTTTTTAAGTTGCATGAATCGTTTGTGTTTACCTGAACTGCTACAGCATTTGTACAATCGTCATTAGCTGGTGCGGCAGGAGGAACGCTTACGCAAACGTTAAACGTTGTCGATGCTGATTGGTCACTGCCATAACTGAATACTCTTATGTAATAAGTAGAGCCAACAGTTAAGCCACTGACAAGGCTTGAGTCAGGGTCACTGGAGTTTAACACGGTGAATGAACCGCAAGTACCATTCAATACTTCATGTACTAAATCAGTCTCATCGCCGTCGCTGTCAAGTAATTTTATTCTATGTGAAGTTGCTGTCGCAACAAAGCTATACCATACATCATCGTCTGCAATTCCTGTAGTCGTTGCAAGGCCTGAATCGGTAGCGCCAACTATAGTTCCAGGCGTTACTGAGGTACAAGAACTGTTCGTATTTACGGTCAAAGAAATTGCACTTTCACATTCATCATTCGTTAATACCGGCATTGACGTTATGCAGATATCAAAAGTGGTTGCGGCTGGATCTTCTGAATAACTAAAAACTCTTACATAATAAGTAGTGCCAACAGTAAGTCCGGAAACAAGACTCGAATTAGGGTCGCTAGAGCTTAATGTCGTTAGAGTAGCACATGTGCCATCCATTACTTCATGTACCAAATCGGTTTCGTCGCCCTCTATATTGGAAAGATTGATTTTGTGTGCTGTTGCTGTAGCAACAAAACGAAACCAAACGTCATCATTGGCAGTTCCTGTTTCGGTGCTTACACCAGAATCTGTCGCCCCAGCCAAAACTCCTGTAGCGATAGAGGTACATGTAAGGCCGGCATTAGCGGTCAAGACAATGGCATTGGCACATTCGTCGTTAGTCAAAGCTGGCAGGGTTCCAACACAGATATTAAATGTTGTTGTTACCGGATCATCATAATAACTATAAACCCTTACATAATAAGTTGTGCCTACGGTCAATCCGGAAACGATAGTCGTGTTGGGATCGTTGGAACTTAAAATGCTTAAAGTTGCGCAGGTTCCGCTCATAATCTCATGAGCCAAATCAGTATCATCACCTACTACATTCAATAGGCTGATTTTGTGTGTTGCTGCTGTTGCAACAAAACTATACCATACATCATCATCGGCAGTACCGGTATCTGCCTCAATTCCGGAGTCAGTAGCGCCTACTAATGTTCCTGCGGTTTTTGATGTGCAGGACAAGTCGGTATTGACGGTTAGAGAAATGGCATTAGCACAGTTGTCATTGCTAGGAGCTTGTGCGTAAGCATGACAATAAAAGGCAAATAATGCCAAGAAAAATAAATTTTTTTTCATTAGTTAGTTGTTTTATTAATAGCTTTTAAATGTCGATATATTTAAGCTAAAAGACAATTTTGAATTAGAATTTTACGGTTTTGAATTAGAATTCGCGATTCAGTAAATAAATAGTAATGCATAACTCTTAAAATAACAAGTTGTAGTTTTGTTTTTAGGTAAATAACTAAGAATAAATCAAAATAATAATGCTAAAACGTTTGCGTTTATAAGTTTTTAAAAAATAAAAGATTTCAGGTTTTAAAATCCTTAAATTTGTGTTCCATTCAGAAAAACAACCAAATAATAACAAATAAACAATTAATAATGAGCAGAATTATTAAAATCCACGCGAGGCAAATCCTAGATTCCAGAGGAAATCCAACTATTGAAGTTGATGTAGTAACAGAACATGGAGTTCTTGGAAGAGCAGCTGTGCCATCAGGAGCTTCAACAGGCGAACATGAAGCTGTAGAGCTTCGTGATGGAGGAAAAGCATTCATGGGTAAAGGCGTTATGAAAGCTGTGGAAAATGTGAATATAAAAATTGCTGAAGAATTATTAGGAAATTCTGTTTTTGAACAAAATCTGATCGATCAGAGAATGATTGAATTGGATGGCACTCCTAACAAGTCAAATCTTGGAGCCAATGCCATTCTTGGAGTTTCTCTGGCTGTAGCGAAAGCAGCAGCTAATGAATTAGGAATGCCATTATATCGTTATGTTGGAGGCGTTTCTGGTAATACACTACCGGTTCCAATGATGAATATTATTAATGGAGGTTCGCATTCTGATGCTCCAATTGCGTTTCAGGAATTTATGATTATGCCGGTAAAGGCAAAAACATTTACTCAGGCAATGCAAATGGGAACTGAGGTTTTTCATAACCTGAAAAAAGTATTACATGACAGAGGATTGAGTACTGCAGTAGGTGATGAAGGAGGATTTGCTCCAAATTTGGCAGGCGGAACAGAAGATGCGTTAGACTCAATCAAAAAAGCAATTGAAAACGCAGGTTATGTTTTTGGTGAAGATATTAAGATTGCGTTAGACTGTGCTGCTTCTGAATTTTATGTAAACGGAAATTACGATTATAAGAAATTTGAAGGTGAAACCGGAAAAATTCGTTCTTCAAAAGAACAAGCTGAATATTTGGCAGAGTTGGCTTCTAAATACCCAATCATTTCGATTGAAGACGGTATGCAGGAAAATGATTGGGACGGATGGAAATACCTTACAGAATTGATTGGAGACAAAGTGCAGTTGGTTGGAGATGATTTGTTTGTGACCAATGTTGAGCGTCTTAAAAAAGGAATCGATAAAGGAATCGCAAATTCGATATTGGTAAAAGTAAACCAGATTGGTACCCTGACAGAAACAATTGCAGCAGTAAATATGGCGCACAATGCAGGATATACTTCTGTAATGTCACACCGTTCAGGAGAAACAGAGGATAACACGATTGCAGATTTGGCAGTAGCTTTAAATTGTGGGCAAATTAAAACGGGATCTGCATCACGTTCTGACCGTATGGCAAAATACAATCAACTGCTTCGTATTGAGGAAGAATTAGGAACTACAGCCTATTTTCCTGGAGAAAAAGCATTCAAGATTAAATAGTTTCGTTATCTTTAAGCAATATAACCCTTTTGGAATGTTAGGTCCAAAAGGGTTTTTTTATAAATCAAATTCTAATTTAAAACCGTCAAATTCTAAGTTTTGCCTATATTCGGGAAATAGAATGTTATTTTTGTTAATTAGCGTGTCGTATATAGATGTGCCGAAGTACTAAGAGATAAAATGTTTTTAGAATGAATATCAAATCTGTTGTGATATGCTTTTTTATGCTGTTTTGCGTCCTTTCCTATTCTCAGGAGAAGACCATTGACAGCTTGAAAAAAGTTTTGAATCATTCAAAAAACGATATTGATAGAGCTGAACTGCTAAATGCAATTGCATCGGAGTACATGTCCGGCGATCCAAAACAGATGCGTGATTATGCGAATAAGGCACTGGATCTTTCCAAAAAAATTAAGTATCGTATCGAAGAAGGGAATTCGTATCTTAATTTAGGCAATGTAAATGTCATACTTGGGAACTACCCGTTGGCATTGGATAATTTCTCAAAGGCACAGGAAATTTTTGAAGCGGATCTTTTAACTGACCTTAAAAATAGTACTGAGATAAAAAAAAGCCTTGCCCGTGCTTACGGAAGTATAGGAATCGTTTTTTCGGAACAAAGCAATTATGCAAAGGCCCTGCAATACCATCTAAAAGCTGTCAAGATTTATGAAGAGATGAAGGATGAAGGAAGGACAGCCCGAATCTACAACAATATCGGAATCGTATATCAAGCCATAAAGGAAGATTTCAAAGCCTTGGATTATTTTATCAAAGCCCAGAAACTTCAGGAAAAGACTGGCGATATGATGGTGGGGATCACTACCACAAATATTGGTAACATTTATCTGAGGCAGAAAAATTATCCTAAAGCCCTGGAATATTATACTAAATCAAAAAATACATTCGACAAAAGCAGTGATGCCAGAGGTTTGGGTGAGCTGTATAACAATCTGGGTTCTTATTATTTGCAGACAGGCAATCCGTCTGAAGCGATAGAAAGTTGGAAAAAAGCCATTGTTCAGTTTGATTCTATAGAGGATAAATTTGGAATATCTGACACCTATTCTCATTTGGGTAATTTTTACTTTAGCCAAAAGCAGTACAATGAAGCATTGGATAATGCCGTTAAAGCCTTGAAACTTGCAAAAGAGCTTGATGTATTGGAGCAGGTCATGAATTCTGAAAAACTTATCAGTTCGATTTATGAAAAACAAAACAGGCTTGATTTAGCCTTACAGCACTATAGGTATTACAATGTTGCAAGAGACAGCCTGATCAGCCATGAAAATATTAGAAAAAGTGTGCAGGCTGAAATGAATTTTGATTTTGAAAAGAAGCAGACAATACAGCGAGAAGCCCATGAAAAAAGAGAGCTGCTTTACAAAGAACAAAATAAAAGATACCAGTTGCAAACTATTTTTGGTGTCTTATTCGTAATTTTGATCTTCGGAATAGTCTTTCTTATCTACAACAGGATGCAGCTTAAAAAAACGCTCACCTTGCAGAAAGAACTGGCAGAATACGAGCAAAAAGCGCTGCATCTTCAAATGAACCCGCATTTCGTGTTTAACTGCCTTGGGTCGATTTCAAGCTTTATTGTGCAAAACGGAACGGACTCAGCCATTAAATACCTGTCTAAGTTTTCAAAATTGATGCGACTTACGCTGGAATATTCTAAAGAATCACTTATCCCGATTGATAAAGAGATTGAAAGCCTGCAAAATTATTTGGAGCTGGAGCAGCTTCGTTCCGATAAAATGTTTAATTTCAACATAGCCAAAAGTGACCTCATAGAAGACGATGTGGCTTTGCCGCCGCTTTTATTACAGCCTTTTGTAGAAAATGCCATTATTCACGGTTTAATTCCTAAAAAAGAAGTCGGCAAAATTGATATTGATTTCTCGTTAAAAGAGGAGAGCCTGATATGTAGGATTGTTGATAATGGGATTGGTTTTGAAAAGTCACAGGAGTTGAAAGCAGCCTCGGTTTCAATTCATAAATCGATGGCTTTGGATATAACAAGGAAACGACTTCAGATGATGGAAGCAGTTACCTCAAAAACATCAAAAGTAGAAATAAAGGAACTAAAAGACGAAAAAAGGAAACCCTGTAGGTACGGAGGTAATCTTATACCTGCCAATACAATACATCAAATAAGTTATGATTACAGCAGTGTTGATAGATGATGACAGCAACCTAAGAAAAGGAATGAAGAGCCTGTTGACTCGCTATGCGCCAGAAATTAAAATTTTAGGCGAGGCGGACAGCGTGAAAAGCGGCATCAAGCTTATGGACAGCCTTAAGCCTCAGGTCATTTTTTTGGATATACAGCTTACTGACGGTACGGGTTTTGACATTCTCGAAAATCTGGCCCAGAAAAATGGAAAATCATCGTCGCATATTGTTTTCATAACAGCACATGAAGAATATGCAATCAAGGCATTCCGATTCAGTGCGTTGGATTTTCTTTTAAAACCCGTGGATCCGGAAGAACTGGAAAAGGTTATTGAAAAGATAAAGAGCGCTTTAGAAAAGAATGATAATTATGCGCATATTGACCTTCTTCTGGAAAATATCAGGAAAAAAGTAGATAATTTTAAAAGGATAGCGCTATCTACGTCAGATGGTATTCACCTGTTGGAAGTCAGCGATATTATCCGATGCGAATCGGAAGATAATTATACCAAATTTTATATTAAGAATGGTAAGCCGATTTTAATATCAAAAACATTAAAAGAATACGAAGAATTATTGGCAGAGCATGGATTTGAAAGAATTCATCAATCCCATCTGATCAATCTTTCATGCCTCAAATCCTACATCAAAAAAGACGGAGGTTATGTTATTATGACTGATAATAGCAAGCTTCCGATATCGCAAAGAAAAAAAGAAAGACTGCAAGAATTATTAAAAATGATCTAGCGAATTCTAGTTCAAAATGCTAAAATTCTAATTAATGTCTTTTTTTTGACTCCTACTTTGTTATATTTGGAGGTTACTATGTAAAAAATGATGGTTATATGAAAAGATTATTACTTTATGGTCTGTTGTTTTTATGCGGATTCAGCTATGCGCAGAATGTAGATATCTTTGACCCATTTTTTAAAAATAAACTACTTATAGCTGATACTTTTAATGAAATAGCAAAGGACAGCAATGGGAATTTTTTTAGGATTGATGCTAATTTGGATGGAGAAATTCAAGCGAGCGAAGCGGCCCGCGTAGTGGAATTAGATGTTTCTTTTTCGGGCATATTTTCCCTTCAGGGGATTCATGGGTTTCCAAACTTGAGTGTGCTTAAATGCTCTCATAATTCAATAGCCACACTCAATCTTTCTGGTAATCGTCTTCTTGAATTTATAGATTGTTCTGATAATCGGGTTTCATCGCTGAATTTAGATGGATTGACGAATTTGTACTATCTGGATTGCCGGTTTATGGCAGGTCAATTGACTTCATTGAATTTGACGGGATTACCTGCATTGAAAGTGCTGAAATGTGGACGAAATAATATAACTTCATTGGATGTGTCTCCACTTGCAGATCTTATCGAGCTGGATTGTAGTCTTTCGAATCTTTCGAGTTTAAATCTTAATGGATTGGTGAATTTAAGATCTCTGGATTGTAGTGTAAACCAACTCACTTCTTTGAATCTGTCATCGCTTGGAAGTCTGGAAAAGATAGACTATTCCTATAATACAGGTCTGGCATCGCTGGATATTGCGCCATTGGTATCACTAAGGGAGTTGTTCTGCAATGCTAATGGGATGACAACCCTTAATCTTACAACATTTCCAGAGTTAATTTATTTGAGTTGTCACAGTAATGCGTTGTCTGACTTAGATTTTTCTGCAAATAGCAACCTCGTATTGATTGAATGTAGTGCAAACCGGCTGGCAACTCTGAATGTTTCCAATCTGTCACGGATGAGTGACTTAATGTGCAATTACAATCAACTCACGACTTTAAATTTGTCCGGATTGGAAGATTTACGACATCTGGAATGTAGAAATAATAATATTATTGCGATTGAAACGGCCGGTCTTAGTCGCTTGGTAACTGTTTTATGTGATAATAATGCAATTACAGAATTAGACTTGAGCCATTCACCTCTGGCATTGTTTATTTCTTGCGCAAATAATTTGCAACTTACTTCCGTAAATTTGAAAAATGGTTTGCCGCTTCCGCTGATTGAGGATGCTTTGAATTTCAATAATACACCAAACTTAGAATATGTTTGCGCAGACGAAGATGAAGTAACGCTGTTACAGAGCTTTTTCTCCGGACAAGGCATGAGCGTTTCAGTTACTCCTTACTGTACATTTACGCCAGGCGGTAATTACAATACCATAATGGGTAGGTTGAGCTTGGATGAAAATGGTAATGGTTGTGATTCTAACGACAATACACAGCCTTTTATAAAAGTAAAAATGAACGACGGTACAGAAGAATCGTCAACGTTTTTGGATGCCGAAGCAAATTATGCTTTTTATACGCAGGAAGGTACGTTTACGATAACTCCGGCAACAGAAAATGCTTCATTCTTTTCTTTTAGCCCTATAAGCACAGTGGTTAATTTTCCCAACTCTGATAACAATGTCCATACGGAGAATTTTTGTATCACGCCAAACGGAATACATTCGGATGTAGAAATCGCAGTTGCGCCCATAATTCCGGCCAGACCAGGCTTTAATGCTGTATATAAAGTAGTTTATAAAAATAATGGAAATCAGACCGTTTCGCAAAGCTCGGGAATAACGCTACTCTATAACCAAAACCTGATGAGTTTTGTGTCGTCTGATCCTGCGGCACGTTCACTAAGCCCAGGCAGCATAAGTTGGGATTATACAGATTTACGCCCTTTTGAATCCCGTAGTTTTACGGTAACCATGAATATTAACAGGCCTACAGATGGAAACCCTGTAAACATTAATGATGTGTTGAGTTTTAGAGCTTCGGTTACGACACCAGGTGATGAAAATATAAATGATAATGCATTTTTGTTACGACAGAAGGTCGTGGGAGCTTATGATCCTAATGATATTAGTTGTTTGGAGGGAGATGTGGTCCCGCCTTCGGAAATAGGAGAATACCTGCATTATCTGATTCGTTTTGAAAATACTGGAAATGCTCCGGCCCAAAATATAGTAATCCGTAATGAAATTGATGAGGAAGAGTATGATGTGTCATCTCTTCAGATATTGGATAGTTCGCATAAGCTAAAAGCCAGAGTCAAGAAGAATTTATCAGAATTTATTTTACAGAATGTTTATTTGGATTCCGGAGGACATGGAAATATTCTTCTGAAACTGAAATCTACAGACAATCTTGTTGCTGAAAGCACTGTTTCGAGCAGGGTAGGAATATACTTTGACTATAATACTCCGGTATTGACTAATAGAGTAACGACTGTTTTCAAAATGTTGTCTGTAAAAGAAAACGAGCAGGATCGTTCAATCAAAATTTATCCAAACCCGGTAAACAAGATGCTTAATGTTAAGGCTGATGGCATAATTCGTACAGTACATCTTTACGATGCACAAGGCAGAATATTAATGACACAGCTTCTTGGAGAAAGCCAGGTAAGTTTTGATCTTTCAAGTTATGCGGCTGGGGTCTATTTCGTGAAGATTGTTACGGATCAAGGAGCCAAAACTGAAAAAATTGTCAATAGAAAAAACTAGATTTTCTAACTGTAATAACTAACTTTTAAAGCCTGCCGATAAATCAGCAGGCTTTTTTTCTAAAATTGATTTGTTTGTATCTGATTTGCAAAATTTAAAGAAATATTAACGAAATCGTTACCGTATTACTTTTTAGTTATTCTCGAATTCCCTATTTTTGTTAAATTATATTTTTCAATTTTAAATAATTTCCAATAATATTATGTCAAAAACAGCAATATTAGAAATTGATGGCAACAGACACGAATTTCCAGTACTAGTCGGAACGGAAAACGAAGTTGCAATCGATATCGATAAACTACGCAGTGCAACCGGCGCTATAACTCTGGATCCGGGTTATAAAAATTCAGGATCTTGTAAAAGTGAAATTACTTTTCTTGATGGAGAAGAAGGGATTTTGCGTTACAGAGGATATTCAATTGAAGAACTGGCAGAAAAAGCTGATTTTCTTGAAGTATCTTACCTTCTGATTTTTGGAGAATTGCCAACAGCAAAGCAATTGGAGCAATTTGAAACAGATATTAGAAAATATACTTTGGTAAACGAGGAAATGAAAAATATCATTGACGGTTTTCCAAAAAATGCCCACCCAATGGGCGTGTTGTCTTGCCTGACAAGCGCGCTTACAGCATTTAATCCAAAATCGGTAAATGTTGATAGCGAAAAAGACATGTATGAGGCAGTTTGCAAAACAATGGGTAAATTCCTTGTTATTGCTACCTGGACATATAGAAAAAGTATGGGCTACCCATTAAATTATTATGATAATACTAAAGGATATGTTGAGAACTTCATGCGCTTGATGTTTGAATTACCAACAGGACCTTATACTCCTGATCCTATTATTGTTGCCGCTTTAGATAAATTGTTTATTCTTCATGCTGATCACGAACAGAACTGTTCTACTTCAACTGTAAGAATGGTAGGTTCTTCACATGCAGGTTTGTTTGCTTCTATTTCTGCAGGAGTTTCAGCTCTTTGGGGGCCACTTCATGGAGGAGCTAACCAGGCTGTTTTGGAAATGCTTGAAGAGATCCAAAAGAATGGTGGCGATGCTGATAAATATTTGGCAAAAGCAAAAGATAAAAACGATCCTTTCCGTTTGATGGGCTTTGGTCACAGAGTTTATAAAAACTTTGATCCAAGGGCAAAAATCATCAAAAAAGCAGCTGATGAAGTATTGGCGACTTTGGGAGTTAACGATCCAATCCTTAATATTGCTAAAAAATTAGAAGAAGCTGCTCTTGAAGATGACTACTTCAAGTCAAGAAATCTTTATCCAAACGTAGATTTCTATTCTGGAATCATTTATCGTGCATTAGGAATCCCAACAGATATGTTTACAGTTCTTTTTGCAATTGGCCGTCTTCCGGGATGGATTGCCCAATGGAAAGAAATGCGTGTAAACAAAGAGCCTATTGGTCGTCCAAGACAAGTATATGTTGGATCGCCATTAAGAGATTTTGTTCCTTTCGAAAAAAGATAATTTTCAAAAATACTTTTAAAAAGCTTCACTGTTTAGTGGAGCTTTTTTTTGTCTGAAACTTTCCCAGCTGATTATAGCATAAGCAATAAGAATTCCTTGCAAAGGCATCATGTAACGGGAGGCATTTACCGGACCGGTTATTAAAATGGCATAGGATATAAAAATTAATAAATAAGTGCTGGAAAAATCAATTGCTTTCTTTTTCTTCCACAGATGCCGGAAAATAAGTCCCCACTTCAAAAGAGTAACAATAAATATAGGAATCAATATCAGGACAATCCAGAAATATTTATATTCAAAAAAACTAATAATAGTTTTCTTCAGACCAGCTGTGCTCAACATGTTCAGAAAACCCTGGTTAGGGTCATACTTTTCAACCAGTGTCATTAAATCAAACCGTCCGGGATCGATTGAGCCACGCACTGCGCCATAAAAATGAAAGATAGAATAAGGAATAAGATTTTCTTGTAGGGTCTTTTTTCCTTCAGTAGCCATATACTCACTTTGCTTTTCAAATGTAGGCAGGTTTTCGACTTGGAGGTAAATGCCATCTCTCCATTGATTGGCAGTATCTGTCCCTTCCTTTTGGGCCTTGAAAAGATAAAGATTATAGTCAATCAGATTGATGTTCTGCATGGAAGAAAAGTGGAAGTAACCTGTCCTTTCCATGTTAAAGCCCATATAGCCAATTGTAAATAACAGGGGTAGAAAAATGGAAAAGCGGAAAGTCTTTGTTTTCGCGAAATAGAAAAGAAAGAATAAGAAGTTCACAAAAGGAAAAAGATAGAAAGCCGGCTTTAAAAATACCAAGGCTATCAGTAGCAGCTGTATCTTCAATATTTTCTTCGGATCCATACCTCCGGTCAGTTGCAAGGCAATCAATAATGACAAGGTCATAACAAGAGTTTCAGTCATGACCAGATGCGTATAGATAAAAACGGAAGGAGTTAACAATAGCATTACGGCCAATAATCGGAATGATTTTCCACCCAGTTTTTTAAACAGATGTAAGGTCAGGTAGATGTTGAAAAAACCAAGTAAGGTTTGAAGCAAGATGATCACCAGGTCATTAGAAAAGCCAGGAAAAAGAATTAACAAAGGATATAAAAAGGGTCTTTTAGTCAACAATATTGCTTTGCTATAATCAGTTGTAGTAGAAAAATAGTCCCCTTTTTTCAAAAGCTCGGCAGTTGCAAAATAATCATCCGAATCAGGCAGTCGAAAATCTCCTTGGATAATTCTAAGTGCCAAAAAAAGTAGCATAAAGGAACTGAGAAATAAAAAATATTTTCGGAATCCAGAATCGTTAAAGTTGTTGAAAAAAGTTGTCAATTGTGCTTTTTTAAGAGTTTCTAGGCAAACAAACTTACTTAAAATATTGGAAACTAAATTTAGGAAATGTAGATTTGTCAACCATAGGATTAAGATGAAAACTAAAAAGGCAATTATTATCGGAGGCGGTCCGGCTGGCTTGACTGCTGCATATGAATTTATTCAAAATACCGATATTCAGCCTATTGTTTTAGAGCAGAGCGAGTTTTGGGGTGGAATCTCCAGAACCGTAAATTATAAAGGAAATCGCATTGATATTGGCGGACACCGTTTCTTCTCAAAATCAGACGTCATTATGGACTGGTGGTGTAAAATTCTCCCGATTTTATCAGAAGAAAAAGCAATCAAGATTTCCTATCAGAATAAGTCAAAGGAATTGAATGCTATCGAATTTCCATCGGATGCTAAAAATCATGATAATGTCATGCTTGTCCGTAGCAGGAAATCAAGAATATATTATCAGAAGCAATTTTTTGATTACCCAATATCACTAACGCCTGAAACGGTGTGGAAGCTTGGATTGTTCAATACGTTTCTGATAGGAATGAGCTATCTAAAAAGTGTTGCCTTTCCAATCAAAAATGAAAAGAATCTGGAAGATTTTTTTATCAATCGATTTGGGAAAAAGCTCTATAAGACATTCTTTAAGGATTATACAGAAAAAGTCTGGGGTATAAAATGCACCGAAATAAGTTCGGAATGGGGAGCACAAAGAATCAAAGGATTATCAATCAGAAAATCCATTGCCCATTTCCTGAAAAAAAAGTTTTCAAAAACAACAGATAAAAATATCAGCCAAAAAGATACAGAAACGTCGCTGATTGAATATTTCCTTTACCCAAAGTTTGGTCCCGGCCAGATGTGGGAAGAAGTAGCCCGAAAAATTACTGAAGCGAAAGGCGAACTTCATCAAAATTTGAAAGTGGTGAAAATTCAGGCTGAAAAAGATAAAATCACGGCGGTAACTGTGCAAAATCTGTTCACCAAAGAAGAAACTGTTTTTGAAGGCGATTACTTTATTTCAACAATGCCGGTTCAGGAGCTTATCGCTTCTTTGGAAATTGAAGTGCCTGAAAAAGTCAAAGAAATTGCAGAAGGATTAGTCTACCGTGACTTTATAACTGTTGGGCTGCTGCTTAAAAAGATGACAAAAGAGGAAATTACAGACAATTGGATTTATATTCAGGAGCCTTACGTTAAAGTGGGAAGGCTACAGGTTTTTAATAACTGGAGTCCGTTTATGGTACAAGATCCAAACACAACTTGGGTAGGCCTGGAATATTTTTGTTATGAAGGCGATGCACTTTGGAATAAATCCGAAGCAGAAATGAAAGAGTTGGCGATTCGGGAAATGGTTGAAATAGGAATGATTAATAAGGAAGATGTTCTTGACAGTGTAGTTATCAAAATGCCAAAAACATATCCGGCCTATTTCGGGACCTATGAAAAATTTAATGATGTTATTGATTATACAATGCAGTTTGAAAATCTGTACTTGATAGGGAGAAACGGAATGCATAAATACAATAATCAAGACCATTCTATGCTCACGGCCATACAGGCGGTGCAAAATATAAAAAACGGTATTGCGGGTAAAGAAAATATTTGGGCCATCAATACGGAGCAGGAATATCACGAAGAAAAATAAACTTAACAAATAATAAAAAAGCCTTTTTTATCTTTGTCAAAAGCCAAAAGCTATGTTGCAATTAAATGTAAAAAACGAAACATCAAGATTAAGAGCGGTAGTATTGGGTTCTGCTGTGAATAACGGTCCAACGCCAACTGCAGATGAAGCCTATGACCCAAAATCATTAGAACACATCCTTGCAGGAACCTATCCGGTTGAAAAAGACATGATTGAAGAAATGGAAACTTTTAATGCAGTATTTCAGAAATATGATGTAAAAGTATACCGTCCGGAAATGATTGAAAACTACAATCAGATTTTTACAAGAGATATCGGATTTGTTATCGATGATGTTTTTGTAAAAGCCAACATCCTTCCGGATAGAGAAAGAGAATTGGATGCGATCCAATACGTAATTGATCAAATCGACCCGAAAAAGGTCGTTCGTCCGCCAGATGAGGTGCATATTGAAGGTGGTGATGTGATGCTTTGGAATGACTATATTTTTATTGGGACTTACAAAGGAACAGATTATAAAGACTATATTACAGCCCGGACCAATATGGAGGGAGTCAATTATATCAAAGAGTTATTTCCGCATAAAAAAGTAAAGGAGTTTGATCTTGTCAAGTCGAAGTTGGAAGCCAGAGATAATGCCTTGCATCTGGATTGCTGCTTCCAGCCGGTTGGAAAAGACAAAGGCATTATTTATAAGAGTGGTTTCCGTCAAGAATCCGACTATATCTTTTTGGTGAATCTTTTTGGTAAGGAAAACCTTTTCCATATTGACAGGGACGAAATGTATTATATGAATTCAAATGTGTTTTCTATTGCAGAAAATGTTGTTGTTTCAGAACGGAATTTTACCAGGCTAAACAATTGGCTCCGAAGCCAGGGCTTTGCGGTGGAAGAAATTCCATATGCTGAAATTGCAAAACAGGAAGGTTTGTTGCGTTGCTCAACCTTGCCTTTGATTAGAGATTAACCTGTTTTGGGTAAAGCTTTTCTTATTGAAACGGCATAAGCCAAAACGTTATACCACTATATATATGAGACAAACAACAAATTCCATTTTGATGATTCGTCCGGTAGCTTTCCGGATGAATGAACAGACGGCGGTAAATAATTATTACCAGAAAGTACTGGACGGACTGCATCCAGAAACTGTGAATGCTAAAGCGCAGCAGGAATTTGATGCTTTTGTAGAAAAATTGCGAGCAGCAGGAATTAATGTGGTTGTTGTTGAAGACACAAAGAGTCCTGATACGCCAGATTCTATTTTTCCGAACAATTGGATTTCATTCCACGAAAACGGGGACGTAGCACTTTATCCGATGTTTGCAGAAAATCGCCGTGAAGAGCGTCGTGAAGATATTTTAGATCTATTGGAAGATCAGGGATACAGAATTGATAACATTGTTGATTATACTTCTGCCGAAGAAGATAACATTTTCTTGGAAGGAACAGGAAGCCTGTTGCTGGACCGTGCCAACGGGAAAGCGTATTGCGCATTGTCGCCTAGAGCAGATGAAGAACTTCTTATTGAGTTTTGTGAAGATTTTGATTATGCTCCGGTTATTTTTGAAGCCTTTCAGACTGTAAATGGTGAACGAAAATTGATTTACCATACCAATGTCATGATGTGCTTAGGAGAAACTTTTGCGGTTATCTGCGCAGACAGTATTGATGATAAGCAAGAACGGAAAATGGTGTTGGATAACCTGAAGGCCGACGGAAAAGAAATAATACTGATTACTGAAGATCAGGTTAATAATTTTGCCGGAAACATGTTGGAAGTAAGAGGAGAAAATGACAAGCGCTACCTGGTAATGAGTGCTGCGGCATACAAAAGCCTGAAGCCTGTACAGATTGAAAAACTGGAATACCATTGCGAAATCATCAGTTCCAGTCTTGATACCATTGAGGCTTGCGGAGGAGGAAGCGCAAGATGTATGATGGCTGAGATTTTTCTGCCAAAAGAATAGATTGTAATTGAAAACAAAACACAAAAGCCTCGAAAACTCGAGGCTTTTGTGTTTTTTATTATCTCGACTATCTGGTATGATTAGTCTTTTTTATTAGAAAAGTGTATGTTACGGTATGAAATAATAATTCATAATATATGTAACTAATTTTAATTTTATGTAATATTTTATTTTATTTGTTATATTTGAATGTGTTTATATTTAAATAAATTGTATTATGATAAAAAATATTAATTATTTGACTTTATGTTGCATTTTTGTTGTTTTATTGAGTTTTAATTCTTGTGACAGTGAAAGTGACACAATCACCATTAAGGATACAGTTAATAATATTACTATAGGTTATAAAACTATAGCGCCCAAAAATGTTATAGAAGTTGGAGATAAAGGCGATGTGAAATTTTTAATAAAAAAAAGTATTCTGCTTAGTAATTGGAATCATAATTTGAAGCTACTTGAGAAAATCGATGCAGGTTTAACAGACATAAGAGTTTTTAAAGAGTATGACAACTATTATATTCAAGCTATTGGAAAGGAGTGGACATCTACTATTTTGTTGCGAATCAGTGAAAAAGTTGGGATAGGAGAAGGTATTTCATGTACGTCTAATATATGCTCGAATAGTAGTACCGAATGTGTTCCAAAACCTGATAAGAAATCTTGTACAGGGTGTGGTTTTAAGGTTGGAGATTGTACCAAAACAGTAACAGCTATAGCATTAATGGACGAAGAATTTACTTTACAAAAACCATGAGATGAATGATTTTACAGAAAGCCATTTTTACAATTGGCTTTTCTTTTTTTAGAGTACTTTAGAATACTATAGTAGATTGCTTACATTTATAAGTTTCAGCCGTTTCATATGTTACGCAACCAACAAAATCTCTACAACTCCAGCTGAATACAGAGTTGTAAATAAACAATTTTGGAAGGCAACCTTCATAGCCCTCACAGGCAATATAGAAATCAACATAGGTAAAAGCCTCCTCGTTGTAGGATTTATCGATATAAAGTTTCCCGTTGTCGTTAAACAAAAACCTAACAATATTTAAATGTCTGGATTTAGATGAAAGATTTATGTAGTGGTATTCAATTTTCTTATCACCCACTGTAAAATCTTTTTTGATTTCAAGATTATCGATGATTGGTTCACCCATGTAAAGTTTTTTGTTTATCTGTTTGATAAACTCTGTTTTGTCAATCTCTAATTTATATTCGCCATCATTTATATAAGCTATTACTAGTTTTTTATCAAGAAGATTATGGTTTGTAGCATCTTGTTTCACGGAACAGCCGCTAAAAAAAAATAGTATAGGCAATAAGAAATAACGCATATAATATATATAAGAAGGTTTGTCAGAATGAGTTCTAGAACCTTTTTTTAAAATTAAGGATATTTTTGGCAGGCCATTTTAAATAGAATCAAAATTATTTAAACTATAATAGTTTTAAGGATATTGACAACCGAGCTACTGATATATTGCACGCCGATAGCAATAACAATAAAACCAATAATTCTCGAAATGGCGACAATTCCGGAAGCTCCCAGAATTCGGGATAAATAGTGGGCGCTACGCATTACTAAAAAGATGACAATAGCAACAGCCGCTATCGATATGCATACAATGATCTGTTCGTTCAGATGTTGGTAATCCTGATAAAGCGCTATCAAAAGAGAAATAGATCCCGGTCCGGCTAGCATTGGAATAGCAAGTGGTGTCAATGCAATATCGTTCCTCTTTTGGGCATCACTTTCAACTTTTTTATTGACTCCTCGTGTTTTATTAAACCTTCCCGAAAGCAAAGCAAAACCCGAATTTAAGATAATCAATCCACCGGCAATCCTTAAAGCGTCAATGCTGATTCCAAAGAAATTTAGAACGTATTGACCAATAAAAAAAGAAATAATGAGGATGATAAAAACATTTATAGCAGTCCAAAGTGAAATTCTTGAGCGTTCTTCTTTACTGTCTTGCTGTGTGAGCCCGACAAAAATAGGTACTGCACCAAGCGGGTTGATAACTGAAAACAGTGCTGCAAATACATAAATGAAAATTTCCATAGTTTTTGTTGTAAAATTAGAGTTGGAAATGCTGGATGTAGTAAAGTTATAAATAAATTATCATTATCAAACTCTAGGTTATATTTTGTCGGATATTTCGAGCAAGTTTCAGACTTGTTCCTATATTTGTATTTCATCATTAATTTTTGGAAATGAAGTTTTTGAAAAACATTTTTATAGTAATATTATTTCTGGCATGTCTTTCCGAGGCTTCTTCGCAAGTATTGGAAGGTCATGTGTATGATATGCAAAACAACGCCTTGCAGGCAGCAACTGTTTATCTGGATGGGTCAACAGTTGCGACGACAACAGATGCGGAAGGTTATTTTAAGATTAACGGTAATGCTGCCAGTCGGGCGACATTAGTAGTTAGTTACATGGGGTATAAAACGATACGACTAGAAGATCCTTTCCGGCATAAAAAAATTAAAGTCTTGATGGAAGAAGATGCCATTTCAATGCAGGAAGTAGTGCTTGAAAAAGGTCCGTTTACACGAAAAGAAATGATGAAGGCGTTTAAAGAGCAGTTTTTAGGTGTCACAAATGCTGGACAATCTTGTAAAATAGAAAATGAAAATGATATCAATTTGTATTATGATATCCAAACCAATACTTTAAATGCCACATCCTATAAGCCTATTAAAATTAAAAATTCATATCTGGGTTATGAAGTGTTTTTTGAATTGGCTGATTTTAATGTATTATACAGAAGAAGGAGCCTCTCCAGTTTTTCTATTGAGAAGAGTTATTTTTCAGGGACTACATTTTACAAAGAGTTTTCCCGGTCTAAAAAGACAGACAAGAGAAGATTAGGTTCTTATTTGGGTTCGACGTCCCATTTTGTCAATACAATTGCTAATGAAAACTGGGACAAAGAAAAGTTGGCTCTTTTTGTAGATGGATTTAAGGTGAAGCCGCAAGATTATTTTGAGGTTAGCGATACTTTGGGAGTCAAAAAAATTACAGTTCTTAAGGAGCCGATGAAGCAGGTTCCGATATATAAAAAGGAAAGCCCGGAAGTAAGTAGGAAAGGACAGACTATAATCATTGGTTCAAAAGAAGAAAATATTACTGGTTATAATGAAATCGAAGTACCATTTAATGTTTTGTTTAACGATAAACATCAATCTCTTGCCGACTTTACCGAGAAAGTCATTTTTGTTGACGAAAATGGGAATTATAGTCCGATATATGGAGTAATGGTAGGAGGTTATATGAGCTCTTTAAAAGTAGGAGACATGCTTCCAATCGATTATTATCAAACTATAAAAGGAAAGTATTGATGTTATTCTTTTGATAAAAAGCGTTCCTTTGCCCAAAAAATCAAGTAAATTTATAGTCTATAGACACATTCATGAAAAATAAGAAAACATTAGTATTAGGCGCTTCCTCAAATCCAGCCCGTTATTCCTATATGGCAATCCGAAATCTAACAGAAAAAGGTCATTCTGTTGTTGCGATAGGACTTAAGGAAGAAGAAGTATTAGGGGTGAAAATCCAGACCAAGCAGATTCCTTTTACCAACGTTAATACGGTAACGTTATATCTGAATCCCCAAAGGCAGAGAGATTATTATAATTATATAGTTTCTTTGTCTCCTAAAAGGGTGATTTTTAATCCCGGAACAGAAAATCCGGAATTCTACCAACTGCTAAAGTTAAACAATATTGAGGTTGAAGTAGCTTGTACGTTGGTACTGCTTTCAACGAATCAGTTTTAATAAAAGAAAGGCATGGAATTTCCAGGCCTTTCTTTTTTAATAAGAACACTTTAGGTTCAGAGCGAATAATGAATATGTTTTTTTAATTAATAAATAAACCTCATAATTGCCAAAGCGGCTAATCCTATAAAAAAAACAATAAAAATAGAGGTTGACTTTAAACTTGTTCTTAACCCATATGTATAGGAAATAAATAGGGCATACTATAGTGGCAGCTATAATTGGCAATGTCAGCATTTCATAAATAACAGTAAAAAAATGCAATCCGGCTATTGTTGGAATTTTTGCTATCACCCAAAATAACCTCCACCTGTTTTCTTGTCCAATAAATGCCTTGTTATGCGAGGTTTTTTTTAGTTTATTATTATTTGTAAAGTTTTTGCTTCACTTAGAATTACTTTTGCGGTTTCATAATTTGGAGGAGTCCCAAATATTCTCTTTTTATTGTTGGAAAACCCCGTATTTATTGGGATTCCTATAAAATTTTTATCAATTTTAGAATTGTTATCAGTGTCTTGAAAACAAGCGATTGCTAATTCCCCTCTTGGTATTGCATAAATCATTTTACGATTCACTTTCTGGGTTATAGGTATTATTCCTTCAATAAAACCTTTGTAACTTTTGAAATTTTCTTCTCCATTTGTTATAGTAAACCAAATATTTCCTTTAATTTTTTTTGTAACAAATTCAACCAACAAATCAGAATATTTGCTTTGAAAAACTTCATCAACTCTAATTTCGTTTGGATTCATTTGATGTTTGTTCCCTTTTTCAATGTCAATTTCAATGTTCATCATTTTAATTGCATTGGTTATAAGTTGTATGTTATCATTACTTGTATAAGGTTGAAAATTTATTTGGTTACAATTAATCAATGAAAATTCTATTTTTGAATTTTCATCAAAATCAATATCTTTTAATGACACTCTTTTAATGTTTGAATTGTCAACTGATTTAAAATTGAATTCCAAATTATTTATATCATAAACAATACTCCAATAAGATTTATAATTTGGCTCATCTTCTTTTACTAACTTAAGTTTTTCAAAAGATTCTGAAACACTTAAGTTTTCAATATTCAGGTTGTTTCGTAAGATACAATATCTATCAAAAGCGTTTCTTGAGTTGAGATCAATATTTTTGTTTCGTTCAAAATACGTTTTTGAATCTTCTGAAGATTCATTTGTAATCACTTGAAATTTATTTTCTTGACGGTCTATTTTTACTTTCCCGTTTACAAAGTCGATAACCACTGAAACTCCACTTCTATCAGCCAAAAAATAATGAATTTTTGCAACTGGTTTTATTGTTAGGCTGTTTATGTTTTTGATAACATCATCAACAGTTTCATAATTATCTAATTGGTATTGAATCCATTCTAATTCAGAAATTGTTTTACTAGAATTTTCTTGATATTCCGTGTTTCCAAGCCAAAGTTGTTCAACAACAAGCCCTTTTTCATTAATTCCTCCATATGGAAATTCTTTCCCTACTTGATTAAAAGTTATGGATCCAAATTTCGAAGTCCAACCGGCCACATTATTCCCTCTAAAACCATAAGAAAATTTTTGTTGTCCACGATTATTCTTGATTAAATATCCTTGACCAGAACCCCAATCAAAATTTTTTGCTAAAATTTTATTTTCGCCATTAAAAAAGAATGCGGAACAAGCAAACGAAATTTGATATGTAAAAATGCTGACTATTAAAAAAACTGTTTTTTTCATTTTGTAAAATGAAACCATTCCAATTTATTTTTATGTCACATTTGTGACAAAATTTTAGAACGAATTCTACTCAAGGATTGTCTTTCAATTCCTAAATAAGAAGCAAGATGAGTTGATGATATTCTGTTCAAAATATTTTTATTTTCAGTAATAAATCTCAAATATCTTTCTTCGGCAGTTTCAAAAAGAAAGCTTTCGTGTTTTTTTGTTCTATTTTCCAAAGCCCACTCTGCAATTTTTCTACCGAAATTTGCGAAATTTTTATAATTATCATAAGCGGCTTCAACGGTTTCATAGGGAATTGAGATAAGAACACAATCTTCCAAACATTGAAAAGTATATTTTGTTCTTTTCTGTTTTATGAATGCAAGATAATCGGTAACAAATTCATTTTCTGAAAAGAAAGCATTATTGATTTCTTTTCCGTTTTCATCTAAAAAATAAGAACGAACCAAGCCGGAATAAATAAAAGCAATTGAATTTTGAAATTCGTTTTCCCGGATAAGAATTTGTTTTTTCTTAAGTTTTTTAATTGAAATATTAGATTTAACAAAATCAAGTTCTTCATCCGTTAATTTTGGATTTATTTTTTTGTATGAACTAAGGTAGTGTTGTGTTGCATTTTCCAAATTTGTTTTAAATTTCTTTAGTGTCGCCTTTTTTATGAAATCTCGCATAACGTTTTGGGTATTGCCGAAGGCGGGCATTTTACCACGGAACTTCAATAGAAATACCTCAAGTTCAAATATAGCAAAAAAGTTCAACAGAATTACTTCTGCCTCGCTTTTGGCAATATCTTGTTGGCTAGAATCGGGTTTGTGTAGTTGCTTTTTTACTAATCAGCAATAATCCTAAAAAGGTCAGTCCTCCGTTTACTATAATCAATTCTTCAGCGAACTGATAATTTCCAAACAGTTCGGTAGAATAGGAACTGATTAGAAAAGTAATACTAGGTGCCAGTAGGCATACAATCGGAACATATCGATCGTTCACGGTTTTTGTCTTCATAAATAATCCAAAAGAATACAACCCAAGAAGCGGTCCATAAGTGTAGGCGGCGACTTTAAAAATCAATCCTACAACCGCATCACTGTTTAAAAAATAAATCACCAGAATCACCAGAAACATCAATAATGAAAATCCAATATGGACAAGATGGCGGGTACGAACCATATTCGGGTTCGCAGCATTTTCTGCCTTATCCATGCCTAAAAAGTCAACGCAAAATGAAGTAGTGAGTGCTGTCAATGCCGAATCAGTGGTTGCAAATGTTGCTGCCGTTAGTCCTAATAAGAATACGATTGCTGGAACTAATGTCAGGTAATTGAAGGCAATTTCAGGGAAAAGCAGGTCGGTTCTTGGTTTTCCTGTTACGGCATCCAAAGGAACGCTGATTCCGTTTTTCTCCGCATAGATATACAACAAAGCTCCCACACTGAGGAAAAAGATATTGATAACAACAAAAATCCCTGTAAAAGTGAACATGTTCTTTTGGGCTTCGCCAATGTTTTTGCAACTCAGGTTTTTCTGCATCAGGTCCTGGTCGAGCCCAACCATAGCCAGGGTTACGAATATACCTCCTAAAATCTGTTTCCAGAAATAATTACTTTTCAGCCAGTCTTCAAAGAAAAATATTTTTGAATAATTGCTGTTTTTTACTGCCTCAAAAGCCTCTGGAAGATTGTAATCCAGGCTGCTGCAAATAAAATAGATGGTGAAAATAACAGAAGAAACCAGAAACAATGTTTGTAGCGTATCAGTAATGATTATTGTTTTGAGTCCACCACGATAAGTATAGGCAAAAATCAGTCCTAAAGAAATCAACACTGTAGCCCAGAAAGGAACGCCAAAAGCATCAAAAACATAACGTTGCAATACGATAACCACAAGATAAAGCCTTGCTGCGGAGCCTATTGTTCTGCTTATCAAGAATATCGAGGCCGCAGTCTTATAAGAAACATGCCCCAAGCGTTGCTCAATATAGCCATAAATCGAGGTCAGATTCATTCTGTAATACAATGGAAGTAATACTTTGGCTATAAGTATAAAACCAATTGCATTCCCTAAAACAAACTGAAAGTATTTGAACTGTATATCAGGGGAACCGACTTGCCCCGGAACAGATATGAAGGTTACGCCAGACAGTGCGGTTCCAATCATACCGAAAGCCACCAGATACCATTTGGAATTTTTATTTGCCTTAAAAAAAGCATCATTTCCCGAATCTTTTTTGCTGACCCTGTTGGAAATCAATATCAATATCCCGAAATAAATGATGATTATGAGAAGGATGGTAAGTGGCTGCATCTGTGTTTGAGTTTATTGCAAAGCAAATAAAATTTACTCAAAAATAGCAATTAATCGCAGTTTTATTCTAAATTTGAAATAAATCAAAAAGAAAATTAGATGAGAAAAATCGTTATTGCAATTGCCCTGTTTTTAGTTTCCTATGCAGGATTTGCCCAAGAAGATGCTGCTTCTGATGTCAAGATTGACATGAATTTCAATAAATCGCTTTTTCCAATGGCAGAAGGGAATATGTACATGTCAACAGAGCCTGTCGCCTTTATTATGGCAAACATGATGGCGCAGACTTATGAGGATGCGAAAGCTGAAATGCAGGCCATCTCTGAAGACAAGGATTTGACCAATGTAAAAAAAGGGGAGTTGAAAGAAAAAGGGAAAGAAGTTCTTTATCAGACGGCTTTAATCAAGAATGATGACGGACAAGATCTCGTTATGGAAATTTATGTTGTAAAAGTCGATAAGCAGAACACGATTATGGTTTCCGGCGGTTATGATTTGAAGGCCAAAGAGACATTCAAAGACGAAATAAAAAAAGCAGCCCTGTCTGCAAAAGCTATAAAATAGCCAGCACAAAACAAAAAAAGCTTTCTGGAAACAGGAAGTTTTTTTGTTTAAAACAGTTTTTTGACACTGTTTAAAAACAATCTCCGTTTAGTATATTTGCACTCTATGGAATTTTCTTCGAAACTTTTAGAAAAGGCAGTTTATGAAATGTCCCAATTGCCGGGCATTGGTAAGCGTACAGCATTGCGACTGGTATTGCACTTGCTGAAACAGCCAAAAGAACAGACAGGCTTGTTGTCTCAGGCACTTTTAACAATGCGCGAAGAAATTAAATTTTGCCAAAGCTGCCACAATATTTCTGACGTTGCGATTTGTGAAATCTGCTCGAATTCTAATCGGGATCATCAATTGATTTGCGTTGTGGAAGATATTCGTGATGTAATGGCTATCGAAAACACGGGCCAGTTTAGAGGGATTTATCATGTGCTGGGAGGGAAAATATCTCCAATTGACGGCATTGGCCCAAGCCAGCTCAATATTCCTACGTTGGTCGAAAAAGTAAAAACAGGAAAAATACGTGAACTGATTTTTGCCCTGAGTTCAACTATGGAAGGCGATACCACTAATTTTTATATCTACAAGCAGATTAAAGACTGTGATGTAATAACTTCTACAATTGCACGGGGAATTTCTGTTGGCGATGAATTGGAATATGCTGACGAAGTCACGCTTGGAAGGAGCATCCTACACCGTGTTCCATTTGAAAATTCGTTTAAAAATACATAGATTATTGTAGTTTTCTAATTGAAGAACTCTATATTTGTTTACTAAAAAATTGATAATGAAGAAATCACTCCCGTTTCTTTCAATAGCAATAGTAATAGCTATTATATTTACCTCATGTGTGCCCAACCAAGATTTGATATATCTTCAGAACAAGAATAATTCTGAAACTACCTCTTCTGTAAACCCTGTTGTGGCAAAACCTTATAGGGTTCAAACAAATGATATCTTAAGTATTAAAATTAAAGCCTTGGATGCCGCTTTGGTAGAAATGTTCAATGCTACTGACGGGAATGTAAACAACCTGAATGAACAAAATTTATATTTTAATGGATACTCTGTCGACGACCACGGAAACATCAGGATTCCGGTTCTTGGCGAAGTCAAAGTTGTTGGCCTCACCTTGGAAGAAATCAGGATTAAAATTGAAAAACAACTATTAGACGAATATTTCCATAAAGAGGCTAATATTTTTGTCAATGTGAAACTGACTGGTCTTCGTTATACCGTAAATGGAGAAGTCGCATCGCCGGGAACAAAGGTATTGTTTCAGGACAGAGCCAACGTCATGGAAGCCCTTGCGAATTCAGGTGATATAACCATGGTAGGAAACAGGAAAGAAGTAACCATTATCCGCCAATATCCTCACGGAACTGAAATGCATACGCTAGACCTGACAGATGCAAATGTCATAAATTCCCCTTATTACTATATCCAGCCAAACGACTATATTTATGTTAAGCCTTTAAAACAAAAATCATGGGGAACCGGAACAACGGGAATTCAATCGCTAGCAACCGTTCTTACGCTGATTTCTCTTGTTACCACAGCAATAGTGCTCATTAATAGATAATCTACCATGCTTGATCCGAAGGACTTTTCATTTTTTGAAAATCAGAACAATTTCGATTTCAAAGGTTTCTTGATAAAAATATTGAGTTACTGGAAATGGTTTTTGGCGAGCCTTATTATATGTTTTGCCATAGCGTATCAGGTAAACATACGTAAAGAGAAAATTTACGGAATGGAGAGCCTTATCGCTATCCGGGAAGAAAGCAATCCTTTTTTTACCTCAAACACCAGCCTTGTCTTTAATTGGGGAGGCACATCCGATAAGGTGCAGACAATCATAACTACACTGAAATCGCGTTCACACAATGAAATTGTGGTTGCCAAGCTGGAATATTATATTAAATATTTTACGCAAGGAAAATACAATCTGATTGATGCGTATGGCGAAGCTCCGTTTAAAGTTGTAATCGACAAATCCAAAGGACAGCTCTCGGGAATTCCGATAAAAATCAAATTCGTGAATGCTTCCGAATATGAGCTATCGGTTGCTTTTGAGAACGAAAGTGCAAGCCTTATCAATTATTATAACGACAGTAAAAGCCAGATTGCCGTTGCAATAGGAAACTATAGTAAAAAGTTTAAGGTAGGAGAACAGGTCAAACTGCCTTATCTGAACTGGAAGTTGGAATTAAAGCCAGATGCCAGTTCCTATGCAGGAAAAGAATACTTTGTGAGATTTGACAATTTCAATAGTGTTGTCAACCAATATCAGGGCATTAGCGTAGACAGCGACAGCAAGGGCAGTTCTATATTAAAGCTTTCCATGCAGGGAACCAATAAGGCCCGCATGGTTGACTATTTAAATACTACAGTTCAGGTACTAAGGAAAAATCAGTTGGACAGCAAAAATCAATTTGCTATTAACACCATTGCTTTTATTGACAGTACGCTCATCCAGATGGAAGATCAGCTAAAAGGAACGGAAGGACAACTTAAGGATTTCCGCAGAGGCAAAAATGTTCTTGAACTGGAAGACGGAGGTGAAAAGATTTCTGAGAAATTAGCCGGACTTGATATTGAAAAAGATGCAATTAACCGTAAAATAGCATACTACAATACATTGCGTTCTTATCTGAATAACAGTGTCGATTATTCTAAATTACCGGCACCTGCTGTTGCGGGAATTGACGATCCGAATATTGTAGGTAATGTTTCCAGATTAATAGCACTTTCGATTCAACGTTCTGAAAAAGCATACGCTGTAAAAAATGATAGGTTTTTCAGAGATTTTGATAACGAAATGGAATCTGTCAAAAAGGTTCTTTTAGAAAATATAGCAGCGGCAAAAATGGTTATTCAGAATGACCTGGCGTTGGTTAATGCTAAAATGGGTCAGGCAGAAAGCACTATTAAGAGATTGCCGGATGACCAGCAGGATTTATTGAAGATTACCAGAAAATATGATTTGGCTGAAAGCATATTCAATACTTTTCTTGCCAAAAGAAATGAAGCCAACATTGTTAAAGCAGCTAACCTTTCCGATATTCATTTTATTGATTCGGCAAAAGATACCGGTGGCGGATTAATTGGTCCGAAAACCAGTGTAAATTATGTGCTAGCCCTATTCCTGGGAATGATGATTCCTTTGGTTGTTGTGTTTATTATCACGTTTATGGATAATGGCATCAATACGGTAGAAGACATTGCCAAACTAACCAAAATACCTTTGCTGGGCGTTATAGGGAAAAAGAAAACCCCTAGCAATCTGGCCGTACTTGAAAAGCCAAAATCGGCATTGGCGGAATCTTTCCGTGCTATTAGATCATCGCTTCAGTTCTTGTATAAAAAACAAAAGCTTTCCGGAGCAAAGACGCTGATGCTGACATCGTCAATCAGTGGTGAAGGAAAGACATTCTGTTCCATAAACATTGCTACAGTTTTTGCCTTAAGCGAAAAGAAAACCGTAATTGTAGGATTAGATTTAAGAAAGCCTAAAATTTTTGGCGATTTTGATCTTGACAATAGTTTTGGAGTAGTGAATTATCTGATCGGACAGAAAACGGCAGATGAAATCATTCAAAAAACAAAAATAGAACATCTGGATGTTATTACTTCAGGTCCGATTCCACCCAATCCGGCAGAGCTTATCCTTGGAGATAGCATGAAAGACTTACTGGATGATTTGAAAAGAAAATATGATTATATCATCTTAGACACACCACCGGTAGGATTGGTTTCTGATGCCTTGGAATTGGCACAGTTTTGCGATGCTACGCTTTATGTTGTTCGCCAGAATGTTACCAAAAAAGGAATGCTGGCTTTGGTAAATGACAAGCATAAGAGAGGTGAGTTGACCAACATAAGCATTGTGTTTAACGGTTACGAGAGCAAAGCCAGATATGGCTATGGCTACGGATATGGTTATGGAGACTACAGTAATGGTTATCATGATGAAGGCGAATCAGAAAATGGTTTTAAAAGACTTTTAAAGAAATGGCTGAAAAAATAGCAGGACAAACAGAAAACAGCCTCGATAACCAGCAATGGCTTTATGAAATATCTCCTAAAAGAAAGCTGGTAGCCTTTAATTTTGAAGAAATATGGAGGTATCGTGATTTGCTGATGCTTTTTGTCAAGCGCGACATCGTCACTTATTATAAACAGACAGTATTGGGACCGTTATGGTTTTTAATTCAGCCTTTGCTGACTTCTATTATACAGTTTGTGATTTTTAATAAAATAGCCCAGATCGAATCTGATGGGATAAACTATTTCTTGTTTGCATTGGCTGGAAATACGCTTTGGTTTTATTTTTCAGATTGTTTCAAGTCGACTTCAGATACTTTTAAAACCAACCAGAATATTTTTGGTAAGGTCTATTTTCCAAGGGTTATCATGCCCATATCCATTACCATATCCAATCTTTTAAAGTTTGGTATACAGTTTCTGTTTTTTATTTGCATGATGGCTTATTTTATCATGCAAGGCAAAGCAGTCATGCCGAATTGGGAAATTGTATTCACACCGATTTTGTTACTTCTGATGGCCTTGATTTCACTTGGCTTTGGAATGATTATTTCTTCTATGACGACAAAATACAGGGACCTCACTTTTTTAATTGGTTTTGGCGTACAACTTTATATGTATCTTACTCCGGTGGTTTATCCTACTTCTTTGGTAGTGAAAAAATTAAAGCCTTATGGTTATGAAAATCTGGTGTATCTGAATCCACTGACAAGCATTTTTGAGTTTTTCAAATATTCTTATCTGGGCAAAGGTGAGTTTACAACATTTGGACTGGTCTATTCTGTAGTATTTTCAATTGTTATCTTTTTATTGGGTCTTATCGTTTTTAACAGGACGGAAAAGAATTTTATTGATACGGTTTAAAGATAAAAAATCTTTGCGGCTCTGCGCCTTCGAGCCATTATATCACGCAAAGGTGCAGAGCCGCAAAGCATAAGCCAAATATATTTGATGTGAAATTTCTGGGAATCATAAAGAATATAAATAAAAAAGCGGGGACATTGTCCCCGCTTTTTAGTTGATTGAATCCAACTCTTAATTTGCTTTTGGCGTAAGGTTGAATCTTAAGTAAAACTCATGCGTTCCGCTGGTTGCGCTTGCAATTTCATCTCGTAAAGAATGCTCATAGGCATACCCGAAATCAAACCAATTGTTAACCTTTATCGTTGCCAATCCGTTGATTGCCTTGTCAGTTCTATAGGCAACTCCAAGCCCGAACTGCTGTTTGTAGCTCACAACACCCGTAAGGTCCATAGAAACCGGCGCACCGTTTACATAACGTAACAGGGTAGAAGGCTTCAACATAAAGTCTTCATTCAGCTTGATATCATAACCACCGCTTAGGTAAATATGCGGTCTGTCTGAAGCAACTGTTGCAACTCCATCTTCATTTTTGGCACGTTGCGTGCTTAGCATTTTTGGAGTAGAAAGCGAAACATAAAATTTCTTGTGCTTTAAATAAGCTCCAATACCAAAATTAGGGTTGAATCGGTTGATGTTTACCAAAGACGGGTCAGATTCTACATTGTAAGTTTGTAATCCGTTCACGTTTACATCGTAAAAATTTCCGCCCGCCTTAACTCCCAGGTACAGGTCAAGAGTTTCATTTAAAGGAACCAGATAAGAAAAGTCTGCAAAAACCGAAGTCTGTTTTTCAACGAATGTCTTATCGTTGATAATCGAAAGCCCGATTCCTAATTTTTTCCCTGTTGGCGTCCCGAAAGACACAGCCTGGGTTTCAGGAGCATCTTTTACTCCTGCCCATTGCGTCTTAAAGTTGCTTGAGATTATGGTTTCACCATCAGCCCCTGCATAAGCAGGGTTGATGATGTTCATATTATTTCTGTAAAATGTAAAGCTCGTTTCCTGTTGCCCATATACATAAGCAGCAAAGAAAAATAACAGTACAGTGCTTAATTTATTGAGTGTTTTCATAATGATTGTCATTTTTATTTGTTGCTGATTATCGGGTTAGGTAAATCCATCCTTCATAAACAGGAGTCCCGTTTCCTAAATCAATTTGGTAATAGTATGAGGATTCAGGCAATGGGTTGCTAGAACCTTTATAATGACCATTCCAATCATTTTTGTATCCTTTGGCACTGAATACTTCAGATCCCCAACGGTTAAACACTTTTACCACAGAATTTGGATAGTTGGTGATGTTGATAATCTGCCACGTATCGTTGATTCCGTCGTTGTTTGGCGTGAACGCTTGAGAAATGTTGATTTCTGTCAAGTCGCAAACGTCTCCAATTCCGTCTTTGTCGATATCTTCCTGACCCGGGTTGTAAGTAAACGGACAATTATCTATGTCGTTCGGAACACCGTCGTTGTCATAATCGTCGTCACAAGCATCGCCCAATCCGTCATTGTCAGTATCTTTTTGATCTGGATTGTAGGTAAACGGACAGTTGTCAATAGTGTCTTCTATACCGTCATTATCATCATCCGGATCACAATTGTCAGGGATTCCATCGCCATCATTATCTCCAAATGTGTTGATAACGGTTACCACAGCTTCTGCTGCTGAAACATTTCCATGAATATCCGTAACTGTCATAGTCACGAAATTAGTTCCGGTCTCGCCACAATTGAATGCTGTCTGGTTTAACGTAATAGAAGCAATGCCGCAGTTGTCTGATGAACCATTGTTGATTTCTGCAACCGTGATATAGGCCATTCCATCAGCATCTAGAGAAACAGTCACATCTTGCGTGATTGCAAAAGGAGCCATTGCATCCTGAACCGTTACTATTGCCGTTTGAGAAGCAACGTTTCCGTTAACATCAGTTACGGTTAAGATTACCGTGTTGTTGCCAACATTTGAACAAGAGAAGTCGGTTTTGTCAAGCGTGTAGCTTGCGATACCACAATTGTCTGTCGAACCATTGTTAATCTGTGCAGGTGTGATTGTAACCTGTCCGTTGATATCCAATTGAACCGTAATATTCTGCG
>CAZFGA010000039.1:0-35409 GCA_964518395.1 uncultured Flavobacterium sp.
CGATAAAGTCAAAATCGCCCTTGACATTTTCAGCTCGGATTTGCTCCGCTTTTACATTTTTCAATTCTAAAGCTTCAGCAACAGCCTGGACAACTTTTATTTTTTTCCCAATAACATCAATCAAATAAAATCGGGTTTCCGGGAAAAGGATAGCCAATGGAATCCCAGGAAAACCACCGCCAGTTCCAACATCCAGAACCGAAGTCCCCGATTCAAACTCTTGAATTTTTGCAATCGCCAAAGAATGCAACACGTGCTTTGTATACAATTCATCAATATCTTTACGTGAAATAACGTTGATTTTCGAATTCCAATCGTGATAAAGTCCCTCTAATTTTTGAAACTGCTGTTTCTGAATATCAGACAGATTAGGGAAATATTTTAGAATTTCTTCCATTTTAAAAATTTTCACAAAAGTAAACATTTTCAAATTGAAATTTTTTAGGTTTTTATCCGTTTACATAAGCAAGAATCTTTACCTTTGAAAACTTATTTTGATTAATTATAAATTACATATGAATACCACAATTCCAACGTTTTCCAAACAAGACAGCTTGAAATTTTTCAGAACTCTGAATACGCGCGTCAACAATTATTTCAAGGAAAATAATATAAAGAAAACCGGAAACTGGAAACTGCACCTAAAGGCAATTGTCATGTTTACGATTTTCCTTACTCCCTATTTCCTTATCTTGACTTTAGACATGCCTTTTTGGGTCATGCTCCTTTTGTCAATCGTAATTGGAATTGGGATGGCTGGTGTTGGAATGAACGTCATGCACGACGGAAATCACGGTTCCTATTCCAACAAATCCTGGCTGAACAAATTCATGGGAGGTAGTATTTACATTTTAGCCGGTAACGTCTATAATTGGCAAGTACAGCATAATGTTCTGCACCATACGTATACCAACATTCACGGACATGATGAAGATCTTGATGCAGGAAGAATTATCCGATTTACGCAAGAAGCAAAATGGTATAAATTCCACAAATTCCAACATTACTACTCTGTATTTTTATATGGATTATTGACTTTTAACTGGGCGATTACAACCGATTTCAAACAGATGAGAAGCTATTTGAAAAGAAAACTATCGTATGGAGAACCGCAAAACCCTGCTAAATTATGGACAGTTTTGGTCATCACAAAAATCATTTATATCTCAATCTGGCTTGTTCTTCCAATGATTTTGGGAATCACATGGTGGAAAGTAGTATTAGGCTTTTTAGTAATGCACTACACTGCCGGATTGATCTTGAGTATTATTTTCCAATTAGCTCACGTTGTGGAAGAAACTGCTAATCCTATTCCTAATGAAGAAGGAGAAATTGAAAACACCTGGGCTATCCACCAATTGTATACCACTGCTAATTTTGCACCAAAAAACAGAATTGTTAACTGGTTTACAGGAGGATTAAACCACCAAATTGAGCATCATATTTTTCCACATATCAGCCATGTGCACTACGGAAAAATTGCAGAAATCGTAAAACAGACAGCAAAAGAATGTAATTTGCCTTACCATGAATTCAAAACCATGCGAGGTGCTGTCATAGCTCATTTCAAACACCTGAAAGAATTAGGACAAAACCCGGCAATGGCATAATTGACTATAATATAAACAATACGTTTTCCATGAATCATTTATCGGATAGAATCAACAGATTATCAACTTCGCAGACTTTGGCAATGGCAGCATTGGCAAGAGAATTAAAAGCACAAGGAAAAGACATTATCAGCTTGAGTTTGGGCGAACCTGATTTTAATACGCCCGACTTCATCAAAGAAGCGGCAAAAAAAGCAATCGACGAAAACTACAGCACTTACACACCTGTAGACGGTTATGCTGATCTGAAAGAAGCGATATGCAGAAAATTCAAAAGAGACAATAACCTTGACTATACGCCTGCTAACATTGTTGTTTCGACAGGTGCTAAACAATCCCTATACAACGTTGCGCAAGTAATGCTGAATGATGGCGACGAGGTAATTCTTCCTGCGCCTTACTGGGTAAGCTATTACGAAATCATCAAGATGTCGGGCGGTATTCCGGTAGAAGTACCAACAACAGTAGAAAGTGATTTCAAGATTACGCCGGAACAGCTTGAAAAAGCAATCACGCCAAAAACAAAAATGATATGGTACAGCTCGCCATGTAATCCTAGCGGTTCTGTCTACAGCCGTGAAGAGATGACAGCCCTGGCTAAAGTATTGGAAAAATATCCTAATATTTTTGTAGTAGCTGATGAAATCTACGAGCACATCAACTTTTCAGGAACATTCTGCAGCATTGCTTCTATTCCGGGAATGTTTGACAGAACGGTAACTGTGAATGGTGTGGCAAAAGCATTTGCCATGACAGGATGGAGAATCGGATATATTGGGGCTCCGGAATTTATTGCAAAGGCCTGTACAAAAATGCAAGGGCAAGTAACCAGTGGTGCGAACTCTATAGCACAAAGAGCAACAATTACGGCTGTTGATGCAGATCCAAGCGTACTAAATGAAATGGTCGCTGCTTTTAAAAACCGCAGGAATTTAGTTGTAGGATTGATTAAGGAAATCCCTGGCTTAAAACTAAACGTCCCTGAAGGCGCTTTTTATGTTTTCCCGGATGTTTCTTCCTTTTTTGGAAAAACGTTGCGCGGAACCGAAATCAAAAATGCAGACGACTTTTCTATGTACCTTTTAGCAGAAGCCAATGTAGCTACAGTAACCGGAGATGCCTTTGGAAATCCAAACTGCATCCGCTTATCTTACGCTACCAGCGAAGAGCTACTGAGAGAAGCCTTACGAAGAATCAAAGAAGTTTTAGCTTAAACAAATACGCCCTGAGGAAACTTGGGGCTTTTTTATTTTATATTTTTCCACTACCCTTTCAGGGTTGTCAACCCTAAAAGGGTTATTAAAAACGATACTAAATGTCAAAAATACTATTACTCGGTTCCGGAGAATTAGGAAAAGAATTTACAATTGCTGCTCAACGCATTGGACAAATCGTAATTGCTGTCGACAGCTATGAAAATGCTCCCGCCATGCAGGTAGCTCATGGATTTGAAGTCATCAACATGCTTGACGGAGAAGCTTTGGATCAGATTGTAGCCAAACATCAACCTGATTTTATAGTTCCTGAAATTGAAGCTATTCGTACTGAACGTTTTTACGATTACGAAAAACAAGGATATACAGTAGTCCCTTCTGCAAAAGCGGCAAACTTCACAATGAACCGAAAAGCCATACGTGATTTGGCCGCAAAAGATCTGGGCTTGAAGACTGCAAATTACAGATATGCAACTTCTTCGGAGCAATTGCATAGAGCTGTTGAAGAAATCGGAATTCCTTGCGTAGTAAAACCTTTGATGTCATCTTCCGGAAAAGGTCAATCAACCATAAAATCTCCTGAAGATATTGAAAAAGCATTGAATTATGCAGTAGAAGGCTCAAGAGGTGATGTTGTAGAGGTTATTGTGGAAGCTTTTGTAAAATTCAATTCTGAAATTACGTTGCTAACCATTACCCAAAACAATAACCCAACACTTTTCTGTGCTCCTATAGGACACAGACAGGAACGTGGCGACTATCAGGAAAGCTGGCAGCCGGCACGAATTTCAGATAAAGATTTATTTGAAGCACAAGACATGGCCGAAAAAGTAACGGAAGCCTTGGGCGGCGCAGGTCTTTTTGGTGTGGAATTTTTCCTTGCAGATGATGGCGTGTATTTCTCCGAATTATCTCCAAGACCTCACGACACGGGAATGGTAACTTTGGCCGGCACTCAAAACTTTAACGAATTTGAGTTGCACCTCAGGGCCATTTTGAGCCTGCCTATTTTTGAAATAAAACTTGAAAAAACCGGAGCAAGTGCCGTAATTCTTGCTTCAGAAAACTCATCGAATCCGGCTTATGAAGGTATTGAAAAAATTGCCGGACTTGCCAAAACCGACTTCAGGATTTTCGGCAAACCAACAACAAGGCCTTATCGCAGAATGGCAGTAGCCCTGACCAGCGATTCTCTTGACGTTCCGGTAGAAGAAGTAGTAGAAAGGGCTAAAAATGCAGCCAAACTAGTAACCGTAAAATAATCACAATATGAAAAATATCATTGCCATCGCATTCCTGTTTTTATCTTTTGCTGCCAGTGCGCAAAACTCAGGCAATAAGCAGGCGAATCCAAAAAAGACAGCGTCAAAATCCCAAATAGTCGAAGCATCCTGCGGACAATGCAAATTTGGAATGAAAGGACATGGCTGTGACCTTGCTGTCCGTATAGACGGAAAACCCTATTTCGTTGATGGTACCGGAATTGATGATCATGGCGACTCGCATGCTAACGATGGTTTCTGCTCTAAAATCAGAAAGGCAGAAGTTACAGGCGAAGTCAAAAATAATCGTTTTGTAGCAACTTCATTCAAATTGCTTCCTGAAAACAAATAATTATAGTATTAAAAAAAGCGCCTGAATCAGGCGCTTTTTTTATTTATTCTTTCCGATATTCTTGTTTTCAAAACTTGAAACATCGATCACCTCTTCTAAATCCACATCGAAAGAAATTGCAATTGAATCTCCTACGACAGTTACAGGAAGTTCATTCGATAATTGCGACGACCCTACAAAAATATTAGGGTAATCTTTTACGGTAAAATAATAGAAACTATTTCCGTTTTTGACATCGCTACTGATTCTCGTCACTACCGATTTTATACTTTTTTTGCTGGTAACGCTTTCCGGATTTATACCGTTATCCGCCATGTTGTAAACATTCTTGTATGCCATTAATGTTTCCCTCATGGTATTTCCTACACCAACAATTGTATAGTCGCTTATAGAAACCATCGCAAACATTTTTACCAGACCTCCATCATCTTTAAGTGTCATGACATAGGTCGGGATATTATTGATTACATATGGAATTGGCAAAGAAGCATGATACCCTTTTTCCTGAACTTTACCTTCAGCCGAGCTTTGTGCAGCGAATTCTGTAGCTCCACTTTGCTTATAATAGGTTGTTTCTTTAGTTCGCGTATCAACCAATACAAATCCTACAGTTGATTCTTCTTTACCAACAGATGACAAACCGGTATACCAATATGATTTGTGATTCTCGCCATAAACCAGAGTTAACCCTTCGGTTGTCTGCAACTTATTTTCATTCGAAAAATTCCAATAACCGTGTACATACTCACCCCAATCATTAAGCTGTTCTTCAATAAAACTTATCGGTTGGATTCGGTCCACCCATAACGGTGTGTTGTTAATGTCATATTCTTTTATTTCGCCAGTCTGAGCATCTACCGTTAAAACACCTGTGGCATTATTTCCTGCAAAACCTATCGTCTTTTTGTATTTGGTCACCACCCAATATGGATTTCCCGCATCATCAATCTCGAAATTAAAATCTTCTAAGCCTACTGTCGCATATCCGTTGAAATAAACATGCCTGTCAATCCTTGAGCCAAAAAAAGCTGCCGGCTGGTATTTAATCTTAAGCGCTTTTCCATTAACATTCTGGATTAACTTGACATCTCTTTCATTGGTAGCCGAAACCATTACATAACCCGGAGTTCCTTCAGAATTATTATACCATTTGAAAAAACCCGTGTGCAGTAATGGTGCTACCCAATACAATTCGTCATTTACTTTTTGTATGGTGAACTCCCCTATTTCTGTCTGGCTACCTAGTGATGGTTGCGAACCTATAATCTTTTCACCTAAAAGCATCGCAAGTTCTTCATCAACCACCCTAATCTTATCTAAAGAAATTGGTGCTATATGATTTTTAAGATCATCACCATCTTCAATCTTTCCAATTAGTTTTTGATAAGCAGCACTTCTAAACATGGGAAGCGAAGTACAAAGCGGCAAAACCAATACATATAGCAAAAGTCCGAAAGACAAGAAAAACAGAACTTTATTCGTTTTTGAAAAAATATTCAGTTTTCTTGCTTTTGCCGTTACTTCAATTTTTGAGAAAACAACAATTGCCATGAATGCAAGGAATAGCAATATCAGCGGCAGGCCTACAAAGCCATAACTGATAACAGGCAATATGCTATAAAACAAAAAGTAGCCAATTAAAAGCAGTACTACAATCAGAATAGTTTTTTTCATGGTGATATTTTATTTGGTTTCCCTATAAGTCTGCTAACAGCAAAAATGTTACACCTCTCATGAAACAGATTATTTTGAAAATTTCATAAAGTTTTTTTTACCTTTATAACATACTGGATACTAACTTTTAAAATAAGGGAGCAATGGAAGATAAAAAAGAATATTCGAATGGAGAAGTAACGGTAGTCTGGCAAGCGGAAAAATGCATACATTCGGCCAATTGTGTCAAAAACAATCCGCAGGTTTTTCAGCCTAAAATGCGGCCTTGGATTAACATTAAGGGTTCGTCAAGTGATAAAATTATTGATGCGGTAAAGAAGTGCCCTTCAGGAGCTTTGAGTTTTTATCAAAATAATCCATCATAATTCCGCATACCTCATCAATCCGACCTTTTTCTTGGAATTTTCGCAAAAACATCGATTGAAATTTTCGTTTTACAAAATTTTAACTTTTCAATCTCTATTTTTGTTTGAGTACTAAACCCCTTATGTATGAAGCTACTTGTTGTTGAAGACGAACCCAATCTTTTATCGATTATTCGAAAAGGACTTTCCGAAAAAAACAATGAAGTAAGCGTTGCTCTTGACGGTACTACTGCTCTCGAAATGATACAAAACCATAATTTCGATGTAATTGTACTCGACATTATGTTGCCCGATATTAATGGAATTGAAATCTGCAGGCGTCTTAGAGCCTCTAAAAATTTTGTCCCGATTCTTTTATTGACTGCATTGGGAACTACAGAAAATATCGTAACAGGATTAAATGCCGGCGCCGATGATTATCTGGCAAAACCTTTCAAATTTTCAGAATTGGAAGCCCGCATAAGTGCCCTGGCCAGAAGATCGAATCAGGATCATAAACCTAACGACAAAATTCAGATTGATGATCTGGAAATCGATTCACGATCAAAAACCGTAAAACGAAACGGAGAAGTAATACAACTAACGGCTAAAGAATTTAAGTTATTATATTATTTGGCGAAAAACACAGAAATCATCCTGTCTCGTGAAAAAATCCTGGACAATGTATGGGACATTAATTTTGACATGAATACGAATGTCGTGGATGTGTATATCAATTATCTGAGAAACAAAATAGACAAACCCTACCAAAACAAACTAATCCATACTATTAAAGGTCTTGGATATGTAATCAAACCTCAATCCTGATGCAGATACGAAAAAAAATTACCGTTACTTATATAGCGCTCTCGTGCTTAAGCACGTTGCTTTTGAGCCTAGTGGTTTTTTTTCTGTTCAAACAGAATAACGAATATTATTTTCTGAAAAGACTTCAGGATCGTGCAAAAATTGCCTCTTCAATCTATTATCAAAATGATCTTCGCAAGACACGCTATTTCCAGGAATTCAAAAAAGAAGGGCTTGAAGAGCTGGTTGAAGAAAAAGACTTCGTCTTAAAAGTAAACGGAGAAAATACTTTTGAGTACAACACTGATTTGCATCTTCCTCCAGAATTTTATGCCAATGTAATGAAAACCGGGTCCAGCTGGATTGAAGAAAATTACAGTTATTATTATGGCCAGATTTTTAAGGAATCAGGACAAAAATATATGGTAATTGTCACCGCTAAGGACCGCCGGGGATATACAAGCGCCATATATATGGTACAGATTTTAGTACTCGGGGGAATCGGATTCCTAATTTTGGCTTTCTTCTTCGGAAAGTTTTTGGCTCGCCGTGTTATTGACCCCATGGCCCGAATCACCAAAGAAGTTAAAAGAATCAGTGCTTCGAACCTTCACAACAGATTGGCAGATGTTGAAGGAAATGACGAAATATCCGATCTTACAAAGACTTTTAATGATATGCTGGATCGTCTGGAAACTTCTTTTGAAATACAGGCAAATTTCATCAACAACGCTTCGCACGAACTCAAAACGCCTATTACTACCATTATAGCCGAAACCGAGATTATGCTATTAAAGGAAAGGGAAGTTGAAGAATATGTTAGTTCCTTAGAAAATATAAATCGTCAGGCTACCAAACTGGGGAATCTGACTGAGAGCTTGCTAAAACTGACCCAAACCGGATATGACGGAACCAAACAAGTATTGGATATTGCCAGAATTGACGAGTTACTTTTGGAAGCAAAAGCTTCAATCGATACTTTATTTCCAAACAATCGTGTCAACATCAAACTAAATGCCATTCCTGAGGACGAATCATTACTTACTATTCCTTGCAACAGGCCATTATTAGAATTGGCACTAAACAATATTATTTCAAACGGCGTAAAATACTCGGATAATGACGAGGTATTTGTAACGCTTTCTGCTGACAAATCAAAAATTAAGATTGCTATTACCGATATCGGTATTGGAATCCCCCCTGAAGATATTCCTTATTTATATGAGCCTTTCTTTAGAGGAAAGATAGCATCCAAATACAATGGTTATGGTTTAGGACTACCATTGGCGATGAAAATTATCCGAATGCACAATGGCGAACTCCACATCCAGTCTGAAACCGGAAAGGGTACCGTAGTTAATATCACCTTCCATAAAACCAACATTAGAAATTCTAATGTAAAATCTTAGGAAATTCTAATTTTAATCTAAGTCCGCTCTAATTTCGTCCCCGTTATTTTGTATGTATAATTAAAACGCTATACATATGAAAAATCTATTAATACCATCAACATTAGAACAAGACACAATTAATGCCATCAAAGTTGCTATCCAGCAATCAAAGGGAAAAAGCTCTACAATATTTTTAGCATTAATCAGTGAAATTCCGGACACCTATTCTTCTGCTACTTTTTTAAGAAACATCAAAAGCGATATGAGTGTTTCCCAAAAAAGCATCTTGGACGACTGTCGCGATTTGATTGCTGCCACACAAAACTGCACGCTAAAAATACACAATCAATATGGAATTTCTGCACCGGTAATGAAAAATCTGATGGAGCATCTCAACATCGAGTTGACCATCCTTACACCTTCCTATAAAAACACCGAAAGAAGAATACACAATCAATTCCTGCAGATTCTTTCCAATTGCAAATGCCCGATACTGCACCTGAGCCCGAATTTTGAAGAACAGGACTTAAGCAAAGCACTATATCTGGAACAAACAAAATCAAGGCTGCATGTTGAAGACCTGCAAGAACTCATCCAGAATCATTTTGATTTCAGGATTGTAAGCCAGGCAAAAATTTTCAGCGATCAGAAACCTGAAGAAATCCAACCATTGCTTACAGAAGCCATTACAAAAAACAATATCAATCTTCTGATTGAAACAAGAAAACCTAAAAAAATCAAACTGAAAAACAAAGACTTCTGTATTAATGAAAGCTTTGGCCTGCCCATATTGTCTTTATACGAGGAAATTGTATAGATCCGCTGGCCATGGAAAAATTATTAAGAAACAAAATACATTTATATGCTACTAAAAAAGAAAATACCAATGAAATATGTACTGGGAAAGATCAGAGTCGAGCTTTTCTTAGTCATTCTATACGTTATCTCCTTTGAAATTTTCCTGTACTATTACGGAACTAATGCCATAAACATTCCAATTGCTATTCCAACAATAATCGGAACCATCATATCCCTTCTGTTGGCTTTTAAATCCAATCAGGCATATGACCGCTGGTGGGAAGCGAGAATCATTTGGGGTGCTATCGTAAACGACTCCAGAACCTTGATCAGGCAGGTTATCGCTTTCTATAAAGATCCAGATTTTTCGGTAGAAGCGAATGACTTCAAAGAAAATTTTGCAAAAAGACAGGCAGCATGGTGTTATAGCCTTAGCCAATCGCTTAGAGGAAAAGATCCTTTAAAAGCGGTAAAACAAATCTTAAGTGAAGAAGATTTTAGATATATCAAAAAGCACAAGCATGTTCCTAATGCCATATTGCTATTGCATTCTAAAGACCTGAAAAAAGCAAACGAACAAGGCAAGATAAACACGTATCAGCAAGTAGAAATTGACAATACGTTAACAAGACTGTGTGATTCTATGGGAAAGTGTGAAAGAATTAAAAACACCATCTTCCCAACAACTTATAGCATGTACATCCGCTTTACGCTATGCCTTTTTATCATTCTCTTGCCTTTTGGCTTGACCGATTTATTAGGCTGGCTGCAGATTCCGTTGGTTACAACCATTGGTGCGGCATTCTTCCTGATCGAAAAGATGGCTATCCATCTGCAAGATCCGTTTGAAAACCGACCAACAGATACGCCGATGACAGCTATTTCAAGTACAATTGAAAACAATCTGGTTCAGATGGTAAATGAATTCCGCGATGAATTTGAAGCTCCGGTCAAAAAACCGGAAGTTGAACTCCATCATATCCAACCGGTTAAAAATTCGTATTTTGTACTGTAAGTTTAATCCCTTTTTCTAAAACCGACCTTGTTTAAGGTCGGTTTTTTAGTAAATACAAAAACATTTATGCATACTTTACTTGTTATCTCTGAAAAAATTTTACTTTTACATAAATCTAACAAAACAATTTATGAAGACAAACACTTTCAGAAGTATTGCTGGCAAAGCATTCTTAATCTTAGGATTCTTATCCTTCAGTTTTTTTGTTTCATGTTCTAACGACGGCAATCCTGAAGCGGTAGCGGAAAAATTCCTAAACCACGTTAACAAAGGAGAGTTTAAAGAAGCAAAAGAATACTGTGACGAGCAGACAGCTTCTTTAATCGGAATGATGGAATCTATGGCAGCTGGCGCTAAAAAAGATGAATTAAAGAACAACGATGCAAAAGTTGAAATTATTTCTTCTGAAGTTAAAGACGATAAGGCTACCGTAAAATACAAAACTGTTGGAGGTAAAGCACCAAATGCTGCTGAACAAACTCTTAACTTGGTAAAAGTTGATGGAAAATGGAAAGTAACTATCGATAAGGAAAATGCTAATAAAGAAGGTGCTAAAGCTCCAGGCGCTGACATGGAAGCTACTGATTCTTTAGCAGCTCCTACTGACGCTCCAGTTGTTCCTGCTGATTCAACAGAAACTGCAGAATAACTAAACCCTAACATTTATAAAAGCATTGCTATAATGAAGAAATTTATTTTTTACATGGCAATGCTTTTTATTTTAGGAATTGTTGCCTACAAGCTGTTTTTTTATTTTGACAAAAAATCGGAACAGAAAGACATTATAAAAAATGAAGCCATAACACGGCTTTCGGAAGAAGAGCTTTCGAAAATTGAAGAAGGTGACTTCATTCTCCGCAGAGGCTTTGGTTTTTTTAGCAATTATATCTCCAAAGAACTCAATTCAGGCCCCATCGATGTTACGCATGCGGGTATTCTAATAAAACGCAACGACTCCCTATATGTCGTACATTCTTTATCATCAGACGTAACCGACGTCGATGGATTACAACTTCAGCCCCTCAAAGAATTTTTAAAATATTCTTTCCCAAACAAAATCATTATTACGCGAGCCAAAAACTGCAATAAAGATATGGGAATGCAAATTTCACAATTGGCGCAAAAATACCTTGCCATGCATATTCCTTTCGACCATAAAGGAGATTTTGATGATGATTCAAAATTTTTCTGTACCGAAATGATCTGGAAAATCTTGGAAAAAGACTTGCACTGTGTCACCTTGCCTACTGAAGCAGCGGCACGAAAAAAATTCTTTTTTTCTATGACTCCCATGTATGACACCCAATATTTTGACATTAAGATAAATCAATACGATATTAAGAATAAATAGTATTTTTGCGGCATAAACAAAACCAGAACAAATGAAGGCATACGTATTTCCAGGTCAGGGAGCCCAATTCACAGGAATGGGGAAAGACCTTTACGAACAATCAGAACTAGCAAAAGAATTATTCGAAAGAGCTAATGCAATTTTAGGCTTCCGAATCACAGATATCATGTTTGAAGGAACAGCCGAACAGCTGAAAGAAACCAAAGTAACCCAACCAGCAGTTTTCCTGCATTCTGTTATTCTTGCCAAAACATTAGGCGATAATTTCAAACCGGAAATGGTTGCCGGTCATTCTTTGGGTGAATTTTCTGCCTTGGTTGCCAATGGTACCTTATCTTTTGAAGACGGACTGAAATTGGTTTCTCAAAGAGCTATGGCAATGCAGAAAGCTTGCGAAATTACTCCTTCTACAATGGCAGCCGTTTTAGGACTTGAAGACCATATTGTTGAAGAAGTTTGCGCTTCTATTGACGGCATTGTAGTTGCTGCTAATTATAACTGTCCGGGACAGCTAGTAATTTCAGGCGAAACAACAGCTGTTGAAAAAGCTTGCGAAGCCATGAAAGCTGCCGGAGCAAAACGTGCTTTAATTCTTCCGGTTGGAGGCGCTTTCCATTCTCCAATGATGGAGCCTGCCAGAGAAGAATTAGCTGCCGCTATTGAAAGCACTGTCTTTTCACAACCAATTTGTCCTGTATACCAGAATGTACCTGCAAGCGCAGTTTCTGATCCAAATGAAATCAAGAAAAATCTTATCACGCAATTGACGGCTCCGGTAAAATGGACGCAATCTGTACAGCAAATGATTAAAGATGGTGCAACTTCTTTTACAGAAGTAGGCCCTGGAAAAGTATTGATCGGATTGGTCAACAAAATTGATAAAGAAGCAGCTACTTTTTCTGCTTAATCTAAATAGTATTGCATAAAAAAATCCCACATTAAATGCGGGATTTTTTTATTGTCTTTATCTAATCTAACTTCTGATTTTCTTTTCCCATTTCCAGGCGCTTTCGACAGCTTCATCCAAAGTTGATTTTGCTTTCCAGCCAAGTACCTTATTTGCTTTTTGAGTATCTGCATAGGCTTCTACTACATCGCCTTCACGTCTTGCTACTAGCTTATATGGCAATTTTTGTCCACTCACTTTTTCAAAAGATTGGATAACCTCCAAAACACTGCTACCTTTTCCTGTTCCAACATTGAAAACCTCAACAGCAGTTTCGTTTTTCTTTTCGATCAGTCTTTTTAAAGCAACAACGTGGGCTTTTGCCAAGTCTACAACATGAATATAATCGCGGATGCAGGTACCATCAGGAGTTGGATAATCGGATCCGAAAACGGAAAGTTCTTTTCTCAATCCAATGCCCGTCTGGGTAATAAAAGGCACCAGATTTTGTGGCACTCCAATAGGAAGCTCTCCTATTTCAGCAGAAGGGTGTGCCCCAATTGGGTTGAAATAGCGTAAAAGAATCGCATTGATATTTGATACTTTGGCTACATCCTGAATCATTTCTTCACCAATCTGTTTTGTGTTTCCATAAGGAGAAGCCGCCGGTTGTACAGACGCATTTTCTGTTATGGGCATTTTTTCTGCCTGTCCGTATACCGTACAAGAAGAACTAAAAATAAAATTGGCCGCTGTCTTTGACTGCAATTCCTGCAATATATAAACCAAAGCATTGATATTATTTTCATAATAGAGCAGTGGGTTTTCCACACTCTCGCCTACCGCTTTTGAAGCTGCAAAATGAATCACTCCGGCAATATCACTGTGTTTTTTAAAAAAAGCTTTTACAGGTTCTTTTTCTCTCAAATCAAGATTTTCAAAAACCGGTTTCTTTCCTGTGATAGCTTCAATTCCGTATATCACTTTTTCTTCTGCGTTCAACAGATTATCAATGATTACAACTTCAAAGCCTTCATTTTGCAATTCGACAACAGTATGCGAACCTATGAATCCTAATCCTCCCGTTACAAGTATTTTTTTCAATTTATTTGTCTTTTTGGTATACGATGGTAAAATCTAAAAGATATTTTCCGTTTTTATCATTATAATGATAATTTAGAGGAATTTTCTTTTCTCTATATAATTCCATCTGCTTTATTGTGTCAAGATTGCTTTGAGAGTTATTTTTCAAAAAAGCCTTAACTTCTTCCAAATCAACCGTCAAAGAATCTTTGTTTATTGTCATGACGGAATAATTATATTGCACTGATTTAGAATCGACAACAGACACACTGTCCAATCGGGTAGCTTCATCAACCATTACAGGGCAGTTCTTGTTTATCTCTTCAGACATTTTAACCAGCTCGTTGCCTATGTCTTTTTTTGATAAAAGCTGTGTTGTTATGACAGCTGTAAGCACAAAGACTGGAATTCCGGTAACGATTTTTTTCTTCTTATTTTCCATTACGCAAGAAATTCCAAAATAGAATCCGTGATAAACTTAATCTGCTCATCATCCAATTCGGTATGCATTGGCAACGAAAGCACTTCCTGCACCAATTGGTTTGTAATTGAAAAATCTTCTTCCTTATAGCGTGGATCCAGATAGGCTTTCTGGCTATGTAACGGGATTGGATAATAGATCGCACACGGAATACCTTTATCCAGCAAATGCTGCATTAAAGCATTTCTATCAGTATCCAGTATTCTTAAAGTATACTGGTGAAAAACATGCGAATCTCTTTCTCCGGCAATGTAAGGCGTAACTATTTTGTCATGATTGGCCAAAGCCTGGCTGTATTTTTGAGCTGCAAGCTGTCTGGCGGCATTATATTCATCCAAAAGTGGAAGTTTTGCATTTAAAACTGCTGCCTGTATGCTATCCAAACGAGAATTTACACCCACAACATCATGATGGTAACGCACATACATTCCATGGTTTACAATACCACGTAACTTATGAGCCAAATCATCATCATTAGTAAAAATAGCTCCACCGTCACCATAACATCCTAAATTCTTTGAAGGGAAAAAAGACGTGGAAGCCACATGGCCTATCACTCCTACTTTTTCTTTTTTACCGTCAAAATACTTGTAATTCGCACCAATAGCCTGGGCGTTATCTTCAATTACATACAAATTGTGCTCTTTCGCCAATTGCATGATTGCCTCCATATTGGCTGCCTGTCCAAAAAGATGAACCGGAACAATTGCTTTGGTTTTTGGAGTAATCGCTTTTTTTATCGCCTCAACAGAAATATTAAAAGTATCGATTTCAACATCTACCAAAACCGGTGTCAGTTGCAAAAGTGCAATCACTTCAACCGTTGCTGCAAAAGTAAAATCTGCTGTGATAACTTCATCACCTGGCTTCAAGTCCAATGCCATCATGGCAATCTGCAAGGCATCAGTACCATTAGCACATGGAATTACATGTTTTGTCCCTAGATATTCTTCAAGATTTTTTTGGAATTTGTGAACTTCAGGACCGTTAATGTAAGTATTGGTATCAAGAACTTCCTGAATAGAATTGTTTACCGTTTCCTTTATATTTTCGTATTGACCTTTAAGGTCAACCATTTGGATTTTTTTCATCTAAATTAAATTTAAAACAAGCAAAACTACTAATAAAATGACGGACAACCAATGAAATTTCTCGAAACTAGCGTATTTTAGCAATTCAAAATCAGGCGTATGTTTTTTCTTTATAATCTGCTGGTAATCATTACAGGATATGCTTTAAAAGCAATCGCATTTTTCAATCCAAAAATGAAACTTTTTGTAAAAGGGAGAAAAAATGTTTTCAAGACTTTAGGCAACAAAATCCAGCCAACAGACAAAACCATCTGGTTTCATTCTGCTTCACTGGGTGAATTCGAACAAGGACTTCCCGTTATGGAAAAAATCCGTAGCCTGTATCCGGAACATAAAATCGTACTGACTTTTTTTTCGCCTTCAGGATATGAAGTAAGAAAGAATTCAACTGCCGCCGATGTCATCGTGTATCTTCCTTTGGACACCGAGAAAAATGCTTCAGAATTTTTGAAGCTCGTCCATCCCGAAATGGCATTTTTTATCAAATATGAATTCTGGCCGAATTATCTGAAAGAATTAAAAGAGCGAAATATCCCTACTTACCTTTTCTCCGGAATTTTCAGAAAAGACCAGATTTTCTTCAAATGGTATGGCGGTTTTTACCGAAAAGCCCTGACTGCTTTCAAAATGTTTTTTGTTCAGAATGAAAGCTCTAAATTATTATTACAGCAGGTTGGCTTCCAGAATGTAAAAATATGTGGCGATACCCGTTTTGACAGGGTACTAAAAATCTTAGGAAGAGATAATTCTTTAGATTTTGTAGAAAAATTCAAGGATGGCAAATTGACCGTCGTTTGCGGAAGTACCTGGCCAAAAGATGAAAATCAGCTGATTGACTTCATAAACACCAATCCTTTTCGCGTTAAGTTCATTATCGCTCCCCATAATGTAAAGCCAGAGCAGATTAGTGAATTAAAAAACAGTATTTCAAAAAAGACTATTCTGTTTTCAGAAATAAAGAATAAGACCCTGGCAGAGTATGACGTTTTTATTATTGACACAATCGGCATCCTTACAAAAATCTACAGTTATGCGGACATCGCTTATGTAGGCGGCGGTTTTGGAACATCCGGATTGCACAATATTTTAGAGCCTGCCACTTTTGGAATACCTATCGTTATAGGCCCAAATTATCAGAAATTTTCAGAGGCCGTTGCCCTAGTGGGAATGGGTGGTTGTGTTTCGGTCAAAAGCAAAAAAGAGTTGGAAGAAACGCTCTCTTTTCTAATCCAAAATGAAGATGAACGTTCTGAAAAAGGACATATGGCAAGTACTTTTGTCCAGATGAATAAAAATGCTACGGAAATCATCCTGAATAACTTATAATCCATTAAAAATATAGACATGGCAACTTTCAGACCTTTGCAAACTTCAGATATCGATACTATTGTACCGATGATGCAGGAATTTTACAGCATCGACAATTACCCAATCGACATTGCTATTTCAAAGGCTTTATTTCTGGAGTTTTTAGAAAACCCACATTTGGGAAGAGCCTGGCTGATTTATTCAGATGAAAAGATAGTAGGTTATATCATCCTAACTTTTGTTTTTAGTTTTGAATACAAAGGCACTATTGCCTTTTTGGATGAACTATATATTTCTGATATGGCCCGCGGCAAAGGAATAGGCAAAAAAGCCTTAGACTTCATTCACCAGGAAGCCATCTCGCTATCACTAAAAATCATCTACCTCGAAATAGAGAACCATAATGAAAATGCGAAGAAACTATACCTCTCCAAAGACTTTGTAGTACACAATCGCAGCCTCATGAAACTCACATTAAAATAGGTCCCTAAAAGGCATTAAAAATTTCAAGAACCGTTAAATAGTTCGGTTTTGGAGCAAAAAATTGTAAATTGCGAGCTCTAAACTTCAATTTTTACCTATGAAATTTTTAAGACTTCTTGTCCTTTTACTGGTTCTTCCTGCCTATTCGCAGCAAGGCGGAATGTGGATTCCATCACTTTTGAAAGGGATGAATGAAACAGAAATGAAAAATCTGGGAATGAAAATGTCGGCTTCTGACATTTATGACGTAAACAAATCGAGCCTTAAAGATGCAGTGCCTCAATTCAATGGCGGCTGTACTTCCGAAGTTATCTCTCCAAAAGGATTGCTTCTTACAAACCACCACTGTGGTTTTGGCGAAATCCAATCACATTCTACAGTAGAGCATGATTATTTAACGGATGGTTTCTGGGCGATGAGCCTGGAAGAAGAACTTCCAAATCCAGACCTGGAGGTAACTTTTATCGTAAAAATCGAGGATGTAACCGCCAAAATTTTAGACGGAGTAGCTGCTATTTCTTCTGAAGCTGATAAACAGAAAAAAATTCAGGAAAATATCGCTTCCCTGACAAAATCTTCCCCAAAAGAAGCATGGCAGGAAAACCGAATCCGTACTTTTTATGAAGGAAACCAATACATTCTTTTTGTAGTGGAAAGCTATAAAGATGTACGCTTAGTAGGCGCACCACCTTCTTCTATAGGAAAATTTGGTTCCGATACAGATAACTGGGTATGGCCAAGACATACAGGTGACTTTTCTTTATTCAGAATCTATGCTGACAAAAACAACCGTCCGGCAGCCTATTCAAAAGACAACGTTCCTTACACACCAAAACACTTCCTTCCGGTTTCTATAAAAGGTGTGGAAGAAAATGATTTCACTCTTGTTTTTGGATATCCTGGCAGAACTACAGAATACCTACCATCTGTTGCAGTAGAGCAGATCATAAATGAATTGAATCCTGCAAAAATTGAAATCAGGGACAAGGCCTTAAAAGTAGCCGATGGCTTTATGAGAAAAGACAAGGCAATCAAAATCCAATATGCTTCTAAATATGCGAGCATTGCCAATTATTGGAAAAAATGGATTGGCGAAACTCAAGGACTGAAAAAATCAAATGCTGTTGAAGCAAAAAAGAAATTTGAAAAAGATTTTATTGAAAAAGTAAACAAAGCCGGAAAGCAGGCAGAATACGGAAATCTATTTGCTGACTTTGAAAAAAACTATGCCGAAATCGCTCCTTATGCTTTAAGCAGAGATTATTTTACAGAAGTTGTATTAAGAAATACAGAAATGCTGACCATTGGATACCGTCTTTACCAATTAGAGCAGGTATATAATGCTAGAGGAGAACAATCTTTTAAAGACAGAAAAGAAGCAACTATCAAAGCTTTGGAAGAAACCTATAAAGATTTCAATGCTGCTGTAGACGAAAAGGTCTTTGAACAGCTAATCGAATTGTATGCTAACAAAGTGCCGAAGCAGTTTTTACCTGCAAGTATGAAAAATTCAGATTACAAAAAACTAACTGACAAAATTTACGACCAGTCAAAACTGACAACTTATAAAGGCTTAAAAGAATTACTGAGTGGTGATACGAAAAGCGTTTTAGCTAAGATCAATGCTGACAAAGGATATCAGTTTGTAAAATCGATGGCTGATGTATATCAAAAAGAAGTTGGACCTAAATACGAAGAAATCAATCTTAGGATTGCAGCATTGCAAAGAACCTATATGAAAGGTATTTTAGAGCTAAGCCCTAAACAGGCAAGAATTTTCCCGGATGCTAACAGTACACTGAGAGTAACTTACGGAAAAGTAAAAGGCTATTCTCCAAGCGATGCCGTGACTTACAACCATACTACTTATTTGGATGGCGTTATGGAGAAATACATTCCCGGTGATTATGAATTTGACGTACCTGCCAAACTAATCGACCTTTACAATAAAAAAGATTACGGACAATACGGAAAGAATGGAAAAATGCCGGTTTGTTTTATCGGAACTAACCATACAACCGGAGGAAACTCAGGCAGCCCTGCGATAGATGCTAAAGGAAATCTTATCGGATTGAACTTTGACCGTGTATGGGAAGGAACAATGAGCGACATTTATTATGATCCTGCTATTTGCAGAAACATTATGGTCGATATGAGATACGTACTTTTCATTATTGACAAATTTGCGGGAGCAAAACACCTCATCAACGAAATGAAGGTCGTTGGAGGAAAGAAATAATTGATAATTTACGCCCTATTTTTTTAAAGATTGACGAAAAATAGGGCGTCAAATTTAAAAATTTGACGAATCGGAACTTCAATCAAGGTTTTTAACAAGCATTGAATGACAAAGACCCCATTTAAAGCCTTGTAATTCAAGGAATTTATTTTAAAAAAAAATCTTTAAAAAAAAGTTCAATAAATATTTTAAGATATTAAAAAATTTATATCTTTGCTCCGAATTAATAATTAACCTTTATAATTTAGTAAGATGAAAAAAGTTGTATTAAGCTTAGCATTAGTTGCTACTATGGCATTTGTTTCTTGCAAAGAAACTGAAAAACCAGCTGAAGAGGCTGCTGTTGAAGCTACAGAAGTTGAGGCTACTCAAGCTGTTGAGAACGCTGAAGTAAACGCTGAAGCTACTGTTGATAGCACTAAAGTTGCTGAAGAGGCTAAAGTTGAGGCTGCTAAAGCTGAAACTGCTGCTCCTGCTAAACAATAATTAGCACACAGTAAAAAAAATAACCCTGCTTTTAGCAGGGTTTTTTTATGCCCTATAGTGTTAGACTATCGGGAAGTCTATATGAGACAGGTAACGCGTTCAACAGCTCTATTATTAGGAACTTTGCGGCTCTGCGCCTTTGCGTGAAATGGTTGCTCGCAAAGGCGCAGAGCCGCAAGGCAAGAAAAACATAAATTTATTGGAGTTTGTTTCTGACGTAAGGTTTCGTCAGACAATCAAATAAAGTTAACTACGGTAAATCCGCAAAAATATCTGCTCCTGTAAAATCCAGGACTTCTGCCTTAGGCACATACAACGCTACTTCGGCAATTCCTTTCGCCAATCGCAACTCTGTATTGAATTTTCTACTAACAGCATAAATCTTGCTGTCGATAATAAGCTTATAAAAGTATTTTCCACTTGAAGCCCTAAACTTCAAGCAAAGCGCAGTTTCGGCTTTCGCCCTAATAATTTCGATATCGCTCTCGCAATCCATTTTCAATTCATACGCCATACTGGTAAAGACAATCTTGCCTTTTCGCGAAGTATAGACAAATTTGTAGTGATCTTCATCTTTTTTACTGATAACGAATGCGCCCATATAAAATTCAAAGTAGTTAAAGACAAAAAAGCCTCCCGATAGAGAGGCTTTTTCATTCAATGATTATTCATTTAATGATGTTATGTCAAATGTAAGAATAAATATCAATCTTCACAAGACAGTATAGACATTTACAATCGAATCGATTCCATTATTAAATAATTAATCTTTTGGATGATCAATTACGACTTTTTATCTTATTTATTACTCAAAACATTATCAAATCCCAAAGTTTTAGACAATATAACATTTTTTATTGCCTCTTCTTTTGATATGCTTTCCAATTCTAAAATTTCAGGGATCTTAAGAATTCTTACATCATCTTTTTGACCATACTCTTTGAAATATAAGAGATCATTTCTCCGAATTAGCTCATCTCCATAAAATTCAAATGTGATGACGTTTTTATCTTTTACGGAAGCTATTACAACATTATACTTTTCATGATATATTACAATTAAAGAATCACCAAACCATTCAACCAAATAGATATCACAGCCATACCCCGGATGTTGGGTTTTAGGTTCAAAATCAAAGAAAGTATTGTTTTCAAAAACCCTAAACAATTCAATAGAATCATCTTCGCTTGATTGGAACCGAGCCACTTTTTCATCATGAATAGCGATATTTTTAGCATTGATAGAATTGTCTTTCCAAAAGAATTTTTCCAAACAATATACCCATCATCTTCAACAGTAGCGCTTAGATTTTGACCCTTTACCATTTCTAAAACAGTTTCAAGCTTATTCATCGGATTTAGATTTAACTTATTTTACCCCCTAAATTAAACAATGCATTATCAACATACATCTAAAATCACACGCCTTACTTTTTTAAAACCCAAAGTAGCTATTCCCTAGCAAATGCACATAAAAGCTCAAGTAGTTATTTTTCGAATGAATTTTATTCGCTAAATAGAATCAATATTACTTTTTAATTCGGAAAATATGGGATTTAGACATAAAACTTCCTTCCTTATGATACTCTGGGCTATCAAAAGTTAAAGTGTCTTTAGCGTTTATAATTATTTTCATTTTATGATCAGGCCCTCCCATACCATAATCTACTTCGGCACTGTAGGATTCTTTTAAATTAAAAGCATAGACACTATCAGGAAACTCCTTAATAGCAAGAGCTTCTTTTTTGGTGAAATCTGATGTTATTGCATTTGTAACATCAATAGAATCACGCAGTAGGACATATGTATTATCAGATAGCACTTCCACATCTATAGGACGTCCCGAGTCATTTTGTACGATTACATTAAATCCAGGATCACATGAAGACAGCAGAATTACTACGGAAGTAAGGAATGGACAGGTTATTAGTTTTTTCATAAATAAATTTATAATTAATCTAAAAGTAATAATAAAAATAACGCGACTAATCAAAATAGGGTTTGAAAAAACTAAAGTTCCATAGTATACAAATTGCCATCCCAACTAGATTCTCAATAGCAATTAAATACTTTTCACATTGTTGAAAACATCCAAAAACAAAAAAAGCCCCTTAATAAGGGGCTTTTGTACTCAGAGCGGGACTTGAACCCGCACGAACATTACTGTTCACTGGATTTTAAGTCCAGCGTGTCTACCAATTTCACCATCCGAGCATGGACTTTAACTTGAGCGAAAAACGGGGCTCGAACCCGCGACCTCGACCTTGGCAAGGTCGCGCTCTACCAACTGAGCTATTTTCGCATACTGTATTGATAAGAACTGCAATACTTGAACCGTATTGCGGATGCAAATTTAATACATTAATTCAATTATACAAGAACTTTTTTTAAAAAAACATCAAGAAATACATAACTTTCTGATAACGTAATCTTTAAAATCACATTACTTCTTCCCTAGCATTCTTTTGATTTCGTTAAGCTTCATCAACGCTTCTACCGGAGTCAGCGTATTAATATCCAAATTGAGTATTTCGTCTTTTATTTCTTCTAAAAGCGGATCATCGAGATTAAAAATACTCAGCTGCATTTCATCATTTGAAGATTTGGTACCGTTTAATGCTTCACCCGAATGGTCTTTTTCTAGCTTTTTAAGCAGTTTCTGTGCTTTTTGGATTACCGTCTGCGGCATTCCTGCCATCTTTGCCACATGAATACCAAAACTATGGGCACTTCCTCCTTTGATTAATTTACGGATAAAAAGCACCGTGTCTTTTAGCTCTTTTACTGACACATTATAATTCTGGATACGTTCCAGAATTTCAGTCATTTCATTTAGCTCATGGTAATGCGTCGCAAACAAAGTTTTTGGCCTCCCAGGATGCTCATGCAGATACTCTGCAATTGCCCATGCGATTGAGATTCCGTCATAGGTACTCGTTCCCCTGCCAATCTCATCTAAAAGCACAAGACTTCTGTCTGAAAGGTTATTAAGAATAGAAGCCGTTTCGTTCATTTCGACCATAAAAGTAGATTCTCCCATCGAAATATTGTCCGACGCTCCTACTCTTGTAAAAATCTTGTCGATAATTCCCATTCTCACACTTTCGGCCGGAACAAAACTTCCCATCTGAGCCAACAGTACAATCAATGCAGTCTGGCGCAAAATAGCCGACTTACCGGACATGTTAGGTCCGGTAATCATGATAATCTGCTGGGTTTCCCTATCTAAATAAACATCATTGGCAATATAAGGAACTCCAACCGGAAGCTGTTTTTCAATTACCGGGTGGCGTCCGTTTTTTATATCCAATTCAAAAGTATCATCCAAAATCGGACATACATAATTATTTTCAATGGCCAACTGCGTAAACGAAGCCAAACAATCCAATTGCGCTATCAAATTGGCATTCAACTGCACAGGTTTTATATAAGTCGAAATCCAGACAACAAGCTGTTCGAAAAGCTGGCTTTCCAATTGGTGGATTTTTTCTTCGGCACCAAGAATTTTGGTTTCGTATTCTTTTAATTCCTCCGTAATGTAACGCTCTGCATTAACCAAAGTTTGCTTACGGATCCATTCTGCCGGAACCTTATCTTTATGTGTATTTCGTACCTCAATGTAATAGCCAAAAACATTATTGAAGGATATTTTCAAAGAAGAAATCCCTGTTCTTTCCGATTCCCGGAGTTCGATTCCTTCCAAATATTCTTTCCCGGAAGTAGATATGCTTCTAAGCTCATCCAATTCAGCATGTATTCCTTTGGCAATCGCATTTCCTTTGTTGATAGAAACGGGAGCGTCCGCATTTAAGGTTTCCCTGATTTTTTCTCTAAGCAGGTCGCAACTGTGAAGACTGTCACCTATGTTTTTAACAGCAGTATTCTTGCTGTCTAACGCCAATGTTTTTATCGGAATGACAGCATCTAGGGATTCTTTTAAGTTTACTACTTCTCTTGGAGAAACTTTTCCGGTAGCGATTTTTGAAATCAGCCGTTCCAAATCTGAAATCTGCTTGATCTGTTGCTGAATACTTTTCAGCACATCGTTATTTTCCTTTAGATAGGAAACCACTTCATGACGTCCTTTTATCTTATCCGCATCTTTTAACGGCAACGCTAACCAACGCTTCAGAAGACGTCCGCCCATAGGCGAAAGTGTCCTGTCAATAACATCCAACAGCGTTACTGCATTTGGATTATAGCTATGGTACAATTCCAGATTTCGGATTGTAAATCTGTCCATCCAAACATAAGCATCCTCTGCGATTCGTTGTATTGAGGTAATATGCTGGACTTTATTATGCTGCGTTTCGGACAAATAATATAAAATCGCCCCTGACGCAATAATTCCTTCAGGCAGTTCCTCTATTCCAAATCCTTTCAGGGAATTGGTCTGAAAATGTCCTGTTAGTGTTTCAAAAGCGTAATCTTCTTTATAGACCCAATCTTCGAGATAAAAGTTATGAAAATCCTCTCCAAAAGCCTCTTTAAAGTCGGCCTTGTTCTGTTTTGGAACCAGCACTTCACTTGGACTAAAGTTCTGGAGCAGTTTGTCTATATATTCCTCATTCCCCTGGGCCGCCAGGAATTCTCCTGTAGAAACATCAAGAAATGAAATTCCTATAATCCTTTTTCCAAAATAAATTGAAGCCAGAAAATTGTTTGATTTAGACTGTAATACCTCATCGTTCATAGAAACACCAGGAGTAACCAATTCGGTAACGCCACGTTTCACGATCGTTTTGGTCATTTTTGGATCTTCAAGCTGGTCACAGATAGCGACACGAAGTCCGGCTTTTACCAATTTAGGCAGATACGTATTCAGGGAATGGTGGGGAAATCCAGCCAAAGCTGTTTCCGTTTCAGAACCTGCTCCTCTTTTCGTAAGGACGATTCCTAATATTTTTGAAGCGCGTATGGCATCTTCTCCAAAAGTTTCATAAAAATCTCCTACTCTGAACAACAAACAGGCATCCGGATATTTAGCCTTTATCTCGTTGTATTGCTTCATTAACGGAGTTTCTTTCGGAGTTTTGTCTTTCGTGGCCAAGAGTATTCAGATTTTTAAATTATTTTTGCTAAAATAGAAAAACTAACAATATTGCATCCGCATTTATGAGAAAACTTGCCAACAGCGAATTAGAACGAAAAAGCATTGAAGATTTCAAACAGGCCGAAAAAACACCTATTATCATCATCCTGGACGACATCCGAAGCCTGCACAATATCGGTTCGGTTTTCAGAACAGCTGATGCTTTTTTGATTGAAAAAATCTATCTGTGTGGTATCACGGCAACTCCGCCTAATAAAGAAATCCATAAAACAGCATTAGGCGCCACTGATACTGTTGCCTGGGAATATGCTAAAGATGTATTGGAGGTTATCGACACGCTACAAAAAGAAAATGTTTCTGTTCTGGCAATTGAACAAGTAGAAAACTCCATCTCTCTTGAGCAATTTGAACCTAAAAGCGAACAGAAATATGCTTTGGTTTTTGGAAACGAGGTAAAAGGAGTTTCGCAAGACGCTATAAAAAAGTGCGAGGGAACAATAGAAATTCCGCAATTGGGAACCAAACATTCGCTAAACATTTCTGTCAGTGCCGGAATTGTAGTCTGGGATTTGTTTCAGAAACTGAACTATTAGCTTATACTGCCAAAGCCTTGCTCTCGATTTCGTTTAAAATCTGAAGGTAATCGCTTTGGTTTTTGACAAAATCTTTATCTGAAACATCAATTATCAGAACATTCAGATCCTTTTGGGATTTTATATAATCCAAATACCCCCTGCTTATTTTATCCAGATATTCCGCAGGGATTTCCTGCTCATACGAACGTCCTCTTTTTTTGATGTTTTCTAATAGCCGATCCGTATTTTGGTATAGATACACATACAAATCGGGCTTTTTCATTTCCTTATAAATGATGTCAAAAAGCGTTTTATACAAACGGTATTCATCTTCTCCCAAAGTAACTTTGGCAAAAATCAGGGACTTGAAAATATGGTAGTCTGCAACTATAAAATCCTTAAACAGGTCAAACTGCGCCAAATCCTGCGACAATTGCTGGTATCTGTCAGCCAAAAAAGACATTTCTAACGGAAAAGCATATCTAGCCTGGTCTTTATAGAATTTCGGCAAGAAAGGGTTATCTGCAAAACCTTCCAAAACGGTCTTGGCATTAAAATCTTCTGCAACTTTATGGGCCAATGTTGTTTTTCCTGCACCAATATTTCCTTCAATGGCAATATAATTGAATCGGTCGAAATGATAGTCCGCTACCGGAGATTTCAAATTGGAAACCACTTTACAATCCGAATCATCCTGGCAATCTCTCAATAATTCCGCAACATTTTTCTGTAGCACCGGATGTACAAAATCCGATTTCAGGTCGTCCATCGGCATCAATACAAATTTTCTGTCGGCCATACGCGGATGCGGCACTTTCAGATTTTCCGTATCGATTATCTCTTCGTCAAAGCTGATGATATCGATATCAATTGTTCTGGACTCATAACGAACTGCCTTGTTTCTGGTTCTTCCCAAATGAAGTTCTGCATTCAGTATTTCATCTAAAAGCGCTACCGACTCTTTGCAGGTATGTACCAAAATGGCACAATTATAAAATGCATCGCCTTCAAAGCCCCATGCCGGCGTTTCATATAACTTAGAAACTCCCACAACGGTCGCAACCTCACTGTGAATCAAATTAATAGCTTGCAGGATATTGCGAAGCCTGTCGCCTTGATTGCTTCCGATAGATAATATGGCTTGGTGCTGCATTTTCATAGACTGCAAATTAAGGAAAAGTATTTCACACAAAAGCACATTTTTAAGTTGCAACCTGAAATTATTCCACCGAAATTTGTAACTTTTCTACTATGTGAGTGACCTATAAAGAAATACTACTACTATGAATTTTTTAAAGAACATCTTTTCAACCGTACTCGGCTTATTTGTTTTCTTGTTTATCCTTTTCTTCGGATTTATACTCATTGCCGCTTTGTTTGGCAATAATGACAAGACAGTCTCCGTAAAAGATAATTCCGTAATCGAGCTCAACCTCGAAGAAGTCACAAACGACTATGCCGGAAAATTTCTATATGAAGATTTTGAATTCCTGAATGAGGAAAAAACAAACGGACTTTCTGATGTAATCAATGCTATTGATGCTGCAAAAACAGACAGCAAAATTAAAGGAATTTCAATCCTGAACAACATTTCACTTTTGGGAATGGCACAAAGCAAGACGCTTCGTGACAAACTGGAAGATTTTAAAAAATCTGGAAAATTTGTCGTGGCGTATGCAAACTCCTATACCCAAAAAGAATATTACCTAAATTCTGTTGCCGACACCGTGTATCTTAATCCTGTAGGAGAAATGGATTTCAAAGGACTTTCTTCCGAAGTGATGTTCTACAAAGATTTTCAGGAAAAAACAGGCGTTAAAATGGAAGTCATTCGTCATGGAAAATATAAAAGTGCCGTAGAACCCTATTTGGCTAACGAAATGAGCGAGGCCAATCGTGAGCAGATTTCTGCCTTATTGAATTCTGTCTGGAGCTCAGTAGTGTCTGACATTTCAAAAAGCCGAAAAATTTCTGTTGACCGATTGAATGAAATTGCAAATGGTTTGCTTGCCAGAACTCCTGAAATGGCAAAAGCAGAAAAGCTTATCGACAAGATTGCTTATGAAGATGAATACCATGATGGTATCCGTAAAGCTTTAAAAGTCAAAAAAGACGAAAAATACAACACGGTAAGCATTATCGATTATGCTCATAAAAACTCAACAACAGGAAAAAAACCTGCCACAGACAATACCATTGCTATTATCTATGCGCAGGGAACCATACTTGGCGGAGAAGGTGATGTAAATATCATAGGTGAAGGTTCTATGAGACGATCTTTACAAGAAGCCAGAAAAGACAAAAAAGTAAAAGCTATTGTCTTAAGAATCGACAGTCCGGGTGGTAGTGCATTGACCTCTGACCTGATCTGGAGAGAAATTGAATTGACAAAAAAGGTAAAACCGGTAGTGGTTTCAATGGGTAATTTGGCTGCATCTGGCGGGTACTATATTGCCTGCAATGCCAGCAAAATTTTTGCTGAAGAGACTACAATCACAGGATCAATCGGAGTTTTCGGAACATTGCCAAACATCACAAAACTGACTAACAACATCGGTATCCACACACAACAGGTTAAAACACACCAGAATGCAGCCGGATACAGCATTTTCACACCTTTGGATGAAGGCACAAAAGAAACAATCCAGGAAAGCGTGGAAAATATCTACAAAGTTTTTGTGGGACGCGTTGCCAAAGGAAGGAACATGAAGTTTGAAGCTGTTGATTCTATCGCACAAGGAAGAGTTTGGACCGGAGCCGATGCCTTAAAAATTGGATTGGTAGATAAAATCGGAGGTATGGGCGACGCTCTTAAGGAAGCCGCAAAACTAGCAAACATTAAAGAATATAAAACGGCTGATTTCCCGTCATATGAAAAGAAATTTGGAGATCTTTTTGGCGGAATGCCTTTCATGCAGTCAAAAGAAAACTTTATCAAAGAAGAAGTTGGCGAAGAAAACTATCAGATGATTCAACAAATCAGAAGAATGAGTGCTCAGAAAGGAATGCAGGCATTACTTCCTTATGAAATCAACATAAAATAGTTACCTAATACAGTTTATAATCAAATCAGGGCTAAGTCCCTGATTTTTTATTCTGACATCATCTAAGAAACTTTTTATTTTTAAAATTCATTATTTATACTTTTATTAAGCCTTTTGGTTTAATTTTTGTTATAATTTCGCTAAATAAACGATTTTATTATGTTAAAAAAGATTCTAAAAGGCATTGGTATATTTTTACTGATAGTGATAATAGTACTGGCGGCAGCTCCATTTTTATTTAAAGACAAAATCCAGCAATTGGTTTTGAAATCTATTAATGAAAAGGTAGATGCAAAAGTGGCGTTTGAAGATGTGCATTTAAGTCTCTTCAAAAGCTTTCCACGTGCCAATGTTACTATTGACAAACTAGCCATTATTAACAAAGCTCCTTTTGAAGGTGATACGCTACTCTATTCCGGAGAAGTAAATCTGAAAATGTCTGTTAAGGAACTTTTCAAAAGCGATGGTGAACCGATGAATATCGAATCTTTTTCTTCAACCAATGGCGTTGTCAATATCCTTTTTGACAAAAATGGCGTTGGTAACTTTGATATCGCTATAAAAGACGACAAAGAGAAAAAGGATGATTCTAAAAGCAAACCTTTTGCGATGAACATCCAAAACTACGAAATAGAAAATCTGCGTTTTACCTACTTTGACGAACGTTCTAAAGTAAAAATGGTTATCGATAGTTTGAACCATACCGGAAAAGGAAATTTTGCAGCTTCAAAATTAGACCTGACTACAAAAACTACCGCTAAAGTTTCTTTGGATATGGACAAGACCAATTACATGAAAAATGTCAAATTGGACCTGGATGCAATATTGGGAATTGACCTTGAAAACAGCAAATATACTTTCAAAGACAACAAGGCGCTGATTAACCAGCTGCCATTGGAATTTGATGGCTTTATCCAAATTGTGGAGGCCGGACAAGAATATGATTTGACATTTAAAACACCTACTTCTTCATTCAAGAATTTCCTTGGTGTTATTCCTGAAGCTTATGCCGGTAACCTGAATACAGTAAAAACAACTGGCGACTTTAAAGTTTCCGGTTTTGCAAAAGGATTATATAGCGACAAGACCATTCCTAAATTCAATCTGGCTATTGCGTCAAACAATGCTTCTTTTAAATATCCTGACCTTCCAAAATCGGTTGAAAATATTGTAATCGACACCAAAATTATCAACGAAACCGGAAATCTGAATGACACTTATGTCAATCTGGACAAGCTTTCATTCAGAATTGACCAGGACGTTTTCAATGTACAGGCCAATGTAAAAAACATAGTTGAAAATCCTTTGGTAGATGCCAAGTTAAAAGGTACTGTAAACCTTGGAAACGTTTCCAAAGCCTATCCTGTAAAACTGGACACGCCACTTTCCGGAATATTAAAAGCCGATGTTGAAACGAAATTTGACATGAAATCTGTCGAAACCAATCAATACCAGAACATACAAGCTATGGGTAATGCAAGCATTACCGGATTCAAATATGTTGATGCTGATAAAAAAGCATACACAATCAATACAGCCGCTGCTCAGTTTTCAAATCAAAAGATCAATCTGCAGCAATTGGATATGACTACCGGAAAAACCGATTTGAAAGTAAACGGAACTCTTGAAAACTTCTTAGGATATGCTTTCAAAAACCAGGAATTGAGAGGAAACTTCACCATGAAATCGAATCAGTTTTTAGTTTCAGATTTTATGTCGAAAACAGAAACTACAGTCAATAACAAAACGGTTACAACGGAAGCTGTCAAGATTCCAAAACTTTTAAATGTCACACTGAATGCTTCTGCAAATACTGTTGTTTATGACAACCTGAATCTTAAAGACGTATCCGGAAAAATTATAGTAAAAGACGAAGCTGTTTCATTGCAAAACTTGAAAACTTCAATCTTTAACGGATTGATAACGGCTACCGGAGATGTTTCTACCAAAGGTAAAGTACCAACATTTGACATGAATCTTGGACTAACCACAGTTGACATCAACCAGACATTTACACAACTGGATATGATGAAAAAGATTGCACCAATTGCAGACGCTATTAACGGGAAACTGAACTCAACGATCAAACTGTCCGGTAATCTGGATGCCAAAACCATGTCGCCGGATTTAAATACACTGTCGGGCGATCTTTTTGGACAGCTGTTGTCAACTACGGTAAACGCTAAGAATTCTGCCGTATTGAACAAGCTTGATGAAAAAGTAAAGTTTATCGATCTGCAAAAATTAAATCTGAACGACTTAAAGGCCAACCTTACCTTTAAAGATGGAAAAGTCAATGTAAAACCTTTTGATATCAAATATCAGGATATTAAGATTAACGTTGGCGGACAACACGGTTTTGACCAGTCGATGAATTATACCCTGAAATTTGATGTTCCAGCAAAATACTTAGGAAATGATGCCAATAAGCTAATTGCAAAACTGACTCCAGCCGAAGCTAATAAATTAGAAAACATTCCGGTTACGGCAATTCTTACCGGTAATTTCAAAAGCCCTAAAGTGTCTACTGATATTGAACAGGCTGTTACCAAACTGGCAAACCAGCTGATTAAAGCCGAAAAAGATAAATTGGTGACCAAAGGAACCAGCGCTCTGGAAAATCTTTTAGGAGGCAACAAAAAAGACACAACAAAAACACAGACACCTAATACTAAGGAAGATGTAAAAACAAAAGTATCTGAAGGAATTAAAGGACTTTTTAATAAGAAGAAAAAAGAATAGACACACCCATATTTTAAAAAACACCCTGGCAGGGTGTTTTTTTATTTAATTATTTTCATTTACGAAATATTCATTCCAATAACATAACCTTCATAACTACGAACATTTAAAACCGTTCCGTCTTCAAAAATCAGGTATTGTCCTTTTACGCCTACCAGACGTCCTTCGTAGTTTTGGGTTTTCTCCAGATTCAGCCCAGTAACTTTTTTCGGAAATCGCAATACCGGATATTTCATTACAAAATGCTCGTTCAAGTCGGTATTGAAATAAGGTCTGACCTCTTCCGGTAATCTTTCAAAGATACGAGCCCTTTCAGCCATCAAATCCAACGAAACCACTTCGTTTTGTAGCATTTTACGCCAATTGGTCTTATCTACAAAGTGATTTTTAAGAGCAACTTCTGTAATTCCTGCCAAATAGCGGTTTGGAATCTCGACAATAGTAACAGCTTCATCGGCTCCCTGATCAATCCATCGGGTAGGAACCTGCGTTTTTCTCGTCACTCCTACTTTTATCTCACTCGACAGGGCAAGGTATACTATATGCGGCTGTAGCTGTACTCTGGTTTCATAATCCAAATCTCTATCCGCAATTCCTAAATGTGCCGTACTAAGTTCAGGTCTCATGATCCAGTCACCCACTGCCGGACTACTATAAAAACAATCATAACAGAAACCCTGGCGAAAGATCTTTTTCTTTTTAGAGCAGTTTAGGCATTGATAGCCTAAAAAACTTATTTCAATATTCTTATCGAGAGCCTGATTTACGTTCAGGAAACTATTTTCAAAAGTCATATAATATTGGATCGGACTTGCAAATTCCGTTTCCATCTTAGTAAGAACTCCTTCGTATTGCATTATATTTTTCAGATTTAAGTTAAGGCGGCTGCTTTATAGTCAGAAGCACTTGACTTTCGACTATTTTTTTTATTTTTGGTAAAGTTAGAATTCGTAACTCATAAATCATAACTCAAACCTAAAAAATGGCGTTACCCATAATCAATTCGGTGGCAACATGGATTTTAAAAAAGAGAATCCATCAGATTGAATTATTCCTGAAATATCCCAATGAAGTCCAGGAAGAGTTGCTTCTAAACTTGATACGATCCTCAGAACAAACTATCATTGGCAGACAATATGGTTTTTCTTCCATAAAATCGTATCAGGAATTTACCGAAAGAGTTCCCGTTTCTACCTATGAAGATTTGGAGCCTTTGATTGAAAGAACAAGAAAAGGCGAGCAAAACGTCTTCTGGAATACACCTATAAAATGGTTTGCCAAATCAAGCGGAACAACCAATGCCAAAAGTAAATTTATTCCGGTAAGTACCGAAGCATTAGAAAACTGTCATTACAAGGCCGGAAAAGATTTATTGAGTTTATACCTTAACAACAATGAAGAATCGCAATTGTTTACCGGCAAAAGCCTTCGTCTTGGCGGCAGCAAACAACTGTATGAGGACAACAATACTTTTTTTGGAGATTTGTCTGCCATCCTGATTGACAACATGCCAATCTGGGCCGAGTTCAGCAGTACACCAAGCAACAAAGTTTCTTTGATGAGCGAATGGGAAACCAAAATCCCGGCTATCATCAATGAAACAATTCATGAAAATGTAACCAGTTTTGCCGGAGTTCCTTCCTGGATGCTCGTCCTGATGAACAAAACACTGGAAGCAACCGGAAAGTCAAATCTGCTCGAAATATGGCCTAACCTTGAAGTCTATTTTCACGGAGGTGTGAGTTTTGAGCCGTATCGTGAGCAATACAAAAAAATCCTGCCTAACTCTGAATTTCAATATTACGAAATCTACAATGCATCAGAAGGATTTTTTGCGATTCAGGATCTTAACAATTCAAGCGACTTATTATTGATGCTCGATTACGGAATATTCTATGAATTTATTCCGATGGATACTTTCGGCACGCCGGAACAAAAAATCATCAGGCTGTCTGAAGTAGAATTAGGTAAAAATTACGCTATCGTAATCACTACCAATGCCGGATTATGGCGTTATATGGTGGGTGACACAGTTCGATTTACTTCTCTGAATCCTTACAGAATTCGCGTAAGTGGCAGAACCAAACATCATATTAACGTTTTCGGCGAAGAACTTATCGTCGAAAATACAGATAAGGCAATTGCCCAAGCCTGTAAGATTACCAATACCGAAGTTATTGATTATACTGTAGCTCCGGTTTTTATGGAAGGGAAAGAAAAAGGCGCACACGAATGGATGATCGAATTTAAAAATGCTCCTGAAAACATTGCAGACTTCAGGCAGATTTTAGACGATACGCTACAATCCCTAAATTCAGACTACGAGGCAAAACGCCACAACAATATGACTTTAAACCCTTTGGTGATCAACATAGCCAGAACAAACTTATTCTATGATTGGCTAAAGGAACAGGACAAACTGGGCGGACAGCATAAAATCCCAAGACTTTCCAACCAAAGAAACTATCTGGAAGAATTAAAGTCCATGCAACATTCTGTCAGCACCTAATTGAGATTTCTTACTTATTGAAAATCCGGTAAAAATGTTAAAGTTGTTTTGACCCCAAATAAAAATTAAGTTTTTTCTGTAACAAATTTCATTTTGAAAAGTCTGATTGGTATCATCAATCAAATCAATCAAAATGAAATCATTATTTGTTATGCTAGCCTTATGCATAGGCGGCATTGTATCTGCACAGCAATCCCCCACTTATATTGAACTTAACAGCCCCAAAAGCGGAATTCCGTGTGAAAGCGATTCGTCTGAAAGAGAAATCCTTTTGGAAAAAATAGAAGGAAGTAGTAAAACTAAAATTGGCGCTTATCGGGCAAATGGCTGTAAATTCACGCTTACCAAGAAACTCGACTTCGGAAATTATATTTTCACCATCTCTGGGTTAGACATTCAGGAAACTGCCCTTCCATTTGAAGTGACAGCGCAAAATCAGGAGAAAATCATTCAGAATATTGAACTGAAAGACAAAACAAATGAATTGAGTGAAGTAACCGTTTATGGAAACCAAAGGCAATATATGAAAGTGGAATCAGATAAAACCATAATCAGCATTAAAGAAAACGGTATGCTAAATAGCGGCACCACGTTGGAAGCCATTAAAAAACTTCCCGGCGTAGTAGCCTCACCTGTAGGCGGACTTACTTTAAACGGAAAAGGTGTTACCGTTTATATTGACGGCGCTCCAAGCAACCTGACTGGAACCGATCTTCAGAATTACCTGAACAGCCTTCCTGCTAACGCCATAGAAAAAATAGAACTTATTTATGATCCGGGTGCTGCTTATGATGCAAACGCCAGCGGTTCTATTATCAATATTGTAACGAACAGCAAGAAAATGAAAGGCGTGAATGCCAGTTTCAACATCAACTACAATTTCAACAAATACCAGAAGCCAAGTCCGCAAATTCTTCTCAATGGAAAAGAAAACAACCTGAGCTGGCAGACGATGTTTGGTGTAAACTATATTGAACGGGAAAACAGAAACAAAAACGGACAGGAATTCACTTATTTCAATCCTCCGGTAAAACTACAGCAGGAAAATTTTGAGACTATGATTTTCAGAAACCTGTATTGGAGAACCGGACTCAATTATAAGTTATCCGACAAATCAAATATTCTTTTCAATTACAACATGAGCCTTTCCAGCGATAGCAATGACAATACCGGCACGGCTTTGGGTAATACGATTGATTTCAGCAACCATGGTATAGCTAAAACAAAAGCAAACAATCAGGAATTGAGTTTGCAGTTTAAGACAAAACTAGACACCTTAGGCCGGACGTTGGACGTAATAGCTTATACCAATATGTTTGACCGAAATCCGCTGAACCGATCCACTTCTTTTGAAAACAACAAGTACACCTACAACAATTCTGATATTGATTTTGGGCTGACCAATTATTATTTGAAGTATGATTTTTCATTCCCTTTTGAGAAATATGCCTTTACTATTAATACCGGCGGTAAATACAATACGACAAAAGTGACCGACTTAGGAAAATACAATTTCGAAGAAGATAGTGATGCCATATTCAATTCAAACATTTACGAATCGGTTATTGATTTTGATTATACAGAACACAACCTCGCTTTTTATGTAGAAGCA
>CAZFGA010000040.1:0-34153 GCA_964518395.1 uncultured Flavobacterium sp.
AAAGTCTTTTAATTGTTCGTTGATTATTGGCAACGACTCGCGGAATGTTTCTACAGCTTCCTTATCAACTCCAGCAAAAACAGTTACTAAATGGTCTGGTTTTTTAATGCCATCCAAGCTCATTTTTGCTCCTGGACGCGCATTTCTTGCAGCACATCCGCAAACTGAATTTACAACAACCAAAGTGGTGCCTGGTTTTGCAATTGCGTTTTCAACTGCACCGGCACTATATAATTCTTCAAAACCTGCGTCAGCCAATTCAGCACGCATTGGTTTTACCATTTCTTCTGGATACATAACTTTTGTTAGTTTAATGTTTAAACCACAAAGTTACGAAGTTTTAGAAAGCCGTAAAAAAATAGAGTATAAAGATTTGTTATAGTTTGATAGTCGGTTTTAAATTCCAATCCTTTTAGCTAAAGCCTGAAGAAAAGGTTTTTTTGGACATTTAGAAATTACCCTGATATCTTCGGTAAATGAAGTCTCTTCGTCCAGAAATTTAAAAATAAGAGTAGGGTTTCCCTTTCGAAACATCGATGAAAAGATGTGGCTACCAAGATGGTTTTTCCGATCCAGTATATCTAATAACAGCAAATCATAAAACCAGAATTTGGTTTTTTTATGGAATTTCCTGAAATCGTTTTCTGATGCTAGAAAAGAAACCAATTCTTTTGATTTTTTTGACGCATTTTTGAAAGTATATCCGGTACTGGCTTTTGTCCATCCGCCAGCACTTCCAATGTTTACCAGGTTTTTAATGTTTTTTTTCCAAAACGGATAACAGGTCATCGGAATAGCGCCCTGTTCTTTTTCAATTAATTCGTAGTCCGTAATCCCTAATTTTTTGATGTAGTCCTGAATTTCGGTTTCATATTCATTTTCCGGAAGCAGTTCTTTTGAAAACAAGGTATATTCTAATAGGGCTTCTGTTTTTGAAAAAGGCAATACATACATAAATCGTGTATTTCCTTTTTGGGCTACCGAAAAATCCATGAAAGTGGCTTTCTCAGAATCAAAAACAGGTTCTTTAGCCTTTATTTTCCATCCAATAAAATGCTGTTGCAAGTAAGGATATTTTTTTTGTGTAACAGTTTCCTGTGGATTTAAGATGCTATTGAAAAGCTTATCACAGTAATAGTTCTCTGTTTCTGTTTCTACTAAAATCCCGTCATTTTTTTCTGTGAAACGGATTATCTTTTGATGCCAGAATTCAATATTGTTTTCTTTTGAAATTACGTCAAAGACATATCGGTAAAAATCCAGTCCCTGTATCATCTTATATTGATAGGGACTTAAATTTAAATCACGTGTAAAATTTACATCCGAAAAAACTGCCGTATCCCATTTTTTGTACACAAGATGGTCGTAATCTCCATCCGGTTTTTCCCAAAAGCACCAGGTACGATCGTTGGTTTTTTTCGAATCGGCATCCAAAAGAAGGATTTTCTTTTCCTTGAATTTTCCCGAAAGCACCATCTGGTAGACAGTCATCAGAGCAGACAGTCCCGATCCTGCAAAAATGTAGTGGTACTTTTTCATATCCCAAAAATAGCGAATATTTTATTGGATTTTGTCTAAAACCAATAACAGTTCCTTTGCATTTATGTAAGATTGGAATTGTACTGCAATCGAATAATCCGGATTTAGGATAGCAATTGCCGGATAAGATGTGGTTCCGTTTTTTTCTGCTAAAGCCGTAGCCAATTCATGAACGCCTGAATTGTTCCCCTTTGGTTTGAATTTAAAAACAGTTCCATTAAAAAAAATATCCTTCTTTTCTTCTGCATCAAAAGAAATAAAATAAAAGTTCCGGTTTAGAGCAGCTATGAGTTCCTTGTTTTTAAAAGTCGTGTTTTCCATCATCTTGCAGAATTTGCACCAATCCGTATGTATAAAAACAACATAAGGCTTGGGAGTTTCTGCGGCTAGTTTTTCTGCCTCTTCAAAAGTGTGCGTTTTGAGTTGGGCAAAAGTTGATGCGGCCGTTACCAATGCTAGTATGAGAAACCATTTTTTCACAATTATTTCAAAGTATATCGCAAGCCAAAAAAGCTTCGGATGCCTTGATTTGGCCCATAAACATAACTCGGGTCAAAAGTCAGTGCATACGGATTGTTTGGTGTCGCTAGGACGTTTCCTTGCGGGTCATATTGTACATTCTTATCAAAAGGGTCGTTAGCTCTTGCAATAATAAAAGGATTTCCTTTGTTTGGCGTCCAGTTTAATAGGTTCTTGATGCCCATATAAATTTCGACATCTTTTATTTTATTGTAAGTGAACTGGATGTTCTGTATGCTCCACGTTGGCGAGTATTCTTTTCTAGGGTCGAGTTCTCCAAGCAATGGCAAACGCATTGGACCGTAGACATTTCCCGTATAGTCAATGTCGAGAAATAATTTTGGAATGCGATATGAAATGGCCCAGGTTCCTGAAAATTTTTCCGTGAGAATTTGTCTTGTTTTGATGTCGTTTTCTGTTTTAGAAACATCCATATAGGTGGCTCCAAGAATAAGTTTTAGTCCGTTTTGGAAAACGATGTCCATGTTAGCACTAACTCCGGTAGTTACGGCATGCCCGTCCAGGTTTTTATAAATAATCTTGTTTGGATCAGTGTCATAATCAGGCAGTATAGAATTCGTAAAATACGTATACCAGGCTGCTGTTTCAAGGCCTATATAAGTACCGTTTTCGGTATAGATTTTCTTCAAATAATTGATATTGGCATTATAGGATTTCTCCGGTTTTAGTTCTTCTGCAATAACAACTTCCCTTGATCCTGTCAAGGCGGCGTGTTCTTCTGTAAACAGGTTCACAACACGAAATCCTGTTCCGGCATTCAAACGGATAATATCATTATCGGTTGCCTTGAATTTATAGGCAAAACGAGGTGTGAAAATAGAACCATGATCGCTGTTATAGTCATATCGTGCGCCAAGCAGGATGCTATGGTTGTCGTTAAATTTGATTTCATCCTGTGCAAAAACACTCGGAATCCAGGTTTTGTCTGCCGTTGAAGTAGCCGGTGTATTGTCGTTGTACAATTGATAACGAACAGCAGTTCCAAAAAGCAAATCGTGGTTGGCTATTTTCTTGTCCCAGGTCAGTTGCCCAAAACCAATTCGCTGCTGGGCCATATAAGGCGTGTTTCCATATACAGAATTTTGGTCATGGTCTGTATAGGAAAATGAAAACAGCATTTTTTCTTCGATAGGAAGTTCATAGACACCTAACAACTCATATCTTTTGGTATAAATGCTCTCGCCATAAACTTCGTCTCTACCACGGTATTTTTTCTGCCATTGCATTTCCCCACCCCAACGGTCTTCATAAAAATAACGACCGGCAAGCGAAAATAATTTGTTGCTTTTTCTACCTATATTCCATTTTTGAAAAACGGAAATTCGATGCTGTAAAGTAACATCTGTGAAATTATCATGGTTATTGTCTATCGGATTGCTGTAATTGAAGTAATTGACACCTAATAAAACAGAAGAGTTTTTCCCAATGTTTCCTTTGAATCCGGCATCCAGGTTGACTTCGCCCCATGAGTTGCTAAAACCGTCTATTGAAAATCGTGGAGCATTGGATGGGTTTTTTGTAATGATGTTGATTAATCCTCCAACTGCTTCACTTCCGTATAAGGATGATGCCGGGCCTTTTACGATTTCAATGCGTTCTAATAGTGAATTTGGGATTCCGGATAATCCATAAACGGTAGACAGTCCGCTAACGATGGGCATTCCGTCAATCAATACCAAAGTATAAGGGCCTTCCAGTCCGTTGATATGAATATCGCCTGTGTTACAGATATTACAGTTTAGCTGAGGACGCACTCCATTCACATTTTGTAAAGCTTCAAAAATATTAGCTGTTGGGTTTTTCTTGAAATAGGAAGGCTTGTATACTTCTACCGGGACCGGACTTTCCAGGCGGCTGACAGGTTTTAACGTACCGCTGACAACAACCTCTTCCAAAGAATTTTTGTCGTTTTCTAATTCGGCATTCCAGGTCAGGGTTTCGTCTTTTTTAATGGTAATATTTTTTTTCAATGTTTTGTTACCTACATAAGCCACTTGAATTTTGTAGTTACCGGCCGGAATGTTTTCGATTTTATAATAACCCAAGCTATCTGAGGAAGTGCCAAAATTTGTACCTAAGATTTTGATATCGGCATCGGTAATTACAATTCCTTCTGAGGTGATTTTTCCGGAAAGCACACCTTTTTCTTGTGCATAAAAGTTTTGAAAAGAAAAGATTAGGAACAGCAGGGCTATATTTTTCATTTAACAATAATTAATTTTTTAGACAAAACTAAAAATTATATTTTACTAAGCAAATAAAATAATTATATTTGTATCAATAATTGTTTATATGGGTAAATCACTCGAAGAAGTACATGGGTCAGTTGCTACCCAAAACAAAAAATCAGCATTTAGAAGAGTGCTGGCTTTTTTAGGTCCGGCCTATCTCATTAGTGTTGGATATATGGATCCGGGAAACTGGGCGACAGATATAGCAGGAGGAAGCCAGTTTGGTTATACACTTTTATGGGTGCTCTTGATGAGCAATATTATGGCGTTGCTTTTGCAAAGCTTGAGTGCGCGACTTGGAATTGTGACACAACGTGATTTGGCACAGGCATCACGGGAAACCTATTCGCCTTTCATCAATTATATTCTTTACTTTTTAGCAGAGATTGCCATTGCAGCCTGTGACCTTGCTGAAGTCTTGGGAATGGCAATCGGGATTAATTTATTGTTTGATATTCCTTTGATTGAAGGTGTGTTGATTACGGTTCTTGATACTTTTCTTTTGCTCTTTCTTATCAATAAAGGCATCCGGAAAATGGAAGCTTTTATTATTGCTTTGGTGGCGATTATAGGTTTTTCTTTTGTGTTTGAAATGGTATTTGCCGAACCGGAACTTGATAAAGTCGTATTAGGGCTGATTCCGTCCATACCCAATGAAACAGCATTGTATATCGCAATTGGTATTATTGGAGCGACTGTGATGCCTCATAATTTGTACCTGCATTCTTCGCTGGTACAGACAAGAAAGTTTGACCGGACCGATAAAGGAATCAAGCAGGCTTTAAAATACAATCTTATCGACTCTACAATAGCACTAAATCTGGCCTTTCTGGTGAATGCGGCTATTTTGATTTTGGCGGCAGCAACATTTTATCGCAATGGAATGTTTCATGTGGCTGAAATCCAGGATGCACATCAGTTTTTACAGCCGCTTTTGGGTACAAAATGGGCACCGATACTTTTTGCTGTAGCCTTAATTGCAGCAGGACAAAGTTCTACCATTACCGGAACGCTAGCCGGACAGATTGTTATGGAAGGATACCTGAACTTGAGAATACAACCTTGGGTACGCCGCATAATTACCCGATTGATTGCCATTGTACCTGCTGTTATTGTTATTATGATTTATGGCGAACAGGTTACCGGAAAACTTTTAATTTTCAGTCAGGTAATTTTGAGTCTCCAATTAGGATTTGCGATCATTCCACTGATTCATTTTGTAAGTGACAAGAGAAAAATGAACGGTTTTCATATAGGAAAGATTACCCGGGTAGCTGCCTGGATTATTGCAACGACCATCGTTTCGCTTAACGCAAAACTGGTTTATGATGAGATTAGCGGATGGATAGAAAATGCAGAGAATCCTTTGGTTCTTTGGCTAACGGTTGTTCCTTTGGCAATTGGATTTCTGGTGCTGCTTTTATATATTGTTTTCAAGCCTTTTATAGCCAAGTCGAAAGCCAAGAATTTTAATCATTCACCGCATAATCTGACCCTTAAATTCTCGGAAAAGGCAACCTATAATAAAAAGGATATCGCTATTTCTGTCGATTTTTCAGAAGCAGATGAAATTGCAATTAACAGTGCTTTTGAACTGGGAGGAAGTGGTGCAAAGTATACATTGATTCATGTGGTAGAAACTGTAGGAGCCATGATGTATGGTGAGAATATTCAGGATCATGAAACAACAATTGATGAAAAACTGCTAAACGAATATAAGGAAATGCTTGTCCAAAAAGGTTTCAATGTTGATATTCAATTAGGATTTGGCAAACCGGGCAAAGTAATCCCGGCAATTGTAAATGCAGGAAATTTTGATATTTTGGTAATGGGAACACATGGACATACCGGTTTTAAAGATTTGCTTTTTGGAACTACGGTTGATAAATTGCGTCACGAAATATCGATTCCGTTATTTATTGTCAAGAAGTAGGGCTACATTTACATTTTTAAATATTTTGCAATGACTTTTTCAGAAGAAAATTACCTAAAAACAATCTACCATCTTACAACAGCTTCGGACGCGGAAGTCAGTACAAATGCTATTGCCGAAAAGATGGAGACAAAAGCCTCTTCGGTTACGGATATGTTGAAAAAGCTTGCTGAAAAAGGACTGGTCAATTATAAAAAATATCAGGGAGTTTCTTTAACACAGGAAGGAAAGTTAGCCGCAAAAATGATTGTGAGAAAGCATCGCCTTTGGGAAGTTTTTCTGGTAGAAAAGCTTGGTTTCTCATGGGATGAGGTGCATGATATTGCCGAACAGTTGGAACATATTAAATCAGAGAAACTCATCAATAAACTTGATGATTTTTTAGATAATCCTACAGAAGATCCGCATGGAGATCCTATACCGGATAGAGAAGGAAGAATTGTAAAAATAGAAAAACAGCTGCTTTCAGAATTGTCAGAAAACCAATCCGGAATTTGTGTTGGCGTCAAAGACACGTCTTCGGAATTTTTGAAATACCTCGATAAGCAGGAAATTTCTTTGGGGTCAAAGATTGTGTTTCTATCCAGAGAAAGTTTTGATTTGTCCTTAAGGATAAAAGTGAATGGAAAAGAGCTTACAATTTCCAATAAAATAGCAAGCAATCTTTTTGTTAAGCTGCTTTAGTGGCATCCACAGTCGTCATTGCCGCAGTTTCCTGACTTTTTCTTTTTCCAAAAAAACTTCTTGAGAAGAAAGGCAAAAGCTCCTGCTACAAGTAGGTATGCTATGATTTCTTGCATATTCATATCTCAAAGTTAAAAATTAAATTCCTTGGCTTTTGCCAAGAAAATGATAAACAGGGTCTTATTTCAAAATCTGATAAACAACTAACGAAACGGCATAGGCTAATGAGCTCATAAAAACCAGCTGTATGATAGGCCATTTCCAGGAGTTGGTTTCTTTCTTTGTAATTGCCAGTGTACTGATACACTGCATGGCAAAAGCATAAAACAGCAACAGCGATATTCCTGTAGCAAAATTGAAAATTTTCTTGCCTGTAACCGGATTGACTTCGGCTTCCATTCGGCTTTTTATGGTTGCTTCTTCTTCACTGTCTACACTGTAAATAGAAGCCAACGTACCAATAAATACTTCTCTTGCCGCAAAGGAAGTAATGACCGCAATACCAATTTTCCAGTCATAACCCAATGGTTTGATGACAGGTTCTATGCCTTTTCCTAAAACTCCTATAAACGATTTTTCAAGCTTAAAACTCGAAATTTCCTGATTTTCTACTTTTTCAAAAAGTTCTATTTTTTTGGCAGCTATGGAGTCGGCTATATCTTTACTATTAATTTTATAAATGTTTTTGGCAACACTGTCTTGCAATGCTGTATAATGTTCAGAAAGTGTATTATCGATATAATTTTGGTTGAATCGTGTTAGTCCTTGCTTTTGGATTCTTTCTTTGACAATAGTTTCTGCATTTGCATATTCGTGAGACATACCGTGGGATCCCAGGAACCAAAGAATTATCGAGATGGCAAGGATAATTTTTCCTGCTCCAACCACAAACGATTTTGTTTTTTCAATAACATTAATAGCTACGTTTTTAAATAGAGGTAGCCTATAATTAGGCATCTCAATAACGAAATAGGACTTTGATTTTATCTTTAATATTTTGTTTAGGATATAGGCAGAGAATATGGCCATGAAAAAACCTAGAAGATACAATGCCATTAATGTAAGTCCTTGCAGGTTTAAAATGCCAAGAATTCTTTTGTCTGGAATAATCAAGGCAATCAGAATAGCATATACAGGTAGTCTTGCAGAACAAGTCGTAAATGGAGTAATCAGGATGGTTATCAATCGCTCTTTCCAGTTTTCGATATTTCTCGATGCCATAATAGCCGGAATAGCACAAGCCGTTCCTGAAATTAATGGCACCACACTTTTTCCGCTAAGCCCAAATCTTCTCATGATTTTATCCATAAGGAAAACCACACGGCTCATATAACCGCTTTCTTCCAATACCGAAATAAAAAGGAATAGAAAGGCAATTTGCGGTATAAAAATCACTACTCCGCCAATTCCCGGTATGATTCCTTCGGAAACAAGATCGGTTAACAAGCCAGGCGGAAGATGTTCTTTTGAAAGACTGGCCAACTTGGCAAAGCTTTCGTCAATGAAATCCATTGGGATGCTTGACCATGAAAAAACCGATTGGAAAATCAGCATCAGGATAGCAAAGAAAATTACATATCCAAAAACTTTATGCATCAGAATCCGATCCAACGTTGCTCGTATTCCTTTCGCTTTGGAAGAATCGATTTTATATCCAACTTTGAGAACATCATTGATAAACTGGTATCTTTTGATAGTCTCTTTTTGTTGCATTTTTTTTAGTTCGGAATTGGATTTTGCAAACGATTTTTCGGCAATTTCTTTCCGTTCCAATTCTCCGAAATTTACGTCTTGCGTAATGACAAGCCATAACTTATAAAGCAGTTCTTTTGGGAAAGCATGACGGAGCTTGTCGAAATAATCCACATCAATGCTCGACGCATTCAGGCATGGCTCTGTAGATAATGTCTTATAATCTGTTATGAGCTGTTTCAGATTGTCAATACCTATGTTTTTTCGGGAACTTATAAGTGCTATCTTGGTTTTTAACTGCTCTTCAAGATAAGGGATGTCCAGGCTGATGCCTTTATAATCCATCCGGTCTGACATATTTATAGCCAGAATAGTAGGGATTTCCAAATCTTTTATTTGAGTAAAAAGTAGCAGATTCCGTTTAAGGTTTTCTACTTCGGTTACCACAACAGCAACATCAGGGTAATTAACATCATTTTTATTGAGTAGCAGTTCAATCACCACATTCTCATCGATAGAACTGGCATTTAAGCTGTAAGTTCCCGGCAAATCAAGAATGGTTGCCTTATGGTTTTCGGTTAGTTTGCTGTAGCCAATTTTTTTTTCAACGGTTATTCCCGGATAATTACCAACCTGCTGCTTCAACCCTGTAAGTTGGTTAAAGACAGAAGTTTTTCCGGTATTAGGATTGCCTATAAGGGCGACTTTAAGATTTTTATGACTCATAGAGCTTCGTTCACGACTTCAACGGTTATAGCATGGGCAGTTTCTTTGCGAATGGCAACATGGCTGTCATTTACATCAATATATAATGGGTCGCCAAGAGGTGCAATCTGCAATAGCTCTACAAAATTGCCGGGAAGACATCCCATTTCAAGCAATTTTAAAGGAATCGTATCGATATTAACGTCGAGTATCAGTGCCTTCTGACCGATTTTGAGCTGTGCTAAAGTTTTCAAGCCTTATTTAGATTCAATTTAGATTGCAAAAATAGGAATTATTATTGAAGTAGACCTGTTAAATAAAAAATAGAGTCTAAAACCAGTATTCAGTGGTTTTTTATACATGAAGCTGGTTTTATAAAGAAAATATCGCATTTAAGTTTTATAAAATTATAATGCAATCCTATAAAATTACTCAGTTTTATAAGCTTACTTTTATAGCATAATCAAAAAGTAAAAGTCATGAAAAAGCTAATTTATGCCGTATTTATAGTTATTGTTTTCTCAGCATGTAAAGACACGGCCAGTGAAAATGCAATGCTGGAGCAACAGCGTGAGATAGATTCTATGAAAGTCGTAATGAAAGAAAAGGAAGAAGCACTGGCCAAACAAAGAACCATCGATTCCATGAATGCTGTTGTAGCTGCTGCTGAAGCAAAAGCCGCTCAGGCTTCAGCGAATAAGGCTGCGGCCGCTCCCGTAACTGCTGCACAGAAGAAAAAAGGTTGGAGCAATACGGCTAAAGGAGCCGTGATTGGAGCCGGAGCCGGAGCAATAACCGGAGCAGCCGTTTCTAAGAAAAAAGGCGAAGGTGCTATTATTGGCGGTTTGGCCGGGGCAGCTGTAGGTGCCGGAACAGGAGCCATTATTGATGATAGCAAAAAGAAAAAAGAAAAACAATAAACCCAATTACAAAAATGAAGAGAGGCAATTGCCTCTCTTTTTTATTCTGATTTTTCGTTACTCAAATAATTGATGTCTTCCAAAAGCCTTTTGACTTCCTCCTGGTTAGTCCCGTCATAAAATCCCCTGATTCGCCTTTTGGCATCGACAAGGACAAAATTTTCGGTATGAACCATATCATATAATTCGCTGGAGTCTGTAGTTTTTACTGCCAGATATGATTTTCGGGCAATATAATAAATGTCTTTTTTGTCGCCGGTGACCAGGTTCCATTTGCTGTCGATTACTCCTTTTTTAACGGCATAGGCCTTTAATACTTCTGGGGTATCAATGTCAGGCATTACGGTATGGGAGAGCAACATTACTTTAGGATTGTCCTTGATCTGCTCTTGAAGCCAAGCCATATTTTCGCCCATTGGTACACAGATAGACGGACAGGTTGTAAAGAAAAAGTCGGCAACATAGATTTTTCCTTCATAATCTTTCTGGGTTATCGTTTTGCCATTTTGGTTGGTAAACGAAAAATTGTCAATGGTATGGTATTTTTTTACATATTGCACGGTAGTGTCTACCATTTCAGGATTGACATCAGCAGGATTATAAATCTTGAGTGTCTTTTGCGGTTTTAATGCGAAATAGAAAAGTGTAATAATAGTCGCTGATAATAAGAAAAGGACAAGAAAGAAAATTCTATATTTTTTAAAAAAGGTAAGCATCGTGAAGAAATTTTTGCGAAATTACAAAAGAAAGCATCATGCAGATTTTATTTTAACAGTTATATAAGTCGATGCAAATAGTTTACTTTTTAAATTTGTGACAACACAAACAGAGTTTTTATATGAAAATAATTTCGAATAAGGGTATGCTGTCCTTTACGGCCATGATTTTAGCCGCAATTTCGGCAAATGCTCAGGAAAAATCACAGCATCCTGGGATTGAAATCCAGTACATGGATTTGTCAGTAAGACCCAATGACGACTTCTTTAAATTTGTTAACGGAAAATGGGTAAAGGATACAGAAATTCCTGCCGACAGAACTCGTTGGGGAAGTTTTGACGAACTTCGTCAGAGAACAGATGAAGATGCGTTAGCTATCCTTAAGAAAGCTGCAGCAGATAAAAAGCTGGACCCTAAATCGGATCAGGCTAAAGCTGTAAATCTTTACAAGTCCATTATGGACACGGTAACAAGAAACAAACAAGGAATTGCTCCTCTGAAACCGTATTTAGCAAAAATCAATGCAGTTAAAAATGTAAAAGACCTTCAGGCCTTGATGATCGAAATGGAGCCAACAGGCGGCGTTGGATTTACAGGAGCTGGAGTAGGAACTGATGCTAAAAACAGTAACAGAAATGTAGTAACTGTTGGTTTGGGAAGCTTAGGTCTTCCGGACAGGGACTATTATGTTTCTGACGAAGCCGATTCTAAAGAAAAAAGAGAAAAATACGAGTTGCACGTTGCAAGAATGTTGCAATATCTTGGCGAAAAACCAGAAGAAGCAAAGAAAAATGCAGCAAAGATTTTAGCATTGGAAATTGCAATGGCTAAGCCACGTTTGGACAGAGTGGAGAGAAGAGACAGAAGAAAGACGTACAATCCGATGGCTATTGCTGATTTGCAGAAACTGACTCCTTCTATTAACTGGAATACGTACCTGACAGGAATCGGACTTCCAAAATTGGATTCTGTTATCGTATCTCAGCCAAAATACATGACTTCTTTAGAAGAAATCTTCAAACAAAATAAAGTTGAGGATTGGAAAGAATACATGAAATGGACTTTGCTTAACAGAGCTACAGGAACACTTTCTACAGAAATCGAAACAGCAAACTGGGAATTCTATGGAAAAACGTTGACAGGAGCAATCAAACAAAGACCTCGTGACGAAAGAGCACTGCAAACTGTAAACGGAACAATTGGTGAAGCTTTAGGAAAACTATACGTTGCTGAAAAATTCCCGCCAGAAGCAAAAGCCAAAGCAGAATTGATGATCAAAAATATCTTTTTGGCTTTTGAAAACAGAATCAACAGATTGCCTTGGATGACAAAAGCAACAAAAGCCAGTGCCATTGAAAAATTACACAAGTCAAGAATCAAAATTGGATATCCTGACAAATGGAAAGATTATTCTGCATTGACAATTATTGCTCCTGAAAAAGGAGGAACTTATTTTGAAAACATGAAAAATGTAGCTCGTTGGAACTATAAAGATGACATCGAGAAATTAAACAAGCCGGTTGATAAAGACGAATGGTTTATGTCTCCTCAGACTGTAAACGCATATTACAACCCTTCATATAATGAAATCGTTTTCCCGGCTGCTATCCTACAACCGCCATTCTATGATTACAAAGCAGATGAAGCTGTTAATTATGGAGGAATCGGAGCTGTAATTGGACATGAGATTTCACACGGATTTGACGATTCAGGATCTCGATATAATGCTGATGGAAACCTGGTAAACTGGTGGTCTGATGAAGACTTGAAGCAGTTTACAGGATTGGGCGGTGCTTTGGCAGACCAATACAGTGCTTTGCAGCCGCTACCTGGAATTTATGTTGACGGTAAATTTACCTTAGGTGAAAACATCGGAGATTTAGGAGGTGTAAACGCAGCTTATGATGGTTTGCAATTGTACTTAAAAGCAAATGGACGACCTGGATTGATTGATGGATATACTCCAGAACAGCGTTTCTTTATTTCATGGGCGACTATTTGGAGAACCAAAGCTCGTGATGAAGCGATTAAGAATCAGGTAAAAACAGATCCGCATTCGCCAGGAATGTACAGGGCTTATGTACCACTTCAAAATGTAGACGCATTCTATGAAGCATTCAAAATCAAAAAAGGAGACGGAATGTATGTAGAACCAGACAAGAGAGTTAAAATCTGGTAATAAACTTAAAAATCCCAAGTGTGAACTTGGGATTTTTTATTTTTTAAACTTTTCCTGACTTTTCTTCAATATGTTTTTTACGTCTTCTTTCGATTCAAAATTTATACGTGTCGTATCCCACTCAACTTCATAGGGTAGGTAGGCCAAATTGTGGGTTTTATGGTAAAGAACAATTTCTTCCTCTAAAGTTGTCCTACGGACAAGAAATTTAGGCAATCTTTTTTTCGCAAAAGCAGAAAACATTTTTACTAAAACAGGTGATTTTATAGTATCAGTATAAGAAGCAATGGCAATAGAATTAAACACATCCTCCCTACTAAAATTTAACTCAATAAATTCTCCAATACTTGATGCGGGTAATTGTATTATGTCTCTCGGATCTAAGTCAATGAATATTGGACGGTCGTCTTTAGGAGGCATACACATCATTAGACTTGAATAATCTTTATAAAAGAAGACCTTATTAGTGTCAACAAGAATAAAATTGCCTCTTGCATAATAACTAGGTTCAAGTTTAAATGATAAATTTTGTATGCTATCTCTTTTTGAAATAATATAGGCTTCTTTTTCGTTTTGTTTAAGTTCTAACCTATCATTACAGCTAATGATAAAAAAGACTAACCCTGAAGATAGAAAAATAAAAGATTTTTTCATATCCCTCCAAATTTATAATTCAAAAGAGCTTCTACCTTACTACTGTCGATAATCTTTCCAACCGATTTTTTTTCAGCATTGAATTTTGGTAGATCCAAGCCAAGGTTTTCCGCTTTTTGAGTATAATATTCCTTTCTTGTAGGATGAATTGGAGCGACAGCATTGAAAACAGTATTCCAACTATCTTTTTCGATAATTTTTAAAATAACCTCAATACAATCTTTTTGATGGATAAGGTTGATTGGGCCATCCGGATTTTCAATATTTTCTCTGCCCGCAAGAAATTTTATCGGATGGCGGTCTTCACCAATCAATCCTCCAAAACGTAAAACGGTAGCGCTGAATTTAGGATTGTTCAATAAGAGATTTTCAGATTCAAAAAGCTGTCTGCCGCTTTCGGTATCCGGATTTGGGATGTCTTCTTCAGTGATAATGGGAATGTTTTCCGTGTCTGAATAAACAGAAGTAGAACTAATAAACAGCACTTTTTTGATGCAAGATTTCTCAATTTCCAAAGCCAGGTTCTGAATTTTTGCTACAAAATTTTCATTTGCATCACCTTTCAGTTTTGACGGGATATCAATAATCAGTGTTTCAGAATCATTCAAAAAATCGTTCAGATTTCCTTGAATTCCTTCCGAGCTTACAGCAATCAAAAAAGGTTTTATCCCAGAATTCTCTAGAATACTAAGCTTGTTTTCGGAAGTTGTAGAACCGTTTACTGAAAATCCTTTTGCTCGTAACGCTTTAGCTAAAGGTAATCCCAGCCAACCGCAGCCTAAGATACTAATTTGCGGCATTGGTATTGATTTCCAGATTTGTTGGCTGTTGTTCTAAGCTGTCTAATACCTGTTCAGGAATGATTTCTTTTCTGAAATTAGGTCTTATTTTCTGTTTTATGACTACTGCATCGTTAAGTACAAAAGGAGTCGGCATCATCCAGTTTTCACGTTTTGCAATGCTGAACATTTTGTTGCTCATCAAATCAAAAGAAGACTCCATCAAATCCATATCAAGCACTGCTTTTGAAGCAATACTGAACTGCAATTCCAAAGGTTCATTATCGGTCACATAATAGCTCAAAAGTTTTCTTCCTTTTCTCTTGAAAGCAGATCCTTTTTGATTGATGTGTTTTACACCATTGGCTCTAAGGTTATGAAAAGTAAGGTTTTCGTGTGCAAAAATATCGTAACGGTTCACCTTTCTATTTGGGCTGATTTTTATTTTAAGGTGTCTTTGAGTTCCTATTATGGTATCGCGTAGGAATTGGATTGTAGGTTCTTCCAATTCTTTAGCCGGAGCAGAATTAGAATAGGTGAATTTTGAATCGTACTTGCTGAATAGGTTATAAGGCTCCAATTGTTTTGCATCAGAAGGTTTCTCGCCCAAATATCCTTTAGTCCAACTGTCAAGATTTTCATCATAGGTTACCCATAATGCTTTGTTGGTATCGCCATCATAAACATACAACAGGCTGTTTGGTTTTGCTTTTCCTGGCTCATAACCCGAGTCCAGATGTGCTTTTATAAAAAAGCCTATGGCAATCAACAGCATTGCGGTGGCCCAAATTCCTTTTTTCGGATAGTAACCAAAAACAGGCAATAGGAGTGTAAAGACCAAAACGGTCAGTACTGCACTTCCGGCTAATAGTTTTAGTCCTAATCCGATTGGGAATGTGGTGATAAACGGAACAAAAATTATAAAAGCCGGAATGCTAAGAATAAGATTCAGTATCCAGCTCTTTTTTTGTGTAATTACAAAATATGCCAACATGATAAGGGAACAAAAAACAGGGATTATAAAGAATCCCGCTCCCGGAAGCCAAATCGCCAAAGCTATGTTTATCAAAATCCAGATAAACATAGGTGCTATAGCAAAGTTCATGGCCTGATTTTCGAAATAGTATTTTTTATAGAAAGCAAAACTGATTGCCAAACTGATGAATACGAAAAAGCCGATATAATAGTGGCCATTATAGGTGAATCCGTGTAAAATGTCTTTATATTGAGGATAAAACTCATTCAGGACTTTCCATCCCAAAAAAGCGGCAGCTCCAGAAATCAGAAGAGAGGCAAAGAACGGAGCAAAACCACGCCCAATTTCTCTGATGGATAAGGTTCTTTTTCCAATACCGATAAAGACAATGAAAACAAAAAGAGCTCCGGCTATAGCAACTAAAATAAAATTCCAGGAAAAAGGATAGCTTACAAAATAAAAAGGCGTGTTGAAATAAACATAATCTTCACTGCTGTTGAGCATATTCAAATCGGCATTAGCGAAATAATTGAGTAATGGAACAATATAAGTGCCTTGGTGCGCTAAAGTAGTGTGGCTCAAATGCTGGATGTCGTCCTGCTGCGTATGATAATTAAAATGGTCGTCAATAAAAGCAAAGTTAAATCCCTGGATTTTTCCTTCTTCCCTGAAAACTGTCAAATCTGTATCATTTGGAAGCATTTTATAAATACTGTACATCAGAGAGTTTGAGACCGGAAAACCAGGATTCGCATTCGTAAATTCCCTGACCATAGAGGCATTTCCTTCATTGGTTTCCATCAGCATATAGGATGGTCCGGCACTTCCTCTTGCCTCAAGATTCAGAACAAGACCTACTTCTTTGGCCCAAGGATGTCCTGTTACGAAAAGAGCAGCACCGTTCAAACCTAATTCTTCTGCATCAGAAAATAAAATAATGATATCATTTTTATTGGCTGCTTTATTGGCTAGGAAAGACCTTATACTTTCTAAGATGGTAGCGATTCCGGAAGCATCGTCACCAGCACCTAGAGAAGAAGAATGTGGAGCGCTGTCATAATGTGATAAAAGCATGAGTGCTTTGGAACTGCTAGAACCCTTAATCCGGGCAAGAATATTTTTTGATTTTGCCAGATTTCCCCATTCTGTCAAGGTATATCCTTCCTGTATGGCCGTTTCCAATCCCATTTTTTGAAGTTCTTTTTCAAGAAGAGTGGCAACGGTTTTATGATTTTCTGAACCTACATAATGTGGTGATTTTGCTATGGAGGCAACTTGCTCAAGCGCTCTTTTAGTAGAAAATTCCGTCAGTGGGGCTTCTTCTTCGGCAATGTTTTGGGGCATCATTGCAAAGAAGATCCCATAGATAATTCCTGCGACAAGCAAAGCAGAAATAAGGGAACTATATCTTTTTTTCATTCCGTTGAGATTATTTAGGTGGTGTTAAATATTCTTTCTTTATTACCATATAGGAATCATCTTCCATAGGCAAATAAGCTTGATCATAGAGGAAATAGTAGGTATTTCCGGTTTCTGTTGGCAATGCGCTTGTAAAAAATTCAAAGTCAAAACCTTTAATCAGTAATCTTGACCGTGAAACCTGCGTTTTGCCATCAGAGTTTATTCCTGATAAAATTCTGTAATTTTTGCGTAACTTGTTGTTAATGTTCCGCATTAAATTATTAGAATCTTTATTTATTTTGTTATTATAAGCATTTCTGCAGGCATCATTGCAGAACTTTTTGTCTTCCCGACCGGTAATCCTCTCCCTACATTCTAAACATGATTTTGGCATAACTTTTTCTTCTTTATGGTATGATATTTAATAAAAGGCATAGAATCAAGATGCTTTTTAAAGGCTAAAATTTTTTGCGGGAGGCTAAATACGTCTTTTTCTTACACAAACATCAGAAATTTTTTTCTATTTCAGCTTTTTAATTTTATATAAATCGTCTCGCCTGTCTTTTAATATCCTGACACTTCCTTGTTCATGCAGTTTTTTTAGCAAGTCAAGATCGACATCGGCAATAAGTGTCATTTCTGTATTGGGAGTAGCTTCTGCCTTGATTCCGTTAGAAGGAAAGGCAAAATCAGAAGGAGTGAAAACTGCTGCTTGGGCATATTGGATGTCCATGTTGTTTACTTTCGGAAGATTGCCAACGCATCCGGCAATGGCCACATAGCATTCGTTTTCAATAGCTCTGGCCTGAGCACAGAATTTTACGCGGGTATAGGCATTTTGTGTATCGGTGAGAAAAGGAACAAAAAGAATCTCCATTCCTTCATCTGCCATTAGTCGGGACAATTCAGGAAATTCTACGTCATAACAAATCATGATGCCAATTTTGCCACAGTCCGTATCAAAAGTCCTGATTTCCGAACCGCCTTTCATTCCCCAATATTGAACCTCATTAGGAGTAATGTGTATTTTGGTATACATTTCATAAGTCCCGTCTCTTTTGCATAGGAACCCTACATTATAAAGATTTCCATCTTCTGTATAAGGCATGCTGCCGGTAATAATATTGATGTTGTATGAAATGGCAAATTCCTGGAATTTCTTGCGAATCGGCTCGCAAAAATGAGATATTTCCCTGATGGCATCGGCTTCTGAAAGATGGTTGTAATCTGCCATCAAAGGTGCGATGAACAACTCAGGAAACAGTATAAAATCACTGCTGTAGCCTGAAACGACATCGATAAAAAATTCCGACTGTTCGAAAAGGGCTTCCAGATTTGCCAACGGACGCATCTGCCATTGTACCAGTCCTAATCGGATTACGCTTTTTTTAACATTGATAAGCTTAGGGCTTTTTTCATAATATATATTATTCCATTCTAGAAGTACCGCATATTCTTGTGAGCTGATGTCGCCCTCAAGATAATTCTTCATAATTTTTAATACGTGAAAATCATTGCTTAGCTGAAAAGAAAGAACCGGATCATACAATTCGCTCAGTCTTACTTTGTCGATATATTCTTTCGGACTCATTTCTTCCGAATATTGGGAGTATTTCGGAATCCTTCCGGCAAATATTATCGATTTTAAATTTAAGGTCTCACACAATTCTTTTCGAGCATCATATAATCTTCTGCCCAGTCGCAATCCCCTGTAGGCAGGATCAATGAAAACATCGATACCATACAAAACGTCACCGTCAGGATCGTGTGTTGAGAAAGAAAAATTTCCTGTAATTTTTTGGTAGGTATGGTTTGAACTGGCTTTTTTGTAATTTACGAGAATGGAAAGTGCAGATCCAACCACCTTATCATCAACGAGTATAACCAATTGTCCTTCCGGAAAAAGAGAAAGTAATTTTTCGATTTCCTTTTCTTCCCAATAAGGCTCGTCAAATTCATCGTAAGCATGCAACATGGAAGTCTTTAGCTGCTTATAATCTTCTATCTGTAAGTTTCGTAATTCGACTTTATTAATTTCTGCCTGCATAAAAAAAATCATTTTCCGAAAGTTACACCATTTTTTTTGGTTTACAAGCGGTTATAAACGTTTACAATCGAAAGTAAACGGATAGCTACCGAATAATTCAAACAGAACGTTTCATATTTGTAATGTTGGTTAAAGAGATAATAAGTTTGATTAAAGAGTAATTTAAATTTTAAACGCCATGAACACATTAAGAAACAGAGTACAGCTTATAGGGCATACCGGAAAGGATCCGGAAATCAAGAATTTTGACGGTGGAAAAAAATTAGCTTCTGTTACAGTTGCTACCAATGAATCCTATACTAATGATAAGGGTGAGAAAGTTACAGATACCCAATGGCATTCTGTTGTAGCTTGGGGAAAAACAGCTGAAATTATAGAAAAGTATGTTGCCAAAGGAGACCAGATAGCAATTGAAGGTAAGTTGACACATAGGAGCTATGATGATAAAAATGGTGAAAAAAGATATACCACAGAAATCGTGATTAATGAAGTTATGTTATTGGGAAAATAACATTTCAATTTTTTTAGATGTCGCAGGCGTGCAACTACCTTATTATGAAAGCAGAAAAACACTAAGCGCCATCCAGATCAATTCACTTCTAAACCATCTCAATCCTGAGATGGTTTTTTTATGAAAATATATCTTTAGCCACCCGATAAGTGTTGGTGTGAGCTTCAATAATGGTTTTTATTTCTGGCGAATAACCTCCACCCATGCTACTTTGAACTGGAATTTGGAGCCTGTGGCAAAGAGAAAAAATGATTTCGTCTCTTTTTTTACATCCGTTTATGGAACAGCCCAGTTTTCCAAGTTTGTCAGAATCTAATATATCCACTCCACTGAGATAAAATATAAAATCGGGTTTTTCACGGTCAATTAATTTAGGGACCGTATCGTTTATGATTTGGAGGTATTCTTCGTCTGCGGTCTTGTCTGGTAGGGCAATATCGAGATCTGAAGTTTCCTTCTTGAAGGGATAATTTGATTTTCCATGTACAGAAAAAGTAAAAACATTGGAATTGTTCTGAAATATTTCAGCCGTACCATTGCCTTGATGGACATCCAAATCGATAATAAGAACTTTTGAGGCTAATTTTTTGTCAAGAAGGTATTGCGCACCAATAGCCTGATCGTTTAAAAGACAAAAAGCTTCGCCACGATTGGAATAGGCATGGTGTGTGCCTCCCGCAATGTTAAAAGCTATGCCGGTCTGTAGGGATTTTTCACAGCCCAAGATTGTTCCTTGTGTAATCCGAAGTTCACGCTCGACCAATTCGGCAGAAAGCGGAAACCCTATTTTGCGAGCCGCTCTTGCCTCTAATGTCTGATTGATCAGCTCGTCAACATATTCTTTATTATGAATTGCCAATATATGTTGTAAGTCCGGAATTCCCGGTGTAAAAAAATCACTTTCAACCGCAATTCCTTCATGGAGTAATTGTTGAGGAAGCAATTCGTATTTCAGCATTGGGAAGCGATGACCTTCTGGCAGAGGATGTTTGTATATGGGATGAAAAGCTATAGGTAACATCAAATGCGATCAGTCATTAGAATCTTCAAATTTTCTCAACGCATATTCTTTCTTTTTGGAATCATAATATCCCATGATAAAATAATCCTTATAAGGGAAAACAGAAACGAGAGACGCATTGTTTTCACTCAGGAACTGTGATATATAATCTACAGCCAAGTCTTGCTGTGGGCCTTTTTTATGTTCGAACTTATCATTAAATAGGCCTTCGAAATATATGGTTTGCATATTTTGGCTGTCAAATATACCTTCTGGAGTATAATAACTTCCTGAAATAGCCATAGCGACACTGCTCGATATTCCTAAAAGAATCCTTCCGGTCGAACCTACGTCTCTTATTCCTCCGGCCGTAACCATGACAGCCGTAGGGGTTTTATATACTGTAATTCCTAAATAAGAATTGTTCAGCCTTTGGAAGAATTTTTTAGTGTTTTTTAATTCCTGTCCTCTTTGATTTGCTGTTTGTGAATAGAGTGGAGAATTTCTAAATGAGATAGAGTCTTTTGGGCTGGCAGTATAGTTTTTTAGCTGTTCTCCGGTTGCTATATCCACCGCTGCAATTGCTAATTCTTCTTCATTAACTCTGATTTGGTATAACTTATTGTCATGTAAATAAGAGTTGGATTGTCCGCCATTTCCTTTTATGGCTAGTGATGGAATTGTTTTTTCGCTTATGGCAAATGTAGTAAGGTCGATATCGAAAAGCTGTGTTCTGCTGGACGAATCAAAAGTGAGCACCATTTGTTTTCCAGTAACATAAAACTTTATCTTCGAAACACTTTGGAAAAGAGGATTTGAAGATCGGGTATCGATTTTTTCGATTGAATTTTCTTTGATCAAATTTGAAAAGGTTGACGATTTTCCGTTTTCATCTATGAATTTAAAGGACGAGAAATCAACGATTTTTTCTTCTAATTGCCCTTTATTAAAGCAGTAAAATTTTAGCTTGTCTTCTTTTTGAATCAGCGATAGGATGTAGAAGGAGTTGTTTTCGCTAAAGGCAGAAAGGATATCTTCATTTTTAAAAGAAACCTGATAGGAAGCAATTGATGATGTCCTGTTGCTAAAGTCAAAATATTGCGATTGGATTTTAGTATAATCTTCAGATGACCAATACAGGTATGGATTTCCATTATCTTCGAAACTAAATCCTACCATTGCATCATAGCTTTTGTCTGGACGGCTTACGGATAGGCTGTCTTTAAAAAACAAAGCATTGCTATATTTCAGGACTTTTAGTTTTTCTTTATCGGATGCAAATGCAAAAACCTGGTTTTGGTTGTTTACAGCATTAATAATCTGGTGGTAGCTTGCTGCTTTTTTTAACTCCAAAGGATGGGAAGCAAGCAGTGTCTGACCAAAAGAAAGGTTGATGCAGCAAAGAGCAAAGAGCGAAAGGAATATTTTTTTCATAAGCTGTTGTTTTTTTAATTTCTTGCTGCTCAAAAACAATACCAGTTTAAGAATCCATAAATTCTTGAAATCTGTTGAAAAATTCTCCAACATGCAAACCGTCCATCAATCCATGATGAACGTGGACAGAAACCGACATCGTTCTTTTTCCATTTTCATGCGTAACCATTTTTCCTATTGAAATTTTAGGGCAACTGTCCGGAAATGAAAAGCTGCGGGCATGTGACAAAGAGGTGAAATCAACCCAAGGAATAGCAGAAAAATGAATCAGGTTGTCAACTTCAAAGTTTCTTGTAAATAAGCCGGGCGTATTTCTGACCCTCTCGATTTCTGCCTTGGCTTTTGTTTCAAAAATTTCAAAATCTGGAAAAAATTCGACTAATGAAAAGCCGAAAGTATTATCATCTCGTGTTAATGTTGGCGAAGCATCGATTTTGTCATAGCGATATATTTCTCCATCAGAAATTCTGTAATGAAAATTCTCAACAGAATTGACAGCTGCTAATGTTTTGTGCAAGTAGTACAAAAAGAAAGAAACGCCTTTTTTCTTAGCAGTTTCGTAAGCTTTTGTACAGTCTATAGTGGCGGTTATTCCAAAAAATGGTTCCTCGAATTTACTAAAAAATTCAAAGTGTTCTTTTCTTGGCCAGGTATTTAGGTCTAATTTGGTTTTCATTATTGTTTTTCAGCATCAATGTTTGTGCTGTTTAATTCTAATTAAAGCAAAATAGGCAAGACCTCAGTAATCTTGTCTAAAGCTTTGAAGTTTTTATGTTCTACTTTATGATCTATTTTTTCATGCGCCCAAGTCGTATGAAAAGGAATATGTACGGCATGGCCACCAATTCCCAATACAGGTAGTACATCTGATTTTAGGGAATTCCCAATCATGAAAAATTCCTCCGGTTTTATTTCTAATCGGTTAAGCAAATCATTATAGTCTTTTTCCTGTTTGTCTGACATTACTTCGATATGGTGAAAATAATGCCCCAGTCCTGAATTATGCAATTTACGACGTTGGTCTAGCAGGTCACCTTTAGTGGCAACGACTAATTTGTATTTTCCGTGCAATGCTTGTAATGTTTCTTCAACGCCATCTAACAGTTCTATAGGTCTTTGGAGTAGCTCTTTGCCGTATTCGATTATTTTTTCAATAACGTCAACACTAATTGTCTTGTTTGAAATTTTCATTGCAGCCTCAATCATCGAAAGGATATATCCTTTGATTCCATAACCATATAAGGAAAGATTCTGGATTTCTACCCTGAATAATTCCTGAGATAATCCCTGATGTGATAAATAATCCTGCATCAAGGCGCAGAATTTTTCTTCTGTTTCCTGAAAATAAGGTTCGTTTACAAATAAGGTATCGTCTGCGTCGAAAGCAATTACTTTTATATTCATTTTTTATAGGTAATCCTTTTTTCATGACCCTGGCAGGGTTTAAAACCCTGCCAGGGTCATGATGGATTGAATTTTATTAATTTATAGTTTCTCCGTTACCAGCTTCAGCATCCGGATTTACAAAAACGAGTTTTCCTTCTGCATTAGTCGTCATCAGGATCATTCCCTGGCTTTCAACGCCACGCAAATTTCTTGGAGCCAAATTTGCTAAAACGGTAACTTTTTTTCCGATAATTTCTTCAGGAGAAAAGCTCTCTGCTATACCCGAAACAATAGTTCTGATATCGATTCCGGTGTCTATTTTTAAGACAAGGAGCTTGTTAGCCTTTGGCATTTTTTCTGCTTCAAGAATAGTACCCACACGCAGATCCATTTTTGCAAAATCCTCATATTGGATCAGGTCTTTTTGAGGTTCTGCTTTTTTGTTTTCCGCTTTGTTGGCTGTTTTTGTAGCTTCCAATTTGTCTACTTGTTTTTGTATTTCCTCGTCTTCGATTTTTGCAAAAAGCAATTCGGCTTCGCCAATTTTATGTCCGGCCGGAATCAAATCTGAATTTTCAGAAATGGCATCCCAGGAAAATTGGTTTTCTGTTTTTAAAATGCGTGTCAGCTTTTGGGCTGTGAATGGCAAGAAAGGTTCTGCCAATACGCTCAATGCCCCTGCAATCTGCAAGGCAATATACATCTGGGTTTTTACTCTTTCCGGATTGTCTTTGATGACTTTCCAAGGCTCTTCGTCGGCCAAATATTTGTTTCCAAGACGGGCAACATTCATCAATTCGCCCAATGCTTCTCTGAAACGGTAACGTTCAACAGAACTTGCAATTACAGCCGGATAGGCTTTTAGTTCAGTCAAGGTAGCTTCGTCGACTTCGGAAAAATCATTTGGTTGAGGTACGATTCCGTCATAATATTTGTTGGTCAATACTACAACACGATTAATGAAATTTCCAAAAATCGCTACCAATTCATTATTATTTCTTGCCTGAAAATCTTTCCATGTAAAATCATTGTCTTTTGTTTCCGGCGCATTTGACGTCAGTGCATAACGCAATACGTCTTGTTTCTCTGGAAAATCTTCCAAATATTCATGCAACCAAACTGCCCAGTTTTTTGAAGTTGAAAGTTTATTTCCTTCCAGATTCAGGAATTCGTTTGCAGGAACATTGTCAGGAAGAATATAGCTTCCTTCAGCCTTTAACATTGCAGGGAAAATCACGCAGTGGAATACAATATTATCTTTTCCGATAAAATGTACCAGTTTCGTATCTTCTGATTTCCAATACGGTTCCCAATCCTTTCCTTCGCGCTGTGCCCATTCTTTTGTGGAGGAGATATAGCCAATTGGCGCATCAAACCATACATATAAGACTTTGCCTTCTGCACCTTCAACCGGAACCGGAATTCCCCAGTCCAAATCTCTCGTAACAGCACGAGGCTTTAAGCCGTCTTCCAGCCATGATTTAACCTGACCGTAAACGTTAGGCTTCCAGTCGTTTTTATGACCTACTAAAATCCATTCTCTCAAAAAAGCATCATATCTGTCTAAAGGCAGGAACCAGTGTTTTGTCGATTTCAAAATGGGTGTTTCACCTGTAATAGTTGACTTTGGATTGATAAGATCCGTAGCGTTCAATGACGAACCGCATCTTTCGCATTGGTCGCCATAAGCTTCTTCATTGCCACATTTTGGGCAGGTTCCTATAACAAAACGGTCCGCCAAAAACTGATTGGCTTTAGCATCATACAGTTGCTCCGTTACTTCTTCAATAAAGTCGCCTTTATCATACAAAGTTTTGAAAAACTGAGAAGCCGTATCATGGTGGATTTTTGCCGATGTTCTGGAATAGTTGTCAAAAGAAATTCCGAAATCTTCAAAAGATTTCTTGATCAACGCATGATATTTGTCGATTACTTCTTGTGGCGTGATTCCTTCTTTTTTTGCTTTCATTGAAATAGCAACTCCGTGTTCGTCGCTTCCGCAAATAAAAGCAACATCCCGCCCTTGCATACGCAGAAAACGAGCATAGATGTCTGAAGGAACATATACTCCTGCCAGGTGGCCAATGTGTATAGGTCCGTTAGTATATGGCAAAGCTGCCGTAATCGTATATCTTTTTGGATCTTGTATCATGGATTTTCTCTAATAAGTATGCAAAAATAATCTATTGGTGTTGAAATACCTAAAATGGCGATTATAAATCTAAAGCATAAGACGATAGGTTTCGAGATGCCTAACTTGCAGATTACCCCGTTTATTTGTTTATTTGTTTAACAGAAATCAGACATTATGCAAAGGCCGAATCGATTGAAACTATTTTTTACTGCTCTAACATTATTGTATTTCTTAACCTTTCACGCACAAAACAAACTCATCATGCCAGAATATTTAAAAAAAGGAGATACGGTGGGCATTTTAGCCACTGCACGAAAAATTGATTTAGCTACTATTGAACCGGGGATTAAATTGCTGGAAAGCTGGGGACTCAAAGTGGTGATAGGTAAAACGATTGGCAAAGAGCAGAATCAATTGGCCGGAGCCGATTGGCAGCGTGCAACCGATTTCCAGGAAATGCTGGATAATCCAACCATAAAGGCGATTTGGGCAGCAAAAGGCGGTTATGGAACCGTGAGAATTGTTGACAGGGTTAATTTTACGGATTTCAAGAAAAAACCAAAATGGATTATAGGTTTTAGCGATATGACGGTACTGCACAGTCATATCAACAATATGGACATAGGTACGCTGCATGCTATTATGGCTATAAGCGCCAAGACGGCAACTCCTGAGGCCATTGAATCTTTCCGCAAAGCATTGTTTGGTGAAAAATTGGAATATCATATTCCGGCTCATCCGTTCAATAAAAAAGGAAAAGCGCAGGGCGAGCTGGTAGGCGGAAATCTTTCGGTTTTATACAGTATTCAGGGTTCTAAATCTGCAGTAGATATGAAAGGGAAAATACTTTTTATAGAAGATTTGGACGAGTATCTGTACCATATTGACAGAATGATGATGAATCTGAAAAGGAATGGTTCGCTTGATGGCCTGAAAGGCATTATCGTTGGCGGAATGACTTCTATGAATGACAATGATATTCCTTGGGGGAAAGACGCTCTTGAAATCATAGAAGATGTTGTAAAAGATCTCAAAATACCAATCGCATACAATTTTCCAGCAGGTCATATTAAAGACAACCGTGCTTTAATCTTAGGGAAAAATGTAACATTGGAAGTCAATGACAAGGAAACGGTTTTGAAATTTGAATAAATCATGGCTATCCATAATGAGCTTGGGAAATTGGGAGAGGAACTTGCAGTAGAATACCTGCAAAAGGAAGGTTATGAAATTTTAGAAACCAATTGGGTTTTTCAAAAAGCAGAGGTCGATATTATTGCCAAAAAAAATGATATCCTTGCAATTGTGGAAGTCAAGACAAGATCCAGTCTTGAATTTGGATTGCCACAAGAATTTGTGAAGCCGAAAAAAATACAACTTTTGGTTAAAGCGGTCAATGAATATGTTATTGTTAAAAATTTAGATGTCAATGTTCGCTTTGATATCATTTCAATTCATAAAAACGCAGAAAATATCACAATTAAGCATCTGATTGATGCTTTTTTATATTTTTAACGGTTATGCTTTTAACAAATTGTTTTTAAATTGTATGTTTGTAAAACTATTACCACCAATTTACCCATTATGAAAACAATATCATCTGTTGTAGAGCACTACATTAAGACAAAACCTTTCCTCTTGAGCGCTTTGTCTCAAGGAATCATAAATCTGACTTCGTTGTCGAGAAATATGCTTCCTGATTTAAAACAAGAATTAGGAAAAGAGGTAAAACAAGGAGCTGTTGTTATGGCTCTAAAACGTCTTTCGGAAGATTTAGATTTTAGGTTAAACCATAAAATCCTAAAAGTTCTTAAAGGCATTGGCGAAATTACGGTACGCTCATCACTTACCGATTTTACGTTCGCTGTTTCTGACAAGATTTTGGATAAGCAGGCCAGCCTGATTTCTGAAATCAACACGTATTCGGATATTTTTTACACTTCTTCAAGAGGCGTAAGCGAAACCAATATTGTGGTCAGTGAAAGTGTGAGCCATTTGGTCGACAAACATTTTGTTGGCGAAAAAATGCTTCACAAATGGGAGAACCTGGCATCAATCACTGTCAAGCTTCCTAAAGATAACGTTTCGACTCCGGGCGTTTACTATTTTATTTTCCAGCGTCTTGCCTGGGAAGGAATCATTGTCAATGAGGTAATTTCAACTTCCTATGAATTTACTATCCTTGTCAGCGAAGATGAAGTAGATGTTGCCTTCAAAGTTATCAAGGACCTAAAAAGTCTATAAACAAAAAGCCGCTTATTAATAAGCGGCTTTTTGTTTTAAATCATTTCCATTAATTCCAAAGCTTTCCTAACCGACTTGACATTCTCGAAAGTCAGTAGAAGGCGTAGACCGTTTTTGGTTTCTTTCTCTTTCATCTTGCAGAGATTTCCGTTGCGTTGTACAAACTGCAATACTTTATGGAACTGGTTTGAGGTGTAATATTCCGACTGTTGATCTGAAACAAAATAGGCTACCATTTTGCCTTGCTTCAAAACCAATTTTTCTATTCCTAAACGTGTTGCAATCCATTTGATACGGATGCTGTTTAATAAGGCAACGGCTTGTTTTGGTAAAGCTCCAAATCTGTCAATCAACTTTCTTTCGTATGCCAAAAGTTCTTCCTCATTTTTTACATTGCTCAGTTCATTATAGAGGTTAAGCCTTTCTGAAACATTATTGATGTATTCGTCAGGGAACAGAAGTTCAAAATCCGAATCAATCTGGATTTCTTTTACATATGCTTTTTCAGTGCCTTTGTCGTCTTCGTATAAATCCTTGAATTCGTTTTCTTTCAATTCTTCAATAGCCTCATTCATGATTTTTTGGTAGGTTTCAAAACCAATTTCGTTAATGAAACCGCTTTGTTCTCCACCTAATAAATCTCCTGCACCTCTGATTTCCAAATCCTTCATCGCAATATTAAATCCGCTCCCCAATTCACTGAATTGTTCCAGAGCCTGGATTCTCTTTCGGGCATCGTCTGTCATTGATGAATAAGGAGGTGTGATAAAGTAACAGAATGCTTTTTTGTTGCTTCGTCCTACACGGCCACGCATCTGATGCAGGTCTGACAATCCGAAGTTGTTAGCATTGTTGATGAATATCGTATTGGCATTTGGAACGTCAAGTCCACTTTCAATGATGGTTGTGGCGACTAAAACGTCAAATTCTCCATTCATGAAGGCAAGCATCAGTTCTTCCAGTTTTTTACCGTCCATCTGGCCATGACCTACACCAACTCTTGCTCCGGGAACAAGACGCTGAATCATCCCGGCAATTTCCTTGATGTTTTCAATGCGGTTGTTGATAAAGAAGACCTGACCATTTCTTTGTATTTCATAAGAAATAGCATCACGAATTAGTTCTTCTCCAAATCGTACTACCTGTGTTTCTATTGGATAGCGGTTTGGCGGAGGCGTTGTGATGACTGATAAATCCCGGGCCGCCATTAGCGAAAACTGTAAGGTTCTTGGTATTGGCGTTGCCGTAAGCGTGAGCGTATCGATATTGGTACCGATTGTTTTTAGTTTGTCTTTTACGTTGACGCCAAATTTTTGTTCCTCATCTACGATAAGCAGACCCAAATCTTTGAATACAACATTTTTATTGACAAGCTGGTGCGTGCCTATGATGATATCCAATTTGCCTTCAGCCAATTGTTTTAAAGTTTCGGTTTTTTGTTTAGCAGTACGGAATCGGTTTAGGTATCCTACCGTGACTGGCATATCTTTCAAACGTTCAGAAAAAGTCTTGTAATGCTGGAAAGCCAAAATCGTAGTTGGAACTAAAATAGCAACCTGCTTACTATTGTCAACCGCTTTGAATGCTGCACGAATAGCAACTTCTGTTTTTCCAAAACCTACATCGCCACAGACCAGTCGGTCCATTGGACGTTCATTTTCCATATCGGCCTTGACTTCTTGGGTAGCTTTGACCTGATCCGGCGTGTCTTCGTATATAAATGATGATTCCAATTCCGCCTGAAGATAACTGTCCGGAGCATATTGGAATCCTTTTTCCAGTCTTCGTTTTGCGTACAATTGGATAAGATTGAACGCAATGTGCTTGACTCTGGCTTTGGTTTTCTGCTTGAGTACTTTCCAAGCATTAGAACCCAATTTATATATTTTTGGTGGTGTTCCGTCTTTTCCGTTAAATTTTGAGATCTTATGTAAGGAGTGGATACTTACATATACGATGTCGTTATCCGCATAGACCAGCTTGATGGCTTCCTGTGTTTTTCCTTCGACCTGAATTTTTTGCAAGCCTCCAAATTTTCCAATTCCGTGATCGATATGTGTGACATAATCGCCTACAGAAAGAGTATTCAGTTCTTTTAAGGTAATGGTCTGTTTTTTAGAATAGCCATTTTTGATATTGAACTTATGGTAACGCTCAAAAATCTGATGGTCAGTATAGCAGGCTATCTGATTCTCTTCATCGATGAATCCCTGGTATAAAGGGAAAACGATTGTATGGTATTGTTTTCTTATGTTTTCGCTATTGGCTTCGTCCAATGATTCGAAAATATCGTGGAAGCGTTTTGTCTGCTGTTCATTGGAACAGAAAATAAAGTTTTTGTATCCGTTAAAGTGGTTATCGTTGAGGTTGTTCAACAATAAATCAAACTGTTTGTTGAAAGAAGGTTGCGGAAGAATATGGAACTCGAACGTCTTTTGTGTTTTAAAAATAGCCCGCGAACTTATTTCTGCAATTGTAAAATCCAATGCTTTCCTGATGAATGCTTCCTGATTGAGAAACAGTTCTTCGGGAGCAATATGATTTACGGTTGACTGCATTGAGCCAAAAATTTCTTTTGCTTTTCCAAAAAGCTGATCCAGTTTTGAAAAAAGAAGTTCTGTATTCTGGATAAAAAGAACGGTCTTTTCATTGATATAATTCAAAAAGCTCTCCCGATTTTCCTGAAAGAATTTATTTTCAACATTCGGGATAATCGTAATTTTTTTCTGCTTTTCGATTGATAATTGCGTTTCGACATCGAAAGTTCGGATACTGTCGACTTCGTTTCCAAAAAATTCAATACGGAAAGGATTCTCATTCGAAAATGAAAATACGTCAAGAATACCACCACGAACTGAAAATTCTCCGGGTTCCGTTATAAAGTCAACGCGTTTGAACTCATATTCGAAGAGTACTTCGTTTATAAAATCTATAGAAATCTGATCGCCAACAGTAACTTTCAGTGTGTTTTTGTCTAATTCTTTTCGTGTAACCACCTTTTCGAAAAGAGCCTCCGGATAGGTTACGATAACTGCCGGTTTCTTTCTGGAATTGATTCTGTTCAAAACCTCGGCACGAAGCAAGACACTGGCATTGTCGGTTTCTTCAATCTGGTAGGGACGACGGTACGATCCCGGATAAAAGAGAACATCTTCTTCACCGATGAGCTGTTCCAGGTCGTTCAGATAATAAGCAGCTTCTTCTTTGTCCTGAAGGATAAGAAGATAGGGGAGTTCGCTTTTTTCGAACAATGAGGCCACAACAAAAGAAAGCGAGGATCCGATAAGACCCTTGATTTGAATTTTGTTTTCCCTTATGGCAAGATTTTCAGAAATCTGCTTGATTTTCGAATTGCTGGCGTATGTTTTGAGAATATGCGGTTTCAACGGTACTATTGACTTTTTTGTTTTGGATTTAGTGTTGGGATGATGCCTCCTTGTTGTTGTGAATTGCTCGGTTTTGGATTGTTTTCCGGATTTGATTTTGGATTTTGCAATGAATCTTTTGCAATTGAACGTAGCATTTCAGCTTCTCCTTCTTCAAGGCGAATCTGGCTTTTCCTAACAATTTCCTCCATTTGAGATTGCAATGAAGCAATTTCTTCATTGATTTCAGGAATTATCTTTATGACTTTCTGTTCTTGTATCTGGTTTAGATTTATAAACAGATCAAGAGAACGCACTTTTGTAATCAGCGTCATGATTCGGCTCTTGATTTCAGGCTTGTCAAAAGTAGCCGGAATATGGTTATTCAGATCCATGGCTTTTTGTGACAATGTTTTTGCCTTTTTCTGGAAAGCTCCAATCGAGCTCTTAGGCTTTTGCTGTAATTCAGTCATAAAAAGACGCCATTCGCTCCAGTTTTGAATGATATTTCCAACAGTAGGATTCATTGGCGGCGGATTAAAACTCCATGCTTTATCGATAGAAGCAAAAATTTGCTCATTCTTCTTAGTGTCTTTTGCATTGGCTTCCAGTCGTGCCGCTTCGTCATCCTTGCAGGAAACTAAAAAGCAAAACAGGACCAGCATGATATAGGAATAGATTTTCATCAGAATAATTTTGAAATGCAAAGTTAGCAAACAATTGTATAAGAAAATGAGAGCCGGATAAGGCATATTCATAAAACTTCACTAAAATTTAAAGATTTGCCTGATGAATAATCAGTAGTTAATGAGACGATTACGAATTGTAAATTGTGAAATCCTGATTTTTGACGTGTAATAATCACAAATCTTTCAGATTTCATTCCGAAATCAAACGGACCAAAGCAAAATTTATTTTTCGAAATCGTTATATTTGTCCAACAAAAAACAGGTGAAATGCATGCAAAAATCTTAATTATTGGGGCTTGTGGCCAAATAGGAACAGAATTAACAAAAAAGCTTCGTAGTCAATATGGCAAGGACGCTGTAATCGCATCCGATGTCCGAAAAGGAAGTCCTGAATTTGTAAATTCCGGTCCGTTTGAGGTTGTAAATGCCTTGGATTTTAACCAGGTTGAAACCGTAATTGAGAAATATCAAATTGAAGATGTTTATTTGATGGCTGCTTTACTTTCTGCAACGGCAGAAAAAAATCCTGCTTTTGCCTGGGATTTGAATATGAACTCTCTTTTTCACGTGTTGAATCTGGCTAAGGCCGGGAAAATTAAAAAAATATTCTGGCCGTCGAGTATTGCGGTTTTTGGACCAACAACTCCAAAAGACGATACGCCTCAATATACGGTTATGGAGCCTTCTACCGTTTATGGTATCAGCAAGCAGTCTGGCGAAAGATGGTGCGAATATTATCATAATATTTTTGGAGTAGATGTTCGAAGCATCCGTTATCCGGGATTGATCAGTTGGTCAACTCCCCCGGGTGGTGGTACGACAGATTATGCGGTTGACATTTACTACAAAGCATTAAGCGATGGAAAGTACGAATGCTTTCTATCTGAAAACACAGAATTGCCAATGATGTATATGGATGATGCAATTCGTGCTACAATGAGTATTATGGAAGCACCAAAAGAAAATATCAAAATCCGTTCTTCTTATAATTTGGCAGGAATCAGTTTTACTCCAAAAGAAATTGCAGCCGAAATAAAAAAACATATTCCTGATTTTTCAATTTCGTATGAACCCGATTTCAGACAGAAGATTGCCGACAGCTGGCCATCAAGTATTGATGATTCGTATGCAAGAAAAGATTGGGGCTGGAAACATGAATTTGATTTGGAAAGCATGACAAAAGATATGTTGGAACATTTATCATAATACCCTATAGTAAATAAAAAACCCGTTGAATTTCAACGGGTTTTTTTATTAGCCTTTTTTCTTCTTTAGCTCTTCAGTCAGTTTGTCTTCAATTGGCGCTTTAATCTTGATAACGTCCTCTATAACATCATTTGGAACGGTTGTGGAAAGCACATAGTGTCGAATCATCCATTTGCCATTTATCTTTTCCATAACGCCAGAACCTCTGCATATTTTCATTTGGGTGTCGAGAAGTTCATCAAACCAGGCCAGTTTTCCGTCATCGCTCAAAAAGATATTTCTTTCAAGGGCTTTAAAATTCCAAGTGCTTCCTTTATCAAAATAAGGTTTTGCAAAAGCTTCAAATTGTTTTTTGTTCCAGTTTTCGGTTGCATCGGTTCCTATAAAAATAGAGTTTTCGGTCAGCTTGCCAAAATAGCTGTCAAAATCGGCATCAGCAGCATCAGCATGCCACTCATCCAGAAGTTTTGTGATTTTTTCTTTTTCGACATTATCTGCTTTTTTCTTTTGTCCATAGACCGTTGCGGTTGCAATCAGGAAAACGAGAAGTACTGTTTTTTTCATCTGTATTTTTCTTTAAAGATAGGGAAATTGTTAATGAGGGTTATTTGATAGGAGAATCTTTGTAGTATATTTTTTTATGGACGTTTTCAATTTCTTTTTCGATAGTCCTGACGGTAGTATATAGTTTTCTTTTTACATCGTTGCTCCAAAATCGGAGTACAATCCATCCTTTTGAGGCCAGGTATTCATTGACGATTTTGTCACGATTCCTGTTTCTTTCAATTTTGGCAATCCAGAATTCTTTATTAGAGTCGAGTCGTTGCCGCATGCTTTCCCAATCTTTGCCGTGAAAAAATTCACCATCTACAAAAATGGCTATCCTATACTTTTTGAACGAAAGATCCGGAGTTCCAAAAATAGTACGGTCATGTTTTCTATATCGGTGTCCACGACGCCATAAAGCTTTTGCCAAAAGTTTTTCTTCTTTGGTGTCTTTGCTTTTGATGGCCCGCATGATTTTGCTTCGCATCTCTTTTGTGAAAATGTCCATTCTAAAACTATTTGCTACGCTAGTTTTTGAAGGCTTTTATAAGAGAAAGTTGGGCAGATAAGCGTGGTAAGAGAACAGGTCGTTGCCGCATGCTTTCCCAATCTTTGCCGTGAAAAAATTCACCATCTACAAA
>CAZFGA010000041.1:0-31692 GCA_964518395.1 uncultured Flavobacterium sp.
GGTTGAATATTATCGGAGCAGCGATTGGATTGATCGTTACGCTGCCGGTTAGGGTCGAGCTGCAGAAAGGCGCAGTACCAGTTGTTACAGCCGTAGTTAGGGTAAAGGTCGTTGGCGCCGTGATCAGGTGGGTAGTATAAGGGGCGTAGCCTGCTCCGTCAAGAGTCACGCTGCCTGTCCCTCCTGCTCCGCCTGTCCAGGTGAAGCTTACCGTAGCATTTGGCGTTCCTGTGAATTCAAGAAGTGCCGTGCTGTTAGAACACACGTTTGCAGGACCGCTAAAGCTTGCCGTAGGCAGGGCCTTTACCGATACCGTAACCGACTGGTTCAGTGTTCTCGTACATGGTACAGCTCCGCCTGTGGTTACGCTCAATAGTCTGTAAGTCTCAGCCGTTGTCAAAGGTCCGGTATTGAAACTGCCCGTTCCGGTTGCACTAAGAGGCAGCGTTGTGGCAGGGCCTGTACCTATCGAATAGGTAACGGAACCGTTCGCCGGGCCATTTACATTAATGATAGTACCTGTGCCTTGGCATACCGTAGCGTCCGTAGCCGTGATGGTGGCCGTAGGAAGCGGGGTCACCGTGATGGTAACCGCATCTGTAAGGCTTACAGTACATGGTGTCGTGCCGGTTGTGGACACACTCACAAGGGCATATGTCGTATTGGCGGTAAGCGTCTGGGTAAGCACATATTCGCCCATGCCCGGACTGCCCGCGCTTGGTGTCGAAAGTGTCACTGCAGGCTGGGTCGCGCCATTTATTGTAAAGATAACTTGTGAATTCAGCGTTCCGGTGATCGTCACCGTGCCGCTGCCATTTTCACAAATCACCGGAGTGGATGTCGCAATTGTCGCCGTAGGCGCATTGGTAACCTCAATAGTAACTCTACCCGTCTGTGGCTGGCTACAGAAAGGGGCCGTACCCGATGTAACGTCTACAAGGTCGTAGTCATGCATGCCTGCCGTTGGAAGCACTTCAAGTATGAAATATTCCCCGCTGGCCGGGATCGTGATCGGACCTTGGGCCGTACCGTCAAGCGTGTAGTTCACGCTCGCACCTGGTTCACCTGTGATACGCACCCTGGATGGGTTGCCAAGGCAGACTTGGGTATCCACCTGGTGGATCGCTGCCGTAGGCATAGGTCTTACCGTGATGGTCACGGCATCCGTAACGGCCTGCTCGCAAGGAGGTGTGCCGGTTGTGGAAACCTTTACCAATGTATAAGTATATGTGCCGACAGGTTGGGTCGTTGGTATTGTTATGGTACCGTTACCGGCAGGATCAAGATTTACGGTCTGCTGCGTCCCAGCCGGGTCTGTGTAGGTTACAATCGTGCCAGGAGTTCCCTGAACATCGATGGTAATCCCACTGCCCACACAAATAGAAGTATCTACTGTAGTGATTGAAGCGGTTGGTAAACCTCCAACAGTTACAATAGCCGAACCTGTTAATGGTTGTGTACAAGTAATTCCACTGGTTGTTAAACTAGCATCAACTAAAGTATACGTATATGGTGAACTTGCTGCAACAACAGCTGGTGTCGTAAAAGTAAAGACTCCTGTATTTGTACCCGTACCATCATCAACCAAAACAACAGATATTGTAGCACCTGTATGGTCCGTATATCGAACAGTAGCTCCAGCCGTTCCTGTTATTGTAATGGTTGTTGTTGAATTTTCACAAATTTGCGCAGTTCCCGAAATAGTAGCTACGGGCATAGGCACTAAACGCAAGTCAAAGTAATACACATAGTATAATGTAGGATCTGCAATGTTTTCTGCCCTAACATATACCCTATCTCCTGTAGTAGCAGGATAAGACATTGCTTCTGCAGGAGTAAGAGCTGTTGTAACATCATCAGCATCAGCTTCAGACTCATGGAAAGTTATAGAGAAGTCAGCCGGAAGCGGGTTACCCGCTTCAGCTGCAATTGCAGCATTGATTGCCGGCAATTCATCATTTAAATTGAAATTCTCCTGTAAGTCATTAGCAATATCGCACATGATAATTGGTGCTATTTCTTGCGCATCACAATCTCTTAGAATCAAATCAAAAGGAAGAATGTAAGAACAGTTGGATATAATATCACGGATTTTGATATATACCGTTTTAGTCATATCTGGCGCAAGAAGTGTATACAATACCGGTGCATCCGTATCAGCAGGATCATAAAACGCCGTATTTATCGGGTTGGCATCGACATTCGCATCTGTTAGGTTTTCATAATAATCAATCTCAAAATCATACGGATTTAAATTGTCCGGCGGTCCGGGATTAATCGTACCAAGAACAACATCCGTATTGATTCCTAGATCAAAAACCCTAGGATTAGTATCAGTTGTACAATGCTTGATATTTTTTGGAGGATAGCCAACAGGCTCCCCTACTTTTACTGTAGCACAATCTGTCGCAGTAAGAGGAGGAATTACAGGGTCACAGCTCCCAAAGGTAGCTTTAACACAATAGGTGGTAGTTGCCGCAGGAGTAACAGTTAGGCTTGGTCCTGTGCCAATAATGGTACCAGGACTACCTGCTTCATACCACTCATAAGTAACCGGAACCGGAGCTCCATTTGGAGTAAATCTCCAAGCCTCTTCTCTCGCAGCCCATTGCCCTCCATTTCTTGTAGCCGGAGCTGCCCAATTGGCTCCAAAGGCATCCTGAATACCAAGAACTGCCCATCCTGCCATATTTGGCCAGTTACCACAAACTGTTTTATTCTTAATTTGTATTTCTATAATATTTGTTGATTCAAACAATACGATTTGATAGGATTGCAATCCAACATTACCATTACAGGAAAAAAACGGCATGTCCTCCCAGTTAGCGACAAACGCCCTACATGGATAAGTACCAACTGTAAAAAAGTTAATCGTTGTTGTTGCAACAGCTCCCGGCGCATTAATCTTTAAATCCTGTAAAAGCATAATCGCATTTCTAAACGGCCCCATATTAGTTGTCGAACCCGTATAAGGAAGCGCTCCACCTATGTTATAGGGACAAAAAGTATTAGGAGTAAAAGACGAAGCACCAGCCGGTGTGTCTGGCTGACCTGTAACACTAAATACTACAGCACCGTTATCACCCACAATTACATTACTATACTTTTCTCCATAAAAACAAAAGTTAAAAGGAATTGTTTGCTTACTTCTCAAAGGCACTAACTGCGACCATTGATCATCAATGGAAATGGTAGTTATGTCATTGATATTATCCGGACTTCTCCAAACAAATGGAGCAGGTGTCACTCCATAGCTAGTAGTCTGTCTGGGAATACTATTAACTGGTGGTGAAGCCGTGATAGTTCTACTATCACCAACGTTACAGATAGGCAGCGGAGTCTTCGCATTTACGCTGACACAACCCAAATCCTGACCGTAACTATTCGTTAACAATAAAGCAAATAAGAATAATAAAAGATAATTCTTTTTCATTTTTAGATTATTTTGAGGAGCGAAATTTACATAAATTTAAGAAATAATTATCTTAAATTTTGAAAATTTTTAAATTTAACATCTATAGAATTTCTTTACTATTTATTATTTATCTTTGCAATCTTTAATACACACTTACAATAATATATAATTTTCAATGACAAATAACGAAGATTTTCTAGACGAAATTGGAGATAACCATATTGCCACAAATGCAAAAAATCCTTTAAGAAGCGATGCCTTTGATATTCCAGATGACCAAAAGATCGAACTTATAAAAAAAGACGTTGAAAACATTCTCTTAACATTGGGTATGGACCTTACTGACGACAGTTTAAAAGGAACTCCTAACCGTGTTGCAAAGATGTTTGTCAAGGAGATTTTTGGCGGTTTGAATCCTGCAAAAAAACCAAGCGCCTCAACGTTTATCAACAATTACAAATACGGCGAAATGCTGGTAGAAAAAAACATTACCTTATATTCTACTTGCGAGCATCACTTGTTGCCGATTATTGGAAGAGCACATGTTGCCTATATCTCTAACGGAACAGTAGTTGGCCTTTCTAAAATGAACCGTATTGTTGAATATTTTGCAAAACGCCCACAAGTTCAGGAACGTCTTACCATGCAGATTGTTCAGGAATTGCAAAGAGTACTTAATACTGAAGATGTAGCCTGCATAATTGACGCAAAGCATCTTTGTGTAAATTCCCGAGGAATAAAAGATATTGAAAGTAGCACTGTCACTTCAGAATTTGGCGGTAAATTTAAAAATGAGGCTACAAGACGAGAATTTCTAGATTATATTAAATTTGACACTCAGTTTTAAGCGACTAATCCAATAGTTCTTATTAGCTTTATGCCTGAATTTTAAAATCGACTACCTATGCCTTTGTACCAGACTCAAAATCTAAAAATATACAATTCGCTCTCCGGAGAAAAAGAAGTTTTCATCCCTCTACATGAGGGCAATGTGGGAATGTATGTTTGCGGACCAACAGTTTACAGTAATGTGCATTTAGGAAACGTGAGAACATTCATGTCATTTGATGTTGTTTTCAGATACCTGTTGCATCTTGGATATAAAGTACGATATGTACGTAATATTACCGATGTTGGCCATGTAGTAGACGACGAAGATGAAGGCGAAGATAAGATTGCAAAAAAGGCCCGTGTCGAGAAGCTCGAGCCTATGGAAATCGTACAGCGTTATACTGTTGATTTTCATGAAATCCTAAAGGAGTTTAATTTCCTTCCACCTAGCATAGAGCCTACCGCTACCGGACATATCATCGAGCAAATTGAGATCATCAAAAAGATTATCGAAAACGGAATTGGCTATGTTTCTAATGGGTCTGTGTATTTTGATGTTCAGAAATTTAATAAAACCCATAATTACGGGAAATTGAGCGGCAGAAATATCGAAGACATGATTGCCAACACACGTGAGCTTGACGGACAATCCGACAAACGAAATCCGCAAGATTTTGCCTTATGGAAAAGAGCCGAACCGGAGCACATCATGCGATGGCCTTCGCCTTGGAGTGATGGTTTCCCTGGATGGCATCTGGAATGTACAGCAATGAGCACGAAATACCTGGGCAATCATTTTGATATTCATGGCGGTGGAATGGACCTTAAATTCCCTCATCATGAATGCGAAATTGCACAAAATGAAGCCTGCACCGGACAGTCACCTGTAAATTACTGGATGCATGCCAATATGCTTACGCTAAATGGCAAGAAAATGGCCAAGTCTACGGGAAACAATATATTACCAAGAGAGATTTATGCAGGTGGCAGCCCATTCTTAAGCAAAAAATATGCTCCTTCTGTGGCACGCTTTTTTATGCTTCAGGCGCATTACAGAAGCAATCTGGATTTTACGGATGATGCGATAGCAGCTTCAGAAAAAGGTTTTGTACGATTGATGGACGCTTACGATACGATAAGCGAAATCATTCCTTCCGAAAAATCATCACTTGATATCCAGTCATGGATTGCAAGCTGCTATGATGCCATGAATGATGATTTCAATACTCCAATATTGATTGCGCAGCTCTTCGAAGCAGTCCGCTACATTAACCTACTAAAAGAGAATAAGGAAACGATAACTTCAGAAGATCTGAAATTATTCACCAAGACTATAGAAAATTTCTTGTTTGATGTTTTAGGACTAACAAATGAAAAATCACTTGAAAACAACGACAAGTTAGACAACGTTATCAATATGCTTATAGGGATGCGAAATGAGGCAAGAGCCAACAAAGATTTTGCGTTATCGGACAAAATTCGGAACCAGCTTACCGGTCTTGGGATTAACCTCAAAGATGGTAAAGAAGGCACTACATTTTCTATAAACTAACAAAATCATGATGAAGCTTTACAGTTTCATCATTTTTTTTTAACAGCATTATTTTGAATCTGAAAAAGATACTTATCGCTCCATTTGTACTTCTGATCCGGTTTTATCAAGGCGGCATCTCCCCTTTTTTACCTTCTACCTGCCGATACCAACCCACTTGTTCTCAATACACTATAGAAGCACTCCAAAAGCACGGCCTGTTCAAAGGAAGTTATTTAGGAATCCGCAGAATATTGAGTTGCAATCCATGGGGAGGAAAAGGCTATGATCCTGTTCCTGAAAAAGCCTGCAAACATAAACATTAACGCCTTTTTTTGATTCCATTAAAATCAAATCTTTATTTTTACAGTTAAATTCAGAACTTCAAAATTATGACTACAGCTCTAAACATTGTTTGGAATCCATCAGAAGGTATTGACCTAGGTTTTTTCGTAGTGCGTTATTACAGCCTGATGTTTGTAATTGCCTTTGTACTAGGATGGTATTTAATGAAAAAGATATATTTACGCGAAGGCGAATCGATCGAAAAATTAGACACGCTCTTTATTTATACCTTTTTCGCAACATTAATAGGAGCGCGTTTAGGCCATGTCATTTTTTATCAATCAGAACTGTTCCGTGAGGATTTTTGGAGTGTCTTCCTTCCTTTTAAGACAAAACCACACTTTGAGTTTACCGGTTTTTCAGGATTAGCCAGCCACGGGGCCGCAATCGCCATAATCATTACGATGTATTTTTACAGCAAAAATGTTATCAAGCGTCCACTAATGTGGATCTTGGATCGTATAGTCATCCCGGTTTCCAGCGGTGCTATTTTTGTAAGATTGGGCAACTTTTTTAATTCTGAAATCGTTGGCCACAAAACTGACTCTCCTTTAGGAATTAAATTCATAAGAGACAGTATCAAGCCAGATGTGGCTATGATTGAGACCAAAACCAACAATATCAAAGATGCTTACCACCAAATTGCAACTAATCCTGAATACGCCGCCATACTGCAACAGGTTCATCCAAAGCATCCTGCGCAACTATATGAAGCTGTAGGGTATGTGATAGTCTTCGTTATCCTATTCTTCTCCTACTGGAAAACCCAAGCTCGAGAAAAAAGCGGCTATCTTTTTGGACTGTTTTTAGTTTTACTATGGACTGTCCGTTTCTTGGTAGAGTTTGTAAAAGAAAGTCAGGGCGGAATTGAAGAGTCTCTAGGGCTTTTCTCAACCGGGCAATGGCTTAGTATTCCTTTTATAATTGCCGGCTTGTATTTTATCTTTAATGCAGAAAAAAAGGTAAGTTCTTTATAGAAATTACATATCAAATATCAAAAGGGCCCGAAGGCCCTTTTTTATTGGCTTTTACAAGCCTTCAAGCATTTCTCAATCCCATTTAACCTAAAGTAGACAAAAGCTCTAAAAAAGGCTGATTTACGTTTATATACCAAATCCCTCGATCCTATCCTTACTTAATCGCACACAAAGAATTATTTACTTTGCGTCTTAGCGCCTTTGCGAGCAACTATTATCTCGCAAAGGCGCTAAGACGCAAAGCTTATAAGAGCGAGGCTTGAAACATACTTTAGCTCTTTACCCATTTAACACAAGCTTCCCGAAAACCCTATAAAACAAAAAAGCCCGATATCTCTATCGGGCTTTTATTATCTATAAAAGAACTTATTATTTGTTCTCAGTATTATTGTGCATTTCTTCAATTCTCTTGTGCTCAGCATCTGAAATCGAGTCACAAAGAACTGGCGTTGCAATGAACAACGAAGAGTATGTTCCTACGATAATACCTACAAGCATTGCAAATATAAATCCGCGGATAGATTCACCACCAAAGATAAACATGATTAGCAATACCAAGATCATTGTCAATGATGTGTTTATCGTTCTTGACATTGTAGTATTAACCGATTTGTTTACGATATCATTAAAGCTACCTTTTGTTTTACCTGCAAGGTATTCACGGATTCTGTCGAATACGATTACCGTATCGTTCATCGAGTAACCAATTACCGTTAGGATAGCCGCAATAAAGTGCTGGTCCATTTCCATGTGGAATGGCATGAATTTGTAGCATAATGAGTAGATCCCCAAAACGAAGATAACGTCATGCGCTACAGCCGCAATCGCACCAAGACTATACTGCCATTTTCTGAAACTTATCATTAGGTAAAGGAAAACGATTCCCATAGCTCCTAAAACAGCCCAGAAAGAGTTTGTTTTGATGTCTTTTGCAACAGCAGGCCCTACTTTAGAAGAAGATACGATACCTACCGTTTTACCGTCATATGCATTTACGAATTTTTCATAAGTCAAATCCTGTCCGTAATATTTCTTAAGGTTGTCAAACAACATCTTGTTTACTTCAACATCAGCTTCAGAACTTGCGTCATCAATCTTATATTTAGTAACAATTTTAAGCTGTTCTTTATCTCCTAATACTTTTGCCTGAACAACTCCGTCAAATACTTTTGTAAGCTCGTCAGATACTTCAGAAGCTTCTACCGGTTTTTCAAATCTGATTTGGAAAGTACGTCCTCCTTTGAAGTCAACACCTTCGTCAAGCCCATTGATAAAGAACGAAGCAACACTCACAATAACAACACAGCTTGAGAAGATATAAGTGATTTTCTTTTTACCTAAGAAGTCGTAGTTGAAGTTTGTAAACCAGTTTTTAGACATTGATGTTACAAATGTCAGGTTGTTCTTTCTAGCAATACTCCACTCCAACAAGATTCTTGTAATGAAGATTGATGTAAATAGGGATGTGAAAATACCAATTAACAATGTAGTTGCGAAACCTTTGATTGGTCCTGTTCCAAAAATGAATAATACAGCTCCAGTCAAAACGTGAGTTACGTTTGCATCAGTAATAGATGACATCGCACCTCTCCAGCTGAAAGAAACTTTTACTGCTTCTTCTAGTGTCTTGCCCATTCGCAATTCTTCTTTCGCTCGTTCATAGATGATAATGTTTGCATCTACCGCTGTACCCATTGTCAATACGATACCCGCAATACCTGGCAATGTTAGGATAGCTCCAATACTAGCCAAGATACCAAACAAGAAAAGTAAGTTAACTGCCAATGCAACGTTTGCATACCAGCCAGATTTTCCATAATACACAACCATCCAAAGTGAAACCAGTAATAATCCAACTAAAGCTGAAGTAATACCATTATCAATCGCTTCTTGTCCTAATGACGGACCAACAGCATCAAATTGAACGATATCTGCAGAAGCCGGCAATTTACCTGCTCTAAGAATGTTTGCTAAATCTTTTGTTTCAGAAATATCAAAGTTTCCTGTGATTTGAGAAATACCACCCGTGATAGCACCACTTGTTACACCCGGCGCAGAATATACTACGTCATCCAAAACAATAGCAATGAATCCTTTTTCTGTATATGCTTTTCCAGTAAGAGCTTCCCAATCTTTAGCTCCTTTGCTATTCATCACCATTTCTACAGACGGTTTACCCATCTGGTCAAATTTGTCGCTGGCATCAGTTACAACACCTCCGCTCATTGCCGGAGTATTTTGTCTGTTACCTTTTAATGCGTATAATTCTAAAACCTCAACCTTTTTGGATTTTGGTGTTTTAGCAGGATCAACAATTTGCTGATTTAATACATTTATAGACTGTGGCTTACTCCATACAAATTTAGCATAACGCTGCTCACCTGTTAGAAGTGATTTCACTTCCGGCATTTTTAAGTAGGAGTTGATTTTTGCAGTATCTTTTGCAGAGAAGTACCCCAAGATAGGACCCTGACCAAAAGCAGTCATTTTATCAATCCAAGGATTGTTTCCTTTTACGGCAGTAGAATCTTTTGAAGCATCTGTCAACAGATTTCCAAGAGTATCATTAACCGTCTTAGGTGTTTCTTTAGTCTCGATTGCTTTATCGGATTTCTTAAGGACTTCATTAGTAGCCATCAAGAAATTACCCATTTCTTCAATCTTATATGTTTCCCAGAATTCAAGCTGGGCAGTACTTTGTAATAATTTTTTGATACGGTCAACATCTTTTGCACCTGGAAGCTCTACCAAGATTCTTCCTGATTCACCTAACATTTGGATATTTGGCTGTACCACACCGAATTTATCGATACGCTCAGTCAATACTCTAAATGCACTTTCAACCGATTCTTTAACTTTTCTCCTGATGATTGTCTTTACTTGAGAATCACTCATATTAAAGTTAACTTCTTCAAGATTACGGTGTGCAAAAACTTCAGGATCTGCTAATTTTACTGCTCCTTTAGACTCTTCATCAAATGCTACAAAAAAGGCATCGATATAATCCTGGTTACCTTGTTGATTTTTATCAGCATTCTCTAAAGCTTTGTTGAAAACCGGATTCTTTGTGTGGTTAGCCAAAGTTTTCAAAACGTCTTTTACAGAAATTTGCAAAATCACATTGATACCACCTTCAAGGTCAAGTCCTTTGTTGATTTGCTTATCGGAAACTTCTTTGTAAGTAAATTTTGTAAAGCCAAGGTTATAAACATTTTCCTTGCCGATTGAATCAAGATACTTTACTTCTTTTTTCTCATCTCCGTTAGCAAAAGCTTTTGCATCACTCTTAACGCGATTGGCGACAAATGTGAATGATAGTTGGTAAATACTTACCAATGCAAATAAAATTGCAAAAAATTTAACGAGTCCTCTATTCTGCATTATTACTAAAAATTAATTAAATTTCTTATTCCTGGTGTGTTTAAACAGATAAAACAGGCTAAATCAAGCAGTTATCAGATAACAACAATAAAACTTGACTTATTCCCTTTTTTTTAAAACGAGCAAATATATAATTAACCAAAAGATTAACCAATTAATTTGCTAATTATATCATAAAAAAAAGACTGCAAGAAGCAGTCTCTTAATTTATAAGGTAGGAATTACGCCAAAACCGACTTCAAATCAGCATTCATATTTCTTACCGCATCGGCACTTTTTGCCAACAATGCTTTTTCTTTTTCATCCAGGTTGATAGAAAGAATTTCTTCTATACCATTTTTCCCTATAATACAAGGAACACCTAAACAAATATCGTTTTGTCCATATTCTCCTTCTAAGAATACTGAACAGGCAATCATTTTCTTTTGGTCGTTCAAGATGCTATCAACCAAATAAGCTACAGAAGCTCCAGGGGCATACCAAGCCGAAGTCCCCAAAAGACCTGTCAATGTAGCACCACCAACCATAGTATCCGCAGCCACTTTATCTAAAGCTTCTTGTGAAAGAAATTCTGAAACAGGAATACCGTTATAAGATGCCAAACGAGTCAACGGGATCATAGTCGTATCACCGTGCCCTCCAATTACCATAGCCGAAACATCATTAGACGGTTTGTCTAAAGCTTTTGACAAATAGTATCTGAAACGGGAACTATCCAAAGCACCACCCATTCCGATGATTCTGTTTTTTGGAAGTCCTGTTGCTTTTAAAGTTAAGTAGGTCATTGTATCCATTGGATTTGAAACTACAACTACAATGGTATTTGGAGAATATTTCAAAACGTTTTCTGCAACCGACTTAACGATTCCAGCGTTGATTCCGATTAGTTCCTCTCTCGTCATTCCCGGTTTTCTTGGAATACCTGAAGTGATTACCACAACATCACTGTTAGCAGTTTTAGAATAATCATTGGTTACTCCGGAAACTCTTGTATTAAATCCAGTATTTGTAGCGCACTGCATAATGTCCATTGCTTTACCTTCTGCAAATCCTTCTTTAATATCTAATAAAACTACTTCACTGGCAATGCCTCTGTAAGCAATCACGTCAGCGCAGGTTGCGCCTACATTTCCGGCACCTACTATTGTAACTTTCATAATAATTGTATTTGTTTATTTGTTGTTGTTTGTTTAAAAGTATTAGGCATCGATATTAGCATAGGCAGCGTTCTTCTCGATGAATTCACGACGAGGCGGCACCTCATCACCCATCAACATAGAGAAAATACGATCTGCTTCTGCAAGGCTGTCGATTGTTACCTGACGTAACGTTCTGAATTCCGGATTTAGGGTTGTCTCCCACAATTGCTCCGCGTTCATCTCTCCAAGACCTTTATATCGCTGCACGCTGGAACCTCCACCCATTCTTTCTGTGGCTTCGTCACGTTGGGTATCATTCCATGCATATTCTTTTTTGTTTCCTTTCTTTACCATATATAAAGGAGGCGTTGCGATATAAACGTGTCCATTTTCAATCAGCTCTTTCATAAATCTAAAGAAGAAGGTTAATATTAAGGTAGAAATGTGAGAACCATCGACATCGGCATCACACATGATGACTACTTTATGGTATCTCAATTTTTCTAAATTCAATGCTTTTGAGTCTTCAGCCGTTCCTATAGTCACACCAAGAGCCGTGAAAATATTTCGGATTTCCTCATTTTCGAATACTTTGTGATGCATCGCTTTTTCAACGTTCAGGATTTTACCACGTAATGGCAAAATAGCCTGGAAGTTTCTATCACGACCTTGTTTTGCAGTTCCACCTGCCGAATCTCCCTCGACAAGGAAAACCTCACATTTTGCCGGATCTTGTTCTGAACAATCAGACAGTTTACCTGGCAATCCGCCGCCGCCCATAACAGTCTTTCTCTGCACCATTTCACGTGCTTTTTTAGCCGCGTGACGTGCTTGTGCTGCCAAGATTACTTTTTGGACGATTACCCTTGCATCATTTGGATTTTCTTCCAAATAAGCTTCAATCATATCTCCAACCGCCTGGCTAACCGGAGAAACTACTTCCCTGTTACCCAATTTGGTTTTGGTCTGTCCTTCAAATTGCGGTTCTGAAACTTTTACAGAAATAATAGCCGTAAGACCTTCACGGAAATCGTCTCCCGTAATTTCGAATTTCAGCTTTTCCAAAAGACCGGATGCATCAGCATATTTTTTTAGAGAACGGGTTAAACCGGTTCTGAAACCTTGCAAATGCGTTCCTCCTTCATGGGTATTGATGTTATTTACATAAGAGAAAATATTCTCTGAGTAACTCGTATTGTAAATCAATGCAACTTCAACAGGCACTTCGCCCTTTTCACTTTCCATGCTAATTACATGCGAAATGATAGGCTCACGGTTACCGTCCAAGAAACGGATGTATTCCTTAAGACCTTCATCTGAATGGAAAACTTCGCTTATGAATTCTCCTTTTTCATCTTTTTCTCTTCTGTCAGTAAACGTAATCGTAATACCTTTATTCAAGAACGAAAGTTCACGCATACGAGCAGAAAGCGTATCGTATGAAAACTCTGTTGTTTGCGTAAAAATCGTATCGTCTGGATAAAACGTTTGTCTTGTACCACGTTTTTCCGTCTCTCCAATTTGCTTTACAGGATAAAGTGCCTTACCTCTTTCATATTCCTGCTCATAAATTTTCCCTTCACGGAAAACGGTAGATTTCATATGATTGGACAAGGCGTTTACTACCGAAACCCCTACCCCGTGCAAACCTCCGGAAACTTTATACGAATCTTTGTCGAATTTACCTCCGGCACCAATTTTAGTCATTACAACCTCAAGTGCGGAAACGCCTTCTTTTTTATGAATATCAACTGGAATTCCACGACCGTTATCCTCAACGGTTACAGAATTGTCTTCATTAATGGTAACGGATATAGTATCGCAATAGCCACCCATTGCTTCATCGATAGAGTTATCGACAACTTCATAAACTAAGTGGTGCAAACCTCTTACACCTACATCTCCAATATACATCGATGGACGCATTCTTACGTGCTCCATCCCTTCTAATGCTTGAATACTATCGGCTGAATAATTGCTCTTCTTGATTTCTTCGCTCATATATAATCTGTCTAAAAAGGTATTTTTTTGTTTAACGAACAAATATATAAAAACAGGAGTGATAATCAGTCATAAAAGGAGATTTTAGCACTTAAGTTATCAACATTTTTAAGGTTTTGCCATTTATTTTTCAACATCTTGCAGCCCATTTTAAAAAAGCAAAAAGCGCCACTCTAAAGTGAACGCTTTTGCAACAAACAAACTAAACTTTATCTTTAAATCAGACCACCGCACCGGTTTTTGATATGGCGGTGTCTGCCTGAATATGTGCCGCATTTGCCCTACCGCTCGGATCTAAGTTATCCTGCCATTTCGGGATCCATTTCCTTACCGTTTGGGCCGCACTTAACTGCGGAAAATGTTTATGGAAGATGTCACGGTAGAAATAGGCTTCTTTTGTCACCGGAGTGTTGTATGTAAATCGCACGGCAGCTTCTTCCATTTGCAAATCTGTAACCTGTGAAGAGCAATATTCGATCAGCGTATCAATCCAGCTATAGCCTACACCATCTGAAAACTGCTCCTTTTGTCTCCACAGTACTTCTTCCGGCAGATACGGATCTTCAGGCGTATCAAAGGCTTTTCTGAGAATGTATTTTTCTATTCCATCGTATGTTTTCGGTTGTTTTTCTTCAGGACGAATACTAATCGCAATGTCCAAAAATGCTTTATCTAAAAACGGCACCCTTGCTTCAAGTCCATGTGCCATAGTCGACTTATCTGCACGCAGCAAATCGGCAGTGAACAACTTTTGTACTCTTTCGATTGTTTCCTTTTGAAAATCTTCTGTTGATGGGGCGTTTCTGAAATAGAGATACCCGCCAAAAATCTCATCTGCTCCTTCTCCTGACAGTACAACTTTCACGCCTTTATCTGTAATGGCTTTTGAAAGGAAATACATTGGTGTGCTGGCACGAATGGAAGTCACATCATACGTTTCCAGATGCCAGATTAATTTATCCAGAATCTCGATTCCCTGTTTAATCGTAAAATAGATTTCATGATGTTCGGTTCCTAAAAACTCGGCTACTTTCCGGGCCGCTTTTGCATCGGGTGCTTCGGAATCCAGCCCAATAGAAAACGAACGTAATTCCTTACCTTTTTCCTTTAGCAATCGTGCCGCTATGGCCGATGTCAGCGATGAGTCAAGTCCACCGGAGAGCAACACTCCAATAGGCACATCGCTCATTAATCTTTTGCGGGTCGCTTCGGTTAAAGATTCTCTTATTTTTGATAAATCCAGGATTTCAGTAGCCTTTTCATGATCTTCATATTCAGGTCTGTAATATTTCACAAAGCCTGTTTTTTGTGTATAGTAATGTCCTGGCGGGAAAGTTGCGAATGTCTTGCATTGGTCGGCTATAGGTTTCATTTCTGAAGCAAAATAAATACGCCCTCTTTCATCAAGTCCGTAATATAATGGCTTTACTCCAACAGCATCTCTCCCTGCAATAAAATCATCGCCATCAATAACAACAAAAGCAAAATCGCCATCCAGTTTGTTTAAAAAATCATATCCAAATTCTTCATACAGATGTACAATAACTTCTGAATCTGATTTGGTTCGAAAAGTATGGTGTTTTAATACCGTATCTCTTAATTCCTGATGGTTGTAGATTTCGCCATTATGAATCATATAAGCCGATTTAGTTCCTTTTATAGGCTGTCTACCTGAGTGCAGGTCAATAATCGACAACCGCTCATGGCTTAAGATATGTCCGTTTTCAGTAACATATAAATCGCTTTCATCCGGCCCACGATGGGACATTCTTTTGGAAAGCTGTTTCACCAACTCTTCATCTTTGCCTTTTCCTATAATTGCTAATATCCCACACATACCTCTACTTTTTAAATTTTATTATTTTATTAAAGCAAAATTGTGTTTTTTGTTTTATTTATTAAACTGTAATTTAATTTTTAGTTACAATTTAAAACAATAAATATCCATTTTAAGCAATTATGAAATTTCATCCATTTAAAAAACGGCTATTTGGTTTATTTCATAAAAAAACCATCCTTTTGGATGGCTTTTACTGTCATTTTTATTGGATTTCTTCGATCAGGTATTTTGTCCCGTTAATTTCAAAGCTATAGCCTACCTGCTGGCCAAGAAGTTTATTTCCTAGTGGCGATTGTGGTGAAAGCGCAATAATGTTTTTTTCTTCTATTTTAATTTTTGGAAATGCAGCACTCATAAACAATAAGATTCCATTGGCTTTGACGATACTGCCCATAGTGATTATCCTGGTTTCTTTTGAAGCATCGATCTTATCCAGGATATTCTTTTGTTCTAAGAATTCTTTTAGTTTGTGGTTTAGTTTTTCCTGTTCTAAATGCATCATGGATAGCGCTGTTTCGTGCTTATCACCAGCAGAGCCTTTCGCATCATTTTGAGCATCATCGGTTAGGTTTGAAATCATATCCTGGAAGGCATCGATTTTATCCTGAACCAATTGTTTGTAGTATTGGAGTACTTTTTCTTTGAGTGTCATTGGATATTTTTTGAATATAAAAGCCTACAAGAAATGTAGGCTTTTTATATTTAAAACTTTATTCGGTTTCTGATTTTTGATTCATTAAAAATCAAATTTATAACTAGCTCCTGCCATAACCTGAATTCCTTGAACCGGATAGTTTAGCCATTTTTGGTAATCCTGGCTGGTAAGATTATTACCTTTCAGAAAAGCAGTAAGCCTATCGTTGTATTTGTATCCAACATGCAAATTCAAATCAAAATAGCTGTCCAGGGTTACCGTTTCCTGTTCATTTCTCAACAACGAGGTATAGCTGAAAATATCTTTTCTTTCTCCAACAAAAAAGACACTTGCCCCAGCATACCATTTTTCCGTGATATTAAAGTCAAGATTTGCCGCTATTTGAAGTTCCGGAAGATTCCATGCCTCAGCCAATTCGTCTGTCTTATAACTATTGAATGTTCCGTTTATACCAAAAGAAACGTTTTTTGAAAAATCAGCCTTCAACTCTCCAAAAAAGCTTACTGTCTTTACATTATCATACAAAACGTTGAAGGAGTTTCCAAAAGCATAGCCTTCCTTATTTGGGTTTTCATTATTGTAAGGATTGCTCATGAACACGGATTTTTGATCTTCATTTTTATAAGAACCTCTAATATTGAAACTCACATTATTGGCAATTTTTCCTTTTAACCCTACATAAATATCATATTTCTGATCGGTTGGAGCAATTCCTAAAGTTGGGGACACAAAGAAGTTTTCCTGTGTAAAATCACGAAACGAATTTTGTTTTAGGCTTCCTTCAGTTCCCGCATAGGCAATCATAACATCCCCAACAATTCTGTAGGTAGCCGTAATTTGCGGATAAACAAAAAACTTGTTATCGCTATTTTCATTGTCCATACTATAAAAAAGTCCTGCTCCTAAGTTAACAGTAAGGTCATCTTGCTGGTATATAAAGCTTGGCTGAACACCAATATTAGTATAGCCATAGTTAATATCTGCTGTACCGGAATAATCTTTCTCAAAAGAACCTCCCAAGTAGTCTATGATAAAGTTTGCATTAATCTTGTTACCAGAAATCTCAAAACCTACAGTAGGTTTTACATAAAATCTATTTTCTGAAGAACCAAAAGCATCTGAAAAATGGTTGAATTTTAAGCTTGCTTCTTTAAAAATACTTTCTTTGGCAGTGATTCGTCCTCCTAAGTAAATGTTTTGGTACTTCTGCTGCGGGTCGATACTGTTTATTAAATCCTGCCTGTCTTGCGGATCAGCCAAATCATTAGCAAAGTCGTTTCTTAAACCATACCAGTTGTATATCTGATGTTGGTATCCTGCATCGACATTCCATGAAAAATCTTTCCCCTGATTACCATACGTAAGATCAAGCGATGTATTGTAAAATTTATCATCCAGCAAAAGGTCGTTGATACCACCCTGTGAAGAAAGATGGCGAAGCATACCGCCCACATATTCGTTACGGTTCAGATTTTCGGTAACAAACAATTCTGCATTCAGCGTTCCGTAATTCCCTATACCCAAAGTGGCATAGTTCTTATATAATTTTTCTTGTTTTGCTTTGTCAACAGAAGCTGCCCTTCCTTTGGCTGGCGTAAATGTGGAAGCAACCGGAAAAGAAAAGATATTGTATTTGATTTCTTCTTTTTTCGTATTGTCTTCGTCTTCCAATGGCGGAGTTTCTTTTACCTTAAAAGCATCAGAAATGGTTGGCGTGTATGGCTTTACCACGTTTACGACTTCGGTTCCGATATTCTCATCTTTCTTTTGCGCAAAGACAGCCTGCGAGCCTGCGAAAAGAAATAATAAAGCAATCTTATATTGGGTTGTATGTGTCATATTACTTAAATTGTATTTAGAATGAGATGTGATTAATTTTGGATGGATGAGTTGCGTTTTGCTTCTTCTCCTTTAATAATATCCAATTCTTTTTGTGCTTCTTCGATAACATCAGGATAATCCTTGAAATTTTTAAGAACGCTTTCCAGAATGTAATTCGCCTGGAAGCTATCTTTTAATCCGTAGAAGTTTTTCGCCATTACAACCAAGCCTTTGGCTCCAAAATACTTATATCCTGAATAATCTTTTGCTAATTTTTGTACTGCCGTATTTGATGCTTCAAACTTTCCGTCTTTATTTTTGAAATAGGCATCATAGAACAAGGCTTCTGCCGCCAGTTCACCTTTGGCAATTGTCTGCAATTTCGCATACGCTGTTTTTGCTTTGGCCTCGTCATTGATTTTTATTGCTGAACGTGCCACAATCACCTGGGCATCACTTTTTACCCTATCGTCTGTTTTTGCATTTGCCAAAACTTTTTCAGCATATACTGCTGCGTTGGCATAGTCTTTTTGCTCATAATAGGATTTCATCAGATTGGATTGGGCAAATGTTATGTTTTGCGGATAATCAGCTTCTGCTTCTAATCTTTTCAAAACCGGAGCCGCTTTAGCATAATCTGCTTTTTTAAGGAAAATCTGAGATAACCTCGCAAGCGATTGTTCTGTAAATTCGTTTCTTGGTTTAGCAATTACAAATTCATAATTAGGAACAGCATTGTTTTCCAGTCCATCTGCAAAATAAGATTGTGCCAGATAGAAATTTGCTTTCAATGAGTTAATGCCATTCGGGAATTTTGCAACATAACCGCTCAACACTGCAATGGCAGGCTTGATGTTGTTTTGCAGGTATTGTTTTTCAGCTGCCTGATAGGTGTCATTATCCAATTCTGCATCAGAAACCTCAACAAAGTCCAATGTTTTTACCCATGTTGCATATTCATCAACTTTGCCTTTATCCAAGTAAATCAATCTTGCTGTTGCTACCGCTTCTAAGGCTTCCGGAGTATTTGGGAATTCAGCCACTACTTTTTTAAGCTTAGTCAATGCCTGATCGTCTTTTTCTGCATTGTAATACACCAATCCCTGGCGTAATATGGCTTTTGAAGTGTAAGAACTTTCTCTGTATTCCGCAATCAGCTTATCATATGTTTGGATAGCACTTTCTGTTTTCTTTTCTGCCACATAGGTATTTCCAAGTTCATAAAGTGCATCGTCACGCAATTGTGATTTCGGGAAGTTCTTGACAAAACTGTTCAACTCTTCGATTTTTTTTTCATTTCTGGCAACAAAACCATAGCTGATTGCTTTTTGGTAAGCCGCATAATCCGCATCAATTCCTTTGATTTCGATGGCTTTGTTATAAGCCTCCATCGCAGGCCAATATTTTGCAGACACATAATGGCTATCTCCCAAACGAAGGTAAGCATCATTCAAACGTACCTTATCGTCTTTTGCTCCAGAAATATAACTTTGGAAGTTGGTCGCAGCCTGGTCGTAATCTTTTAACTTGAAATAAGCATAACCCAAGTTATAGTATATGTTTTTGTATTCTGGTGTGTTTTTCGCTTCAGCCTCACCTAAAAATTGTTTGTAGGTAAGTACTGCTTCTTTAAAACTATCCAAGACATATTCTGTTTCTCCTTTCCAGAAAGTGGCACGGGCTGTAAACTTTGCGTTGTTTCTTTCTGCTAAAGATTTTTTGAACATTGTAAGCGCTTCCTGGTAATTACCGTCGGTATACAACTCTAAACCTCTGTAAAATGTAACTTTTTGGTAGGCTTCTTTATTGGAAGTTTTATTCTTTTCTAATAGAACCAGTGCTTCTTTATAGTTCTTTGAGGTTATATAAGAATTAATCAATAAGGTTTCGATTTCCGCCCTGCTTGGGTTGTTTGGATATTTTTCGATAAATCCATTCAAAACGGCCGGAATACTTTGGTAAGAGTTCCCTATTTCATAGCTTAATTTGGCATAATTCAAATAAGCATCTTCCTGGATTTTTGCATCAAACGCCATTTCAGAAGCATTTTTAAATGCATTCAACGCCTGTTGTTTTCTATCCGTTTTCAAGTAACTTTCTCCTAAATGATAGTAGGCATTTTGTGCTACGAAATCTTGTCCATCGATAATTTTATTGAATTGCGAAATCGCATTTTCGTAGTCATTCTGCTTGTAGTAAGCATATCCAAGTTGGTAAAAATCGGTATTGTTCCATTTGCCTTTTTTTCCTTTGTATTCATTTAGGTATGGAATTGCCTGATCGTACTTTTTCAGGTTAAAATAGCTTTCTCCAATAATTTTGTTTAGCTCTGATTTTTCCAAAGCATTTGATTTAGCCATAGCCGCTTTTCCGAGTTCTATCGCCTTATCAAATTTGCCCAGTTTGAAGTTCATATCTGCCTGGAAATATGACATTTTTTCCTGGTATTTTTCTTCACCGGAAACCTCATCAAATAATTTGGTTGCTTTGGTATAATCATCCGATTCATAAGCCATAAACCCTAAATAATACTTTGCCTGAGAGCCGTATTCCTTAGAATTCAATACCTGATTAAAGTAATTCGTAGCTTCTTTTTTCTTTCCTGCCGTAAAAAAAGTATATCCTTTTTGGAAATTATATCTTTCGCGGTCACTATCGCTTAGGGAGCCTTCGTCTACCTTGTCAAACCATTTTAGCGATTGCGGGTATTTCCCTTGTTCGAAATAATAATGCGCCACTTCAATATAAGCCTGATTCTGCTTGGTACTTGTCGGATAATCTTCCACAAAGCTTTCCATCATCTGATCGGCATTGGCCTGATTCAGACGAATAGCACAATTTGCTATATAATAAGCACAATCTGCCTCAATATCTGAATTTTTGTTGCTGTTGTCAGCTTTTACTTTTTCAAAAATAATCTGTGCGGCCTGATACTGCTTGTCCTTATAAAGCGAAACAGCTTTATTGTATTCCGTTAAATCGTTGGTGTAAATTGCCGTCTGCTGAGCAAAAACCGGAGCGGTCCCTATAAATGAAAACAACAGAAATAACCTTGAAAGTCTGTGCATTTTTAATGGTTTTGTTTAATATCCAAATATATCAAATTCTTAAGTTTATAACGAAAGCCCGTTTGGGTTTATTGTAAACATCTTTCTTAACATTTTGAAGTTTTGTTTATCTATGGCTTCGGACACTTGAAACTCAAAAGAATACGGCTGTCAAAAATTAAAAACAACCATTTGCAATTTAATTTTGATAAAGCACGTTAACTTATTACTTTTACAACATAAACAAGATTACTATGTCGCAACCTGTGCTTTTTTTAAGAAACGTAAATATCTATCAGGAGAAAAACCTCATTTTATCGAACGTAAATATTGAAGTGAAACATGGTGAATTCCTTTATATTATTGGAAAAACCGGTTCTGGAAAAAGCAGCTTCATGAAAACGCTATATGCCGATCTTCCGCTTACGGAAGGACAAGGAAGCATTGTAGATTATGATCTGGCTACACTTAAAGAAAAAAACATCCCTTACCTGCGACGTAAGATTGGCATTGTGTTCCAGGATTTTAAATTGCTTCCTGACCGAAACATACAGGAAAACATGGTGTTTGTTTTGAAAGCTACCGGCTGGACCGACAAGCAGGAAATGCAGGTCAAGATAGAAGAAGTTTTAGAGAAAGTGGGCATGAAAAACTTTGCCAACAAAATGCCGCATCAGCTATCTGGAGGTGAACAGCAGCGAATTGCAATTGCAAGAGCTTTGTTGAATGATCCTGAGATTATATTAGCCGATGAGCCTACAGGAAACCTTGATCCACAGACAAGTGTTGAAGTTATGGAGGTATTACGAAATATCAATGCAAACGGGAAAACAATCATCATGGCAACGCATGATTATGCACTTTTGATGAAATTCCCGTCTAAAACCTTGAAATGCGATAGCGGTTCTGTTTTTGAAGTGGTACAGCGAACGGTTTAATGCCGTAAATCTTCCAGAATTTTGTCTAGGATTTGAGCATTTGCTTTATCATCTAAATATTTTTCAAGTATCGCTTTTTTCTTTTCGCTATCTGAATACGATTTCGATTTTAATGTATTAATTTGAGAAATTAAATTTTCTTTCGAATCAATTTTCACACAGAAATCCGAGACTATTTCGTCATCTATAATATTCTCATTGATGATACAGTAACGACTTCTAAACAACGAATTCAATAATTTTAGCTTGGTTCCTGATCTTTGAAACGAAAGGATTAAATTAATCTGTGCCTCTCCCAAAAGCTGTTTTAGCATTTCAAAATCCTTCAAAAACACAAATTCTATATTTTGCGCTTTCCCAATAAGACTTTTGACATAGTGTTCATTTGAGCCTGAAGCGATGACAAGCTTATAGTCAATATCCTTAAAGACTTCAATAAGGTATTTTGCAACTTTCCGATTGTCGGAAGTTCTTAAATCTCCATGATAAAAAGCATATTGGCCCAATCCTTCTACGATTTCGACTTTTTCGTTTCCATGAAAAACAGGAATATAGGATGCATTATGAAATTTCGAATTTATATATTCATTTTCAAACTTGGATAGTGCTAAAACCCTATCAAAGTGTTGCAGTTTCTTTTCATACGATTCGTATTTCTTGCTTTCAAGAAAGTACAATGCTTTTTTGACCCAGTTAGTTTCGCTTAAAGAAATCCCTTTGAAATAATCCTGTTCCAGATTGTGCAATCGGACAACTTTTATTCTATTTTTCAGCGCTTCATCTTCAAAGAAATAGGCCGTCTTCAAGCCTTCATATAAAATTGGCGCTTTATTTTTTTTCAGATTATTCAAAAGCTCCTTATTGTTTCTGGTAAGCACAGAAAATGGAATTTTTGAAAAAAGATAGAGTACTTTGGGTGAATTTTTATAGAAATATACTTCCGAAACAATGGCGTCAAGCTCAGGACTTTCTTTTGGAATTGAATTTACAAAGCAATGCAGGTAAATGCTATAGCCAATTTCATGCAGCGCTTTTATCTTATAAAAAACTTCAATAGCGCCTCCATAATTTGGAGGGAACGGGTTGTCAAAACTAACAATATGAAGTTCCTTTTTCTGCATAGATAAAAACAAAAATACAGTTTTTAGGGCTTATTTCAATAAAAAAAGTACTTTTGACAAAAACCTCATAATCCCGTAACAATGCCTTTTTTTTCCGTCATCATACCTTTATACAACAAGGAAAACAGCATTAAAAACACGTTGGCCAGCTTATTGTCCCAAATATTTAGCGATTTTGAGGTTATTATAGTAAATGACGGCTCTACCGATCAAAGTGAATCCAAGGCATTGGAAATCAGCGACGCGAGAATCAAATTATTCTCTACAGAAAACAGAGGCGTTTCTGAGGCACGAAATTATGGGATATCAAAAGCGTCCGGTACTTTGGTTGCTTTTCTGGATGCCGATGATTATTGGTTTCCAAATCATTTAGAGCAATTGGCCAACCTTTATAAAATGTTCCCTGACTGTGGTCTTTACTGTACAAACTATCAGCGTTTTTTTAATGATGACAAAATAGTAAAACCTAACCATATTGACATTCCTACTTATCCATGGAAAGGGATTGTAAAGGATTTTTTCAAGTCAAGTTATATTGACAGGATAGCCTGGACTTCGGCTGTTGCTGTTCCACGAACTGTATTGAATGAAATAGGTGGTTTTAAAACAACAATTACGTTAGGAGCCGGAGAAGACACGGATTTATGGATTCGTCTTGCCTTGCGCTATGATGTGGCATTTGACAATGAGATTTCTGCAAGACATGTGCTTGATGCAGAAAACAGAATTTCATTGGAAAAAACCTTAAGGCGTTCTTTTGCGAAATTGGATGAGTTTAAAGACGAGGAAAAAAAGAATGTTTCATTAAAGAAGTACCTCGATCTACACAGAGTTTTTTTTGCAATCCAGCACAAGTTGGCTGGTGATATAAAAACATACAACTTCTATATGCAATCCGTTGACAAGGCTAATATTCCGTTAAAAGCTAGAGTTGTAATTGCGATGCCTACGTTTCTTGCCCAAAAGCTTTACGCTTTTAAAAAATACCTGGAACGTAAAAATATCCTGGTATCAATTTATGACTGATTTACGTATTCTATAAATTGGTCAAACTCCCGAATATAGTCATCTTCTTCATATACTTCTGAAGCGATAACAAGACACACTGCACCCGACGAAAAATTACCTAATTCTCTCCAGGTCGTAGGTTTAATCAGAAGTCCTTTATCTGGCTTATTAAGCGTTATTACTTGCTTTTCCTTACCATCACTCAATACTACGTCAAAACTACCTGACAGCGGAATCAATAATTGTATTAATGTTTTATGGGCGTGCCCTCCTCTATGAGAACTGCTAGGAACGTCAAAAAGATAATAAACACGTTTTATATCAAAAGGAACGACATCATTTTCAATAACGGCTATATTCCCTCTGTAATCTTCTATTTTAGGAATTTCAATAATCTCAATATTCATTACCTAGTTTATTTTTAAATATTCAAGCCATTCGGCACCTATCTTTTCTACCGAAAAGCGTTTTATACTTTCAAATGCATTTTCCCTGCACTTTGTGCGCAATATTTCATTTTCATTCATCTCATTCATCGCTTTGACAAAAGCATCAAAATTCTGATCTTCTACCAAAAGGCCATTTTCTCCATTCTCTATCAATTCTCCCGGTCCGGACTTGCAGTCAAATGCAACAACAGGAACACCGCAAGTCAATGATTCTGTGATGATGTTTGGCAGTCCTTCATGTTTGCTTGTCAAAATGGTAAACCGTGCCGATTTCATAAATTTAAACGGATTATCCTGGAAATCCATAAAGACTACCATGTTTTCCAATTTTTCGGATTTCGCCAAATTCTGCAAATATTCTTTTTGGGGTCCATCTCCAAGCAACAGCAATTTGACATTTTGAGCAGGAAGCGTTGATGCTGCATACGCCAGAATCATCTTATCGAACTGTTTATTATTATCAAAAACCATCCTGCCTGCCGCAAGAATATATTCAAAATTTAAATCTATCTTTTCCTTTGAAAGTGATACAATTTTATCAATCTCAAGCGGATTATAGATTGTCCTCAGATTTTTATATTCGTATTTGGTTTTGACCTTCTTCTCTATTTCTTTCGATACGCAAACAATCCCATAGGCATTTGAAAAGATATTCTTTGCTAAAAAATTATTTTTTGGGAAATACCAATCTGTATTATAACTATGAATCATTGGTATGTAAGGGGCTTTGTAAGCAAATTTCGTAATCAAAAATTCCTTGATTTGATTATTTCTTGTCCTGACGTCAATTATATAGTCAAAATTATTCTGTTTGATATAGCTTCTCAGAATCTGAAATCGTTTCAGATTATTTAAAACCCCATTTTTTTTATCTTTCAGTTTCCCCAGGTTCAGCAATTTCCCTGAAAACTCATACGTTACTTCATCCAGGATGACAATATTATGAACCTCTATATTTTTGCTGAAAAAAAAATTGGACAAAATAGCATGAATCTTTTGCGCGCCACCATTTGAAAGAGTAATTCCTATCAAACATATTTTGGTTTGATGCATCTGTTGCTACTTTTTTAATTATTTTTGAAACAAATATAAACAATTATGAGGATTCTACTCGTTGGAGAATTCAGCCGGTTACACAATTCGTTAAAGGAAGGACTTACTGCTTTACGACATGAAGTGCATATTGTAGGTACCGGAGATGATTTTAAAAAATATCCAGTTGATTTTTCAATTTCTTCAACATTGATTTCCTCCAATGCCCTTTTCAGATTCTGCAATAAGGTTTGCAAAAAGATATTCCGTACTGATCTGGAAGCTTTTGAAAGAGCTTACCGATTCCGGAAGTTTTTGCCTCAGCTGAAAGGATATGATGTCATACAACTCATCAACTCCAATGCGATTGAAACCTATCCTCGATTGGCTGAAAAGCTTTACAGAAAACTATTTGACCAAAACTCAAAAAAGTTCCTTCTGGTTTGCGGCGATGAAACTCCGATTGTTGATGTATTACTAAAAAACACCTTGAAATATTCGGTATTAACGCCCTATTTCGAGAATCCCGATAATAAAAAATATTATCATTATACACTGAACTATGCCAATAACAAACAGCGAAAGCTTTTTGATTATCTGCAAGCAAATTGTGACGGATTATTTGCGTCGGATCTCGATTACAAAATCCCATTGGAACAGGCCAAATTCGATTTTACATTTATTCCCAATCCAATAAATACCGACAAGCTGAATTTCATCCCGATGGAAATCACATCTAAAATTGTTATTTTCCATGGCATCAATAAGTATAGTGCTATCAAAAAAGGAAGCTCTATTTTCCTGGAGGCATTATCACAAATTGAATTAAAATACGGAGATAAGGTCGAGGTTAAAATCGTTAACAGTCTGCCTTATGACGAGTACCAAAAGCACATTCATTCGGCACATATCATACTCGACCAGATTTATTCATTTGATCAGGGTTATAATGCTTTGGAAGCTATGGCATTAGGAAAAGTAGTATTTACGGGAGCCGAAACCGAATTTCAGGAGTATTATCAATTGTCGGATACCGTAGCTATTAATGCTTTGCCCAATGTAGAATCTATAGTGAACCAACTTTCCTTTTTGATTGAAAACCCGGACCAATTGGTTTTGATAGGAAAACAAGCCCGACAATTTATAGAGAAAGAGCACCATTTTATTAAGATAGCAGAAAAATACCTAGAAGGCTGGAATACTCCCAACAACTAATCTATGACGACAATTAAAGCCAACACTATTTATCGCAGTTTATTTTTCATGATTTTAGCCGTATACTGCTTATTCACGGCAAGATATGGCTTTGAGACGTGGGATACGGGATATATTCCGAGTTATTCATGGCGAATTGCAAACGGGCAGGATGTTTATAAGGATTTTGTCTATAAAGCTCCGCCTTCAACATTATATTTTCAAGCTATTTTTATCAAAATACTTCCAGAAACCGGACAGTTCTATTTTATAAAGATTACCAATTATTTGCTGTTTGCGTTGCAGGTGTTTTTAGCCGTCAAGAGTTTCAGAAATTTTTATCCACAGCAAATTAGGTTTAACAAATGGGCATTAATGACAATAGGACTTGTTATTTCCTTATTAAACTTTACAGCCTATCCATGGCCTACAACCGATGGTTTGCTTTTTGCTGTTATTGCATTGTATATCCTTTCATTAAATACCCAATCAAATGGTTGGCAGTTAATTGGAATTGCTTTTTTCTGTCTCCTATCATGCCTTACAAAACAGTCATTCTATTTAATTCCTATCGGTTTTCTTTTTGCAATAACATGTATGCAAGGAATAAAAAAAGGCCTGCACTTCCTTTTGTGCCTGATTGTATTCTTTCTACTCTTTTTTGCATGGATTTCTTACACCTCATCACTTAATGATTTTTTAGAGCAGACTACCGGACAAACTCATTTGAAGGACCTTCTTTATTCGGGCTTTTTGGATTATATAATAACCTATCCTAGAATTTCAATCTTTATTCCTCTGATTGTTATATGCTCTTTTTTATTGTTTTATTTCCCAAAACGTAAGGTATTGAGTATTCCTGAATATTTAAAAAATGTATCCGTTGTTTTGCTTGTTTTTTCTATTTCATTATGTTTCTTCAGGGAATTTTTATTTGCTTCGAGGATTGCAATGCTTTCAACTGTTTTTGCCGTAATCAGTAAAGTAATAAAAGACTGGAAGGATTTTACTTATTTCTTACCTATCCTACTTGTACTTTTAATTGCCTGGAGCTGCTCTATAAGTATGGGATATAACTATCCTATCCTCTTTTCAACCGGGATAATCTTGTCAATAACTGTATTATTTACGGAGGAATTAGATAAAATTTACAACCAAAAAGTATTTCTCCTTAGTGGAAGCATCATTTTAGTATTGGCCTACTCCTTAAATCTAAGACCGTATAGGGAAAAACCTTTTTCAGAATTAAAATATTCCCTTACGGATGTTTCACCGAAACTGCAGTATCTTATGACTAACAAGGACAATAAGGATAAATTACTTAACCTTAAATCCTTAATCAAAAAATATGGCGATAATTATATTGTAGCTCCAAGCTTTCCTATGGCTCATTATACTTTTGATACCCAAAGTGTCCTACCAGCAGATTGGCTGACAAATAATGAGATAAACAGAGATCCTGAACGTATTTTAAAGATTGCAGAAAAAAAGGAAAATTTTATTTTTTTTGAAAAAAGCTTTCTGGAAGGTGAAGAGTTTATGTTTGACAACAGAGATGATTTTAGCATGACCGCTATGTATATTTACAGAAATTTCAAAAAGATTGATGAAACAAAGCATTTTATTATCTTCAATACCTTAGAAAAAAAGGAACCATTCCCAACGATTATAAAGAAGTCAGTCCATTAAAAAACTATTCTTTTAACTTTTTGTAATGGAAATATATTTTCAGAATCTGAAATGGGAAAATCAGGAATTCCTTTAGTTTTATTGATGTGTTTCCTTTTTCAATCCAGATTTCTAAAGGAAATTCTTTAACTGTTACTAACGCATCAGAATAGTTCATTTTATATCGCAACAACATTTCTACATCAAAAATCCAACGGGTTAAAAATGGCTTTTCAAATAGCTTTTTGGCTATGTTGCCCTTTATTATTTTTGCGCCACACTGAGTATCGTAAACAGGAACACGCAAAATCATTTTGCTAATTATGGTCGCAAAAATTCGCCCGAAATAATGTCTTTTTTGCGATCTTACAATTTGATTTCCAAGAAGCTTTACACGACTTCCTAAAACAATATCAATACTTTTGTTTTTCTTGGCATAGTCCAACAGCTTTATCATTTCAGAAACTGGTGTTGAGAAATCAGCATCGAGATAACCAATATATTCGTATTCTTTTTGGTTGTACAATATTCCTTGCCTTATGGCCTCAGCTTTCCCAGAATTTTTAGGCAAATTATAAACTATACAATTTTTTAATTTGTCAGAAAGCTTGTTTAATACATCCAAAGTATCGTCAGAACTCCCATCGTTTATCAATAAGAAATCTATTTCTTTTGAATCATCAATGATTTGCTGATATTCATCAAAAGAAATTCTTTTCCCTTCATTATAAAATGGTATGATAAAAAGAGTCTGATTCATTTTAGTTTTGTTTACATGATAACACCGGTGGCTTCATTTTGTTTTTAAAATAAATCACCAACAGCAAAAAATAAGATGCATGGGTAAAAGCATGAGCCATAACAACGCCTTCAATGCCGTAACTGTCTATAAAAAACATACTGGAAGCATATAGAATCCCTAAGGATATTAGTTCTGTAACTATAAAAGCCACTGTCATTTTTTTTGCAAAAAACTCATACCCAAGAATTATTGAGGCTACTTTAAACGTGTCGCCAATCAATTGCCATTGAAACAAGTTCTCAACCGGTAAAAATTCTTTTGTAAAGAGGAACCTTACTATAAATCCTTTCAGTATATAGATAACAGCGGCGACAAAAATAAAAAGCGGTAAAATAGTTTTATAATAACTATAAAAGACATTCTTTGTCTGCTGATTGGTAGTCGCCAATATAAGCTTTGGAAGGAAATAAACCGTTAGCAATGTCGAAATAAACATGAGGTAATTGGAAGAAATTCTTTCCATAGCCGACCAATACCCGGCTTGCTCTTCTCCTAATTTTTCAATAACATTATTTCGTATCGCCAGATAAATAAGCGGGCCTATGAATCCCGACACAAAAGCCATTAGCGAAAAAGAAGACATTTTTTTGATAATATCAAAATCAAAAGAGCGAAAGTTGATATAATTCCGCACCTTCATTAATGAACTAAAATATAGATAGGTCACTATAAGCAATAAGGCAGGTGTAGCGGCTATAGAAATCAGGGCTCCGGCAATATTAAGTTTCCATATCAGAATCACAGAAACCAGCAAGCCAATTATGTTTCCAAAGATCGTTATATAGATTACTTTATGGAATTTTCCGAAACCATTCAGTATGCTTGTCAAAAAAACATTCATTACATAAAATGGGATGGAAATTGCCAAAACTGTAATGACAAAATCATAATTGTTATGCGCTCCAAAAACCTGATCACTCCAAAATTTGCTAAAGATAAAAAGCGCTAAAGCAAAGAGCACAGAAGACCCTAACAAGGTGATAAAAATTGTCGAAATTACTTTTTTCAGTTGGGCTTCATCATCTTTGTTTTCAGCAGTATACTTTACGATTCCATTCTGGAAGCCCAATGTGGTCACAGTTTCAATGGAAGAAAAGAAGTTTCGCATGTTTCCTACCAAGGCCATACCCGGAGCTCCTAAAAAAATAGCGATGATCTTTGAAGACAATATACCAATCAGAAGTTTTATGATAACGCTGATACTATTCAAAGAAGTTACTTTGAACAGTGAAGACTCTACTATTTTCTTTATAGAAATCAATTAGAATTTATTAATTATTTCAATTACATATCTCACTTCTTCATCTGTCATGACGGGACTTATAGGCAAACTCAAAACTTCACGATGAATTTTTTCCGTAATGGGAAATGATAAACTACTCATGTAAGAAAGTGCTTTTTGCTTATGTGGTGGCGTAGGATAATGAATCAAAGTTTGGATCCCATTTGCAGACAAATACTCCTGGAATTCTTCTCTATGTTCTGTTCTTACTACAAAAAGATGGAAAACATGGTTTTGCGAACCGTCAAAGAAAGGCAATTTTATTTTATCGTTTTTGATTGCTCCCAGATAGCGTTCTGCTATTTTTTGTCTTATTTCATTTTCCACATCCAGATTTGGCAGTTTTACACTCAGGAAAGCCGCCTGTAATTCATCTAATCGAGAGTTGATGCCGATATAATCATGGATATATTTCTTTTCGGAACCGTAATTGCGTATTGAAAAAATCATTTTTGCCAATGTATCATCATTTGTAGTGATGGCTCCTGCATCGCCCAAAGCTCCCAAATTTTTTCCTGGATAAAAGCTAAACCCTGCAGCATCACCCCAGTTTCCAGCCTTTTTTAAATCCAGCATAGCTCCATGACTTTGTGCCGCATCTTCAATCACAAACAGATTATTTTGTTTCGCTATTGTATTAATTTCTCTCATTGGAGCTAATTGTCCGTAAAGATGTACCGGAAGAATCGCTTTGGTTTTAGACGTAATGGCTTTTTCTATATTTTTCGGATCAAGGTTGTATGTTTCTAGGTTAGGCTCAACCAATACCGGTACCAAATCGGCTTGAAGTACAGCCAAAATACTGGCAATGTATGTGTTTGCCGGTAGGATAACCTCATCTCCATTCTGGATTTTCCCTAATTGTATATAGGCCTTCAGAATCAGCACCAAAGCATCCAAACCGTTTCCAACCCCAATACAGTATTTTGTACCGCAATATTGGGAAAAATCAGTTTCAAATGCCTTGATTTCATCGCCTAAAATATACCAGCCCTTATCCATGACGGTTTTCAGCTTATCTTGAAAAGCCTGCTCATATGGCTGATTTACTTTTTTTAAATTCAGAAATTTTATCATATCAAAACATTTTCTAGCTTGTCATAATTAGAAGTGGCTATTTCATAAAAATCTTGCGTGAGCGTTCTGGCTCCAAAACTTTCTTTCCAGAAAATAAGTCCTTCGTTGAGTTTTCGTCCATTTTCTTCATTGGAAATA
>CAZFGA010000042.1:0-29933 GCA_964518395.1 uncultured Flavobacterium sp.
CTTGGCTGCCAGCCAAGCGCTCTAGCCAAGTGAGCTACATCCCCAAAGCTGACGCAAATTAAGGTAATTAATTTTCAAAAAGCAAATACCTGCGGATGAATTTATTTTGCAAAAGCGTAACTTTACCTGCAAATATTTTTTTATGACTACACAAAGATTAAATGGTTCATTGTATACCGTTATCGAAAATAAAATAGCAACCGTTGAATTCGGACATCCGGCAAGCAATTCTTTTCCAAGCGAATTATTACAACGATTAACAGACGAATTAAACAATTTAAGTGTCAATCCTAACGTAAATCTTATTATTCTAAAAAGCGAAGGCGATGGAGCATTCTGTGCCGGAGCTTCTTTTGATGAACTCTTGGCGGTATCCAACCTTATTGAAGGAACCAGCTTCTTTTCGGGTTTTGCAAACGTAATCAATGCGATGCGCAAATGTTCCAAATTGATTGTAGGACGCATTCATGGTAAGGCCGTAGGTGGTGGAGTAGGCTTGGCAGCCGCATGCGATTATGCTTTTGCAACAGTAGACAGTGCCATTAAACTGTCAGAACTGGCTATTGGAATCGGGCCTTTTGTGATTGAACCTGCCGTTTCGAGAAAAATCGGTAAGGGCGCTTTAGGCGAAATGACGTTGGCGGCACACGAATGGAAAAATGCCTATTGGGCTCAGGAAAAAGGACTGTACGCCAAAGTTTTTGAAACAAAAGAAGACCTGGATAAAGAATTGGAAATCTTTACTTCAAAATTAGCATCTTACAATCCGGAAGCCTTGTCTGAAATGAAAAAAGTGCTATGGGAAGGAACTGAAAATTGGGATACGCTTTTGTATGAAAGAGCTTCAATCTCAGGGAAATTGGTTTTGTCAGATTTTAGCAGAAATGCCCTGAACCAATTCAAAAAGTAACTAAATTTGCAGAAATAAAAAAGAATGAGCAAAATCAGAATTACCAAGCAATTTAGTTTCGAAACGGGACATGCATTGTATGGCTACGACGGAAAATGTAAAAATGTGCACGGGCACAGCTATAAATTGTCGGTAACGGTAATAGGAACACCAATTTCAGATGCTACCAATGTGAAATTTGGAATGGTGATTGACTTTTCGGATTTGAAAAAAATAGTCCGTGAAGAAGTTGTAGATGTTTTTGACCACGCAACTGTTTTTAATAAAAACACCCCGCATATTGAATTGGCAGAAGAACTAAAAAGAAGAGGCCATCATGTGATTTTAGTCGGTTATCAGCCAACAAGTGAAAATATGGTGATTGATTTCGCTGAGAAAATTAAAAGCAGACTGCCTGAAAATATCGCCCTGCATTCTTTAAGATTGCAGGAAACAGAAACGTCCTATGCAGAATGGTTTCAAAGTGACAACTAGTCTTAATCGGACAATTGCTGTAAAAATTTCTTCGTAAAACGTATGAATTTGAATAAACTAAACAAATATGACAAGGCATACCTTCGTATAGCAAAAGAATGGAGCCGCTTGTCGTATTGCCAAAGAAAACAGGTTGGCGCAATTATTGTGAAAGACAGGATGATTATCTCTGACGGCTACAACGGAACGCCATCCGGATTTGAAAATACCTGTGAAGGAGCTGATGGACTGACGTTATGGTATGTGCTTCACGCCGAAGCCAATGCTATACTTAAAGTTGCCGGTTCGACGCAATCTTGCGAGGGAGCGACTTTATATATCACATTGTCCCCTTGTAAAGAATGCAGTAAGCTGATCCACCAATCGGGAATAAAACGTGTTGTATACCAGGAAGGTTATAAAGACGATTCTGGAATACAATTTTTAAAAGATGCCGGCGTTGAGGTAGTTCATATTTCTGAAACCGAAATGAATGAAAAACAATAAGATATATCTGCCGCTTATTATTTTTGCTGCTCTGGCAATAGGGGTAGTATTGGGTGGAATGCTCAATTTTCCGACCCACGGAGTTGCTTTTTCCAAAACTAGCCCTAAAAACAAGCTTAACAAACTCCTTGACTTTATAGACAGGGAATATGTCGAGAATGTCAATACAGATTCTATTGTTGATCTGACTGTAACCGGAATATTAGATAAGTTGGATCCTCATTCCGTTTACATTGCAAAAAATGAATTTGAGCAGGTTTCACAAAGCATGAAAGGTGATTTTGTGGGGATTGGAGTCAATTTTTATATGTATAATGATACGGTAGCTGTTATAAAACCGGTTGAAGGTGGGCCTTCAGAAAAGGCAGGGATCAAATCGGGCGACCGAATTCTTTTTGCAGATAATTACAAGCTTTTTGGACGAAAGATTACCAATGATACGCTTTTCTCCAAACTAAAAGGAAGCGTTGGCTCTGATGTTGAGCTTACGATTTTCAGGAAGAATGAGAATAAAAAGATAAAAGTCAAAGTAAGACGCGATGTAATTCCCATCAAAAGTGTGGATATAGCCGTAATGGTCAATCCGGGTGTAGGATATATAAAAATAAACCGTTTTGCAGAAACAACTTATGATGAGTTCGAAACAGGACTTCGTGACCTTAAAAAGCAAGGAGCAAAATCGCTTATAATCGATGTGCGTGATAACGGCGGTGGTTATCTGGATAAGGCCATTGAAATAGCAGATGACTTTTTGAAAGATGATGCGTTAATCGTCTTTACAAAAAATAAAAAAGGAAGAGTTGATAAAACCTATGCTACCAACGATGGAAGTTTTGAAACGGGCAAAGTATATATCCTGATTAATGAAAACAGTGCGTCTGCCAGCGAGATTTTAGCAGGAGCAATTCAGGATAACGACCGCGGATTGATAGTTGGAAGACGTTCTTTTGGAAAAGGATTGGTACAGCGCGAAATGCCATTAGGCGATGGATCGGCTGTACGGCTGACCGTAGCGAGATATTATACGCCTACGGGACGTTCTATTCAAAAATCGTATGAAAAAGGAAGCGAAGAATATTTCAAGGAATTTGAAAAACGCTTTGAGTCTGGCGAATTATATAAGTCAGACAGTATAAAAGTAGCGGACACACTAAAATTCAAGACGCCAAAAGGACGTACTGTGTATGGCGGTGGTGGAATCGTTCCGGATATTTTTGTTCCATTAGAAGTAGAACATGGAGAAGAAAGCATTGCCTATATGATGCAATCCGGATTGGTAGGCTACTTTGCTTTTGAAGAACTGGATAAACATCGTAATGATTTCAAAAATCTGACGTTCCAGCAGTTCCTGACAAAAATGCACCAGACAGATACCTATTTCAATACTTTTCAGAAATACCTGATCAAAAACGGAGTTCTTCTGGATCTGAAACATACCAAAAACCTTGTCAAGCGCTATCTGGCTGCCGAATTTGCCAGACAGCTCTATGGTGACGACAAATACTATGAAATTGTATTAAAGGAAGATGCCATGATTAAGGCGGTTTTGGAAAATAAACAAGAAATAAAATAATAAAAAAGCATCCCGAAAAGGATGCTTTTTTAGTTTATGTAAAAATTCTTCCGTAGAAAAAAGCAAAACCTTAGTGCCTTAGCACCTCAGTAACTTAGCGACTACTTCAAAAATTATTTTCTAATGCTATCGTGCACTTGCGAATGAGTACCACTATTCCATAAAGTCAGAATATCCGTAGCCACAGAAGCACCGCTCCCGGCTGCAATAGACAATTGGCTTCTTAACCCTGCCAGGGTGCCGGCCACATAAATCCCGTCGGCAACGAAGTGGTCCTCGTTTTTTAACTGGATTCTGTTCTTCTCCACGATCGCCTTTTTGTGTGGGATTACATAATCCATAAGGCCTTCGATTGCAAAAGTATTTGTAGCATTGATAGCTACTACAATAATTTTAGTTTGATAAGAACCCTTATTCGTCACAACCGTAAAGTTAGGATAAGACCCTTCTATTTTCATAACCTTCTCGTTTTCTATCTGCTCAACATGTGGATAAAGAGAAGCGAGTTGTTCTTTGCTTTCTTCCAGAAGTTCCGAACCTAATTTTCCGGCAGGAATTCCATAAGCATTATTGAAAACAGCATCCTGAAGATTGGAAGCTTTCTGGTGCGTAAAGATCCCGATTTTCTTGTCTGCAGCAAAAGTTTTGTTTTTAGCAGAACCCAAAACAAGGGCACAGGACATTCCTGAAACGCCTCCGCCAATAATTAAAACGTCAAACATGTCTTATTTGTCTTTTGTTTTTTCTTCAATCATTTTTGACATCCTAAAAATCAGAAGAATGAAAATGGCACAAAATGAGGCTGCAATCCCAATTAATCCAACAACACTATCTCCTTCGAATAAATGATTGAAGTCTAGAATAGTAATGTTAAAAATGATTAATGCAAGTGCAAGGAAGATTAATATGTAAGTAAAAATTTTCATTATAAGAAGGGGTTCCTGATTATGAATGGTGAAATTAATAAAATCTATGTTAGATAAAAAGCCCTTTAACATTGGCGCCAAATAATTTAACAGCAATGGCAAGCAAAATAACGCCAAATATCTTTCGAATAACGCCTAGTCCATTCTCTCCAAGCAGCTTTTCTATCTTGGAAGATGACTTTAGGACGGCGAAAACTACAATAATATTAATGATTATGGCGAATATAATGTTGATTTTTTCGTATTCTGCTCTTAAAGACAGAATCGTGGTCATGGTTCCGGCACCTGCAATTAAAGGAAAAGCAATAGGTACAATAGAAGCTGTACTCGGATTGTCTTCTTTATAAAGTCGGATTCCTAAAATCATTTCCAGGGCAAGAAAAAATAAGACGAAAGAACCAGCAACGGCAAATGAACTGGCGTTGATGCCAATCAGCTTTAAGATTTCCTCACCTACAAACAGAAAAGCAATCATAATGATGCAGGCAACGATAGAGGCCTTTTCAGACTGAATATGCCCCACTTTTGAACGTAAGTCCACAATAATAGGTATGCTGCCAACGATGTCGATAACGGCAAACAAAACCATACTAGCTGTAAAAATTTCTCTCCAATCGAATCCCATAACGATGCTTTTTTGAAGCCGCAAAATTATTTCATTAAAAATTAAAAATCACTAATGATTCGTTAATTTTTTAATGATTTTTTTTAAATTAAGTTATTGAAAATAAGTAAGTTGTTTTTAAAAAACCGGAAAACTAAAAATTAACACGCTATTTCACATTTGAAAACTATCTTTGCAGCATGTTTCAATTAGGAAAAACAATTGTCTCTGAAGACATTTTAGAAAAAGAATTTGTATGCAACCTTTCGGCTTGTAAAGGGGCATGTTGTGTGGATGGTGATGCGGGTGCTCCCTTAAATGAAGAAGAGACAAAAATCCTGGAAGCTATTTATCCAAAAGTGAAACCTTTCCTCCGCAAAGAAGGAATTGATGCTATTGAAGCACAAGGCACTTGGGTAAAAGGAACGGATGGCGATTTGGAAACGCCGCTGATTGACAATAAAGATTGCGCTTATGTGATTTTTGATGGAAAAACCGCGCTTTGCGGTATCGAACAAGCCTATAATCAGGGTATTGTAGATTGGAAAAAACCAGTGTCCTGCCATTTGTATCCGATACGGATTAAAGATTTTACTGAATTCGCAGCAGTAAATTATGATAGATGGGAAATTTGTGATGATGCCTGCTCTTTAGGTAAAGAACTTGAAGTGCCGGTATACAAATTTGTAAAAGAAGCGCTCATCCGTCGCTTTGGCGAAGACTGGTATGCCGAACTCGAAAAGGTGGCGCAGGAACTTAAAAACCAATAACCTTTTTTATTCCAAAATTTTAATTTTATCCGGTTTCAAATTCCTTTGTTTCATGGGAGTTTACAATGTTTTTTAATTTGTAAATATTTGATTTCTAGCCATTTAGATAAATCTAAAAAAGTAAGAATTAATTTACCTCTTGTTAAAAACTATGTCCAATTGTGGATAAGTTTGACTTTCATTTACGAATACAAATGACAATCTTTGTAGTGTCAAGAAATCAAAGAATAAATTCCTATAACACAATAAACGTCAAGATAGTATGGCAGCGATAGAACCAATTTTACAAGAGAACAAAGACCGTTTCGTGATTTTTCCAATAAAACACCATGATATTTGGGAGTGGTATAAGAAAATGGAGGCGAGTTTTTGGACTGCGGAAGAAATTGACTTGCACCAGGACTTATCAGATTGGAACAATAAGTTGAATGATGATGAAAAATATTTTGTCAAGCATATTTTAGCTTTTTTTGCTGCATCAGACGGTATTGTTAATGAAAATCTTGCAGAAAATTTTGTAAACGAAGTTCAGTATCCGGAAGCTAAATTTTTCTACGGATTCCAAATCATGATGGAGAATATCCACAGCGAAACCTATTCTCTTTTGATTGATACGTATGTAAAAGACGAAGCCGAAAAAGATCAGCTTTTCCATGCATTGGATGTATTTCCTGCGATTAAGAAAAAGGCAGATTGGGCTTTGAAATGGATTGAATCCGATTCGTTTGCTGAAAGATTGATTGCTTTTGCAGCAGTAGAAGGAATCTTCTTCTCAGGAGCATTTTGTTCTATCTATTGGTTGAAAAAACGCGGATTAATGCCGGGTCTTACGTTTTCAAATGAATTAATTTCACGTGATGAAGGCGTACATTGCGACTTTGCAGTGCATTTACATAACCACCACCTGGTAAACAAAGTCTCAAAAGCAAGAATCACAGAAATTTTGGTACAGGCTCTCGATATTGAAAGAGAATTTATAACAGAATCTCTTCCGGTGAGCTTGATTGGAATGAACGCAAACTTAATGACGCAGTACTTAGAATTTGTAACCGACAGATTGTTAGTAGAATTAGGATGTGCAAGAGTTTATAATTCTGCTAATCCATTCGATTTTATGGACATGATTTCTTTACAAGGTAAAACAAATTTCTTCGAGAAACGAGTTTCAGAATATCAAAAAGCTGGAGTTTTAAACAGCGGAACAGGGAACGACAGCGAATCGCAAAAAATTAGTTTCGACGCCGATTTCTAGATTTATAGAAGCCAGACACCCCTTTTGTCTTTTAAACCATTTACTGATACTACAGAAGTATTTTTCTTTTTTTGATTAGAAAGAAAAAGGTTTCTTTTTTATCAGAACTAATGCCGCTTTTTTGCGGATTGTTTTAATCTTTTTAATAATCCCGAATGGACTTCCATTCACTAACCAAATTTGTAAACTTATGTATGTAGTTAAAAGAGACGGGCACAGAGAGCCGGTAATGTTTGATAAGATTACGGATAGAATTAAAAAATTATGCTACGGCTTGAACGATCTTGTAGATCCGGTAAAAGTAGCAATGCGCGTTATCGAGGGGTTGTATGATGGCGTTACAACTTCAGAGTTGGATAATCTTGCAGCTGAAACAGCAGCCGCAATGACAATTGCCCATCCTGATTATGCCCAATTGGCAGCAAGGATAGCAATTTCAAATCTTCATAAGAATACCAAAAAATCGTTTTCTGAAACGATGAAGGAAATGTATTTCTATGTGAATCCAAGAACCAATCAGGAATCTCCACTTCTTTCAGAAGAAGTATACAACGTTATTCAGGAAAATGCAGCGTTCTTAGATTCTCATGTAATATACAATAGAGATTTTAACTACGATTATTTCGGATTCAAGACACTTGAGCGTTCGTATCTGTTAAAGATAAACGGAAAAATTGTAGAAAGACCACAACATATGTTGATGCGTGTTGCAGTTGGAATTCACTTGAATGACCTGGATGCAGTATTGGAAACTTACGACTTGATGTCTAAAAAATTCTTTACACATGCAACACCAACATTATTCAACGCCGGAACTCCAAAACCGCAAATGTCTTCTTGTTTCCTTTTGGCAATGCAGGATGACAGTATCGATGGAATTTACGATACGCTAAAACAAACAGCGAAAATTTCACAATCGGCAGGAGGAATCGGATTATCAATCCATAACGTTCGTGCAACAGGATCTTATATCCGCGGAACAAACGGAACATCAAACGGAATCGTTCCAATGTTGCGTGTTTTCAATGACACGGCTCGTTATGTAGACCAGGGAGGAGGAAAACGTAAAGGAAGTTTTGCTATTTATATCGAAACATGGCATGCTGATATTTTTGATTTCCTTGACCTGAAGAAAAACCACGGAAAAGAAGAAATGCGTGCCCGTGACTTGGTCTTTGCTCTGTGGACATCAGACTTGTTCATGAAACGTGTTCAGGAAGATTCTACATGGACGTGGAGGTGTCCAAACGAATGTCCGGGACTTTACGATATTTACGGTGAAGAATTTGAAGCGCTGTATACTTCTTACGAAGCCCAGGGCAAAGGAAGAAAAACGATCAAAGCGAGAGAACTTTGGGAAAAAATTCTGGAATCTCAAATCGAAACCGGAACACCATATATGCTGTATAAAGATGCAGCAAACCGCAAATCAAACCAGAAAAACCTGGGAACAATCCGTTCTTCTAACTTGTGTACAGAAATCATGGAGTACACATCTAAAGATGAAATTGCAGTATGTAACCTGGCTTCTATCTCGTTGCCAATGTTTGTGGAAAACGGACAGTTCAATCATGAGTTGCTTTACAACGTCACAAAACGTGTAACAAGAAACCTGAACAAGGTAATTGATAGAAACTACTATCCGGTTCAGGAAGCAGAGAATTCAAATATGCGTCACCGTCCGGTTGGATTAGGTGTTCAAGGTTTGGCAGATGCTTTCATTCTTTTAAGAATGCCTTTTACTTCTGACGAAGCTAAAAAATTGAACCAGGAAATCTTCGAAACACTTTACTTTGCAGCCGTTACGGCTTCTATGGAAATGGCAAAAGAAGAAGGTGCTTATTCTACTTTTGAAGGATCGCCAATTTCACAGGGAGAATTCCAGTACAATCTTTGGGGATTGACAGATGGAGACTTGTCTGGTCGTTGGGATTGGGCTTCTTTAAGAAAAGAAGTAATGGAAAATGGTGTGAGAAACTCATTGCTTGTAGCGCCTATGCCAACAGCTTCGACTTCTCAAATCCTTGGGAATAACGAAGCTTTCGAGCCTTATACTTCAAATATCTATACAAGACGAGTGCTTTCAGGTGAATTTATCGTTGTAAACAAGCACCTGTTAGAAGATTTAGTAGAACTAGGTCTTTGGAACGAAGATTTGAAACAGGAAATCATGCGTCATAATGGATCAATTCAAAACATTGATATCATTCCGCAAGATTTGAAAGAACTATATAAAACCGTTTGGGAAATGTCAATGAAAGATATTATTGATATGTCGCGCCAAAGAGGTTATTTTATTGACCAGTCACAGTCGTTGAACTTATTCATGCAGGATGCGAATTTTGCTAAACTGACTTCAATGCACTTCTACGCTTGGCAATCCGGATTAAAAACAGGAATGTACTATCTGAGAACCAAGTCGGCGGTTGATGCGATTAAGTTTACGCTTAATAACGATAAAAAGGCAGAGCCTGTAGCTGTAGAAGCTGTTGCTGAGCCTGCAATTGCTGTCGATGAGTTCCGTGCAATGTTGGAGCGTTCCAAAAATGCAGAACCAGACGATTGCGAAATGTGCGGATCTTAATAAGAAACACAATACCTATAAAAACAGCCGTCAAATGATGGCTGTTTTTTTATACCAATAGTTTTAGTCTTAGTATATTTGCTTACAAAATTAAAAGAGCTTGAGCACACTATATTTCAGGGATAGGGAAAATGTAAATTTAGAAGATGTCGTCTTTGAAGCTTCTGTGGCAGAACAGGTCGAACAGTTTCTGAAAGAACACCGTTTTTCTGAAATCCTTCATCAATATGAACTTCCTGTTGCCAATAAAATTTTTCTGTATGGGAAAACCGGTTGCGGAAAAACTATGACGGCAAAAGCCATAGCAAAAGAGCTGGACAAGAAGATTTTTATAGTGAACCTATCGACCATAGTATCTTCCAAATTAGGAGAAACGGCAAAAAACATCAATAACATTTTTAAGGAAGCCAATTATGAAAATTCCGTACTGTTTTTTGATGAATTTGATTCTCTGGGCCAGGTAAGGGATTATGACAATAAAGACAGCAGCGAAATGAAACGTGTCGTAAATGCCCTGTTGCAGCTTATCGACAATTTCCCGAGAAACGCCATATTGATAGCAGCAACCAACCAGATTCAAATGATTGACGAAGCGCTACTGCGTAGATTTGAATTGAAACTGGAATTTATATCACCATCAGAACAAGTATTAGATGGCTATTATGATACATTGCTGTCAAGGTACCCGGTGAAATATCAAAAAGTAGAAAGGAAATATGGTATTTCTTTTTCAGAGGCCAAAGATTTTGTTTTCAGACAAGTGAAAAACAATATTATCCTCGACGAAATTGCAAAACTGTCATAACAAACTAAATTATTTACTTTAATCATACACCAATGTCAAAACAAAAAAAAGGAGTTTATACCGGAATCATAGAAAAAGATGAAAACGGAAATTATTTCTGCGGGCCTTACCTTCTGGATTACCAATATACCGAAGCCAATTTTAAGATTGGAGATGAAGTAAATATCAAATCGGTAATTGAAAACCCGAGTGATAAGACGCATGGCCAATATCCAAAGAAATCTAAAAATTTCTTTTTGGCTAACCTGAAAGAATAATTTCAAAACCATATGGATTACACAACTTCAAGACAGTTTAGGCTGGATAAAGATTTGAATGTAAGCTTAGGCACCCGTTTGGCGAATTATTTAATAGATTATGTTTGCGTGATAGTGCTCATATATGCTATTTTGTTTGCATTGATGATGCTTTCAGTTATTATTGGAAGCAAAGAGCTTCTTGATCGTATCGTAAGCATGAATAAGATAGAAGAATATACCTTGGCTATCGTGTCTATACTGATCTATTATAATGTGTTTGAAATCTTTTTTTCAAGAACCATAGGTAAATTTATTACCAAAACGATTGTTGTCAATATAAATGGCGAAAAGCCAGACAGTCAGGAAATATTAGTGCGTTCACTTTGCAGACTGATTCCTTTGGACGGTTTTTCCTTTTTGGGAGCACCAAATAAAGGATGGCATGACAGTATTTCCAAAACCTATGTTGTGAAAAAAGAATTATTAGAAAAGAAAAAAGAACTGTTTTATTCTCTGGATGAAATAGGAAATAATACCAACGAATTATGATGAACTGGGAACAGCTTTTGTCTTTAAGAAAACAAGGCGACAAAGGAAAAAGATTGCGAAAAGAACAAGATGATACGCGTCTTGGCTTTGAAGTCGATTATGACAGGATTATATTTTCTTCTGCTTTTAGAAGCCTTCAGGATAAGACACAGGTAATTCCGCTTTCGAAAACAGATTTCGTACATACAAGATTAACTCATAGTCTTGAAGTATCTGTTGTGGGCCGTTCCATCGGAAGATTGGTTGGGAAACAGATTATTGAAAAATATCCGCACCTGAGAGAAGTTCATGGCTACCAACCCAACGATTTTGGAGCAATAGTTGCTGCTGCATCACTGGCGCACGATATAGGAAATCCGCCATTTGGTCATTCCGGTGAAAAAGCCATAGGCGAATATTTTAAGACAGGAAACGGAAAACAGTTCAAAGACCAGCTTTCTGAAAAAGAATGGCAGGATTTAATCGATTTTGAAGGTAATGCCAATGGTTTTTCATTATTGACGGCTTCCCGTCCGGGTATTGAAGGCGGACTCAGAATTTCGTATGCTACTTTGGGTGCTTTCATGAAATACCCTAAAGAGTCATTGCCAAAAAAACCGACAAGTCATATTTCAGATAAAAAATATGGCTTTTTCCAAACCGATAAGGAGTTTTTCAAAGAAGTAGCCGAAGAGCTCGGGATGATACCTAATAAGTCAGGAAATGACATCGGTTATGAAAGACATCCGTTGGCCTTTTTGGTCGAAGCGGCTGATGATATCTGCTACACGATTATTGATTTTGAAGACGGTATAAACTTAGGTTTGGTGTCAGAAGATTTTGCGCTGGAATACCTTATCAATCTGGTAAAAGATAGTATCGATACCAAAAAATTCAACTCCCTGATTACGAAAGAAGACAGAATAAGCTACCTGAGAGCATTGGCAATAGGAAGCTTGATTAGTGATGTTGTAAAGGTTTTTGTTGAAAATGAAGAACAGATACTTCAAGGGAAATTCCATTACGCATTAACCGAAAAGAGCAAATATGTTGCCCAGATGAACGATATCATTAAACTGAGTATAAAAAACATCTACCAAAGCAGAGAAGTCATCGAAAAGGAGCTGGTAGGTTACCAGATTATACAAACCTTGTTAGATAAATTCATCACGGCTTTCAACAACCAGTTTCACGGAGAAGCCTCGAATTATGACCGATTGTTGCTAAAAATGCTTCCTGAGAAGTTTCATGATGAAAAAAATGATCTTTATAAAAGGCTGTTACACATCTGCCATTACGTGTCGCTCTTGACCGATGGAAATGCACTGGAATTATTTAATACGATAAACGGACGTAAGAAGCTGTAAAAAAAGCCTAGAAGCTGTAAATTAAGCCTACACCAAGCATTTGCTTGAACTGTACTTTTGGTCCTACAGTAACTTGTTGACCGTTGATTTCTTCCTTAGCCTTGATATCATGGTCATAAATCAGGTGAGTGTTGATATTAGCACGCACGTATTTGTTGACGATAAAATCCAGTTGCACCTGCCAGTCAACATCTATATTTCCAAAGTTGTTGATATAATCCGTGTAGAGGTTTAATTTATTTTCAAAATTGATGTTTTTGAAAAGCTCTTTCTTATAACCGCTTGTAAAAAGGAAACCGAGTTCGGTTCGGGAATTCTTACCATCTTCAAGTTTTACTCCGGTAACGGCATCATAAACGGCTTTCTGGACCCCGAATGCTCCCTGATCCGCCAATCGTTGGTCTAAAACTAATGTGTTTTTCAAGGTAAGGGGAGATATGTAAAGCTGTAGGTTGTATTTCTTATTGTTGTATTCGGCTCCGACCCCTAAGAAAGTATAGGCTGGTGCAAATGGTTTCGAAATAGCCAAATCAGTATTGGGATAATTATAACCGCTTGTAAATTGCGTGTTAAAATTGAACTTCGCACTATGAAACCAGTTGGTCGTCGTATCTCTTCTGTAACCAAAAGTAGAATTGAACTGGAAGGCATCATCCGTTTTTCGTAATTCAACACCATCTTGTTTGCTTACTCCATAACGAACAATCAATTCATTAAGCCATCTTAGGTTCCCATTCTCATATTTTCGTGTGAATGTTCCTTTTAATAATCCTGAAATGGCGCTGTTTCCACCGGCACTCCAGTTAACAAAAGCAATTTCATTCAAATCGAATCCTACCACATTTTTCTTTTCCCAATGGCTGACAACTTTCTTGACAATAGCTGAGTCTAGTTTTTTGGATTGGATAGTATCAACAGATTGGGCTATAGATGATACTGAAAAAAGCAAAAATAACCCTAAGGCTAAAGTAGATAATCTCATAACAGGCATATTAAATTTTTGGACAGTGCAAAAGTCAATAATTTCGACAGGTTTCAAAAATTATTTGCAAGTTTTTTGCATCTATTTTGCTATAACGTTGTAGCTCTCCAACAGTTCCATGCTCTATAAATTCATCAGGAATACCTAAGATTTCTATCTTTTTGGTATAATTGTTTTGAGCTGCAAATTCTGTTATCGCACTACCGAAACCGCCTTTTACTGCTCCGTCCTCTAAAGTAATAATAACGTCATGTTTACTAAAAATAGTATGAAGCATGGCTTCATCTAATGGTTTTACAAAAGGAAAATCATAATGAGAAAAATCTTTTGGGTCTTCAATATTTGTCAAAGCAGGAATAACATTGTTGCCAATCGATCCGGTAGAAAGAATAGCAATTCTATGACCTTCTTTTAAAAGCCGTGCTTTTCCTATTTCAATTTTTTCAAAAGGTTTTTTCCAGTCAACAATCACTCCGCGACCTCTAGGATAGCGGATGGCGATAGGATGGTTCAATCCAAGCTGCGCAGTATATAGCATATTACGGAGGCCTATTTCATTCATTGGAGCATAGATAATCATATTAGGAATACACCTCAAATAAGCAAGGTCAAAAGCACCGTGATGTGTTGCGCCGTCTTCGCCAACCAATCCGGCTCGGTCAAGACAGAAAATTACGGGAAGATCCTGCAAAGCTACATCATGAATGACTTGATCGTAGGCTCTTTGTAAAAATGTTGAATAGATATTGCAATACACAATCATTCCTTGTGTGGCCATCCCTGCCGCCAATGTCACGGCATGTTGTTCAGCAATTCCAACATCAAAAGCACGTTTTGGAAATACGTCCATCATAAATTTTAACGAGCTTCCACTTGGCATTGCAGGCGTAATCCCTACAATCTTATCGTTTTTTTTGGCCAGTTCCAATAACGTCAGACCAAAAACATCCTGAAATTTTGGAGGGAGATTTTCTTCTGATTTTGGAATGATTTCACCAGTTAGTTTGTCAAACTTCCCTGGTGCGTGATATTTTACCTGGTCTTTTTCAGCCTGTTCCAATCCTTTTCCTTTAGTGGTAATAATATGGAGAAATTTTGGACCTTTGATATTCTTCAGTCGGTTGAGTTCTTTGATGACGGCAACAATATCATGTCCGTCTATTGGGCCGGAATAATCAAAATTCAGTGATTTTATCATGTTGTTCTCCCGCGGGTTCTTTCCCTCTTTCACAGAAGTAAGATAGTTTTTTAAAGCACCTACGCTTGGATCAATTCCAATTGCATTGTCATTTAATATCACGAGCAGATTGGCATCGGTAACACCGGCATGGTTAAGACCTTCAAAAGCCATTCCCGAAGCGATAGAGGCATCTCCAACGACCGCAATATGATGTTTTTCAAAGTCACCAATCAGATTCGAGGCAATAGCCATTCCCAATGCTGCAGAAATTGCAGTAGAGGAGTGGCCTACTCCAAAAGTATCATAGGGACTTTCGCTTCTTTTTGGAAATCCGGAAATGCCTCCCCACTGCCTGTTCGTGTCAAAATTGTCTTTTCTTCCGGTTAATATCTTGTGTCCGTATGCCTGATGTCCCACGTCCCATACCAATAAATCATTAGGCGTGTTAAAGACATAATGAAGGGCAATTGTCAATTCAATTACACCCAGGCTGGCGCCAAGATGGCCTTCCTTGACAGAAACGATATCAATAATAAAATCGCGCAGTTCGCGTGCTAAGACGGGTAATTCAGCTTCGGTCAGCTTCCTCAGATCCTCAGGAGAATTTATATTTTGAAGGATGGTATAGCTCATTTCTAGATTAAAAACCAAATTTACGATATTGTTTTTTATTTTTGGACTATGGAAAACAGCAACACCGACGAATATTTCATGAAAAAGGCTTTGCAAGAAGCCGAAGTCGCGTTTGAAAAAGGCGAAATCCCTGTCGGGGCTATTATAGTTGTGGAAAACCGCATCATTGCCAGAAGCCATAATCTTACTGAAATGTTGAATGACGTAACGGCGCATGCCGAAATGCAATCGATTACGGCAGCAGCTAACTTCTTAGGAGGGAAATACCTCAAGAATTGTACCTTATATGTTACATTAGAACCGTGCCAGATGTGTGCCGGAGCTCTGTATTGGAGTCAAATATCCAGAATCGTTTTTGGAGCCAGAGACGAACAGCGAGGATATATTGCTTTGGGTACAAAACTACATCCAAAAACAATCGTAGAATATGGTGTTTTAGAAGCAGAAGCATCCAGTTTGATGAAACGTTTTTTTGTTGAAAGACGGGACAAGTTTTAAAAACGATATTCCACTTTTAAAAGCACATACCTTTCTTGCAACCTATATTCTGTTTTTGAAATGGAAATGTCAGATATAGTATAATTTTTAAATGTTTCCGTATTAAAAAGATTATTGCCGGAAACGGAAAATGTCAATTTGTTTTCTTTTACAATATATCGTGCTTCTAAATCCATAAAATAATATTTGTTGTTTTGGCTTTCAAGACTCCCGAAAAAATAACGTTCGGTTTGTATTTGAAAATTTAATTTATCATTAAACACGAATGACAAATCCAAAAAAGTCATATTATCAGTAAACGAGTTTTCAATTGTCGTTTTGACCTGGTTATAATTCCATTTTGAACCCATATGATAATTAAAAATCCCTCTAAATCCTGAGCGTAATTCAAAACCATATTCTGCATTTAGATTTTTTATTTCTCTCAAATCAGACCCGTTAACAATATTCTTAAAGTTGGCTTTTGATCCGGACAGGTTTATTTTTAGATTTGATCTTATCGGATTGAAATAGTAGTCAATACTGGATGCGACAGTAACAAATTCACGGTCCTTAATTATGATTTTTTCCGATTGAGAATAATTCTGTGCGATTATAGAATTGGTACTATAAAAGTCATTGCTCTTTGAATATAAAATAAAAGTGTTCGCAAAAAACTTATCGCCCCAATTTCCATAGGTGTAGTTTAGTATTGCATTTGATGAATTCAGCTGGTTGAAATCTTCCAGACCTTTTGAAAAAGAACGGAAACTGGTTTGAACATAACCCGAATAAATATCTAAAACCCCTGCGTTTGTTGTGTTGTAAGAATAGGATGTTTTGATTTTGTTCAGGTCATTGATATTCCAATCCAAGCCTATTTTTGGAATAATGAAAAATGGACTTTCGGTGTCGTTTTTATTTTGGTTTTCTATGCGGTTGTTCAGATAATGAAAATCGGATTGTGCTTCTATATCGAATTTTTTTAGCTTAAAACGATATTTAGCGGACAGATATAAATCATTAGTAGTATAGGTCAGATGGTTTTGATAATTGCCAGGTTCAGACACAATAGTATTGCCGTCAAATAAATTAAATTTTGTTATTAAATCATCAATACGCAATTGATTACCGGCTTTTATTTCTAATAAGCTACCATTTTTCTTTTTATCCAATAAATGAGCTTCAAAACCTAAAAACTGCATTTTGTTTTGACTTTGCTGTGCTGTATTGTTAGCGTTTTCAGGAAATAAATCATTGAAAATAAACTGATTTACCGAATAATTTTGTGGTGTTTTTTCGTTAATATACCTGCCCGAAAAAATAAGTGCTTTAGTGTCCTTAAATTTACTTGTAAAAACTAATTTTTGGTCAAAAAGTTGATTATTGCTAGTTAATCTTTCCTTTAAAGGATCATTATTAAATAGCAGATTACTTCTGTTTTTTTCTTCTCTTTTATTGAATTTACCGCTGTATTCTAATGTTTTATTCTCTGAAATATCATAGGTTAAGTCAATTTTTCCAAAAGCTGTAATTTGAGTTTTTTTACCTGAAAAATCTTCGGTATTCTCAAAAGAGGTGTTGCCAACAGAAAAAGATTGATAACTATTTCTGAAAAAATCATTTTCATCGGTAGTAAGAAACCCTAAGGTCTTAAGTTTTATTTTTTCTGTAAGTGTGAAAATACTATTTAGAGACAGCATTTCGGCATTGTTGAAGTTAACCCTTTTTGGTTTTAGGCTGGGTAAATCTGAACTCAAATCTAACAAAGTATTTGCTGATTGATTATCGCCAATACTTCCGGGTTCATCAGAACGATAAGGTTGGACCAGATGACTTATATCTCCTATGACATCGACACCTATATTGTTGAGATTGGTTAAGAAATAATATTTGTCTTTTTTTCCAAAGTTCATCAGGTTCCCTTTAAATTCATATCGATTTTCAGAAACTACACCATATCCGCCAGATGCATTGCCAAACCAAATGCGTTTGGCATCTTCTTTTAATTTTAAATTCAGGGCTACTTTGTCACTGTTCTCGATGCCTTTTAGATGCTTATTATTAGAATAGTTTTGGTAAATTTCTATTTTATCAAGAGGATTTACGGGCATATTCTTCGTGAGGATTTTATATCCCTTTTCGAATATATCATCGCCCTCAATCATTACTTTTTCGATTTCCTGATTTCCTATTTTTATAGTCCCGTCTGCAGAAACGTTTACGCCGGGTAATTTTTTAAGTAAATCTTCAACAACCTGTTCGTTGCCCTGCAAAAAGGATTGTGCATCAAAAACGATAGTGTCTTTTTTGATAGCAATGGGACGCTTTGCTTCTATGAAAACTTCCTCTAGTTCTGTAAGTTCTGGAATTAGGACAAAATCAACGTTCTTTTCATTTTCAGAACCAATTGAAATTTCCTTACTTTTTTGTTCATAGCCTAACGAATTTACAAATAGTATAAACGTGCCTTTTTCTTCTGTTTGCATTTCATATCTGCCAGACTCGTCTGTGTAAGTATAGGCTATAGTATTTTCGGCAACATCTTTTAATATGATGTTTGCTGAAATTATTGATTCGGATTTGTCACAGCTAATTTTACCTTTTATAGTGGTTTGTGAATGAATATAAAAACTAATAAAAAACAACAGGCATAAATAGAAATACTTCATTTAATTTATTTATCTAAAAACGGTCTGTGATCTCCACTCATTTATAGGTTCTTTGTCTTGAAAAGTAGAATATTCAAAACCGACTCTAATTCCGTCTCTGCCCGAACTTCTTGCTTTAACTGTTTTTACTTTATCCTTAATTGATGTTATTAATTTATCATCATATTCTTTAAAAGAAACTTTGTTGTATTTGAATCTTTTGGCATACGTATTTTTCAAATTAATATCAGTTCCTTTATAGGGATATTTGATATTTAGTACATCCCATTTGTATATTCCCTCACTATCTTCTGCAGATAATATTAGTCCCGGAAGACCATTGAATTTCCAAGGGCCGGATGAAACGGGAATCTTTTCAGTATACCACACTGTATAGGTTCTTCCCCTAAAGGTTGTTTTGGCTTTTTTGCAGATAAAATTATTGATTTTCTTTTCATCTTTTAAAAAAGTCCATTTCATTTTTGGGAGATCATCATAAACAGAATAAGACTTTTTTAAAAATTTATTTTCATATAAATTTTCTGTAAGTTCTTTAGCCTTAGTGTTTATAAATACTTCATTCGTGAATTTGAATTCAGTAGAATTTACAATTACTACATCTTCTTCCTCTTTACTTTCTCCTTTTTCGGTGTTTTTATAATCAGATTGATAATGGCTAAATTCATTTTGCACATACAAAGTTCCTACATAATTGTTGACAATGGAAGGGATATAGCTTATCGATTCTGAATATTGAACTTTTATGGTTGAATTAGTGCCCTGTTGAGCATTAGAATTTAAAAATGTAAGATAAATGATTATAAAAATATACCGCATAAAAATTATTATAGAAGTTAAAAATAAATGGAAATGAAGTAGTGATACTTCATTTCCAATATTGATTTATTTATTAATGAAATGCATTATAAGAAGTAATAGCTACTTGTTTAGCCTGAGCACTTCCGCAAGCCACGTTGTCTGGCACATCAAAAAGTGTCCAGTTACCAAGGTATTGTCCAGAAGAATTATACATTCTATAAGTACAATTGTGTGCAAGTAAAGCTTCGTCTTTTACTTCTTCACGTGATGCAAATGCAGAACTACCTAGTAGTACAGCGCCTAATGAAAGCGATAAAAATAGTTTTTTCATAATTAAAATGTTAAGTGTTTTTAATATTTTTTAAAAATCCTCGAGTAATTTTCTCAAACTTAACGGTTAGGTTAATGAAAACATTACGGATTTCCATAAAACCCATAATAATTTTAAATTTTTTATCAGTTTAATTTAAGATGAAAAATCTAATTCTGTTTCTTTCAATGTATTAGTAGGTAGAATGCGAAACTCAGGAAAAGACAAATAATAGATATATACTTTTTTGTTATATCTTTGTAGAGTAATTCGTACATAAGAATTGATTTTTTGAAATATTTATGTTCGTACATAAATTGTAACAACTTTTCCCCCTTCCAAAAAGTTGAAATCATTTCATTATGTAATTTTTGAAATCAATTTTTAATAATTTTCTTAGTAATTTATTTCCTATATTTATTACAATAAAGACATGACTTATTCAGTTATGCTGAAAATGTCACTAAGGACAAAACTACGTTCAACTTTTAATCAATCATTCTATGAAGACTGGAAAACTAATGCTGTTGGTTTCGGTGTTTTTTTTGTTAAATGCGTGTAGAAAATCTTCGCCTGAAGATTTTGATTCAGATTTTTCGCTTTATCGCGATTATGTTACCAGTTTCTCATCGGGAATGATCTCTGCAAACTCTGATATTCAGGTTGGCCTGGCATTCTCAAAAGCAGAATGGAAGCCTAATCAGGAATTAGACGAGGATATTTTTGATATTTCTCCAAGTGTTAGCGGTAAGGTTGTCGTATTGCCTAATAATATTCTGGCATTCCAGCCAAAGAAAAAACTAAAACAAGGCGAACAATATCAGGTCACACTTCATCTGGATAAATTGATTGATGTTCCAAAAGAATTGGCTGATTTTAATTTTACAGTTAAAACCGTTGAACAGGATTTCAAAGTTGAAATTCAGGACTTACAGTCGTATACAAAAGACACTCAATTCCTGAACATGATCCTGAAATCGGCAGACAATATGGATTTGGCAACAGCCAAAAAACTGGTGTCAGCTACACAGAATGGTAAGGAATTGCCAATAAAATTCAATGATAAGGCCAGTTCGCCTACTGAGTTTTCTTTTGTTATCGACCAGATACAAAGAGGAGTAGAGGATAGCAAAATTGTAATCAAATGGGATGGGAGTTCAGCAGATATAGATCAAAAAGGAGAGAAAGAATTTACAATTCCTGGCAAGAATAACTTTACTATTGTAGATGTAAGAATAGGAGATGAAAACAACCAATCGGTTCGAATTAATTTTTCAGACCCATTAAAAAAAGACCAGAATTTCAGTGGCTTGGTAGCTCTTGAAACAGCTAATAGCCTGCGCTATGCAGTAGATGGAAATGTATTGAAAGTATTTTCGGATGTAGCACTTGATGGCAAATTATTACTGGAAGTTTTTCAGGGAATTGAAAGCACCGATGGCTATAAAATGAAAAAAGGCTATGCTGCAAAAATTACTTTTGAGCAGATCAAGCCGGAAGTTCGATTTGTAAAAAGCGGTACCATCCTGCCAAGTTCCAACAATCTAAAAGTAAACTTTGAGGCTGCTAATTTGAAAAAAGTAGACGTAAAAGTATACCGTATTTTTGAAAACAACGTACTTCAGTTTTTACAGGATAATGAATTGAATGGCAATTATGACTTGAGAAAAGTGGCACTCCCAATTGCGAAAAAGACTTTGGAGCTGACAACTAACAAGCTAGCCAATTACAAAAAATGGAATACCTATTCCCTTGATTTGTCAACCTTAATCAAACCAGAGCAAGGAGCGATATACCGTGTGGAATTTACAATCAAAAGGTCCTATTCTCTATATACCTGTGATACTCCTGCTGAAGAAGAACCGGTAGCCGAGGAAGAAGAGGAGCCGGAAGATTTCTCTACCTACGATTCCTTTGATTATGACTATTATGATTATGACTATGACTGGAACGAAAGAGATAATCCTTGCAATAAATCCTACTATTCCAACAATAAAGTAGCTACAAACATATTGGCTACAGATTTGGGTGTTATTGCAAAACGCGGTGAAAACGGCTCCTATTTCTTCGCAGTCAATAATATCGTAACAACTGAGCCGGTTTCTGGCGCAACAGTTGAATTATACAATTACCAAAAACAAAAACTGGTATCAGAAACTACTGATGGTGATGGTATAGTGAATTTTAGTACCGATAAAAAAGCATTTTTTGCCATAATCAAAAAAGACAAAAACACTACCTACGTCAAACTGGATGATGGAAACTCACAATCGGTCAGTAATTTTAATGTAGATGGAGAAGCACTCCAAAAAGGACTAAAAGGATTCATTTATGGTGAACGAGGTGTGTGGCGTCCGGGTGATACGGTTTATCTGTCATTTATTCTGAATGATAAATCAAGCAGATTGCCTAATACGCATCCAATAAAATTAAAACTGTCTGATCCGAATGGAAAAGTGGTTTATCAAAAAGTCCAGAAGTATACGGATAAGAATCATTACAAATTTGCTTTCAAAACCCAGCCAAATGCGCCTACAGGTAATTATGAAGCAGTTGTTTCTGTAGGGGGAGCCCGTTTTTATAAAGCAATAAAAATTGAAACGATCAAGCCAAATAGATTAAAAATTAAAAATGGTTTTGATGGAAAAACACTGTCAGCTTTCCATAAAAACGATGCCAGAGTTGATGTGGCATGGCTACATGGAGCCGTTGCAAAAGATTTGAAACTGGAAATGCAGGCCAAGTTTACCCAGCAAAAAACTACGTTTAAAAATTATACCAAATATGTTTTTGATGATCCGGCACGGAAGTTTTCTACAGAAGAAGTTAACATCTATTCAGGAAAAATTGATGAAACAGGAAAAGCTAATGTCAGCATCCAGCCCCGATTACAGTCACAGGCACCGGGAATGCTGAAAGCATCTTTCATTACCAAAGTTTATGAAAATGGAGGTGATTTCAGTACGGACGTTATTACGGCAACCTATTCTCCGTTTCAAACCTATGTAGGTGTAAAAACTCCGGAACCGAATAAATATGGAATGCTTGAAACCGGAAAGAGCAATGCTTTTGACGTGGTTACGGTTGATGAAAACGGAAGGCCAAAAGCAGTCAGAAATTTAGAAGTAAGAGTCTATAAGGTAGAATGGCGCTGGTGGTGGGATGCTTCTGATGATTTGTCAAATTACAGCAGCACTACGACAAATACTCCGTTCTATTCTCAAGTATTGAATACGGATGGTTCCGGTAAGGCTCGTTTCCAATTTAAGACAACCGATGATGAGTGGGGACGTTATCTTGTGAGAGTTACAGATCCTAATGGCGGACATTCGTCTGGCGAAACCGTAATGATTGACTGGCCAATCTGGTCTGGGAAAACAAGGAATACTACCGGAGCAGAAGCAAAAATGCTGGTGTTTTCGGCAAACAAGGAAAAATACAATGTTGGTGAAAAAGCTATCGTTTCTTTCCCGTCAAGTGAAGGTGGCCGTGCTTTGATTTCACTCGAAAGTGGGGCGCAGGTAGTTCAGACATTATGGGCAGAAAGTAAAAAAGGTGAAACGCAGGTTGAAATTCCAATTACTTCAAAAATGGCTCCGAACGTGTATATCCATATCACGTTATTGCAACCCCATGCCTCTACAAAAAATGACTCTCCAATTCGTCTGTATGGAATTATTCCTATTGAAGTGGTTGATAAAAACACAGTTTTAGAACCGCTGATAGCCATGCCGGAAGTCTTGAAACCTGAGCAGAAAACAACCATAAAAGTAAGTGAGAAGAATGGAAAGGCAATGACCTATACCATAGCCGTTGTTGATGAAGGATTGCTGGATCTTACCCGATTTAAAACTCCAAATGCCTGGAATAGCTTTTATTCAAGAGAAGCCTTGGGCGTAAAAACGTGGGATATTTATGATAATGTCATAGGAGCTTATGGCGGTAAGGTAAATCAGATTTTTAGTATTGGTGGAGACGAAGATTTAGGTGGTGGACAGGCTAAAAAGGCTAACCGATTTAAACCGGTAGTGATTTATCTCGGACCTTATTCATTATCAAAAGGACAGACAAAATCACATGAAATTGCGCTTCCGAAATATGTAGGCTCCGTAAGGACCATGGTTGTAGCAGGAGATGCCGGAACCAGTGCTTATGGAAGTGTTGAAAAAACAACTCCGGTTAGAAATCCGCTGATGATATTGGCATCATTGCCAAGAAAAGTTTCTCCGGGAGAAAAAGTAACCTTGCCTGTAACGGTTTTTGCAATGGAAAAACATGTTAAAAATGTTACCCTGCAACTGAAAACAAACAATGGTTTCCGTGTAATTGGAAATTCAAAACAAACATTGTCGTTTGCACAACCAGATGAAAAGATTGCCTATTTTGATTTAAATGTTGGCGATTTGACAGGGATCGGAAAAGTTACGGTTGTGGCTACTTCCGGAAAAGAAAAGGCAAGCTTTGATGTAGAATTGGATATCTTGAACCCGAATCCGGTAACTCAGGATTATAAAGAACTTGTATTGGAGCCAAATAGTTCGGGAACAATCAATTGGGATGCTTTTGGAGTAGCAGGAACAAATACTGCAAAACTGGAAGTGTCGGCGTTTCCTTCAATGGACTTTAACAAACGTCTGGATTATCTGATTCAATATCCACACGGATGTTTAGAGCAGACGACTTCTAGCGTATTCCCGCAATTATACTTGGGTGATATAGCCGATGTCGATGCGGCCAGAAAAGCTAAAATCCAAAAGAATATTACAGCAGGGATTCAAAAACTGGCACAGTTCCAGCTAGCGAATGGCGGATTTGCATATTGGCAAGGAAACCAAACGCCAGATGATTGGAGTACGACCTATGTAGGACACTTCCTGATTGAAGCAGAAAGAAAAGGCTATGCGCTTCCTGCCAACCTGAAAAAACAATGGATTGCCTATCAGGCGAAAACGGCAAAACAATGGCGCTACAATGAAGGCTACCGTAATGATTTTGCACAATCATATAGACTGTATACATTGGCATTGGCGGGTAATCCGGATTTGTCTTCAATGAACAGACTTAGAGAAACTTCGGGAATTTCTAATGATACCCGATTAAGATTGGCGGCTACCTATGCTTTAGCCGGACAGAAAAATGTGGGAATGACATTGCTTGGACAAAGTAATATTGACGAAGATTCGTTGTATGGCTATTACTATTATTATGGTTCCAGCGAAAGAAACCGTGCTATGGCCTTGGAAACTTTATTGTTGTTAGGAAGAAAAGCCGAAGCATTTACTATGGCGACCAAACTGGCAAAAGAAATGTCTTCAAACCGTTGGATGTCAACGCAAACTACCTCATATTGCTTGTATGCAATGTCGAAATTTGCACAGCAAAACGGAACAAAAGGAATTGACGTAAGCTTTACAAGCAAAGGCAAATCAGAAACGATTAAGACTGCAAAAACATTTGCAGACAGGACATTACAGGTTTCTGGAAACGGAAATACGGTTACGGTTAAGAACAACAAAAACACGACGCTTTACATAAAAGTAATTACGAGTGGAATCTTGCCGATTGGTCAGGAACAAACCGAACAAAGAGGATTGTCGACAGATATTACATTCCGTGACCGAAAAGGAAATGCTATTAGCGTAGCTTCGTTGGCTCAGGGGACAGAGTTTGTGGCAGAAGTTACGGTTTCTAATACCAAAGGCGAATCGGTTGAAAATGTAGCCTTGACGCAGATTATTCCGTCAGGTTGGGAAATTGTCAATACACGTTTCACAGACTATGGAAGTTTTGCCGATAACAAAGTGGATTATACAGATATCCGTGATGACCGTACTAATTTTTATTTTACGCTCCGATCGAATGAAACCAAAACCTTCAAGATTCTTCTGAACGCATCTTACCTTGGGAAATATTATCTTCCTGGAGTACAATGCGAGGCGATGTATGACAACTCCTATTATGCCAGAACGCAAGGACAGTGGGTTAATGTAGTAAAATAAACACCTTGAAAGTAAAGACTTCTGTAAAGAAGCCTAATAGTTGAGCTGGAATTGAAAAGCAAGATAAAAGCGTTTTTTAAACGCATCCTTGATATGATAAAACGCAATCCGAAGAAATCTGTTTTCTTCGGATTGCTTTTCATTGCCTACTATTTTTGCCTGCCAAGAACTCTTTTTGAGCAGCCTTATTCTACAGTGATTGAAAGTGAAGAAGGCGAGCTTTTAGGTGCTAAAATTGCCCGTGACGGACAATGGCGATTCCCGGCACAAGATTCCATACCTGAAAAATTCAAAAAATGTATTGTCTATTTTGAAGATGAGCATTTTTGCCAGCATCCCGGATTTAACCCGATTGCGATGGTCAAAGCCGCCAAGCAAAACCATGATGCGGGTAGAGTAGTTCGCGGTGGAAGTACATTGACGCAGCAGGTTATCCGACTTTCGAGAGGCGAAAAAAAAAGAAACTATTTTGAAAAGCTGGTCGAATTGGTATTGGCAACCCGTTTGGAATTTCGTTATTCGAAAGAAAAAATATTGGAATTGTATGCTGCCCATGCTCCATATGGAGGAAATGTTGTGGGATTGGAAATGGCCTCCTGGCGCTATTTTGGAGTGCAGCCCTACCAGTTATCCTGGGCTGAAACGGCAACATTGGCAGTGCTGCCAAATGCGCCCAGTTTAATTTATCCCGGAAAAAATCAGCAAAAGCTTTTGAATAAGCGTAACGGTCTGTTGAAAAAATTATACGAAGAAAAAATAATCGATAAAACCACGTATGAGCTTTCAATATTGGAAGACTTACCTCAAAAGCCTTATGATTTGCCTCAAATAGCGCCGCATTTGCTTCAAAATGTCGCAAAGAAAGAAGAAGGCACAAGAGTAAAGACAACGGTCAAATATGCGCTTCAAAATCGAGTCAACCAAATCGCTACACAATATTATAACCAATACCGACAGTCCGAAATTTATAACCTTGCCATAATCGTTGTAGATGTCGAGACAAGAAATATCCTGAGTTATGTCGGGAATTCTCCAACCGACAAAGACCATCAAAAAGATGTCGATATTATTACAGCGCCACGAAGTACCGGTAGTATATTAAAACCATTGCTGTATGCTTCGATGTTGGATGCGGGTGAAATATTACCGAATACATTGGTTGCGGATATTCCAACGCAAATTGCAGGTTATAGTCCTAAGAACTTCGATTTGACCTATGATGGCGCAGTTCCGGCACATCGCGCCTTGTCACGTTCGCTGAATATTCCTTCAGTATTGATGTTGAAAGATCATGGCGTCTATCGTTTTTATGACGAACTGCAACAGTTTAAATTGAGGGACATCAACAAACATCCGAACCATTACGGGCTATCGCTGATTTTGGGTGGGGGCGAAAGCAATCTTTGGGATTTGACCAAAACTTATGCAGGACTAACGTCTACCTTAAACTATTTTACGACACATTCGGCAAAATACCGTATGGACGAGTTTAAGGAATTAAATTGGTTGCATGGTGCCAAAATGGATTTTGGAAAAGAGTCGTATGATAAGAGAAATTTAGGGGCATCATCGATTTGGCTAACGTATAATGCCATGAAAGAAGTTAACCGTCCGGAAGGTGATGAAGCATGGAAATTCTATGATTCTTCACTGGAAGTTGCCTGGAAAACGGGTACGAGTTTTGGTAACCGCGACGGATGGGCAATTGGAACAAATTCAAGATATGTAGTAGGAGTATGGGTTGGAAATGCTTCCGGTGAAGGGCGTCCTTCTTTGACCGGAGTGGGAAGTGCCGCGCCTGTTTTATTTGACGTGTTTAATCTTTTGCCAAGAAAAAAATGGTTTGCAACTCCTTATGATGATTTGGAAGAAGCAGAAGTTTGCCAATTAAGCGGACATATAGCCGGCGAATACTGCCCGAAAATCAAACAATGGATTCCACTCAAAAGCAAGCAGACGACGGTTTGTCCGTATCATAAATTAGTGCATCTTGATGCTTCTGGACAATATCAGGTAAATAGCAATTGCGAAGAGGTTGATAAGATGGTTGCAAAACCCTGGTTTGTATTGCCTCCGGTTATGGAATTGTATTATAAAACCAAACATATAGACTATCTTCCATTGCCTCCATTTAGAGCTGACTGCCTTGGAGCGTCTTCCTATTCAATGGATTTTATCTACCCAAAAGAAAATGGAAAAGTATATCTCACCAAAAACTTTAATGGTGAAATCCAGCCATTTGTTTTAAAAGTAGCCCATTCTGACCAGAGAGCAAAACTGTTCTGGTATCTGAATGATAAGTTTTTGGGTACTACACAAACTTTTCATGAGATGTCAGTTGAAGCCAAAACAGGTAAATATTACATTACGGTAACGGATGAAGCCGGAAATGAAATTAGTAGGAGGATTGAAATTGTAAAAGAATAATGTAGCTTTCTTGCTCAAGGGTCTGATGGGTTTTATGATTTTTCTTATATGAATCTATATTAATGATTGCTTAAATAACCCACTAATAATTGTTCTGGATTTTCATCAGTAGTGTAATATTCGTTATCTAATAATGATAAGGCGTCAAATAGCTCGTCGTCAAAATTTGCTATTTTAGGAAAGTCTCTGTCAAAGATTTTTCTTCTAAATTCATTTAAGCTGATTTGATCGGCGTTAACCAGATTTGTAGCCTGCTCCAATATATTAGAGGCTTTAAAAGCACTTATTAATCTTAGGTTGTCAATCGTCAAATATGCAAACTGGCCGTAAGAATTAAAAAAATATTGATGAAAACCACCATTATATACTTGTTGGTCAAAGATGATTATTGTATAGGTAACCTGTAAATGCATTGGAAGATTAAGAATATGGCTGTACCAAACATCCTTATCTTGTAAAGCGGCTTCTCTTAATTCTTCTACAGCTTTTTTATAGTAGCCATCTATTATTTCTTTGTTTTTCATTTGGTAATTTATAATAAAGTTTTCCAATCTGCCTGTGTATTTTCTCAATAAGAAATCATACTATTGCTAGGAATGAATGAAACTTGTAACGGATGGCTTATTCGCTTTTACGTGGATTGAAAATTCTCTCGTGTTGAAACATCTCCGCTTTTTATTTGCGGCTCTATATATTTAATATTGGCTAATCCTGATAAACTACTGATTAACACTATCTGTATAGATGCTAATCCTTCTTTCTTCTTTTTTAATTTCATCAATCAATCCGTTTACTTCTTTAGAAGTTAAATTATTCTGCAGTTTTAAAAATTCATATGGAAGAGAACTGCTTAGGAATTCTAAACTTGAATCAATTTCATTGTTAGCTAAAAAATAATCTATAATAATTTTTGCCTCTTTAGTCTTAAAATCTTTTAAGTTATAGCTTTGGTTTGCTTTTTTTAAATGAAATAAATACTGCTTAAGCAAAAGAATATCAGCTATTTCATTTTTTGTAGCTTCTTGTTGTTTTTCTTTTAAGCTAAAGATATATTCGATATTAAATTTTTTTAATGAATCATCATCAAAAGAATTGATTTTAGTGGGTTCGTAGGATAAGGCATATTTTTGTAATAAAGATAAATCATCTTTTTTAGAATAACTTAGCTTGTGTTTATTACAAGACAGCATTAAAAAAAATATACCCGTAATTATAATCTTTAATTTCATAATGGTGATGATTTAATTTTGTTGAGATTGTGCTGGCTTTAAAAATAAAAATAAAATATGACAAGATTTGTAATATTAATGATGTAGCTAAAAACAGAAAACAAAAAAACCGCCAATCTTGCGAAGGGCGGTTCTTTTTATCTAATCTTTGATCTCATTTCCATTTTTGTCATAGAAATGATATTCTAAAAACGTGTAAGCGTCACGAGGTATTATTTTCACCCATTTTTTATGTTCAAAAAACCATTTTGAACGTAATGATGGAAAACCTTTAGTAAGGTATGCTGCCACAAAAGGATGCGCATTCAGCACGATTTTTTTGTGGGCTTTCAATAGTCGTTCGACGTCTGAAGTAATTTTATCTACAATTGAGATCGGAGCCTCAATTTCCCCATGTTCATTGTTGGGGTCCTCTTCTCTGGTCTTAATGTTTACTTCAGGTCGTACTCTTTGTCGCGTAATCTGGATCAGACCAAATTTACTAGGCGGCAAGATTTTGTGTTTAGCTTTATCATCGCTCATTTCTTCTCTCAGGAAATCGAAAAGGACTTTACGATTTTCCGGATTAGACATATCAATAAAATCGACAACAATGATGCCGCCCATATCTCGCAGGCGGAGCTGTCGTGCCACTTCAGCAGCGGCGATGAGGTTTACTTCTAAGGCTGTATCTTCTTGATTGGAAGCTTTGTTTGAACGGTTTCCGCT
>CAZFGA010000043.1:0-28221 GCA_964518395.1 uncultured Flavobacterium sp.
CCTTATGCCAACCAATGGATGGCAACCCTAAATGGTAGTTTTAATATCTGGCAATGGATTGAAATTTATGGCGATGCCGGATTCGTTAAAAACAGGCATACTGATCCTCATTTTGTATATGATAGCGGTATCCGCCTGAACCTAGTAACCGATTATTTTGAGCTTTATTTTCCGGTCTACTCCAGCAATGGATGGGAAGTAGGACAACCTCATTACAATGAAAAGGTACGCTTTATCATTACTTTCAGTCCAAGAACATTAATTAATCTCTTTACCAGAAAATGGTTTTAAATCTCAATTAAGGCACAAGAATATTGAGAATCAATTATTTCGTCTTAAAATTGCATAAAAAATAATTTTAAATAGGTTTTCCTGATTATTTTCTATCCAAAACAGCATTTCAAACAACTTGACTGAAAATATCAAAATTAATTCTCTCTTGTTTTATAAGCAGAAATGATTAAATTTGTTTCCTATTCAAGAAATTCCATTTTATGACACAGATAGCTTCCAAAAAAGAACTTTCGTTTGAAGATTTCAAAACCGAAGTATTGAATGACTATAAAATAGCCATTATCAGTAGAGAATGCAGCCTATTGGGACGCCGTGAAGTTTTGACCGGAAAAGCCAAATTCGGGATTTTTGGTGACGGAAAAGAAGTGCCGCAGCTGGCTATGGCTAAGGCTTTCAAGAATGGAGATTTCCGTTCCGGCTACTATCGCGACCAGACTTTTATGATGGCTATTGGGCAAATGACAATACAACAGTTTTTTGCCGGACTTTATGGCCATGCCGATATTGACCATGACCCGATGTCTGCCGGACGCCAAATGGGCGGGCATTTCGCGACACACAGTTTGAATGAAGACGGTTCGTGGAAGAATCTTACCTTACAGAAAAACTCAAGTGCCGACATCTCTCCTACTGCCGGGCAGATGCCTCGATTGTTAGGATTGGCACAGGCTTCTAAAATATACCGAAACGTTTCGGGAATCAACAACAAAACCAATTTCTCTATCAATGGTAATGAAATTGCCTGGGGGACCATTGGAAATGCAAGTACATCCGAAGGTTTATTTTTTGAAACCATCAATGCTGCCGGAGTTTTACAGGTTCCGATGGTAATGAGCGTTTGGGATGACGAATACGGAATTTCTGTACATGCCAAATACCAGACTACAAAAGAAAACATCTCTGAAATTCTGAAAGGTTTCCAAAGAGACAATGAAAATAAAGGTTATGAAATCATCCGCGTAAAAGGATGGGATTATCCGGCTTTGGTCACTGCTTACGAACAGGCAGCACAAATTGCAAGAGAAGAACACGTTCCTGTGCTCATCCACGTTCAGGAATTGACTCAGCCGCAAGGTCACTCAACTTCAGGTTCGCACGAACGCTATAAAAATGCAGACCGTTTGGCATGGGAAGCGGATTACGATTGCATCCGCCAGATGAAATTATGGATGATTGCTATCAATATTGCTACTCAGGAAGAATTAGACGAGATTGATAATGCCGTTAAAAAAGAGGTTCTTGAAGGTAAAAAAGCAGCATGGAGCGCTTTTGTAGATCCTATCAAAAAAGAACAAAAAGAATTGGTTGCCTTATTGGAAAACATTGCAGCATCAAGCGAAAACAAAGTTTTCATCCAAAAACTATCTTCTGATTTAGCGGGTATCAAAGAACCAATCCGTAAAGATATTATCGTTACAGCACGAAAAGTGTTGCGCCTTATTGCGAAAGAAAATAGCAAAAGCCAGCTATCACAATGGATTACGACCTATATTGAAAAAATACAGCCAAAATTCAGCTCAAACCTTTTCTCTGAGTCTGCCCAAAACGTATATACAGTAGAAGAAGTATTGCCGCAATATGCAGAAAATGCGGAAGAAGTAGACGGAAGAATTATCATCCGTGATAATTTCGATGCGATTTTCAGCAAATATCCTGAAAGCCTTATTTTTGGTGAAGATGCCGGTAATATTGGTGACGTAAACCAGGGCTTGGAAGGAATGCAGGAGAAATACGGTGAACTGCGTATCGCAGATGCCGGTATTCGTGAAGCTACAATCTTAGGACAGGGAATTGGGATGGCGATGAGAGGATTACGTCCTATTGCGGAAATCCAATACCTGGATTATCTTTTGTATGCTATCCAGATTATGAGCGACGATTTAGCAACATTACAATATAGAACCAGAGGAAAACAAAAAGCACCGCTAATCATCAGGACCAGAGGACACCGTTTGGAAGGTATCTGGCACTCAGGATCTCCAATGGGAATGATCATCAATGCCATTCGAGGAATACACGTTTTGGTTCCTAGAAACATGACCAAAGCTGCCGGATTCTATAATACCTTATTAGAAACTGACGAACCTGCATTGGTTGTAGAATGCTTAAACGGTTACCGACTAAAAGAAGCAATGCCAGTAAATATGGGTGAATTCAAAACTCCGATTGGTGTTGTAGAAACGCTTAAAGAAGGAAAAGACATTACTTTGGTTTCTTACGGTTCAACATTGCGTTTGGTAGAACAGGCTGCAAAAGAGCTTTTAGAAATAGGTATTGATGCTGAAATCATTGACGTACAATCGTTATTGCCTTTTGACATTAACCACGATATCGTAAAATCACTGGCAAAAACTAACCGTCTGTTAGTAATAGACGAAGATGTGCCAGGTGGAGCTTCAGCCTATATCCTACAACAGATTCTTGACGAACAAAACGGTTACAAATATTTGGACAGCAAACCGGAAACATTAGCTGCAAAAGCACACCGTCCGGCTTACGGAACTGATGGAGATTATTTTTCTAAGCCATCTGTTGAAGATATTTATGAAAAGGTATACGCTATTATGAATGAGGTGGATCCTGAAAAATTCCCGAATTTGTATTAATCGTATTTTAAATAAACAAAAAATCCAGCTTGAAACTGGATTTTTTTATTGGATACTATTGTATTTTTATCAAATACAATAAAAAAGTTGTTCCCTTATATAAGAAAGACTGGCTTCTATACTGTTTTGGAAATTTCAACCTTAATTCCTCTTTAAAAGGATTAAAATCTATATGAAAAGAGCTACTCTACTTAATAGCTCTTTTATATCTCTCCAATTCCTATATAGTTATGAATTTAGTATGTCTTTTTACTCAATAAGTGAAAAAGTCTGATTTTTAAAGAACTCTATTTTCGTATTATCTAATATTTCAACTAAAATACGAATAGAATTTTTATCATATTTCTTATTTTCTAATCCAACTCCTATTATCCTAAATCTAATATTACTTTCATCATCCTTAAAGATATTCCCAATTAACAAATTCCCTTCTAATAGTTTTATATCAAATATTATTTGACTTCCCTTTTTGGTTTTTAATGAGAATATGTCATTTAACTTTATTTTTGCTTTCATATCTTTAACCTTTTTAATTCTCCTTTAAAAAATTCTAATCGTTCTTTTATTAACTCAATTTCATTATTTGGTATCTTCCACATTGAAGCATTTCTAAGCAATTCTTCTGCAGCTTCTTTTTCCATTAGATTTTCTGCAGCTTCAGCACCATATCTATTCGCCCAATCATTATATTTACCTTTTCTAAATTGCTCAGCATGAATTAATTCTTCATAGACAGCGGAAGTGGATGCATTTTTGTTTAATAATATCAATTCTTCATTATATGTTATTGCTTCGATTTTTACATTCATCACTTTCTCTCTCGATGCAATATATGCAAAAGACTCTTCATCAAATTTTAATTCTCCCCCAATTTTTTCAAACTCTATCTGTAATTTTTTAAGTAAATCTGAGCTGATTGGCTTGCCGACAATTTTAGAAAAAATCCCCTTTGTAACAATCTCATCTAAATGCCCTCCAAACTCATCAATTTCACCAAGCTGTTTTTTGTTTTTTACTGTAGTCCGATATTCTGCCAAAACCGTTCGGGCTTCAACTGCTTGTTTGGTCAGGATTCTAGTAGCTAATTCATCAGCCCCTAAAGTACAAATTTCTGCCCAAAAAAGGTAACTCCTGATTTTGTTGACCAACTCTCTGTTATTACTATTTTCAATTAATGCTAAACCAATAGAAATAACAGAAGAAGCCACTTGGATTACACCAAAAACAGTCTTAAGCTTCATCAATTTTGAAGCTTTTACCAAGTAGCGAAGTTTGGTTAAATTTCCAATTCCGGTAAATGTACTAGCAATATCAACAATCAGCCATAATCCTTTTTCAAAATTTTCCCATGCCGCCTTGTCATCAAAAGCTTTCAGGTAAAAAGCAGGTATTGGTACTCCTTCAGCCAATACCAAATCTTCAATCGTTTTTTCACCTAGTTCAACCAATGCCACTGGTTGAAAAGGATGATGATGGGTATAAGATGTCAACCCAGGTATATTGAAACCAAATTCACTTTCTAAAATCCTTATATCGCCATTCTCTTTAAATTCAAAATCTAAATCATCGTTTCTGAAACCAGCAATTATTTTTTGATTGTACACTAAATTTGGCGTAGGTGGATAATTTTTATAAATCTTATTATCCTTGTCAGAATAACTGCTCAGCATCCAAATCTTGGTCAATTCGAAAATCATTTTACTAAAATTATTTTCACCTCCCCAATCATTCATTTTGTCATATATCTTAATAAGAGCAATTTGTCCGTCTATTTTTTCAGTCAGTAATTTCGTAAGGAATGTATCCGGATTAAAAACCTCATTAACATAAAAAGCCTTAAATAATTTCAACAAAACGGCTTCTTTGTCATCATTTACAACATCTCTCAGTATATAGAATATAATAGTCTCTAAGGTTTTAATCTTAAAATACTTTAAAAGCTCAAGTGGAAATTCTGAAATTGTCGATAAAGCAAACGGATCACTTAATATTGTTCTCTCTATTTCTTTGGCAATGCTGTTGTAAATCCTTTCCAGATAAAGAAATCTTTTGGATTCATTTAAAAATGAAAAAATTGTGATTAGCGCATCAATACCCAAATATTTCAACTTGATAGCTGCATTTTGCTCTAAGTAATCAATATTTGGATTGTTTAAGGAGACATTTGAATCGTTTGCATAAGGAATATATAAAGAATACCTCGAAATTCCTGAACCATTAGTCCCTAAAAATATTTTTTCTGTATCGAGGAATGCTATCTTTTTGTTTAGGAATGCTTGACCTAAAAAGGTATTCTCTCTATGTTCCCAATAGTTTACAGTTCGTAAATCAGCATCAATAAATTCTAGGTAATTAAAAGCCTTTATTGGTACCTGCGTCACTATTTCCACTTCATCTAAGCGAATACCTCTACTCTCTATATCTTCGTAGCTATCAGGTATTATTGCTCCGATACGAAGAAGAACTTTTATAAAATCTACATACCCATCATAAAAGTCACCCTTTAAAGTGTTATAAAAACACTCCCATCTCCAAAAGGACTTTTCTCAGAATACCCATTCGAACGTTCTTCAAAACTATTATTCTTCGATATGGATTGAAAACTGCTGTTTTGCCTATTCCCCATAACTTGCTCAAAATCCAGCATCTTCAATCCTGCTAATTGATTTTGACTTTCTTCATCAAAATCTTCAAATATATTTGTTGCCATATCTTTTATTATAAAATAAGGGAAGAAGAGTTACCTTCTTCCCTTGTGGTTAAGATTAAAAATTCATGGATTCCTTAAGGGTTTCAATAGTAATCTGTGAGATGGTCTGGCTTGGCTCAGAATTAGTCTTCAGTTTTAAATATCCATCTTCGATAGCTATTTTTCCTATCATTTTTGAGGCCATTTCCTCAACTTGTTCCGCTAAATTTTCATCTTCTCCACTAAGCAACGAATCACTGACATAGAAATTTTCAGATTGTGGTACCGATGTCGGATCTTCAAAATCAGACAAGTCTTCATCAAACGGCAATGCTTTATCGACTTTTAATCCGATACTGTCTGCCTGAAGGATAGTCAGGGAAGTCGGGATTCTTGTTGCCCATGCTTTTCCTTCTTTCTGTCCTTCAGTCTGATTCAATTCGTCTACAATAGAAAGGAATAATTTGTCTTCAATTACCGGTACTTCTCCTCCATTCCAGATTTGGCCTGTCTGCATGTAATAGCTTACGGCTTCTTCAAATCCTGGTCGAACCGTTACAACGACTCTTGCCATACCTGCCTGTATAAAGCTTCGGAATAATGGATCATTATTTTCATTCTGGTATAATTTCTCCCAGCTTTGTCTTGCTCCCCAGTAATACGGATAGAAATTGTAAGACATAATATCCCATTCAAACGCCTGCTCTATGAATTTCACAAAAGCTGTATAGTCGTCAAGATTAGCATCCACCTGTATCTCATGATTGCCAAAGTTTTTTAATACTCCAGCTCCAAGAGGCTTGCTCATATCTTTGCCATAAGTTCTTTTTGCAGTACTATTCTGGTCAATAATATAAGAGATACAGTTTTTACGAAGTATCAAGTTCTCAATCTGACGATAAAAACCACTATTTGTTTCTTTAATAACCACTTCTTTGGCCTTTTCTTCAGCTAGCTTTTGCTCATATTCTGCAACCGCATCTTCATAAGCGTCAATAATTGCCTTGAAGGTTTCCTTTTGCCATCTATCTCTTACTTCGTCAGTAAGTTTACATTCAACAGAAACATTGACATTTCCATGAAAGAAATTTGCCATCGTATAAGAAACAGGTACACTTTGTACATAACCATTCAAAGCAAATGTTTCCTCTAATTTGATTCCGCCAATATGACTTTCAACAAACCTATTTACCCTACCAAGTGTGACATGCATTCCCGAATACACCTGTCTGTCATTATCTTTTGCCGCAGAAAAATTTATAAATCCTTGAGTTGTGATATATCCTTCAGGGATTTCAATCTTTCCAGACCCAGCTGCTCCTTCATGTCGAGATGCTGAAGTTCCGTCATAGGCAACCCCAAATGAAGCACCACAGTGGATTCTATCTTCAGGCTTGTTAGGTATTTCAACATTGTATTTTCCTGCCCAGTATCTCACCGTATTTTCATTCACCAAGGCATAGTTCTCTAAGTTGAATTTAACAGCCGCATTGGTAGGATCTTTATAGGTTCTTGGATCAACAGGCTCAACCAATTTTGTTATTGCAGGGTTTTCTGCCATACCTAAAAAGTGCAGTTTTGCTGGTTCAGGAATCATAAACTCAAACATAAGACGCTTGCCATAGTTCAGAATCTGGTTCTTGAAAACTTTGTCAACCCAGCGATAAACACCAACAACATGTTTGTCTCCTTTTGTATTATCAAAGCCATGTTTGTTATTTTCTTCAAATTCATCAATGATTTTCTCAATACGCTCTTCCTTTACTTTTGTGACAATTCGTTCCATCGCACGCTCGGTAATTTCTTTAGCTTGCGTCACAGCCAGACGTGTACTCTCTTCTTTAGATGAATGCGTAGCCATGTTGACATTACCTCCAATGTTATACTTTCCTAAATCAGCGTTAAAAAAAGTTCCTGCAGTAAAATCCTTATCATCCTGGATAATCTTCGCTATTTCATTCTGCATTTCATGGCGTGTTGTACTCGTAGTATCTGTCAACTGCTCTCTTTCATTTTCAGACGAAGTTGTAGTTGTGTTTTCGCTTCTACGCAGCCTTCGAGTTGCTTTTTCTTTATATTCGCGAGCCATAACATTTTCAATCGCTGCTACCTCACCTTCAACATATCCCTGAATACTTTGCTCTACTTTTTTATAATCGGCAATTCCTAACTGCCTTACACCGAATCCGGAAGGAATAAACGTCCCTTCAATACCTGTATCAGGCACAGAGGGTATTGTTGGTATTTCAGGTGCTTCCTGGTTTGGTTCTGTAATAGTCACCATTTTCCTTCCTGATATACAATTAAATGATTGGAAGAAATTAACGGTTAGTGACTTTTTAGCACCATTTGAAAAAGAAATTTCCACAGTCAATGTTTTCATTGTCGAATAGAAATCATCTTCTGTCAAAGCATCATTATGAAGATTGGGTAAAGTCACTTTATTCCCTGTCCAACTTTGCGTGAAAGTAGTTCCATAAGTCTTTATACCTGACAAATTCTCTACCGTAGTTCTAACTCCAATTATTTGCCATGAAGAATCCGGTGTCGAAAATGAAAGGTCAAAATTTATATAGGTACCACCAACAGAAGAGCTCTTATAGTCTTTTGGGCAAATCTGATAGGCAAACGGCTCTGCCAATATATCCAGCGTACCAGTAGACGGAATAACCACACCACCTATACTGATGGAAGTATTGCCTTGGCCTGGAGTATTACCAATAATTAACTGTGTACCATGATTAAGCCCATCATCGATCAAAAGGTTAAGTCCTTCGAAAGATGGCAAAACCGGATCAAGAGAGAAATTTTCAATTAGGCCTGATCTTGATGCAATTTTTGTATCAATTTCCAAAACCTCGAGGAGGGTCTCATAAGAAGGAGCAGACAATACACCCTCCAAATAACCTAAATCCAACTCGTCTCTAAATGAAAATTTAAACTCTGGCAATTCCGGTTCCGGAACATTCACAGGTTTGTCACATGGATCATTAGGGTTATATGGAACTTCAGGATTTCTTATTGTGCACCAATTTTGTTTTTCGGTTTCCAAAGCAGCTTCATAAGTAGCTAAAATAGGCTGTATATCCAGCTTATATTGCTTTAATGCGCCATCATAAGCGATTTTATAATCTCTTTTATAAATCTTCGCAACTTTTTCCATCTCCTTCTTGAGATTTTTATACCTCTCAATATTTGCGTTTGTTTTGGAAATATCCTGCGTTCTTTTCATCTCCTTACCCGGTAATGTAATAGATTGTCCGATTGGAGTATTAGGCAATGTCAAAACATCTTCTACAAAAAGTTCTTTCGGCAGTACTACCTTAGCGTTCATGAGCTGTTTAATTAATTTGGCGTTGTTGGCGTCAAAATTTTTAAACACATGATTCGCTTTCAAAAGTTGCATGATTGATTCTTTTAAATAAAAATCTTTCTGGGTCACCACCTGATAAAAGAGGTTTTCCCACAAAAGGAATATATCACTTGCGCTCAATGCTTGTTGAATTGCTGTAACTTTTCCTGTCAGTTCTGCAATAGTGTAAGAATGTTTATTTTTTGCTATCCAAACTCCCAACTCTTTCATTCCAATAACAAATGTGTTGAATCCAGATTCATTAGTTGGAACAAAATTATCTGATGCCCATCTTAAAGCCTGCCATTTGGTTTGTCCACCAGCCCTATTCTTAACTGCTGTATCAAAAACTCCATCAGGGCCTGAAGCTCGATACACAAAACGTTTGTCTTTGTTAGTCTCTTCCGACAATTCCGGTGATCTCATTGTCACAAATCGGAAAAGCGTGTTTTTAATTTCTGTACTCATTTTTTTTTCGTCTTTAAATTATAAGATTAATTTCTTGTAATATTCGTGGCGAATAGGATTCTTTAGTATTGTTTTCCGGACAACAAGGTTTTGAATGGCTATTAGTGAATGATTACAGTACAAATATAAAAGAAATAAATCTTAATGACAAATAAAAATAAGATTATTTTCAGTTATTTTTTAAATAATTGATTTCTATCAAGCTACACGGTTTATCTAATTCAAATTATGCCATTTTAAACATAAATAACTGTATAATAATCATTTAAAAAACACAAGCAATAGTCGAAAGAATAAAAAAAGCAGTTGAAAATAGATTTCTCAACTGCTTTTAGTATATTTTTTTCTTACCACATGAGAGATAATTGCCTTATCAGCTTTTTATTTTCAGAACCAACAACCTTTCTAACTGTTTCCGATTAAAATAGTGTGGCGTAACTTTCATGACAAAATCCCTGAGAGCAATCGCCAATGGATTCCTGAGATGCGACAGCTTTCCAATCTTCCAGCTCATAGTAACTACCCCGTGAGCCTTTTCCTTACGCAATGTCGGATATAAACGAAATGCTTCATTTACGGAATGTTTTTGGAGCAGTTCCCCTAAAACATAAGCATCTTCAATGGCCTGGCAGGCACCTTGCCCTAAATTAGGTGTTGTGGCATGGGCCGCATCACCTATTAAGCAAACTTTATCCAGACTCCATTGTTGTATCGGTTTTAAATCCATAATTGGTGAAGCAAACCAATTTTGTTTGGGAGTGGCTTTTACAATTTGTAATACGGATGGATGGTAATCCTTTAAAAAAGGTATAATCTCAGAATCAGCTTCAGCCAAATCCGTATCAGCCAAAAAATACCAATACAATTGACGGTCGTTAAGTCGGACAAAGCCAAATCTTGTACCTTTTCCCCAAGCTTCGTTGGCTTCATTACGGTAGGTTCCATGCATTTCTATATTGTCAACCACACCACGCCAGCACCATTGCCCGGCATCCCGATATTCACTTTTCGGAAATAACTGACTTCGTACAATCGATCGTATTCCATCGGCACCTATTAGACATTCAGCCTCAATTGAAGATCCATCTTCAAATTCGAGACAATGATTATTTTCAGTCGGAATGATATTCAACAGCCTTTTACCTAAAACAATATGCTCCTGCCCTACTTCCTCTACCAATATTTTATGGAGATCAGCTCTGTGGATGGCAATTGTACTGACATTAAATTGTTTTTCAAAAAAATTGAGGTCGTTTGAAGAAAGTTTGTCAAAATTGGGCTTGGTTAAATTTATTGCCGAAATACGGTTTCCATTTTCGGCTATTTTATCAGCCAAACCTAAATGAGAATAAACCTGCATCGCATTCATTGCCAATATGATTCCTGCTCCTACAGGCTTTAGTTCGTCTGCACTTTCATAAACTTTAAAAGATATTCCTGCCTTTTTTAGAGCTAGGGCGGTAGTTAGCCCTCCAATTCCTGCTCCTATGATAGCTATTTTCATTTGCTGATGTTTTTGATAAGGCAAAATTGCGGTACCGAAAACGAAAAAACGTTCACTAAAGTTAATTAATTACTCCGTTTTCGGATACGACTTAACGATTGAGCAGTGATGCCGAGATAGCTTGAAATGTATTTCTGAGGTACCTTTCGGATAATTTCAGGCGATCTCCGTAAAAGGTTCAGATAACGTTCTTCCGGACTATAAAACAGTAAGTCTTCTATCCTGCGTTTGGCTTCCAAAAAACAGATATCCGACATGGTACGGCTAAATTTAATCCAAAAGATATCACTATCAATTAGCTCGTCCAGCCTTTCTTTGTCAAAAACCAGAATCTCTGTATCTAAAGTAGTCCTGATAATAAAATTGGATTTTTGATGGGTTATGTAACTTTCGTAATCCCCGAAAAAATCACTATTTACTTGTAACAGGAAACTTATTTCTTCTCCCAAATCATTCACACAGTAAGTTCTTACAGCCCCATTGACAATATAACCCAGCCAATCACAAACCGCATCACCTTCAAATAGAATACTGTTCTTTTTAAACTTTTTGTATTCTGAAATTGATAGAAATTCTTTTAGACGATCGGCATTTAACCCCAAACGTTGAGCGAGTTCTGCTTCATTTATCATGGTTTGATAATTTATTGAAACAAAAATAGTAATTTGGAAAGCAAATTTTATGCGATGAACAGTCCAAAAGATATACTAAAACGGTTAGGGATTCCTGAAAAACAAGCCGGGGAGTTATTATCTATTTCCAGAACCAAACCCATAAGCAGCGGAGAAGACTACATTTCTGCCGGACAAACACCCAAAACATTTGCAATTGTCATCAACGGACTCTTCCGGTATTATTACATAGACGAAAAAGGGAATGAATTTACCAAAGGTTTTATTCCGGCAGATACAGTTTTGAGTGCCTACTCGGCTATGCGCTACGAAACATCGTCCTTCTTTTACATTCAGGCTCTTGAAGACTCCGAGATACTGGAAATAGATTATAAAAAATGGCTGTTGCTGCAACAGGAGGATTCTTTTTGGGACAAGTTTCTTATCCAGGCCCTGGAAAAAGGATATTTTATTAAAGAAAAAAGAGAAAGGGAATTGCTTTTACTGGATGCCGAAGCGCGTTATAAGATTTTCACAACTGAATTCCCCAATTTGGAAAAAAGAATAAAACTGCAAATTGTAGCTTCCTATCTTGGCATACAGCCTGAATCCTTGAGCCGTATCCGAAAAAATAAGCCCGCTTAACATAAGTCAATTTTTTAACCGATTGCTCCTTCTATTTTTGGGCTATAAACCTATTAAAATAGAATTTAATGACTTTTCAAAACAACACCATCCTGATTACGGGCGGAAGTTCCGGTCTGGGGCTTGAAATGGCAAAACAGTTTATCCGTTTGGGAAATAAAGTAATCGTTTGTTCGAGAACATCCGAAAAATTACGGCAGGCACAAAATACAGTTCCCGAAATACTGACTTATACTTGTGACATATCTGTTGAAGAAGAACGCAGGAAGTTGAGCACATGGGTCAAGGAAAACCATTCAGAAATAAATATACTAATCAACAATGCGGCTATTGTGCATCGGATTCGATTTGCAGATGATGCAGAAAGCTACGAAAAATCAGCCCGGGAAATAGCGACCAATCTCCAGGCACCTATTCACCTGTGCCAACTATTCCTGCCATTGCTAGCAGTTAATCCCAATGCAAAAATCATCAATATTACTACGGGGTTGGTCTATGTGCCAAGAACGAATTATCCGTTTTATAACGCCACCAAAGCAGCGCTGCACTCATTTACTCAGGTTTTGAGAAATCAGCTTAAAAACAATTCTATAAAAGTGACAGAAGTATTATTTCCTGTTGTAGACACTACCTGGCATGAAGGCAATGCACCAAAAATAGCCATAACACCGCATAAGGCTGTAAATGAAATGATAAAAGGCCTAACAAACGGAAAAAATGAAATAAGGGTTGGTAAAGTCAGGATATTGTACTATCTGTCCCGTTTTGCCCCAAAATTTGCATTCAGAAAAATCAATTCTTTGAGATGAGCCAAAAAATGATTGCGGTAATCTTCTATATTTGCAATAAAGCCCATTCTATGAGACTAAAAGCAACCTTATTATTCTCTTTATTCCTATTCTGCTCCTGTAAAGAAGAAACCAAAATCCAAAATACAGTAAAAGAAGATAAACCAACTGAAACTATAGAAACTGCTGTAATTCCATCAGAAGAAGGCTTCCGCTTTGAGGATTTCCAAATCAGAAAAGGCGGATTAGGACGCATAAACGTAGGCATGTCTTTGGAAGAAAGCGAAAAATACCTGAGAGGACTCACCCGAAAACGATGTGACCCATTTGATTTTGGATTTGATGGCGGTGGTGATGCCTATATCTATTATTTGAAAGACCAGGCCGTTTTGGTCCTTATTCCGGAAATGGACACCAATATATTACTAGCAATAGCCGCTGTACACGAGCAATTGAAAACAGATAAAGGTTTGCATCCTAATGCTACTATAAAAGACATCCAAGAACTTTACGGAAACCTTCCACTATATCAAAACCTTATGATGAGCTGGGAATTTATATATGACGAAAAAACAGGTTGGGATTTTGTATTCATGAAAGATCCCGAGCATCAGGTAGGCACTTATGATACACCAGATGCTGCTGGCAAAATACAAGATTACAATGCCAAAATCGATTGGATTACAATTCAATAGTTACTGGCTGCAAGAAGGGCAATAACCCGAAATAAAGCCGTTGAAATTAGCCACACGATAACCTAAAGGCAAATTGAGATCTGCTTCATTGGCCAGGCATTCTACTTTGCCACACGATAAACAGCGAAAATGGAAATGATTGTGGTGATGATTTTTTTTCTCGCAGTTGATACAGATTGCAAAATATTGCTTTCCGTCATCGCCAACAATCCTATGTGCAACGCCATCATCACAAAAACGATTCAATACCCTGTAAATAGTAGCCCTATCCACCTGACCTTCTAATGAAGCCAATAGGTTTTCATGGCTTAATGCCTGTTTGGCTTTTTTAAGCGAATCGAGGATTATGCCTTTTGTTTTCGTATTTCTGGTATTCATATCGTTATTTTTTTAATGCGACTTAGTTGCAATAATACAAAAAGTATTTATCTTTGGTAAAGCTTTTAGGAGAAATCTTTCTGATTTCGACTGGAACTTCTTTTACTTTTATTTTTCATCAAATCTAAAATAAAACACAATGGCAGACAACAGCACTTTTGAAGTAATTATAATAGGCGGCAGTTATTCCGGACTTTCCGCAGCAATGAGTCTTGGACGCTCCTTACGAAAGGTCTTAATCATTGACAGCGGTAAACCTTGTAACAGGCAAACACCACATTCCCATAATTTCCTGACTCAAGATGGCGAAGCTCCAGGAATTATTGCCCTCAAGGCAAAAAAGCAAGTATTGGACTATCCTACAGTGAGTTTTCATGAAGGATTGGTTGTAAAAGCACATAAAACAGAAATCGGATTTGAGATTATTACTGAAACAGGAGAAAAATTTATGGCAAAGAAATTAATTTTTGCTGCCGGTCTAAAAGATATTCTGCCGGAAATAAAAGGTTTTGCAGAGTGTTGGGGCATTTCTATTTTGCATTGTCCGTATTGTCATGGCTATGAAGCACGAAGTACCAAAACGGCTATTTTTGCTAATCAGGACAGCGGATTTCATTATGCGCAGCTGTTGTCGAACTGGACCAAAGACTTAACTCTTTTTACCGACGGAATTTCTATCCTGACAGCAGAACAGGCTGAAATAGTCAAAAAAAACGGGATTACTATCATTGAAGAACCTGTCAGCTATATTGAACATGACAATGGCAAAGTACAGCATATTGTATTTAAGGATGGCTCTAAATTTCCTGTAGAAACCATTTATTGCAGGCCCGATTTTACACAGCATTGTCCTATTCCTGAAGAATTAGGGTGTGAAATGACCGAACAGGGACTTATTAAAACCGATGCTTTTCAAAAAACAAACATTGATGGCGTATTTGCATGCGGTGATAGTACAAGCGGAAGATCTGTTGCCGTATCTGTTTCAACCGGTTCAATTGCAGGAGTTTTTGCTAATAATGAACTAACAGGAGAAGCGTTTAATAGCTAGCAAAAAAAACGACGATAAATTATCGTCGTTTTTTTTTTCGCTCTTATTTCTTTGATTTCTTTTTCTTTTTGGCTTTTGCTTTAGCTTTGGCTGCTTTTTTTGCTTTAGCTTTTTTTCTGGCTTTTTCCTTCTTCTCTTTATCTTTTTTCTTTTTAGCTTTTGCTTTTTCTTTCTCTTTTAGTTTTGCTTTTTTAGCTTTTTCCTTCTCTTTGTCTTTTTTCTTTTTGGCCTTAGCCTTTTCCTTTTCTTTCATCTTTTTAGATTTTTTCTTGTCCTTTTTTACTTCGTTAGTATCTTCTTGAGCTGTTTTTGCTACTACAGGTTTTTCTACCTCTTGTGAAACAGCTTCTACATTTTCTTTAGTCTCCTCCTTTACAGCAGTAGTTTTGTTTACAGCCGGAGTTTTTGCTACAGTCGCTGGTTTAACAGTTACCGTTTTAGCTTCTGTTGTTGCTGATTTTGCTGTAGCAGTTTTTGCTGCTGTTGTTCTTGCCGCTGTTGTTCTTGTTGTGGTTGTTCTTGTTGTGGTTGGTTTTGCCGCTGTAGTTTTAGCTGTTGTATTAGCTGGTCTTGTTGTTCTTGCTGTTGAAGCAGGTTTTGGACTTGCCGGTTTAGTCGCTGCCGGAGTTAACTTTGGAGCATCCTGGCTCTTTTGCGGCGTATTTCCTGAGTTGGTTTCATCTATCTGACTCATACTATTGGATTTACTATTTGTTTATATAATTAGAAATTCGTTGAGGTTTTTATTAATATTTTATTAAAGTTAATCTATTGTAAATTTAACATTAACAAAATTAAGGCTAAAACACATACGCCAATGTTAAGTTTTCACTTAAGGTAAAAACTTAACATTGGAAATTTTTAGGAAAAAAATAACACGCTTGCCAAGTTGCTACAAATCTTCAAAAGTGATTAGTTTCTTATCTTTACAAGTATGAAAAATATCAAATTAAGCATCCTCGACCAGTCCCAGATCAGGAGAAATGGAACCGCAAGACAAGCTTTGCTGGAATCCGGAGAATTAGTACAATTAGCAGAAAAATTAGGATATACACGATATTGGGTTTCAGAGCATCATAACTTCAAAATGGTAGCCGGAACGGCACCCGAAATATTAATCCCCTATTTAGCATCCAAAACATCAACTATAAAAATCGGTTCGGGCGGTGTCATGCTGCCCAACCACAGTGCTTTTAAGGTCGCGGAGAACTTCGGGCTACTGGAAACACTCTTCCCAAAAAGAATTGACTTGGGAATTGGACGTGCTCCCGGTGGCGACAGGGTTTCTTCTCATCTTCTGAATCCTTCGAATACCTTTAGCGAAAAAGAATTTTTCCAGCAATTAATAGACGTCCAGGCTTTTCTCAGAAATGAAAGCACGCCTGATTCCGTGCACGAAAAAGTAAAATCATATCCATGCCCTGATGAAATTCCCGATCTGTGGATTTTAACCTCCAGTGGTGGCAGTGCTCAATTTGCAGCCCATTTTGGAATGGCGTTGTCTTTTGCACAATTTATCAATCCGGATAGCGGTCCGGAAGTAGCTGCGTTTTATCGTCAAAACTTCAAGCCTTCTGCCGAATTAAAGCAGCCAAAGGTCAACGTAGGCATTTTCGCTTTCTGCTCAGAAGACGAACAGAAAATAGCCGATTGGATTACGGAATTTGAATACCGAATGCTTCATATTGAAGCCGGAGCGACAGGAGATCTTCCTTCTTTTGAAGAAATTAAAAACATGGGCTATACGCTGCAGCAAAAGGCAAGAATAGCTTATAACAAAGGACGCTATATAGCAGGTACTCCGGAAAAACTCAAAGTGGCTATTGAAAAAATTGCTGATGAATATGAAACCGACGAAATCATGATTGCTACAATAACGGAAAACTTTGAAGACCGAAAAAAATCGTTTGAATTATTGGCAGCGCAATTCATAATATCTTCATAAAATTGGTAATTTGGATTGTCCATTTTAGGGTTTTACAATAAAATTGAGTAAATTCAAACTAGAAACCTCTAAATTCTTATCCCAATGAAAAAGTTAATTATCATAACGGGCCTAATAGCAGTGTTTGCATTTGCCTCATGCAGAGAAGATAAAAAAGTTCCTGATCCGGCTCCTAAAACGCCTCCTGTTGACAATCCAACTCCACCGCCTTCTCCAACGACTGGCATACCTACAGAAACTCAAGAGGATGACGGAACCAGTATTTCTGTAAAGAAAGATGGCGCTTCAATTGAAACAAAAGATGGCAAAAACAAAACAGATATCAACGTTTCAAAAAACGATGCTTCTGTTGAAATCAAAAAATCAAAAAACTAAACAAATAAGCCAGCTAGTTCCGCTGGCTTATTTAAATTTATCAGAAAAGCAACTTTTTACATTCTCTTTTTATAGTTAAAGAGTAATTACATTTTTACTTTATATAAAACAAATTATTTTATTGTAATTAAGTAATTTAAAATATAATTTAAATTAAAAATACATCAGAATTATTATTATGAAAAAGCTATTCTTACTCTTGCTCGGCATTGCCATTATCGGGGCTTGTAAATCCAAACCGTCAGCTCCTAAAATAGCAAAATTAGAACTTTCTCAAGTGAGTCCGTCACAAAAAAACAGAGCTTACGAACTCGGAAAAAGAGTACTGAACGCCTGCAACACTTCCAAGTTTAAACCATTCACAAAAGAAGAAGCAACAGAAAAAGTAATACAGAATGTAACTTTAGAAAAACTGTCCAGCACCTGCAGAAAGTTTTCAATCAGGTATGGTAAATTTGAAGATATCCGATTAGTCGAGGTGATTAAAAACAACTCTGATGAATCGCTTATTTTTAGATATAAAGCCGATTATCAAAGAAAATTTGCTCAAAAAGAACTGCAAGTTACCCTCGACAAAGAAAATAAGGTGTCCGCAATACGATCTACGGATTGGTCCGATATGTATACGCCGTAGTAAATATTTACCTATTTTTAGCTTATCAAAACCCAGACATGAACACCAACGAACAGATTATCGAAGAATTTTATGGCGCGTTTGCAGCCCAAAACCCAGAAACCATGTCCAGCTGCTACCATCCGGATATTGTTTTTGAAGATCCTGCTTTTGGAAAACTGCACGGAAAGGACGCTTCAGACATGTGGCATATGCTTATCGAACGAGCTAAAGGCAACCTTACAATAGAATTCTCTGAAATACATGCCGACAATCATACTGGTACGGCAAAATGGACAGCTATTTATCATTTCGCAAAGACTAACCGTAAGGTAGTCAACAAAATAAATGCTTCTTTTGAGTTTAAAGACGGCCTAATCATTAAACATACGGACAGTTTTAACTTTTGGAACTGGTCCAAACAAGCACTGGGAACCACCGGATTATTACTAGGCTGGTCTTCTTTTCTTCACAAAAAAGTACAACACCAAGCTTTAGAAGCATTGAGAAAATACCAACAAAAGAATAGCACAAACAATTAAGATCAATAATTCCGCACAAGTTATATCCTTTGCGCCCGTGCGGCTTTGCGAGCAATTTTCATGCAAAGCTGCAGAGGCGCAAATTTTATTAGCATAAAAGACATACAATTAACAAACATTTAAAATCCTACGCCGCCATAATTGCTTAATTTTAAGGAAATATCATTCTCCTTATAATTTCATATTATGACAAATCCCGTCCTAAACTCTTTCCTTCCTTTATTTTATATTGCCTGGTCTGACGATGTGCTCACTGAAAAAGAAGCTACACTGCTCAGAGAATCAATTAATTCACAAGATTGGCTGACAAAAGCAGACAAAAAAGAACTGCTTTCTAAAATAAATATCGACAATCCGCCAACAAGAACAGAACTCCTGGAATGGAAAGAATCCATAAAAAAAGCCGTAAATGAAGATAGCGAAGAGGAATTGCTTACGGATGTAGCTCTAAAACTTGCGCTATTGGACGACCCTAAAATCAGCAACGAAAAGCTAAAACCTCTTTATTTTTACTTGCAAAGCTTAGAAAAGTCATTAGGAATCATAAGCTTTGAGGCGGTTTATGCATTTAAGGAAAAACACAATACCCTTACTTCAAAGTACAGTACTGAAGCCTCTTTTTCAGTTGAAAAACTAACTGAAATACTGGACGGAAGTCAAGCTGAAATCATTAACAAGGTCAAAAAAGTAATCAGCAGGCCTACTTTCAAATATGAAACATCTACGGATATTGACATCTATCGTGAAAAGGTTTTAAAATGGTGCAAAATATTAGCCAAAGAAGGACTCGGGGCTACAGCTTATCCTAAAAAACACGGAGGACAAGACGATATAGAAGCTTATTTCTCTATTATGGAAACGCTGAGCTACCATGACTTGAGCCTTGTTATCAAATTTGGTGTACAATTTGGGCTTTGGGGAATGAGTATCCAATCGCTTGGAACAGAAAAACATTATGCGAAATACCTGAAAGACATAGGGTCACTTAAACTTCCCGGCTGTTTTGCCATGACGGAGACCAATCACGGCTCCAATGTAAAATCGCTTGAAACAACCGCTACTTACAATCATAAGACAAAGACCTTCACCATAAACACGCCTCATAAGCTAGCCAGAAAAGAATACATCGGCAATGCGGCACGGGACGGGCAAATGGCCACCGTATTTGCAAAACTGATTATCGATGGCAAAGACCATGGCGTAAATGCTTTTATTGTACCTATACGTGACTCAAAAAACAATGTACTCGAAGGCGTTACAATTGAAGATTGCGGCCATAAAATGGGATTAAATGGCGTAGACAACGGAATTATTTACTTCAATAATGTCATTATCCCAAAAGAAAACATGCTTGACAGGTTTGCATCCATCAATAGCAAAGGGAAATTCGAAAGCCCGATTGCCAGCGACAACCGTCGTTTTTTCACCATGCTGGGCACTTTGGTCGGAGGAAGAATCGGAGTTCCACGTTCTGCATTAGCTGCCGCTAAATCAGCTTTAACGATTGCTATACGCTATGGTGACCAAAGGCGGCAGTTCGGGCCGCAGGGAGGCTCTGAAGTACCTATATTGAATTACAGAATACACCAACGCAGGCTTATGCCCTATTTGGCAAAATCATATGCTGTCCATTTTGCATTGCAATATGTCACACAGCGGTTTGTTAGAAGACAAGAATCAGAAATGCAGGAAATCGAAGCACTGGCTGCCGGAATGAAGGCTTATTCGACCTGGAATACACGCGATACGATTCAAGAATGCAGGGAAGCTTGCGGCGGCAAAGGGTATTTATCAGAAAACAGATTTGATGCACTGAAAAACGATACTGAAGTTTACACAACCTTTGAAGGTGATAATACCGTTCTTATGAATCTGGTAGCCAAAAACCGACTCACGGAATTCAGGAATCAATTTGGGGAGATGAATGTCTTGAGTCTTTTCAATTATGTAGTCGACCAGGCCAAAACCTCTATTACTTATAAAAACCCTTTTGCTACAAGAAATACGGACGAAAATCATCTGATTGACAGCGAATTCCATATCCATGCGTTTACTTTCCGTGAAAAAGAAATACAGGCTTCGGCAGCAAAACGCATCAAAAAGCTGCTAGACAGCGGACTGGATTCATTTGACGCCTTTAATATTGCGCAACATCATCTGATCAATGTAAGCCAGGCTTATCTGGAAAGAATCGTTTTGGAACAGTTTCAGCTACAGGTTGAAAACACAAAAGATGAAGACAGTAAGGCTATTTTGAAAAAGCTCTGCCAGCTTTATGCACTTTCAACCCTTGAAAAGAATGCCAGCTGGTATCTGGAACAAGGCTATATGGAAGGCGTGAAGACAAAAGCCATACGAAAAGAAATAAATCAATTGTGCTGGGAAATCAGGCAGAATGCCGTGCCTCTTGTGGATGCTTTCAATATTCCGGAAAGCTGCCTGAGCGCACCGATTATTACAAGGCAATAAATCAGGAATTCAGAAGCAGGCCGATATTCCAATCCAAATTGGGACTATAAGCCAATTCACCATTTTTTACTTCAAGCGGACAATCAAAATTGTTTGTATAAAGACCTCCTGTGCCCAAACCTTGCGGCATTGGATTTTGCTGCCGGAATGTCCATTGGGCAATTGCATTCAATCCGATGTTGCTTTCCAAAGCTGAGGTAACCCACCAACCGATATTGTATTTTTCGGCCAGCTCAATCCATTCCTTAGAACCACGAAAACCACCCACAAGACTTGGCTTTAAAATGATGTATTGCGGCTTGATTTTTTGCAACAAAGCTTCTTTTTCAGCATAATCAAAAACACCTATCAGCTCTTCGTCCAAAGCAATAGGAAAAGGAGTATTTTTACACAGTTCTGACATACTGTCATGTTGATTTTTTTGTATAGGTTGCTCAATGCTATGTATTTTAAATTCAGACAATTGATTTAATTTAAACAAAGCTTCACTTGAAGCAAATCCGCCGTTCGCATCAACCCGTATTTCAATCGTCGAAGCATCGTAATTTTCACGTATTAAACGCAATAATTCGAGTTCTTTTTCAAAATTTATCGCTCCTATTTTAAGTTTTATACAATGAAATCCATCTGCTAATTTTTCTTCAATTTGCGACTTCATAAAAGCTGGTTCTCCCATCCAGACCAAACCATTAATCGGGATGTTTTTTTTGCCTTTTGTAAAATCCGAAGGGAATAACAAAAACGGCGTTTCGCTTTCTAAAGATTGGAAAGCCATTTCAACACCAAACTGCAAAGAAGGAAATTCAAGTAGTGTTTCCCAAAGCTTTTCTTTTCCAAGATGAATGTTTTCGCAAACCCATTTTAGCTTTTCTTCATAATCTGGCCTGTCATCCGCACTCAACGTTCTCAGGATACCACACTCTCCTATCCCGAATTTGCCGTTTTCCCCCAGAATAAGAAACCAAGTTTCCTTTTGGGTCAAAACACCTCGTGATGTACCCGAAGGACGCTTAAAATCAAGAATGTACTTTTTATAGGAAGCTATCAGCATGGTTTCTTTGTTTAATCTTCGAGCAATTTTAAAATCCTGTCAAAATCATCATTTACAAATCCGGCTTTTTTAAGGTCTTCAAAATCAAATTGGGTTTTTGCTTTCCACGACAAGGTTGTCGTAACGTTCTGTCCTTTGTATTTCTTATGGATTTCCTTTGCTTTTTTGTAGTCGCCTTTCAGCAAGTATACATGAGCCATATTCAATTGAATAAGTAATTCCGACGCATCCCTGCTCTCTCCATCTTTTAAAGCTTTAAAAGCCTTATCGAATTGCCTGGAATACAAATAGTATTGTCCTAAGGCATTATAATCCAACACCGTTGCATTTCCGTTTTCAATAACTCCGGTCTGCAACAAATCGATTGCCTGCTCATACTTTTTATTTTTAAAGTATTGCATCGCATCCAGCCTTATAGAAGTGAGTATTGATTTGTTAGTAGGCTTTTCAGAAAGACAGGCATTGCCAAAATCCTTTAGTGCTTTTGCTTTTTCTATCGCCAAAAGGTTTTGGAATTCCTGAAACTTATAGCGTTTTTGTATTTTTTCGAGGATACAAAGTGAAAAATCATCTGAATTAATCATTTTTTTAGCTAAATCAGACATCTTGATTTGCTTGATAATTATTTGCCTGTTTTCTAATGTCCAGCCACGGCTCAGCTTATTATCGACCCAAGGCACAATTTCAAGGACTATTTTCTGTTTCATGATCCAGTTCATGCTTTCAAAACCAAACCATAAATATTCCTGGCCTGCCTTTAGGCAAGATGATTTGTCTATTGAAAGACGTCGGGCTTCCTTGTTTACCGGCGAATTCTGAAAAAGACAGGCATTGTCTGTTTTTCCTTTTTCCTTGTATTCTTTTGCAAAGGCGTTGCTTGAAAATATCCCGTATTTGCATTTATCATCACCGGAGATTTTAGAAGTCAAGAATACAGCACCGGCAGCACCCTGGCTAATACCGCTCGGATCCGGTATTGCTTTCAACAACGAGGTAAGACTACTCGCCATCTGCTGGTTTTCATCCAGAATCGTAATCCTATAAACAATTTCCGTTGTCCCAGCGGGCAAATCTTCCGTTTTCACGGTTATCTTTTCTCCAGCAGAAACAATAATTTCTTTTGTTGTAGCGCGATCTTTATCCCAATAGCCGTCTTGTTGTGAAAAAGCAGACTGAGCTAAAAACAACAATAAAAGAAGCGTAATTTTTCGTGTAAGCATTAGCAAATAGTTCATTAGTGGCTCCATATTTAGAGCATAAAAAAGAAAAAGGATTCTTGAAATCCTTTTTTCTTATTATTTTAATTGTATTTAGATATCGATTGAATCTCCTATCTCCAATAACATCAGGTCTTTTCCTTTGTCAAAAAATTTCTTTTTGGCTTCTTCCTTGTCAATTTTAATATACCCGAAAGTATCGTAGTGGCAGCCTAAAATCTTATCACATTCCACAAAATCAGAAGCAATAATGGCATCTTCCACATCCATTGTAAAATTGTTCCCTATTGGGAAAACAGCCAAATCAAGCTTGGTTCGTAATGGGATCAGCTTCATATCAAAAGTCAAAGCAGTATCACCAGCGATGTAAATATTCTTATGTTCTCCTTCGATGACAAAACCTCCTGGATTTCCGCCGTAAGCACCATCATTAAAAGAACTGGAATGAATTGCATTTACATACTTTACGGTTCCGAAATCAAACTTCCAGCTTCCGCCATGATTCATAGGATGGCTTTTTAGCCCTTTTGCTGCAAAATACCCTGCAATCTCAGCATTAGAAACGATAACCGCTCCTGTACGCTTTGCAATCGCTTCCACATCCAACACGTGATCGCCATGAGCATGCGTTACTAAGATATAATCGGCTTTAAGCTCATCAATATTGATATGGCTCGCCAATTCGTTTGCCGAGATATAAGGATCTACAATGATGTTTTTGCCCCCTACTTCAATACCGAGGCTTGCGTGTCCGTAGAATGTAATTTTCATAATTCTTTATTTTAATTATTTACAATAATGTCAGAAAGGAAGAAAATAAGGCATAGCGAAAGTAGCACAGATAAAAGAAATGTACTGATTGCCAACTTTTTTAATTCCGGATCTAATTTTTTAGGGTCTTTATTTTTATAAACCGTAATCAGATGGCTGATCAACGGGAAATAAGCCACGACAAAAATATACTGATCAAACTGGAAATTATTCAGTACTGCAAAAACCAGTACCAAAATCATAGCCGAAATCACCAAAAAGTAATGGTATTTTTTTGCTTTTGCACCGCCAATCTTTACAACGATGGTATTCTTTCCTGATTTCTTATCGGATTCTTCATCTCTCATGTTGTTGAGGTTAAGCACACCAACGCTCAGAAAGCCTATCGCAATAGCCGGAAGAAAAAGCTTATAATCCAATTCTTTAGAATATAAGAAATTGACACCCAGCGTACTTACCAATCCGAAAAAGACGAAGACGAATAGGTCGCCATAACCACGATAGCCGTAAGCCGTATTCCCTACCGTATATCGAATTGCTGAAGCAATGGCCAGAAGTCCTAGTATCAAAAAGAAAATCGAATAGGCTATGTTGGTTTCTCCAAAAGCGAAATAAATCAGCAAAACAGCCGAAATAAACGTCAGTACAGAAGTAATAATAATGGCACGTTTCATGGCTTGCGGAGAAATGACACCACTCTGGATGGCTCGTTTCGGACCAATCCGGTCTTCATTATCGGTACCTTTGATACCATCTCCGTAATCATTTGCAAAATTGGAAAGCACCTGAAGCCCCAGTGTTGTCAGTATAGCAAAACCAAATAGCTGCCAGTTGAAAACTTCGGTCGGTGTCAGCACATTGGCTGTTGGATATGCCAAGGCATACATACTTCCCACAATTATTCCTGATACCGAAAGTGGCAATGTTCGCAGGCGCGCTGCTTCTACCCAATGTCTCATTTTTAGTGTTTATTCGTAAATACTGTTTTCTTTTACTGGCAAAGTTACATCCAATTTTCATTAGATGTCTCTACCTGATACAGCCAATAATTGACCAATTGCTTTATATGCGTGAAATTTCCAAATCTAAAATCAATGTCGCCGGCTGCCATGTGCAAAATCAAATGGCCTACATCGGAACTTTTATGCCAAAAATACTGCTTGGCCGTAATCGACTGAATTTTATGAGGCTCGATGATTTCATGTTCCACATCCCAGGCACCGTGTCTTTTTATGATAAAATCCTGATTTACATATAATGCGTGGTTTTTATAACCGAAATAAATCAGGCAGCTTAGAAGACATAAATATACAAAAACAAGCGGTATATATATCGTCATATTTCCAATTTCGGAGTAATGCAACAGGGTTAAAATAGCAACCAAAAAGGCAACCGCAGAAAATGCCCTAAAAATCAGGTAGCGGAAATTGGAGCGGTATTGGGTTCCTTTTTCCGGAATTTTTCCAAGTATGATCCTAAGAATTTCGTCTCTTTCTTCCCTATTGCAGCCTGGAACTTCAATCGCATTGCTTTTTTTCTTCTGTTCCTTTACTTCATCGCTGGATGCCTGCTTCATGTTCATATCCAGAATCTGGAATTTTTTCTGGAAATAATTCTGGCTATAGGATGTAATCTGAACTTTATCCGGATTTAGAAGCGTATTTTTCTTCGCAAACAGTCCTGCCGTGATAACCAGCGACTGCTTTTGCTTCATCATTACAAAATCAAAATGCTTGATAAAGGTTCTAACAATATTGATGAGCAATACCAAAACCAATAATCCAAAAATTAATATCCCGGCAGAAAAGAAACCTGCTCCTCTTTCAAAAACAGTATCTACTTGCTCCTCGTCGATTTCAAACGCAGTTATCGCATCTTTAAAACTTTGATAAAGCGTAATAACAAAAGTTATCAGAAGTGCTATTGTTCGTCCGTAATTGGATGTAATCCCTACTTTAAATAAAGTATTGTAACTTATTTTAAGAAAGGTTTTTGATTCTGATTTTATTTCTTGATTCTCATCAATAATTTCTGATTCTTTATCGCCATAATCCAACAATCTTTCTTTTAACAGTAACGCCAATTTTTGATCGATCGCACGAATACTTATTTCTTTTTTATCGGTTCCGGCAGTATCAATATCCAGGCTATAAACCCCAATTATTTTTTGGATTATGGATTGATTGATGTCTACCTGCTGGATTTTTGAAAGCTGAATGCTGATTTTACTTTTATTGATAACACCTTTACTCAATACAAATTCCTGCTTATCTTCATCCAGAAAAAAGGTGAAATTTCTATATTTTAAATAACCAATCACCAATGTAAGCAATACCAACCCGAAAAAACCTAACCCAACAGCCAGATACTGATCTTCCTTAAGTTTAAACAAAATAAGTAATAAGGGAACCCACATTGCACGGACAATGCTCTGGAAAGTATCAGCAAACATAACTATAATTCCCGTAACCGATTGCCGCTGCGGGGTCGTAAAATCAAGCCTCATTAAATCTGATTTTGGATTTTTTGCATCAGTAGTTCCTTGATGCTTTCTGCTTTTTCTTTCTCAATTCCTGAAATTTTCACATCACTGGTACTACCGCCCGCCGTAAATATCTGGATTTGTGCCAGATTGTATATTCTGGAAAAAGCGCCTTCATGCATCGCTACGTGCTGAATCCTGTTGAACGGCATTATGGTTGTCGTGGTTGAAAGCACACCTCTTTTATAGAGGATATCTTTATCTCTTATGGCATAAGCGCGATTTTTTACCGCTATAACTGAGCTGAAATACAAAATCAAGGCAAAAACCACATATGAAATTCCAAAAATCAAATAGGTTTGCGTATCCTGAAATTCCTCATTAAAATAAATTAATGCGCCTATTCCAATAGCGATAACCAGCAAAACAATCGCAATATTGATATAAACAACCTTGATATAGTTTTTATTCAATGATGAAAAAGATACTTCTTCAAACTTTGGAAGCTGATTGATGTCAATGGTTTCATTTGTAAACTCCATCTCGGTTGGGGGTTTTCAGATATATAGAATGTTATGGCAAATATTTTTTCTCGAAGTTAGGCTTTCTTTTCTCCAAAAAGGCATTTCTTCCTTCTTTTGCTTCCTCTGTCATATAGGCCAAACGTGTTGCCTCACCTGCAAAAACCTGCTGCCCAACCATTCCATCATCTGTAAGGTTCATGGCAAATTTGAGCATTTTTATAGAAGTAGGCGATTTTGCCAAAATTTCCTGAGCCCATTCGTAAGCCGTATCTTCTAATTCAGCGTGCGGAATTACAGCATTGACCATTCCCATCTCAAAAGCATCCTGAGCTGAATAATTTCTTCCTAGAAAGAAAATTTCCCTGGCTTTTTTCTGTCCTACCATTTTTGCTAGGTATGCAGAACCGTAACCACCGTCAAAGCTTGTCACATCGGCATCAGTCTGCTTAAAAATAGCATGTTCTTTACTTGCCAATGTCAAATCACAAACTACATGGAGACTATGTCCGCCTCCTACAGCCCATCCCGGAACTACTGCAATGACAACCTTAGGCATAAAACGAATCAGTCGCTGCACTTCCAGAATATTCAGGCGGTGCATTCCGTCATCGCCTACATATCCTTGGTGTCCTCTCGCCTTTTGATCCCCACCGCTGCAGAAAGAATAAACACCGTCTTTTGACGACGGCCCTTCAGCAGAAAGCAGGACAACGCCAATTGACGTATCTTCCTGTGCATCGTAAAAAGCCTGGTATAGCTCGCTTGTCGTTTTTGGACGGAAAGCATTCCTTACATCCGGACGGTTAAAAGCGATCCTAGCCACGCCATTGGACTTCTTATAGGTTATATCTTCAAAATCTTTAACAGTTTCCCAGTTTATTGAACTCATTTTTATACTATTTTAGCGTAAAAATAAATCATTTTTTACAGACTACGAATAACAAAAATTAAAATATAAATGAGACAGACCTTCTTACCTATTGCTTTGCTTGCATTTGCTTTTTCAGCATATTCTCAAAAGTATGAATTCCAAACCGTTAAAGACATTGAAGCGACTCCTGTGATTTCTCAGGATATGACCGGAACCTGCTGGAGCTTTTCGTCTACTTCTTTTCTGGAAGCTGAAATTATCAGAACAACTGGCAGAAAAA
>CAZFGA010000044.1:0-26591 GCA_964518395.1 uncultured Flavobacterium sp.
AAAGACATCGTCAAACACTACATCAGTAGTAACAATAAACGGAAAGACGTATGTTTCTACCAGCTCTTCAAATCCTGGAAAAGCTGAAGCCAAATCCAGCGTTAAAGCTCATAGCAGTTCCCGTAATTCCAGTTCTAGTTCTAGTACCACCTCTAGCTCTACGTCTGTTTCTATTAGTAATTCAGACTTTACTTATTCTATAAGAGCTAGCTTTGACGACAATAAGACTGAAAAGGTTCGAAAAATCTTGATAGACAATCTTGAAAAGGACTATTTAAGTAATAAGGGCGATACCTATACATGGAAAAAACTTGAAGATGGCGAAGCGGCCTATAGCTTTATATTATCTGAAGGAAAACTAAAAGGTACCGTAAACAAAGAATTAAACTCCAACAATGCCATAGACAAATTTGTTGCTTTGGGCGAAAAGATTTCGGAAGCATTGTCTAATAATTAGGCAATAAAAAAACGGCTGGATATTGAATATTCAGCCGTTTTCAAACTAACAATGAATCAAATCAGCTAACAGCGTTTGAAGCTTTGTCGTTTACTCCGGTTGCAGCATCGATGGCTTTTCCGGCAATATTTTTACTTTCCTGAATCATGGAATCTGCTTCGGCTATAGCCGAATCTTTAATCTTGCCTAAGGTATCTTTTACCTTTCCGGCCATATCGCCTGCTTTGTCAAGCATCGATCCAAAATTAACATATCCTTTTTTGTGGCAAATTACTCCTACTACTGCTAAGGCTGCGACTCCCGCCGCTATTCCTAAAACTAGTTTCTTGTTTGTCATAGCGCTGTTTTTAATTATAATAATTTGGTTTTAAACTAACTAACTCGAATAAAATTTACTTAGATGAAAAGTGGAAAGCCATATTCTTCATCTTGACCGTCTAATTCTTGGTCTTCTTCTTCTTCGTCAAAGATTTCCATCCTGTTCAATACCGTTTTAACAATGGTCACTAAAGAGAGACCTACGATTCCGATCAATAAAAGGCTTTTTGTTTTCATTTTCTGTGCGTATTATTTTGGGTTATTAATTATTAATTCGTCATGAAGATACGACAAAATACGCAATGAGAATGCAGGTTTAATATAAATTTAATATAAAAACAACACATTTTGTAACAACTAGGAAGAAACGTGTAATGAGATTTTTTAAAGATTTGGGATTTATGATTTTAGATTTATGACTAAAAACTATCCTCTATCAACTATCAACTATCAACTATTATTATCTATTATAAACTTTTAATTAAATAATTCTTGCAGTTCTAATAAATAAGATTACTTTTGCAGCGAGAGACCTGGAAACAGGGTTACGCTCTCACCGCTAAAGTCGATCGCTCCAGGTCGGCTTTTGCATTTTTATGGAAATAGGGATTTTAGATTTACGACTTAAGATTTTGGATTTATGCTACTAATAACTATCCACTACCAACTATCCACTATAAACTATCCACTATAAACTATTATCTATTATCTATTTATCAACTTTTTCCCACCATTTAACCTTACTATCCAACACATCCAAATCCAGCATTTCACCAATCATCGGGTGCACTATCGGCTGTCCTGTTTTTTCTGCTGCAGCTACGGCTCTAATAATAGGTTCATCCCAATCGTGGAGTGCCAGCGGGAACTTTGCCCAGTGTACCGGAAGCAATACCTTAGCATTCAGATCTAACGCCGCCTGTACGGTCTGTTCCGGCCTCATATGAATATACTTCCAGTTTTTATTATACTGTCCGCATTCCAAGATGGCAAGATCAAATCGTCCGAATGCATCTCCCGTCTGTCTGAAAAACGTATCATAGCCGGAATCGCCACCCACATATATTCTTTTCTCTGGCGTATCGAGTACAAAGGCCAACCAGATTGCCTGATTTCTCTTAAAGCCTCTTCCTGAAAAATGTCGGGCCGGAACTGTATTTATCTTAAAACCTGAGCCCAAGTCCAAAGCTTCATGCCAGTTAAGCTCGTCTACAATATTCATATCAAAATTCCAACGCTCGAAATGCTCTCCCGTGCCTATACCGGTAATAATTCTTTTTATTTTTGGTTTCAGTTGGAGCATCGTATCATAATCCAAATGGTCCCAATGATCGTGCGAAATGAGCAAGAAGTCAATCTCAGGCATATCGGCAGCACTATACACATTGGCACCTTTAAATACATTTACAGTAAAGGACAAGGGCGAAGCATGGTTGCTAAAGACCGGGTCAACCAAAAAAGTCTTTCCACTTAGTTGCATAAAATAGGAAGAGTGGCCAAACCACACTAGCAAATCTTTTTCGGGATCAAGATTTTTCAAATCGTTTTTTTGTGAAGGAATAACTCCAGAAGGAATATTTCGTTTACTCTTGCCAAAGAAAAAGTCCTTCAAAACGGTATACAGATTCGCTCCATCGGTAAGATCGGGCGTATCAGAAACATTCTGGAATTGCCCTTTCCCATAATTCGAAAGCATTTTAATGCGCTCAATTCGTTTGCCTGACGGGCGTCGGCCAAATTTCGGGTGATTAAAAAACAAAAAGACAGAAATTGCCAGCAGAACACCGAGAGTAAAAATAAAAGTCATCTGATTTCAGAGTTTAACTATGCCAAAGCTATCGATAAATTGGATTCAAAAAATAAAAACCATGCTAAATATAATATAACAAAATCAAAAAAAGCTGTTGAATTTACCATAACAATCATTTCATTTTTAAATCGTATATTAGTAAGACAATTTTATAAATCAGCCACCATGAACGATAATTTCAAGACCATCATCGAATCACTGATTAAAAACGGTTTCATAGAATCAGAGCAACATATCCGAGAACTCGGCAGCAAGCTCGATTTTAAGATTACACAATATTCTTTAAATACACCTCTCAGCTTTAAATTTCATAACAGCGAAGAATTTGTCACTTTTCTTAACTTCTCAAATCCGGAAGAACTCAACGAAGAAAAAATAGGACTTATCAATGCTGCCCTACTCGAACAGGGGTTGGATCCGGCTCATTTTTTTTATGTCAACTTTTTCAAGAAAGAAATTAACGAATTATGATTGGTAGTAGAAAGCTTTTGATTTCAGATGTAAGATTTCAGATTGAAGCGTATTTCCTAAATCGAAACATCTATGAATTTCTGATTTAGGATTTCTGATTTAGGGTCGAAGCCAAATTTTACCTCATCTCAAAAATCTTACATCTGAAATCTCAAATATATCCCACAAACTTTTCCTTGAAGTACATTTGCATTCATAAATCAAAACCCTAAAACCCAAAAAAATGAAGCTCGTTTTCGCCTCAAACAATAAAAACAAAATCAAAGAAATACAAAGTCTACTTCCTGAAGACATCCAGATATTGAGTCTGGAAGACATAGGCTGCCATGAAGATATCCCTGAAACAGCAGACACGATTGAAGGCAATGCTATCCTAAAAGCCGACTATGTTACTAAAAATTATGGCTATGACTGTTTTGCCGATGATTCAGGATTGGAAGTCAATGCTTTGGGTGGTGCTCCTGGCGTTTACTCTGCGCGTTATGCCGGCGAGCATAAAAACGACCAGGACAATATTGACAAACTATTAGTGGAATTGGAAAGCAAAACGGACAGGAAAGCCAATTTTAAAACTGTTATTGCATTGAATTTAAGGGGACAACAGACGTTATTTAGCGGAAAAATATTTGGCGCTATCATCTCAGAACGACGAGGAACGAATGGTTTTGGATACGATCCGGTGTTCCTTCCAGATGGTTTTTCTTACACATTTGCGCAACTTTCTCTCGAAGAAAAAGGCTCAGTAAGCCATCGTGCACAAGCTGTGAGGCAACTTATCGAACACTTAAAAAAAATAACCGTCTGATTTTCAATTATTCATAAAAAAATAAACTTCGTTTTTACATTAGTTTTAATGATTTATTAAACGTACCTTTGCACCCTATTTTAAATAAATATATGAACAAATTTGAACAATTAGGATTGAGTGAGTCGCTGCAGAGGGCGATTTTAGATCTAGGATTTGAAAATCCGACAGAGGTGCAGGAAAAAGCGATTCCCCTATTATTGGCACAAGACACAGACATGGTTGCGTTGGCTCAGACAGGGACAGGGAAAACAGCAGCGTTTGGTTTTCCGCTTATCCAAAAGATTGATGCCGACAATAGAAATACTCAGGCGTTGGTTTTATCACCAACACGCGAACTTTGTTTGCAGATTACAAATGAAATCAAAAACTACTCTAAGTACGAAAAAGGTATTAATGTAGTTGCGATTTACGGCGGTGCCAGCATTACAGAGCAGGCTAGGGAAATTAAGAGAGGAGCACAAATTGTTGTAGCTACCCCGGGGAGAATGCAGGACATGATCAATAGAGGTTTGGTGAATATTTCACAAATTAGCTATTGCGTACTTGACGAAGCAGACGAAATGTTGAATATGGGCTTTTATGAAGATATCGTAAATATCCTTTCAACTTCACCAGACGACAAAAACACATGGTTGTTCTCGGCTACGATGCCAGCAGAAGTAGCTAGAATTGCAAAACAATTCATGAGCGAGCCATTAGAAATTACTGTAGGAACCAAAAACTCTGGTTCTGCTACAGTTTCACACGAATTTTATTTGGTAAATGCTCGTGATCGTTACGAAGCATTGAAAAGATTAGCTGATGCTAATCCGGATATCTTTTCTGTGGTGTTTTGCCGTACGAAACGAGATACACAAGCAGTTGCTGAAAAATTAATAGAAGACGGATACAGTGCCGCTGCTTTGCATGGCGATTTATCTCAGGCACAGCGTGATGGCGTTATGAAATCTTTCCGTGGAAGACAAATCCAGATGCTTGTAGCGACTGACGTTGCAGCCCGTGGAATTGACGTTGACAACGTAACTCACGTAATCAACTACCAGCTTCCTGACGAAGTAGAAACCTATAACCACCGTTCAGGAAGAACCGGACGTGCTGGAAAATTGGGTACTTCTATCGTAATCGTAACAAAAAGCGAATTGCGCAAGATTTCTGCTATAGAAAAAATCATCAAGCAGAAATTCGAAGAGAAACCAATTCCTTCCGGAATCGAAATCTGCGAAATCCAGCTGTTACACTTGGCTAACAAGATTAAGGATACAGAAGTAGACCATGAAATTGACAACTATCTTCCGGCAATCAACAACGTTTTTGAAGCACTTACAAAAGAAGAGCTGATCAAGAGAATGGTTTCGGTAGAATTTAACCGTTTCATCAACTACTACAAGAAAAACAGAGATATTTCTGCGCAATCTGCTGGCGAAAGACGTCCTTCAAGTGAAGGTGTTTCCAGAGATAGCAACGGTGCAGTACGTTATTTCGTAAACATCGGTTCAAGAGATAATTTCGACTGGATGTCTTTAAAAGACTTCCTGAAAGAAACTTTGGATCTTGGACGCGACGACGTTTTCAAAGTAGATGTAAAAGAAGGTTTCTCTTTCTTCAATACGGATGCTGAACATGCAGACAAAGTAATGGATGTATTGAACGGAATCGAAATGGAAGGAAGAAAAATCAATGTTGAGATTTCTAAAAACGACGGAGGTGGCAGAAGCAGCTCCAGAAGAGACCACAACGGCAGAGGAAACAGATCTGGCGGTGGCGGCGGATTCAGAAGCGACAGAAATTCAGCTCCAAGAAGAGAAGGTGGATTCAGAAGCGACAGAAGTGGAAGCGACAGAGGTGGTTCATCAGACAGACCACGCAGAGGCGAAGGTTTTTCTTCAGATCGTTCAGACCGCTCTGATCGTCCAAGAAGAGAAGGTGGATTTTCTGAACGTTCACCAAGACGTCCTGAAAACAGATCGGAATTTCCGAAACCAAGAAGAACTAGAAGAGACTAAATCTTTTAGTTAATTTTCTTATAATTATATACAGACTGCAAAATATCTTAAAGAGTTTTATTACTTTTAACGCTTCTAACAAGGCTATGAGATATTTTGCAGTTTTCTTTTTCTTTTTCGTAACCTCTTTTGCTTTTGCACAGGATACAAAAATTTCGGCTACAGTAATTAACGACAATACTTTGCTCCCCCTGGCAGACGTTAGTGTGATTAACCTCAACAAGGTTAAAGGAACAACAACGAATGCAAGCGGTTACTTTGAGCTGGTTGCCGAAGTTAACGATACACTTCACATTTCGACTTTGGGATATAAATCCATCAAAGTAAGGGTTACCAACGACTGGTTTAAAACCAAAAGCACAAAAATTAAAATGACTGAAAAGGCCTATGCCTTGGACGAAGTAGTCATCAATCAATACAATTTGACCGGATATCTGGAAATCGATTACAAGATCATCCCTATAAAAGAAAATTACAGATACAGTATTTCTGGCCTTTCACAAGGTTATGAAATGGGAAGATATGCTCCAGGTGCCTTTTCTAAAGTAGTAGGCTCCATCTTCAACCCTGCTGACATGCTTTATAATTTCTTTGGAAAAAAACCTACGGAACTCAAAAGGCTCAAAGAAATGAAGAAGGATGATGCCGTAAAAAATCTTCTGGCTTCAAAATTCGATAGAGAAACTTTAGGTGCTTTATTGGGAGTTACTCCTAATGAAATAGCTGAAATTCTGGAACGTTGCAACTATTCTGAATCTTTTGTAAAAACCGCTAACGATTTGCAAATTATGGATGCCATCAACGAATGCTACGAAGAATATAAAATCCTAAAAGGGAAAAAATAATTTTCCGGCATAACATCAGTTAACCTGCCTTGATAGCTTGACTATCCCTAACAATAAATAATCAAAAACAAATATTTTATGTCAGGATTTGACCTAAAACTTATTGAGGAAAATTATGCGCGAATGTCTGATGCTGAATTAGAAAGAATCGCAGCAACAGACACCCAAGGTTTAAGACCTGAAGTATATCAGATTATAGAAAATGAGGTTAAGAAAAGAAACTTAAATCCAAATCTGGTTTCAGGGGCAAAAGCTCAAAACAAAGAATATACGATGGAAGAGCTTGAAGCTTATTCTATGCTATTAAGAGAACTGCCTTGTCCGGTTTGCGGCAATCATAAAGAACAACTCAACGGTACCGTTTCTTATACCGTTAAAAGTTTTTTATTTTTGACACGTTCTAGTACTGAGCCTACAATTGCTTGCGGATGTTGTTTAGACAAAATAAATGATGACGCTATTCGATCAACCGCATTATTAGGATGGTGGGGAATTCCATGGGGAGTACTAAAAACCCCAGTCTATATTTACCGAAATATCCAAGCCAAGAAAGAAAATAAGCTAAAAAAACCAAACAATACTTTATTGTCATTCACACTAGGTAATATAGGTGAAATTGAAACCTATAAGGAAGATAAAGAAAAGCTAAAACAAATCTTAAGACCTAGAAAAATCTAAGTCGGTTACATATAAAGAAGGAAGGCAATGCCTTCCTTTTTTAATGAGAAATATTATTCACTTCCATATAACGTTCTTCTATCCTTTTAATATCACGGATAGAGTTTTTAGCCCATGCCAATCTTCTAGAAAATATTTCTTCTTCAGTCAGTTTCCAGTCTATATCAGATTGACGTAAACGACTGGTGATGTCCTGTATCACTATCGCTGCTGAAACCGAAATATTCAAGCTTTCTGTAAAGCCAACCATTGGGATTTTCAGAAACCCGTCTGCTTCATCCATTACTTCGTCAGAAAGTCCTTTTCTTTCGGTACCAAAAAATAAGGCCGAACGCTTTGTAATATCAAACTCGTGCAATAAACAGGAATCATTATGTGGCGTTGTAGCAATAATCTGGTAGCCTTTTTCTTTTAACGCTTTCAGACAGTCAGCATTGGAATTGTATCGGCTAACATCTACCCATTTTTGGGCTCCCATAGCAATTTCCTTGTCAATTGTTTTACCGTATTTTTCTTCAACAACGTGAAGATTCTGAATACCAAACACTTCACAGCTACGCATAACCGCACTCGTATTGTGAAGTTGGTAGATATCTTCCAATGCAATTGTAAAGTGATTGGTACGCTGTTCCAATATTTTTAAAAACTTCTCTACTCTGTTTTCTGTCAGAAATCCTTCCAGATAAGACAGATATTCGATTTCCCAGTATTTTTCTTTCATTAATAAGTGGATTATAAAATAGTTTCCTTAACTTGGCTTACCTAAAATCTGACCATGACTCAGGAAGAACTACTGTTGCAAATTTATAAAAAAGACGATAGAGCTTTTACCCTGCTCTATGATATGTATTCTAAAAGTCTTTTTAGTGTTATTTACAATCTCATACGCGATCATGAAGAAGCTGAAGACATTCTTCAGGAAACTTTTGTGAAAATATGGAAAAATATTGACAGCTATGATGAATCCAAAGGAAGATTCTACACCTGGATACTTAATATATCCCGAAATGCTTCTATTGACAGACTTCGTTCAAAAGGCTTTAACAACCGACAAAAAAACCTTTCTTCCGACAATTTCGTACATCTTCTTGATGACAGTAACAAATTGAATCATAAGATTGACACCATCGGAATCAAGGAATTTGTCAAGAAACTGAAACCGAAATGCATACAGATTCTCGACCTGTTATTCTTTAAAGGATATACGCAACAGGAAGCATCAGAGGAATTGCAGATTCCGTTGGGCACCATCAAAACACAAAACAGAAACTGTATTAATGATTTAAGAAACTTTTTAAAAGTATAATGGACAAGCAAGAATACATAGAGTCAGGTATTTTAGAATTGTATGTTTTTGGACAATTGGACGAGCCGGAATTCAGCAAAGTCACAGAAATGGCCAAAAATGACGAAGACATTCGTAATGAAATTGTGTCGATAGAGAAAGCCATCATCAATTTTTCTGAAAGCGTAGCTCCTTTTCTTTCTTCGGAAAACTACGAAAAGATACGTGCCTCCCTATTAATCAAACACAAAATAACAATCGATGAAAAGCCAAAACCAGGTATTGCTCTCTATTTAGGCTGGGCGGCATCTATATTACTGATGATTGGTGTTGGATACCAATACGTACAATTAGAAGACAAAAAATCCAAAATCGAAACCATAGAAACCGAAAAAAGTAAATTACAAAAATCTGTAAGCGATCTTGATCTGCAAAACAAAAATACAGAAGCTGCACTGGCAATTGTGCGTGATAACAGCAATACGATAGTCGCTATGGAAGGACAGGAAGTTTCGCCTCTGTCCTACTCAAAAGTTTATTGGAATAAAACGAGTAAAGCCGTACATATAGATGCTACAGGACTTCCAGAACCGCCGGAAGGAATGGTTTATCAAGTATGGGCTTTAAAGCTCAATCCGCTAACACCTACAAGCATCGGGCTTCTTGAAAATTTCAAAGGTAATACCAAACGTTTATTTACAGTTGAAAAAGCAGAGGAAGCAGAAGCTTTCGGAATTACACTCGAACCCGCTGGCGGAAGCCCAACACCTACTTTAGGACAACTTTATACCTTAGGGAAAGCGTAGCTTAGCGGCTTAGTAACTAAGCTGCTAAGTTCTAAGCCTTCTCAATTGTGCGAAGTGCTTTTTTAATGATATAATCTGTTTCCTTGCAAGGAGATTCTTTACGCCATCTTTCACAAAGTTCCATTACAAATTTAGGCTGCGATTTACTGGCATCATTCAGCCAGTTGCCAATACTGTCCTGTACATATTTTGCCTTATCAGAACGCATAGGCTCCAAAATTGGCAGACCTAATTCCGGTTGGCGCTTCAGCACATCAATATGTTCGCACCAAACTCCACGAGGTCGGGTTGCTTCGCTTGCAAAACGTCGTACATTTGCATCTTTGCTTTTTGTCCATTCCGAAAGGATTTCTATACTTCCATCAATATCCTCAGAAATTAATTTCCGTACGGAAAGCCATGAAATTTCCCTTACTCCAAAATGGCTATCTGCTGCAAACGGCTTTATCAATTCCAGCATTTCTTTTAAAGTACGGCTTTCATCACATGCAATATAATAAGTCGCCCAACAGCGAACCAGATCGGAAGAATGTGAAACCATTTCTGTCAAAAATTGAGAATCATCAGTCTGTAAAGCCTGCTTATAAAGCCCTTTTCCTATGGTTTCATTGATAGTATTGACGGTTTGTTTTTTTAATTGCTCAATATCTTCTAAAATTGGAACCAAATACTCTATTCTTCCTTTGCCTTCGAGTAGACTTTTAAGCAGTATTTTTTGGTCAACTGCCAGCCATTCGACCAGATTTGCCGTTTCTATTTTTCCGCTGTTCAACTGTTCGAGAATAGCTGCAGGAATATCTTTTACGGAACGGGCTCCTTTTCTTTTTATTTCGGACATAACCTATAGTGTTTCTTCAGTAATGATATATCTTGTAATCTTTCTTTGATTATTTTTGTAAAAATCCAAAATTCGGTGTAGATAAGCAATACCGCATATTTTTATCCCCTAGTGAACAAAAAGTCAATTTCATGAAAGCAAAGGAAAGAGCAACAGAAAATAAAATATGTCCATTAGAAATTGCCGTGAATTCTATATCCGGGAAATGGAAAATCCCAATCGTATGGCAAATCAACGAAGGTAAAAAACGGCCGAGTGAATTTTTAAGAGGTATCGCCAAAGTAGATCGACGTGTATTGAACCAGCAATTGAAAGAAATGGAAAATGACGGTATCTTAACCAAAGAAACTTTTAATGAGCTGCCACCACGAGTTGAATATTCCTTGACAGAATTAGGAGAAAAACTTGTTCTCGTTTTATGGCAATTAAACGATTGGGGGAAATTACTGTTGGAAAAAGAAACCCTACAACCTGAAACACAAACAGTATGAAAAAAAAACTTGTAGTTCTTACCGGAGCCGGAATCAGTGCTGAAAGCGGCATCAAAACTTTTCGCGACTCAGACGGATTGTGGGAAGGCCATGATATTATGGAAGTCGCATCACCAGAAGGCTGGAAAAAAAATCCTGAGCTGGTTTTGGATTTCTACAATAAAAGAAGACAACAGCTTAAAGAAGTACTGCCAAATGCCGCCCATACAATTCTGGCAGAATTAGAAGAGCATTTCGATGTACACATCGTTACGCAAAATGTGGACGACCTTCATGAAAGAGCAGGAAGCACCAAAGTATTGCACCTGCACGGCGAATTGCTCAAAGCACGCAGTACTCAAAACCACCGCCATATAATAGATTGGCAAGACGATTTATTTTTAGGAAATCTGGACTCTAGCGGACATCAGCTCCGCCCACATATCGTATGGTTTGGCGAAGCCGTACCCGCTTTAGACGAAGCCGTAAGAATCACGCACAACGCCGATTTCTTTGCCGTAGTAGGTACTTCACTGCAAGTTTATCCTGCCGCAGGTTTGGTTGATTTTGCAAAACCGGGAACGCCTTTATATTATGTCGATTTAAATCCTGCCCGAATCACTAACCTTAGTAACGAATTGGAAATTATTCCCAAAACGGCTTCAGAAGGCATGAAAATACTAAAAGAAAAGCTGCTTTTGCTTGCCTAATATCGCTTTTTATCTTTTATACGTCAGACAGATAAAGTATATTTGCGCTTAATAACAACACAAAATGACAACGCTAACTGAACTAAACGCTATATCTCCTATTGACGGACGATTTATTTTTAGGAAATCTGGACTCTAGCGGACATCAGCTCCGCCCACATATCGTATGGTTTGGCGAAGCCGTACCCGCTTTAGACGAAGCCGTAAGAATCACGCACAACGCCAGATTCCTTTGCCACAGCTAAAAACTGTAGATGCATCTTTGTTTGACAGCCTAAGAGCTATCTATAAAAACTTTAGTGCTGAGGACGCCAAAGCCATCAAGGAAATTGAAAAAACAACAAACCATGATGTCAAGGCCGTAGAATATTTTATCAAAGAAGCTTTTGACAAACTTGGATTATCCGAATATAAAGAGTTTATCCATTTTGGATTAACTTCTCAAGATATCAACAACACTGCAATTCCGTTATCTACAAAAGAAGCTTTTCAGGAAGTATATCTTAAATCACTAATCGAGTTAACAGCCAAACTTAAAGAATTAAGTACGGAATGGGCAAATGTACCAATGCTGGCCAGAACTCACGGACAACCAGCCTCTCCAACGCGATTAGGCAAAGAAATAGCCGTATTTGTAGAAAGACTGGAAGAACAGATGCGCCTTCTTTTTAATGTTCCCTTTGCTGCCAAATTTGGAGGAGCCACCGGAAATTTCAATGCCCATCATGTTGCTTACAAACAAATTGACTGGAAACAATTTGGAAAAGATTTTGTTGAAGGAACTTTGGGATTACAACATTCGTTTCCAACAACTCAAATTGAACATTACGACCATTTTGCAGCTTTTTTTGATGCATTAAAACGTATCAACACTATCCTGATTGATCTGGACAGAGATATCTGGACGTATGTATCAATGGATTATTTTAAGCAGAAAATCAAAGCCGGCGAAGTTGGATCATCTGCTATGCCGCATAAAGTAAATCCAATTGATTTTGAAAATTCAGAAGGAAACCTTGGAATTGCAAACGCCATTTTTGAGCACCTTTCTGCAAAACTTCCATTATCAAGATTACAGAGAGATCTTACCGATAGTACGGTATTAAGAAATATTGGTGTGCCTATGGGCCATACGCTTATTGGTTTTGAAGCTACTTTAAAAGGATTAAACAAACTATTGCTGAATGCAGCAAAATTTGAAGAAGATCTGGAAAAAAATTGGGCTGTTGTTGCCGAAGCTATCCAAACTATTTTAAGAAGAGAAGGCTATCCAAATCCATACGAAGCCTTGAAAGGACTTACAAGAACCAACGAAGTAATGAACAAAGAATCTATCCATAATTTTATCAAAACCTTGGATGTTTCTGATGCTGTAAAAGCAGAATTGCTAGTAATTACACCAAGCAATTACTTAGGAATCTAAGATTTAAAATTCAAATACTATAAAAAAGTCTCGGGCAAAAACATAAATATTGCTCGAGATTTTTTTTTTTGCTGATTTTCTTTTTTTTCCGATATTTAAGTTGTCAAAATTATTTCAACATCTACCCCAACTATAACTACCCACTGCCAACTATAAACTATCCACCACCAACTATCAACTAATTTGATGTCGAAGAACAGAATTTTAATATTGTTTGCCCATCCCTTATTCGAAAAATCTTTTGCGAATAGAATTTTAGCGGGACATATTCCGGATTCCGAAAACATTACCTTTCACGACTTATACGAACTTTATCCTGAGCTTGATATCGATGTCAAATATGAGCAAGAACTGCTAAAACAGCATGACATTATTATCTGGCAACACCCAATGTATTGGTACAGTTGTCCACCTTTGATGAAACAATGGATAGACATGGTGCTGGAATACGGCTGGGCATATGGAAAACACGGATTAGCACTGCAAGACAAAATCATTTTTCAAGCCATAACCACGGGTGCTAATGCCGAAAATTACTCTGAAGAAGGAGTAGAACTATTTACAATACCGGAATTACTACGCCCTTTTAGTCAAACAGCTAAAGTTTGTCGTATGGAATACTTGCCGCCTTTTGTAATTCACGGCACGCACAAAATGGACGAGCAGACCTGTCATGAAAAAGGAGCCTCTTATGCACGGCTGCTTAGCTATCTTGAAAATAACGAAGTTGATATTCGAAAATTACAGGAGTTTTTCTACATGAACGATTGGATGCAATCAAAAAATATTTGACATGGAAAATAGTTTTTTTCTTCAGGCAATAATCTATCTGGCCGCAGCAGTAATCTGTGTCCCGATAGCCAAAAAAATCGGGCTGAGTTCCATCTTAGGATATTTGTTTTCAGGAATCATTATCGGACCTTTCGTCATGGGTTTTATTGGATCTGAAGGGCAAGACCTGATGCATTTTGCTGAATTTGGCGTGGTCATGATGTTGTTTTTAATTGGACTGGAATTGGATCCTTATAAATTCTGGAAAATGAGGCGTTTCATTTTAGGTATGGGATCGCTTCAGGTGGGCATTACTTCATTGGTGCTTTTTGTCTGTTCTTCTATTATTTTCGATTGGAGCTGGCAAACGTCATTGACTATTTCGCTGGCATTATCATTATCTTCAACTGCTATTGTATTACAGACATTAAAGGAAAAAGGGATGCTACAAACATCCGTTGGGCGCTCTTCTTTTGCCGTTTTGCTCTTTCAGGACATAGCCGTTATTCCTATTCTTGCACTCATTCCCTTGTTGGCTTCCAGTTCAAACATAATTCCTGATGAAGACCTGCATCATTCTCTGATTTCAAATCTTGATGGATGGCTACAAACCTTAATTGTGACAGGAGTTATTGCTGCCATTTATTTTGGTGGGAAATATATCATTGTGCCTTTGCTCCATATTATTGCTAAAACGAGATTACAGGAATTATTCACTGCTTCTGCGCTTTTGCTTGTATTGGGCGTTTCCTATTTAATGCAAATAGTTGGATTAAGTCCGGCCTTAGGTGCTTTTATGGCAGGAGTGGTTTTGGCCAATTCCGAATTCCGCCATGAACTGGAAGGCGATATTGCGCCTTTCAAAGGATTATTTTTAGGGCTCTTTTTTATTGGTGTTGGCGCTTCGATAAACTTCAGGCTGATTATCGACAATCCTGCCTTTATCCTTATTTTCGGGTTTATACTAACGATGATCAAATTCTTTGTTTTCTTAGGGATCGGGAAACTGTACAATAAAAAAATTGACCAGAACTTTATCTTTTCCATTGGTTTGAGCCAGGCAGGAGAATTCGGCTTCGTAATTATGAGCTTTTCCATGCAGTTGAATATTATCCCGAATATACTCGCCAACCAGATTATGGCCATTATTGCCATTAGCATGATTTCCACTCCTTTCTTGCTGCTGATTAATGAACGACTGATCGACCCTTATTTTGGTATAAAAGAAAAAGAATCCAATACTTATGACGAAATCAATGAAAACAACGAGGTAATTATTGCGGGTTTTGGAAATTTCGGAAGTACAATCGGGCGTCTTTTAAAAACCAATAAGATTCCGGCAACTATTCTCGATCTTGATTCCGATCGTGTGGATTCACTTCGGAAAATGGGCTTTAAGGTATATTATGGCGATGCTACCCGATTGGAACTACTCAAAGCTGCCGGCTGTGAAAATGCCAAATTATTTATTGCCGCAATTGACAATCCAACCGTAAACCTCATCGTAATTGAAATGCTTAAAAAACATTTTCCCCATTTGAAAATTCTCGCCAGAGCCCGAAACAGGAATGACGCATTTGAGATAATTGACATGGGAATCGAAAACATTTACCGTGAAAATCTTTACAGTGCCGTTCACCTGGGTATTGATGCTTTGGTTTATTTAGGCCATCGCCGTTATTCTGCAACCCGACAAGGGCAACGATTCATCAAATATGACGAGGATGCAATTTTCAGGCTTGCCAAAAAACGTCATGACAAAAAAGCTTTTATGATCTCGGCTATGGAAGAAATCGAAATGCAGGAACAGCTTTTCAAAAGCGACTTACTTAATCCTATGGGACCAGACGACCATGCCTGGGATAGCGAAAATCTGAAAAAAGATACTTCAGCATAAATAAAAAAACCGGAGAACATAAATGAACCCCGGTTGTATATAGTATTGACATAAATTATCTTGAGTAATTTGGTGCTTCTTTTGTGATTGTCACATTATGCGGATGGCTTTCACCAATACCGCTCGCAGTAATCCTAACAAAACGACCTGTTTCCTGTAAAGTCTGAATGTCTTTTGAACCGCAATAGCCCATACCTGCTCTAAGTCCGCCTACGAACTGAAGCATGCTTTCCAACAATTCTCCTTTGTATGGAACACGTCCAACAATTCCTTCCGGAACCAGCTTTTTGATATCGTCTTCTACATCCTGGAAATAACGGTCTTTAGAACCTTCCTGCATGGCTTCAACCGATCCCATTCCTCTGTAAGACTTGAATTTTCTTCCTTCAAAAATGATGGTTTCACCCGGAGATTCTTTAGTTCCCGCTAAAAGCGAACCTAACATAACGCAGTCAGCACCAGCAGCAATTGCTTTTGGAATATCACCTGTATAACGAATACCACCATCAGCAATTACCGGAACTCCGGAACCTTTAACGGCAGCAGCAACTTCCAATACGGCAGAAAATTGCGGAAATCCTACACCTGCTACCACACGGGTTGTACAGATAGAACCTGGACCTATTCCTACTTTTATACCATCTGCTCCATTTTCTACTAAATATTTAGCAGCTTCTGGAGTCGCAATATTCCCAACAACAACATCCAATTCAGGGAAACTTTTCTTTACGTTTTTCAAAACATCTACCACGCCTTTGGTATGTCCGTGAGCCGTATCAATGATAACTGCATCAACTCCGGCTGCAACCAAAGCACCAGCTCTCTGAACCGCATCTGCTGTAACACCTAAAGCTGCAGCAACTCTCAAACGTCCAAATCTATCTTTATTGGCGATTGGTTTTTGTGTCAGTTTGGTAATATCTCTAAAGGTAATCAGGCCTACCAATTTATAGTCGGCATTTATTACCGGTAGTTTTTCAATTTTATTTTTTTGAAGTATTCCTTCGGCAACTTCTAATGTAGTTCCTTCTCCAGCCGTAACTAACTTCTCTGTTGTCATTACTTCTAAGATAGAGCGCGAATTATTTTTTTCGAAACGAAGGTCGCGGTTGGTAACGATTCCTTTCAGTATCTGATTTTCATCTACCACAGGAATACCTCCAATGCTGTATTCTCTCATTACTTGTTTGGCATCTCCAACTGTTGCTGTTAAAGGCAGGGTTACCGGATCGATAATCATTCCTGACTCGGCTCTTTTCACTTTTCTTACTTCAGCAGCCTGTTGATCGATTGTCATATTTTTATGCAAAACGCCAATACCACCTTCCTGAGCCATAGCAATTGCCATAGCGCTTTCTGTAACCGTATCCATTGCTGCTGAAACAATTGGAACGTTTAATGTAATATTGCGTGAAAATTTAGATTGAATGCTTACTTCTCGGGGTAAAACTTCAGAATAATTGGGAATCAGGAGGACATCATCATAGGTTAGGCCTTCTCCTATAACTTTAGTTGAGTGTGCTTTCATTGTTGCAATTTGTAGTTAAATTGCGTGCAAATATAGTTAATTTTCAGGAGAAAAGGAAATCTGGCTGTTTATTTAGAAATTTTTAGCTTTTGGCAAAGCCGCAATAAATTCTGTTCCCTCTTCATGATGGTATACAATATCCAGTTTACCATTATTGTCAGACAAGAATTGTTTTACCAAAAGTAATCCGAGACCGGTTCCTTCTTCAAAGCCTGTTCCTTTTTCAGAAACCATTCTTTTATCAAAGTTTAGGATTTCTTCAATCTTGACTTGAGATATTCCCACTCCGGAATCCGTTATATGGATATTATGGTAAACGTCATCCTCAGAATAGTTTATTTGGATTGTTCCTGAGAATGGCGTAAACTTAATCGCATTAGAAAGCAGGTTATTAAGTATGATCTGCACATGTCCTTTATCTGCATCTACAATAACATCTTCCTGCGAATTGATATGGACAATGTTAATTTCTTTTGCCTTTGCTGTCAGTTCCAAAGCCGCAATTGAATCTCTGACTACAGCTTCCATATCAATATTTTCCTTATTGATCTTAGCTCCGTCTAACTGTGTCATCGACCAATGCAGAATATTATTAAGCATGATAGAAGTATTGTCTACCTGTGTAATCAAATGCTCTGTAAGGACTTTTAATTCTTCGTCACTGATTTCTCCTTCTTTCAACAATCCCAAAACCTGCTGTATGGAAGCAATAGGCGATCTCAAATCATGTGACAATATCGAAAACAATCTGTTTTTAGTCTGGTTCAATTCGCTCAAGTTATGATTTTGGGCGGTTATAAGTACTTTTTGATTTTCAATATCCTGGTTTTTAACCTCTAACTCATTGTATAGTTTTTCTTTAATCTTACTGTTCTTGGTGTATTGGTAAATAATAGTCAAGAGATAAAGCATAAACAATATAACCGAAACAGAAAACAATCGTGTATTTTTAAGTTTATGCTGTGCTGCTTCATTTTTTGCGATAAGCTTTTCATTTTCAGCTTCTTTCCGTTTTAATTGCAGAAGATTAATCTCTTTTAATTTAGTATCGTTGAATAGCGAATCGTTGTATGATTTACAGATAGCCAGATATTTAAAAGCCATCTCGTAGTTATTTTCATTTTTGTAAGCAATCGATAAAATTTCTGCCGCTCGGGCAATATCCCATTTAGCCTGGGCAATTTTTGCCGCTTCAAAACCTTTAAGCCCATATTCTTGCGCCTTTTTATAATTTTCTTTTTTGATATAAACTTCTGAAAGTCCTGTAAAGGCAAACGACTTTTCCCATTCATTAGCAAGATCTGAATCGGCTAACACTTTTTGGTAATAATAGGCTGACGAATCCAGATCGTTTTTAAGATAATGTAGGTTTCCGAGCCTGTTGAAAGAAAGATGTTCCATATTTGCATCTTTATTTCGGATTGCCAATTTCAACGATTTATGGAAATTCTTATAGGAACTCTCATAATCCTTCAATTCAATCTGAGATATTCCTATATTAAAGTACACCTTATTCTCTAAAGCGGTATCTTTCAATTCACGGATAAGGATGTTGGCACCTCTAAACAATTTAATGGCTTCCTCGTTCCTGCCAATCCCCTGTTGAATCAGTCCTTGTCCCATAAGACATTTGGCAATTCCCAGTGTATGATTGTTCGCTTCATACAGCAAGAGAGCTTCCATAAATTTCTTAAGGGCGACATCATACGATCCCACAATATAATAGCTTGCTCCATAATTATGGGCCACATCTGCAATAAGAATTGGGTCTTTTGATTTTTGGGCAACAATTTCTGCTTTTTTAAGCAGTTTTTCTGCTTGCTTAAAATCACTATAAACGACTTTCTTTGACTCTGCTAAATAATAGGGAACGGAATCTTTCTGTAGGTTAAAAGAATAGCTATTGGTTTTTGGTAAAACCAAGCATATAAATATTATAAGAAAGTTTATAGATCTGGGCAAACTACTTCTAACTAGAATCCGCTATAAAGGTATCAAATTTCGAGCCTTAATTTAGTGGTATACTGTAAAAATCTTAGTGGCTTCGTTGTAGGCGCTTTCAAAACTCATCGGACTGGTGCGGGTAGCCACTTTTTCTGCCGTAAAATAGGAGAGCATTTTTTCTGTTGGCATATTGCCAGTCAGATCATCTTTTGCCATCGGACAACCGCCAAAACCTTGTATGGCACCGTCAAATCTTCTGCATCCTGATTTATAGGCCGCGTCAACTTTTTCAAACCACCTGTCTGGTGTCGTATGAAGATGCGCACCAAACTCAATATGTTTGTATTTTGGAATCAGGTTAGAAAAGAGATAATTGATTACTTCAGGAGTTGAAGAACCTACTGTATCCGAAAGTGATAGGATTTTGACTCCCATATTGGATAATTTTTCTGTCCATTCACCCACAATTTCCACATTCCATGGATCACCATACGGATTACCAAATCCCATTGAAAGATAAGCCACGACTTCTTTGTCTGTAGCGTTAGCAATGTCCAGAATTTCCTGTAAAGTCACCAATGATTCCGCAATGGTTTTATGCGTATTACGCATCTGGAAATTCTCCGATATAGAAAAAGGGTAACCCAAATAGCGTATTTCTTTATGTTTTGAAGCTATTTCAGCTCCTTGAGTATTAGCTATAATAGCCAAAAGCTTACTATTAGTTTGGGAAAGATCAAGCTTCGATAGTACTTCTGCCGTATCGGCCATTTGAGGAATGGCTTTTGGAGAAACAAAACTCCCAAAATCTATGGTATCAAAACCAACACGCAATAAGGATTGGATATAGTCCACTTTTTTTTCAGTAGGGATAAATGCCTTAATTCCTTGCATTGCATCCCTCGGACATTCTATAATTTTAACTTGTTCCATAGAAATCCAAAGATAGGAAAGAATTCTATTTTACGAAATCGTTTTTTCCCAATTTTATGCTAACAGATTATGGAATAATCTTACTTTTTCTGAAGTAACTTTTTATTGATTTTTTTGATTAATTCCGGGCCTTCATATATAAATCCGGTATACAATTGTACAAGACTCGCTCCTGCATCTAACTTTTCCAAAGCATCTTCGGCAGAATGAATACCTCCTACTCCAATGATAGGAAACGATTTGTTGCTTTTTTCAGACAGAAAGCGGATGACTTCCGTAGAACGTTTTGTCAAAGGCTTGCCTGACAATCCACCCATTTCTTTCTGGTTTTCCGAGGTAAGACCTTCACGTGAAATAGTCGTATTGGTAGCAATTACTCCGGCAATTTTGGTGTCGTTTACAATATCTACAATATCCAAAAGCTGCTCGTCTGTCAAGTCCGGAGCTATTTTCAGGAGAATCGGTTTTTGTTTTGGCTTTGTCGTATTCTTTTGCTGCAAAGTCTGTAATAACTGAGTCAATGGTTCCTTATCCTGCAAAGCACGCAGGTTTGGCGTATTAGGCGAACTCACGTTAACGACAAAATAATCAACATAATCGTATAGAGCATCAAAGCAGATTTCATAATCAGAAACGGCATCTTCGTTTGGCGTCAGCTTGTTCTTGCCTATATTTCCACCTATCAAAACACCGTTATTTTTTTTCAATCGCTCAACGGCTTCAAAAACACCCCCATTATTGAAGCCCATTCTATTAATAATTGCGGAATCTTCTTTAAGTCGGAAAAGGCGTTTTTTAGGATTACCTTCTTGTCCTTTTGGGGTAAGCGTTCCAATTTCAATAAAACCAAAACCCAGATTCGAAAGCTCCTTATACAATTTAGCATCTTTGTCGAAACCTGCAGCCAGACCAACAGGATTTTTAAATTTCAATCCGAAAACCTCACGCTCCAAACGCTTATCGTCGATTTGATATAATGATTTAAAAACGGATTGGACACCCGGAATCTTATTCAAAAAACGTAATGTGGAAAAAGTAAAATAATGGATTTTTTCTGGATCGAAGCCAAAAAGTATAGGACGGATGACCGATTTGTACATTGTATTTGTGTTGTGTTGTTGTCCTGCAAAAATAGAATTATCCCACCGATTATTAAATGCTTAAAAAGATTTTTTTATTGGTTTCCGCAAACAAGCGCGATCAAAACTTTTTTATCTTTAACGGAAGAAACATCTGTATGCTATGAAATTTGAAGAATTGCGCCCGATACTCTGGACAGAAAAATTAGATGAAACCATCGATTTTTATACCAAAACACTCGATTTTACTTGTGATGAAAGAAATGACGATTGGGGCTGGGCTTCCCTGCACAGAGACGCTATAGTGATTATGCTGGCCAAACCAAACAGTCATGAAGGATTTGTAAAACCTACTTTTACGGGTTCTTTTTATATATCGATAAATAATGTCGATGCATTTTGGGAAAAGCTAAAAGACAAGGCAAATATCTGCTATCCTATAGAAAACTTTGAATGGGGCATGCGAGAATTTGCTATTTATGACAATAACGGATACATCCTCCAATTCGGTCAGGATATCCCTAACTAAGACACATCATGGAAAAGCCAAAGCTTATAGGAATCGCGCCACAACTGATTGTTCCTGATGTAGTGAAAACTGCAGAATATTACCGTGACGTATTGGGTTTTGAGATTATTGGATATTTTATGGATCCTCCGGTTTACGCCATGGTAAAACGGGATGAATTCCAGATACACTTTGGAAAAGCGGATGCCGATTTCGAAATAAACAAAAATGGGTATTACAATAAAGGATGTACTGATTTGATTATCTGGGTTCCAGAAATTGACGCTTTTTATGAAGAACTCCGTTCTAAAAATGCCATAATCTTTCAGGAAATAACAAAACGAGTATATGGTAGTCGTGAATTTATTATTCAAGATTTTAATGGCTATTTGATAACTGTTGGAGATTAAATTATGCAAAAAACATTGTCTCAAAAATTTACAGATTTATTCCAAAAACACACTACAGATTATTCTTTGCAGGAAAAATTCTGGCAGGAAATCGAAAAACATTATTCTTCCGGCAAAAGGCATTATCATACTCTTTTGCATCTGGAAAATCTTTTCGGAGAGCTGGAACCTATACAAGAAAAACTTGAAGATTGGGATACCCTGCAGTTTTCCCTATTCTATCATGACATTATCTACAAGTCTTTTAAAAGCAACAATGAAGAAGAAAGCGCTTCTTTAGCAGTAGAAAGACTTCGCCAGATTGGTTATCCGGAAGAAAAAATCATCAAATGCGAGAACCAGATACTCGCCACAAAATCACACAATTTTGCTGATAACGATACCAACTTTTTTACTGATGCTGATTTATCCGTATTAGGAAAAGACTGGGAAACCTATGCTGCTTACTACCAGCAAATCAGAAAGGAATATAGCATTTACCCTGATTTTCTCTACAACAACGGACGAAAAAAAGTATTGGAACATTTTCTGGATATGGAAAACATTTTCAAAACAGAATATTTTCAAAATAAATATGAAAGTCAGGCACGATTGAATCTTGAAAAAGAGTTTCAGATACTCGATAAATAATCGTTAAACCTTGGTACAAAAAATAAGAAAAACTTAAATAAATCGTAACTTCGCGACACATTTTTAAACTTATAGTATGCAACATATCATTGACCGTTTTATCAGTTATGTGACGATTGATACGGAATCGGATCCAAATTCAAATACAACTCCAAGTACAGAAAAACAATGGGATTTGGCTAATAAATTAGTAGAAGAATTAAAGGCAATCGGAATGGAAGACGTTACGATTGACGAAAATGCCTATATCATGGCTACCCTGCCGAGCAATGTGGATCATGACGTGCCAACAATCGGGTTTGTTTCGCATTTTGATACGACTCCTGATTTCACAGGCGCAAACATCAAGCCTCAGATTGTAAAAAATTATGATGGTGGCGATATTGTTTTGAATAAAGACCAAAATATTGTGCTTTCTCCTGGTTATTTTAAAGACCTGTTGCAATACAAAGGACAGACTATTATCACTACTGATGGCACAACACTTCTTGGAGCTGATGATAAGGCTGGAATTACAGAAATTGTTACGGCAATGGAATTCCTGGTCCAGAATCCGGAAATCAAACACGGAAAAATCAGAGTGGGCTTTACCCCTGATGAAGAAATTGGACGTGGCGCCCATAAATTTGACGTAAAGAAATTTAATGCTGACTGGGCCTATACTATGGACGGAAGTCAGATTGGCGAATTGGAATACGAAAACTTCAATGCAGCTGGTGCAAAGATTACTTTCAAAGGAAAAAGCGTACACCCTGGTTATGCAAAAGGAAAAATGATCAACTCTATGTTGATTGCAAACAAATTCCTTTCAAAATTACCAAAAGACGAAGTTCCTGAAAGAACAAAAGGTTATGAAGGATTCTTTCACGTGCATCATTTGAACGGTACAATTGAAGAAACTGTATTGGAATTGATTATCCGTGACCATGACAAAAAGAAGTTCGAAAAAAGAAAAAAACTGGTTCATAAGATCACGAAAAAAATCAACAAGAAATTTGCAGAACAATTCGGTGGCGATATCGCTACTGCCGAAGTGAAAGACCAATACTACAACATGAAAGAAAAAGTAGAACCGGTCATGCATATTGTTGATATTGCTGAAAAAGCAATGAAAGAATTGGGTATCAAGCCAATCATCAAGCCAATTCGTGGTGGAACTGACGGTTGCCAGCTTTCGTATATGGGACTTCCTTGTCCAAATATTTTTGCCGGCGGTCATAATTTCCATGGAAAATATGAATATGTTCCTGTAGAAAGTATGCAGAAAGCGGTTGAAGTTATTGTGAAAATTGCTGAACTGACTGCCGCAAAAAAATAAGCGCCGGAATGGAAGAAAAGCATACATGGGACAAAACCAATCAATGGGAAGAAGAGTTGGATTTCCTGAAGTCAATTATCATCAAGACAGAATTGGTCGAGGCTATTAAATGGGGTGCTCCCGTTTATACCTTGAACAATAAAAATGTTTTGGCAATTGGAGGCTTCAAAAACTTCTTTACCATTTGGTTTTACAATGGTGTTTTTCTGAAAGACCCGAAAAAAGTATTGGTCAATGCCAATGAAGGCGTTACGAAATCTTTGAGGCAATGGCGTTTTCAGTCTAAGGAAGAAATAGATGAAAAATTGGTGTTTTCGTATATCAAGGAAGCTATAGAAAATGAAAAAGCCGGACTTTCAATCAAGCCGGCAAAAAAAGAAGCTATCGTTTCTGAATTTATGGAAAGCCAATTCCAGTCTGATTCGGGATTGAAAAAAGCTTTTGAATCATTCACACCTTTCAAACAACGAGAATTTCTGGAATATATTGAAAGTGCAAAGCAGGAAAAAACAAAAATCATACGATTTGACAAAATAAGGCCGATGATTTTAAACGGAACTGGCCTGAATGACAAGTACAGATAATAAAAAAAGTCCCGATTGCTCGGGACTTTTTATTTTTTTACAGAAAACGATTATTTAGCTTCGTTTGCCATTTTGCTCAGTTCCAAAGAAATTGCAGAACGCTCCATTTTTAGTTTTCCCGACATTGTTTCAAGAACAACAGTTCTTTCTGCAAGTTCAGCAATTCTTCCATGAAGACCACTTTTTGTAATTACCTTGTCTCCTACTTTAAGACCGGTTTCAAATTCTTTTTCTGCTTTTGCTCTTTTTTGTTGAGGCCTGATCATGAAAAAGTACATGACCACAAACATTCCACCGAATAAAAGTAAATTTGCGTATTGTTCCATAATAATCTTAGTGATTTGTCACTCCAATTCCACCTGCTTTAGGCGTAACTTCTGCTCTAATAGTTAATAATTCATTTCCGTTAGCTGTATTAGCCGTAATATTTACAGACTTTTGTTGTTTTCCTGGTTTTCCTGTAGAATCAAAAGTAACTTTCATTGTACTGGTTTCTCCTGGCTTGATTGCGTCTTTTTTATACTCAGGAACCGTGCAACCACAGCTTCCTTTAGCATCAGCAATAATCAAATCAGCATTTCCTGTGTTAGTGAATGTAAAAACATGCTCTACTTTGTCTCCTTCTTTGATTGTTCCAAAGTCAAATTCTTTTTCTTTAAAAGTCATTACCGGAATCTTTCCGGCTGATTCTTCATGCATGGCTGTTTCCTGAACATTGGAAGCCTCGATCTTTGAAGATGCATTTTCTTTGCAAGAAACACCTAATACCAGCGTTGCAATTGCTAGTAAACCTACAGTTTTTTTAATCATGATTCTGAATATTTAATTTACATCAAACCTCTTCCGGTTTTGTTTAATTTATTTGCTGTTTGGTAATCTTTTACAAGATTGTCTAAAATTCCGTTGATAAAAATACTGCTTTTTGGCGTAGAATATTCTTTTGCTATTTCTAAATATTCGTTAATAGTTACTTTAACAGGTATAGAAGGGAATTTTAATAGCTCACAAATAGCCATTTTTAAGATAATCGTATCCACCTCCGCAATCCTGTCTGAATCCCAGTTTGGAGTTTTGTCAATAAATTCTTTTGACAATTCCGGTTCATTCAATACTGTTTTTCGGAACAGGTTTTTAGTAAAATCCTTATCCTCAGAATCTTTGTAAACTCTTGGAATTGAAAAATCTTCATCGGTAGATTTTATCGCTTTTAGCTGTTTGGCTATATGTGTATTCACTAACGGGATATCATCAATCCACGTTAGCTTATTATCTTCAAGATATTCGTAAAGTTTTTCATTTGGAGCAATCAGCTCTGTAAAAACGGTAACCACAAAACGCTTGTCTTCTTCAAAATTATTTACACGATTGCTCATGTATTCTTTATAAAGGTCGCTGTTTTTGATTTCCTCCAAAAGAATTCTGATATAGTCATCATTCAGATGCCAGTCATTAATTTTTCTATTCTCCAAAGCCATGCTTAAAGAATTGCTTTCAAGCAGCAATTGCAGAACATGATTATTGATGAATTTCTTATTGGGATTACGCTCGTCTGGAGTTGCGAGGTGTTTTTTGCTGGATTTGTCAAGAAAATCTTCTTCTCTTTTTTGGATTTCTACCAAAGAAGACAGCATAATAAGGTATAAATCTTGAATATTTTCGATACTGTAGAACAAGAATTTTTCTTCTTTTTCAAGATTATCGGAATTGTTTTGATGCATGGCATATACTGACTGCATTACTTTTACACGGATATGTCTTCTATTTAACACCTTATAAGAACTTTTAAAAATTAACAAAGCGAAAGAGATTTTCTTTCGCTTTGCAAAAATAGTAATATTATTGAAACCCTAAATTATTTAGCGTTTTCTTTTTTTCTATCGTCAATACGCTTTTGAGCAATTGATAAAGCTGCCTGGTGTGTAGTAATACTATTTGTTTCAGCAAAATTGAAAATCTCCAATGTAGTATTGTAGATGTTTTCAGTTCTTCTCAAAGCCTCAGCACTGTCATAACCAACGATTTCAGCATATACGTTAATGATACCTCCAGCATTGATCAAGAAATCAG
>CAZFGA010000045.1:0-24915 GCA_964518395.1 uncultured Flavobacterium sp.
CATAATTGAGCTGTTGCGGAAACCAGTATTTATTATCAACAAAAGCATACTGCTGCTGTATCCTGATGTCTATTTTTCCTTTCTCGAAAGGTGAAGCGATAACATTTTGCACCGCATATTTATTCGTATTGATATACAGAAACCCTTTTAGCCCTTCAAAATTTTTGTTTGCCTGTGGCCGGAATGACAAGATATATACGGTATCTTTTTGCTGATAAAGTGTATCTTCAATCCTGAATTTATATTTCTTCAAACTTCCCTTACTAATCGGGTTCAGGTAATTGATATTAAACAACTTGATATTGTCCTTGTAAAAAGAAAATGGCTGAAAATCGGTTGCCAACGAAGCAAAAGTTGGATTTTCGAATCCTGAAACTTTAGTACCAATTACAACTTCTTCGCTAATGTCGGGCTTTATAAATTTTCGGTTTGTTACCGATTCCATCATAAAAAGACGACTTCCTTTTAGTTTTTGACGAATCAACAGACTGTCTTTTTTGTCTGGCGAATCCGACTTATAATCATAAATCAGCTTGTTATAACATCTGTATTTAAAGGAATTGATGTTTTCCGGATTATTGGATTCTTTGTTGGCGATTACTTTTCGCATTATAGCATTGGCAGGATTTTCTCCTGATTCTATGACTACTTCGTTTAAATCAAATTTGGAACGGACCATTGCGATAAGTATCTCGCTGTCATTTTTTAAAACCGGAGTAGAAAAATTTTCATATCCCATATAACTAGAGCTGATGCTGGAAATAGGCGATTGGCTTTTATAAACAAAAACACCTTCAATATCGGAAGACACTCCCTGCTTATTATCTCCATTAATAACAACCGAAGCAAAGGCAAGAGGTTCTGTGGTTTCTGAATCAATAATTTTTCCCTTAATGATATTCTGGCCATATAGAATTGGCCCTAAAAGCAATAAAAACACAAGTTGGGGGTAAGTTTTTTTCATAAGAAATTATTAAATAGTAAGAATTTTAAAACATTATTTTTCTTTTTCAATCCTAATTAAACGCTAAAAGTGAATTATTCTTTTACATAATCAATTGTTTTTTATGATATTTGAGGACAATACTTATAGAATGAACAGAACTTTAATTATTGGGGATATACATGGAGGATTGAAAGCCCTGCACCAAATCTTCAAAAGAGCCGAAGTAACTACAAACGACACCCTGATCTTTCTTGGAGATTATGTAGATGGCTGGAGTGAATCGCCCGAAGTAATTGATTTTTTAATTGCTTTAAAAACCACACATAATTGTATCTTTTTAAGAGGTAATCATGACGATTTGCTACTGCAATGGCTTGAGGTAAAAAAAGACAATCCGCAGTGGTTCAATCATGGTGGGCGCCTTACGATGGAAAAATACAACCTGCTGTCACCAGAAAAAAAACAGACGCATATTGATTTCCTAAAGACTTTAGAAAATTACCATTTAGATGAGCACAATCGTTTGTTTGTTCATGCCGGATTTACCAACCTCAACGGAGTTACTTATGAGTATTTTCCAAAAATGTTTTATTGGGAACGTACGCTTTGGGAAAATGCGCTTTCTCTTGACAGCACATTAGAAAAAGACAGTCCGTTTTATCCAAAAAGATTCAATCTTTACTCTGAAATTTTTATAGGCCATACGCCGGTAACCCGAATTGGAGAAACCGTTCCTGTTAACAAGGCGAATATCTGGAATGTCGATACTGGAGCAGCATTTAAAGGTCCTCTGACAATTTTAGATATCAAAACAAAGGGGTTTTGGCAAAGCGACCCGGTTTATTCATTATATCCTGAAGAAAGCGGTCGGAATTAAATTGTTTCAAAAAAAGCAAAAATCTTATATATTTGCATAAAATTTTAAATCATGAAGAAAATTATAACAATCGCTTTGCTTTTGAGTGCTTTTATTGGAAATGCACAGGCATTTAAAGGAAAAGCAGACAAGAAGTTTCAAGTAGGAGCCAACTTTCAGGATCATGCAACAGGAATCATGGCAACTTATGACTATGGAATTGGAGAAAATATGTCTGTTGGCGGATATACAACTTATCTATTAGGTGTTGATGGCGACGGTTCTAAATTTGAAGATCGTTTCGATTTGAAAGCTCGTTTTAATGCCAACATCGGAAATGTGATGGGATTGCCGGAAAGCATAGATATCTATCCTGGTCTGGACTTAGGCTTAAGAAACTTTGGCGCTCATTTGGGCGGACGTTATTTCTTCACGAATGGCTTCGGATTATTTACCGAATTTAGCGTTCCGATTGCAAAATATAAAAGTGATGTGTTTGGTTACGACCGTCTGAATAACCAATTCGTTTTTCATGTTGGAGCATCCTTCAATCTGTAACGATTACACTTGAGCATATTCAAAATCCGATTTCATTAGAAATCGGATTTTTTATTTCTTGATTTTAGTAAAAAGAAAAAGTCCCAGTGGTATTGGGACTTTTTTATTCCGGTTGTAACACGACAGTCACACTTCGGAATAACGTGAAATGCAGCTGCAGTAATCATAACCAAACCTGAAGCAAAAGATTGATAGTTTCGCAGTTACTGTCAAATGTAGTATCCGGGTTTAACGCCGCTACAAGGGAATCTTTTTCATAGCAATTTCTATATAGATGCAGAACATTTGGAAAGGTTGCTTCCATTCCTTAAAAAAATTCCAGCAGTGTTATAAATAGGTTAAAATGAGCTAGTTTAAAAGAAGCTGTAAAACATTCTTTGTAAATTAGATATACTAACTATCCTATAAATGACACTTTCAGATCGTTATCATTCTATTAGAAAACACACCGAGCACCTCTGCAATACGCTCACTACGGAAGATTTTGTACCGCAGCCTGCCGATTTTGTCAGTCCACCAAAATGGCATCTGGCACATACCACGTGGTTTTTTGAACAATTTATCTTAAAAGAACATCTACCGGATTATAAAATCTTTGATGACGATTTCAGTTTCTTATTCAACAGCTACTACAATTTTGTGGGAAAACGTGTTTTTAGGGCTAACAGAGGAAACATTACCCGTCCTGGCGTTCAGGAAGTGTTTGAATACCGTTCTTATGTAGATATGCACATGCAAATACTGTTACAGCTTAAATCGGAAGAATTGAAAGATTTGATCGAACTGGGACTTAATCATGAACAACAGCATCAGGAATTGCTTATAACTGATATTAAATATATTCTTGGGAACAATCCGATTTTTCCGGTTTATAATGAAAATATTGATTGGGAAAAACAGGAAAATGAAGAATCCGGATTTGTAAAAGTCGAAGAAGGCATTTATGAAATAGGATTTGAAGACGAAGGTTTTTCTTTTGATAATGAGCATGGAAGACATAAAGTATACCTGCATGATTTTGAAATTTCGAAATCGCTGGTTACCAATTCCGAATATTTGGAGTTTGTCCAAAGTGGCGGCTATAAAAATTTCGATTATTGGTTGGATGAAGGCTGGTCATGGATTACCGAAAATAAAATTGAAGCACCGTTGTACTGGCATAAAATAGATGGCGAATGGCATCATTATACCGTAAGCGGATTGGAAGAAATAAATCCTGACGCAATACTGACGCATATTAGCTTTTATGAAGCCGCAGCTTTTGCCGCCTGGAAAAAAATGCGACTGCCAACTGAATTTGAATGGGAAGCCGCGGCCGACAAATTCAATTGGGGAAAACGCTGGGAATGGACTAACAGTGCCTATCTGCCTTATCCGTATTTTAAAAAACCGGAAGGTGCGATTGGAGAATACAATGGCAAATTCATGATTAACCAGATGGTACTTCGTGGTGCTTCGTGTGCCACGCCATCACACCATAGCCGAAAAACTTACAGAAACTTTTTTCATGCCCACGAACGCTGGCAATTCAATGGCATTCGTCTCGTAAAATAATTGCTTATGAACACTGCACAACCAATCCATTATACTGCTTTTGCAGAAGATGTCCTGGAAGGACTGACCGCTAAAAAGAAGCAATTGTCTTCTAAATATTTTTATGATGATAGCGGAAGCCAAATTTTTAGGCAAATCATGAAAATGCCCGAATATTATCCAACTAATTGCGAATTGGAAATTCTATCCTGGCAATCGGATGCAATACTGGATAAGATTGCCTTTAATGGAAATTTCAATATCGTAGAATTTGGTTCCGGAGATGGTACAAAAACAAAACAGCTGCTTAAGGCTTTCCTGAATAAAAATGCAGCTTTTACTTATATGCCGATTGATATTTCCGAAGAAGCTATATTGATTCTGGAAGAAAGCATGCTCGCTGCTTTGCCTAAACTTAAAATGGAATCCAAAATTGGTGATTATTTTGATGTACTGGAAGATATAGCCAAAGACGATACTCCAAACCTATTCCTGTTTTTGGGAGGCAATATTGGTAATTATAAAAAAGAAGATGCTTTTCGATTGCTTCAAATGTTTGCTTCGGGAATGAAAAAAGGAGACAAGCTATTGCTTGGAATAGACCTTCAGAAAAGTCCAAGAATTATCCAGAAAGCCTATGATGACCCGCATGGAATAACCAAGGCGTTTAACATGAACTTGCTTCATCGTATCAACCGTGAGCTGGATGCGGATATTACTATAGACCAATTTGATTTTTACTGCCATTACAATCCTGAAAACGGAGAGGTAAACAGTTATTTGTATAGCCTGACTAAACAGCGATTTTACAGTCGCGTGCTTAACAAATCGTTTACTTTTGAAAAAAATGAGACTATCTGGACAGAGCTTTCTAAAAAATACAGCTTTACAGAAATTGAGGAACTGGCAAGTCGGCTGAATTTTAAAGTCGTTGAAAATTTCTTAGACAGCAAGCAATATTTTACGGATAGCTTGTGGGAAAAATAAAAAAAGACTCGTTTTCTTGTTCCAGTGTATATAGTATTTACTGTTAGCCAAAAAACATAAACTTATTGGAGTTTTTTTGGTGTAAGATTTCAGAGAATCAATTAATTTTAAACAAAAAGTCCCACTTTTCAGCAGGACTTTTTATTATAAAGAATATCTAAATCTTACAAATCGAACTTAATACCTTGTGCCAAAGGCAATTTGGTTGTATAGTTGATTGTATTCGTTTGTCTTCTCATGTATACTTTCCATGCGTCAGAACCTGATTCACGTCCACCTCCGGTTTCTTTTTCACCACCAAACGCGCCACCAATTTCAGCACCTGAAGTTCCGATGTTTACGTTAGCAATTCCACAGTCAGAACCTGCCACAGAAAGGAATCTTTCCGCTTCACGCAAATTGTTCGTCATGATTGCAGAAGATAGTCCTTGTGCTACTCCATTTTGAAGATCGATTGCATTTTCAACTTCTCCTGAATATTTCAATAAGTATAAAACAGGAGCGAATGTTTCATGCTGTACGATTTCAAAGGAGTTATCCGCTTCAGCAATTGCCGGCTTCACATAACATCCGCTTTCATAACCTTCTCCAGAAAGAACGCCACCTTCAACGATAATTTTTCCGCCTTCAGCAACTACTTTTTCTAAAGCTTTGTTATACATTTCAACCGCATGCGTATCGATAAGCGGTCCAACGTGATTGTTTTGATCTAACGGGTTTCCTATTTTCAATTGTCCGTAAGCAGCAACGATGGCATCTCTTACCTTATCGTAAATACTTTCGTGAATAATTAAACGACGAGTTGAAGTACATCTTTGTCCTGCAGTTCCTACAGCTCCAAAAACGGCTCCGATAACTGTCATTTTAATATCTGCATCCGGAGTTACGATGATCGCATTGTTTCCTCCCAATTCTAATAATGATTTTCCTAAGCGTCCAGCTACAGCCTGAGCAACGATTTTACCCATTCTTGTAGAACCTGTTGCGGAAACCAACGGAACACGAACATCAGAAGTCATCCACTCACCTACTTTGTAGTCACCGTTGATCAAACAAGAAATTCCTTCTGGAAGATTGTTTTCTTTCAATACTTCAGCGATGATATTTTGGCAGGCAATACCACATAAAGGTGTTTTTTCAGATGGCTTCCAAACACAAACATCACCTGCAATCCAAGCCAAAGCTGTATTCCAAGACCAAACCGCTACAGGGAAGTTGAACGCAGAAATGATTCCTACAACTCCTAAAGAATGGTATTGCTCATACATTCTGTGTCCAGGACGTTCAGAGTGCATTGTCAATCCGTGCAACTGACGGGACAATCCTACAGCGAAGTCACAGATATCGATCATTTCCTGAACTTCTCCAAGACCTTCCTGCAATGATTTACCCATTTCATAAGAAACCAATTTGCCCAAAGCATCTTTTTTCTCACGCAATTTCTGACCAAACTGACGAACAATTTCTCCACGCTGAGGCGCCGGCATTAATCGGAAAGTTTTGAAAGCTTCGGTTGCGCTTTTCATTACTTTTTCATAATCTTCTTTAGTAGTAGTTTTTACTTTCCCGATTAGCTGACCATCAACCGGAGAATAGCTTTCAATGATCTCGCCATTTGAAAACCAGCTGTTTCCTGTTGAAGTTCCTTCGTTAATTGCTGCCAAGCCCAATTGTTGCAAGGCTTCAGTCATTCCAAATTGATTTGCTATTGTTGCCATTTATAACTTTTTGATTGTAAATTGTATTATTTTTTGCGAAGTTATGATTTATAGGTGGATTTTGCGAATCAAAATGTTTTTTTAGCAATTGCCTTTCCTTTTCTTAAAGAATCAAAACAAATTTCGCTTCTTAAATATAAACACCCCCAGAACAGAAATCAGTAACGACATAAGTAAGATAATCCAGAATCCTAATGGACTTGCCTGAAGATTATTAGGCACATTCATTCCATATAAGCTTGCCACAAGTGTAGGGATCATCAGGATAATTGAAATAGAGGTCAGCCTTTTCATAATAACATTGAGATTGTTCGAAATCACAGAGGCATAAGCATCCATCATTCCTGTCAGAATGTTGCTATATACATTTGTAGTTTCTTCTGCCTGGCGCAATTCGATTTCTACATCTTCCATCAAATCAGGATTAAGATCTGTTTTTTGGTTTTTCAGATTCTTGATTCTGTGGAACAGTATATCATTACCTTTTAAAGACGTTATAAAAAACACGAGGCACTTTTCAATTTGCAACAGCGCCTGAAGCTCTTCATTTTTGATTGATTTTTCTAAATTGCTTTCGGCCAATTTAATACGTTGGTTAATGTGCTTCAGGTATTTCTGATACCAGACGCTAGAGGACAGCAATAATTTAAGCACTAAATCATAATGTGAAGTAATTGCTATTTTTTTACGCTGCGTATAGAGCACAAAATCGTCAAGCATGTCGTTTGGCTGAAAACATAAAGAAACAAAAACATCTTCATTAAAAATCAGCCCGAGTGGTGCCGTATTGAACGGAAGCTTTTCATCATTGCTCTTAAACGGGATTCTTAGGATGATAAGATTCCATCCGTTTTCAGTTTCAAGACGCGGACGTTCGTCAATGTCTTCTATATCATTATAAAAGGCTTCGGGAACTTTTAAATCTTCAAGAAGGTATTTGATTTCTTCTGCAGTTGGAGAAACCGCATTAATCCAGCAGCTGTCGTTTGGGTTTTGGGCATGAATAAGCCCGCTTTCATTTTTGTAGAATGTGATCATAATGCAATGCTATTTCTAAGAACAGCCTGCAAGATGAGATGCTGCCCTTAAATTAATAAAATGTTCTTCTGATAATAATCGTCCATTTTTTAAGGATAATTTTAAATGCGGCGCGAAGGTACGGCATTAAACATGAAACTGTTAACTGTATTATGTTTTTTTTAGCACTACAAAAAAACCTTGTCGGATTGACAAGGTTTTCAGTTTTTGAAGAGTACCAAATATTATCTCTTTAAAGTATATTTTTTATCGGCTTCCATAATGGTTCCGCACTTTGTACATGTCCTTAATGTTTTGGAATTGTAAAAATGCTGAAAATGCGGCAGGAAATCTTTTTCTATATCGTTGAGTTCAAAATAGACATCATACAATTTATGGTTGCAATTGTCGCAGAACCAAAGCAGTCCATCCGTATAACCTTTGCCCGCTCGTTTTCTCTCGATAACCAAACCAATAGAGCCTGCCGAACGAACCGGAGAATGAGGCGTCTTTGCCGGATGAAGATACATGTCTCCGGCATGGAGCTCCATTTCTTTGCGTTCGCCGTCTTCCTGAATGATTACTTTTATAGAACCTTCAAGCTGATAGAATAGTTCTTCGGTTTCATTGTAGTGGTAGTCTTTTCGGGCATTAGGTCCGGCTACTATCATCACAATATAATCATCAGAATCTACATAAATGTTTTTATTTCCAACAGGCGGTTTCAGCAGGTGCCTGTTCTCTTCAATCCATTGATTGAGATTGAATGGTTTTGAAATTGCCATAGCTTTAATATTTCTACTAAATTACTAAAAATAAAAAAGGCTAGTGAAAAACCAGCCTTTAAAATTATTTTACTTCTTTTATCAGATACAGATACACCGGGAAGTGATCACTGAATCCAACTTGTCCGTTGGAATTTCTGAGAGGATATCCTTTGTATTGCCCTGTTGTTTGCGTAAGGAAAGGTTTGTTGTAAACTCCTGCTTTCCAAAAACGGTAGGAAGTATAGTCTTTTCTGATTAGTGGTTCTGAAAGAATCATCTGGTCGAATAAATCCCATGCATCGCGGTAGGCCAATGTCCCGATTCCTTTGTTGGCCATTTCTTCCATAGGATTATACATGCCTCTTTCTTTGGTTTCATCTTTTTTGGCTTTCGCTCCTAATTCCACTTTAACACTCTTGTTATATGGGCCGTCATTTAAGTCACCCATAGTGATAATTTTTGCATTTGGATTGATATTATACAACGAATCGATAATTTTTCTGTTCAATCTTCCGGCTGCCTCACGGTTTGGACTTGACTTTTGCTCACCTCCTGAACGTGATGGCCAGTGGTTCACAATAAAGTGCATTTCTTCACCATCCAACAATCCGGTAACCAACAACTGGTCACGAGTATAAATTCTCTTTGTTTTATCTGTCTGATCATAAATGATTAGCGGAACGTTAATGGAGCTGGTTGGCTTGAAATGCTTTTTTTGATAAAGCAGTGCTACGTCAATTCCTCTTTTGTCCGGAGAGTCATAATGAACAATACCATAATCCTTGTTAATCAAAAGTGGTTGTTTTATCAAATCTTCAAGAACACCACGATTTTCGATTTCAGAACCACCAATAATTACAGGAGATTCCTTCTGTTGGTCACTGGTCCCAATTTCATTTAGTACCCTGCTAAGGTTTGCCAGTTTCTTTTTGTACTTCTCTGCCGTCCAATTCTGTGTACCAGTTGGGGTATACTCTTCATCATTCACATTTGCATTGTTGATCGTGTCAAACAGGTTCTCAAAGTTGTAGAATGCAATAGTTTGCACTTTAAACTTCTTATCCTGAGCCTGTGCAACATTTATTGAAGATAATACAATGAAAAGGGCAATAAATTTTTTAATTCTCATAAATCCAATATTAATTAAATATGAAGTTTAACATAAACTTGGGAGCAAAAGTAAATAATATTAATTAATAATGTAACTTTGCCGCCGTTAAGAAATTGTATTTCTAACAAAAAGGGATTAATCATTAAATTTATTTATGAAAAAACTTGTAATTAGTATTTTATTTGTAATGCAAGTCGTTTTTGCTTTTGCTCAGCAAGGCTCTTTAGTTAAGGGTAAAGTTGTTGACTCAAAAACTCAAAAACCATTGCAAAATGTAGTAGCTACAATTCGAAACACAACATTGACCGCTTTGACAAATTCTGACGGTATATTTGTTTTCGAAAATGCGCCAAACGGCAGCCACCTTCTTGAAGTTTCAAGTTCTGGCTATTCTCGTCAAATCTTGTCTATAGACGTTGAGGGTCAACCATTAGACTTAGGAATTGTTGTTTTAGCAGAAGACATTACTTCTGAGCAGCAATTGAGTTTGATTACCATTACCGAAAATGATTTGGGTGATGACAACAGTGGTTCTGAAAGTACTTCAGGATTGTTACAGGCTACAAGAGATGCTTTCCAGCAATCTGCAGCTTTCAACTGGGGCCAGGCTCGTTTTAGAATCAGAGGTCTTGACAACGAATACGGGACAACCATGATTAACGGTATCGTCATGAACAAAGTATATGACGGCAGACCACAATGGAGTAACTGGGGAGGTTTGAACGATGCTACTAGAAACCAAGAATTTACTATGGGTTCTGCTCCTTCTGACTATACTTTCGGAGGTATCTTAGGAACTCAGGAAATCAATACAAGAGCTTCATTTTACAGACCAGGCACAAGAGTTTCTTTCTCTGGAACCAACACAAACTATAGCTGGAGAATGATGGGAACTCATGCTTCAGGAATGAACAAAGACGGAATTGCTTACGTAATTTCTGCATCAAGAAGATGGGCTCAGGAAGGTTACTTTGATGGAACTGATTACAGCGCCAACTCTTTCTTTGCAAGTGTTGAAAAAAGATTTAATGATAAGCACAGCTTGAACTTTACATCAATCTATGCTCAAAACAGCAGAGGTAAAAACTCTCCAAACACAGCTGAAACTACTAGAATAGCTGGTGAAAAATACAACTCATACTGGGGATGGCAAGATGGTGAGAAAAGAAACTCAAGAGACAAAGATGTTGAAGAGCCTATTTTAATGCTAAGCCACTATTGGAAAATTACAGACAAGACAAACTTAAACACTAACGTTTCCTACCAATTTGGTAAAATTGGAAACAGCCGTCTTGACTTCCAAAACGTAAACAACCCTGATCCTACTTACTACAGAAATCTTCCTAGCTACTATACTTCAATGTATGATGGGAATACCTTTGTAGGAAACTCTGAAGCTAACATTTTAGAAGCATCAAGAGCTCGTTTCTTGACTAACAGACAAATCGACTGGAGAGGTATGTATGCTGCTAACAGCAGAACAGATGCAGGAAACAGTGTTTATGCACTATATGAAGACAGAACAGATGATAAGACATGGACTGCAAACTCTATCTTAAATTCACAGCTTTCTGACAATATCATCCTTAATGCTGGTGCTACTTACAGAAAACTAAAGTCGCATAACTTCCAAAATATGCTTGACCTTCTTGGAGGACAGTATTTTAATGATATCGACAATTTCTACACTGGAGATTTTGCGCAGTCTGACTTGAACAATCCAAACAGACAAGTAGGTGTGGGAGATACATATGGTTATAACTACAACTTGCTTGCTGATGTAGCTGATGCTTTCACACAATTTAAATTCAACTACAGCACATTTGATTTCTATCTTGCTCAATCATTCTCTCGTTCACAATACCAAAGAGAAGGTTTATACAAAAACGGACTTTACGCAAATAACTCTTTCGGAAAAAGCGACAAGATCATTTTTGAAAACTTCGGATTCAAAGGAGGTTTTACATATAAAATGACAGGAAGACAGATGTTTGATGTGAATGCAATCTACATGACCAAAGCGCCTTCATTGAGAAATACTTTCCCTAATGCGCGTTTGAACAACATCATCGTTCCGGATATTGACAGCGAAAACATCATGAGTGTTGATGCAAGTTACATCATCAGAGCTCCTAAATTGAAAGCAAGATTGACAGGTTTCTACTCAACTATCAAAAATGCTACTGAAACTTCATTCTTCTTTGCAGAAGGAGTATTTGAAGGGGACGGATCAGATGCTAACGCATTCGTTGCTGAAACAGTAACGAACATCAACAAGAAAAATATGGGTGTTGAATTGGGTATCGAATACCAAATCATACCAACATTAAAATTTACTGCTACCGGTACTTACGGACAGTATACTTATGATAACAATCCTAATGTAAGCATCAATAACGACGCTCTTGCAGCTCTTGTTCAAGAAGGTTCTGCAACAAGCGTAGGTGCTCCAAATACACAAGTGAATTTTGGACAGGCTAATTTGAAAAACTACCGTCTTCCAGGTATGCCACAACAGGCTTACTCTGTTGGTCTTGAGTATAGAGACCCTCACTTCTGGTGGATTGGTGCTAATGCGAACTATCTTGCAAGCAATTATTTAGATGTATCTGCGTTATTGAGAACACACAATTTCTTCGAAAACTCAGCAGATCCTTACGGTATAGATCTTCCTTTCTCTGATATCGATCGTGATAACGCAAGAAAATTATTGAAACAAGAAAAATTTGATGATTTTTATTTAGTAAATTTAACTGGAGGAAAATCATGGAGAATAGATGGCAAGACTGTAGGGTTCTTTGCAAGCATCAACAACGTGTTTGATCAGACTTACAAAACAGGTGGATTTGAGCAGGCAAGAAATGCTAACTATCAAGAGTTAAACAGAGATGTTTCTAGCGGAACACCTGCTTTTGCTCCTAGATATTTCTACGGATACGGAAGAACATATTTCGTAAACCTTTACATCAACTTCTAATTTTTGCGACTATGAAAATGAATAAGATAACAACATTATTGTTCGCATCTCTTACGATGGGAATGATGTCAAGCTGTGTAAATGATGACGATACTTCACTTCCAGAATATACTCCGCTAATTTTTGGCGAAGATTTTTCTGAAGGTGTTGACAACACATTGTTTGAAAAAGATGGATGGACAAACTTTGCTGAAGCAGGTACTGTTCGTTGGACAAACCAAGTTTTTAGCGGCAATGGTTATGCCGAATTTACGACATTCCAATCTGGCCAAGCTTCTAACATTGGATGGCTAATTACGCCAAGTATCAATCTTGATGCTCAGGAAGGTGAGAAATTGGTTTTCCAGGTAGCTCAGGCTTTTGTTGATAATGCAGCAAACACTATCGAAGTTTTGATTTCGACTGACTATGACGGAACTAATGTAACTGCTGCTACATGGCAGTCATTAAATGCAACATTGCCAACAATAAACTCTGTACGTTATGAGTTCATTAAATCAGGCATAATTGATTTATCAAGATTTACCGGAACTGCTCACATCGCATTCAAGGTAAAAGGAAATGGTACTACTTTAGACGGTACATATCAGGTTGATAATATTAGAGTTTATAACTAATTCTATTAAAAGTAAAAAAATGAAATCTATTATATTTAAATCTATATTTGTCTCTATGCTTTTTGCAGGATTAATTTCAGGCTGTGCTAATGATGACAACTATAATACGCCAAACTTAGGTTGCGTTGATCCGGGATTGACGGCAACTAAAACGGTTCCGCAAATCATTGCAATGGCTACGGGAACTCCAAAGCTTTACGAAGACGATGATATCATCGAAGGATATGTTACTTCAAGTGATGAGAAAGGAACTTTCTTTAAGACTATTTCTTTGCAAACACTTCCTGAAACAGGAGCTCCTGTAGGATTCAGCATTGCTTTGAATGTTTCTTCAACTTTTGCGGAAGGATTTACTCCTGGAACTAAGGTTTATATCAAGTTAAAAGGTCTATACTATGCAAATGTTTTCAACTCTTTACAAATTGGTGCTCTTTACCAAGGAACCCAAATTGGAAGAATTTCTGAAAACGTATGGAGACAATCTATTTTCCCTTCTTGTACTAGAGTGAATGAGGATGATATGGTAAGAACTGTAACACTTGCTCAAGCTTATACAAATGCAAACTTAAATACACTTATCGAAATTGATGATGTTCGTTTTGCTGATGGATCAGTAGGAAGAAAATATTACGATATTGATTCAGGTGGTGGTGCGACTAACCATTTCATCACATCTGCAAACACAGGTGGTATTTCTAACATTATCCGTTTCAGCAGCTTTGCTCCTTTTTCCGGAAATAGGGTTCCTGGTGGAAGTGGAAAAATCAGAGGTGTTATGACTAAATATAACTCTGACTTCCAATTCATCGTAAGATACGAAAGAGATATTCAATTGAGTGGAAACAGAAGCTTCACTTATGCAGGAAGTTTTACTGAAAACTTTGAAAGCTATGCAGCTAACCAAAGTAGTTTCCCTAACTATTTCAACAAACCGATTACTGGAACTAAAGTTTGGTCTATCAAAACGACAGCTTCTAAATATCTTGAAATGACTGCGTTTGGAACGCCAAATGAAGACAACAAAACGATGTTCTTCATGCCGGTTGACATGACTGCTGCAAGCACTATGACTTTCAAATACAAAGTTTCGTTCCCGGTAGCAGGTCACGCTCCATTAAAAGTATATTACACAACTAACTATACTCCTGGACAAGATATCAGAAATGCAGCTATCGTTGACATTACATCAAGCTTTACTATTGGAACAAGTCAAACTTTTGTAAACGCTGGAACATTTAACATTCCTGCAAACGTTACAGGAAACGGATTCTTCATCTTTGAATATACCGGTTCTGGACTTTCAAACCCAAGACTTACAACAAACTTTGGTATCGACGATATCGTAGTTAACTAATATAAAGGTTACACAATAAAAAGCCCGTTGAAAACTCAACGGGCTTTTTTATTTATGCTAACTCCTTAGAAAAACCATTATAGTATTGTTTCATATTAGATCATTGCTACTTCCTGTGCTCATAGTATCAGTTTATATATGGCAAAGCAGCCTTCAACCGAAACCTCAGTCGTTTTATAAATCTCTTTTGCTTTCTGCAAATTCCCCAAATCTACACTCTTCAGGCTTTAGTTAACTTTCCGGCCTATTTGCGGCCAAAAAGAATCATTACTGCAAAGTTATGGCAATACAGGAGAAAGTTGTTTACAAAGGCTTAAAACCGTCTTATTCGTCTTGTATTAATTAAAAAGAGGACATCTAAAGCATCCCTAAAAACAAACTGTTATATTGACAAAAATATCCTGAGCTAGCGTCCAATGAAATTAAAGCACGGTTGAACCGGAAACAGTTTTAATGGAATTTTAGCCACAGATTAAAATAATTACGCAGATTTTAGGAAATCTAAACCAAACAAAAAATGTGAAAAGATTCACTTTAAACATGTCGAAAGACTATGTTTCTGGTGTAAAGTTATCAATAATTGAATGTCGCTTTCTCTCCTATTCGGTTCATAGAAAAAACACCCGAAATTATCCGCCCTATCCTCTTCAAAAAACAAATTTCAGGACATAGAGTACAAATCATGAAAAACCTTCTTAAAAAGGCTAAAAACAACCTTCACAACAAAATTCATCTCCAATAAAGAATCCGAAAAAGAAATAAAGACAAAGCAAGTAGTACTATCGGCTAAAGCCAAGAGTTATCAAAAAGCTTTTTATCACATAGAAGCACATACAAAATTGTCAAAGACTAATTATTCATTTCCACTAACTATATACTATCCACCATAAACCATCCACTATAAATTGTCCACTATCCACTATCCACTACAAAAAAAGGGATACTTTTCAGTATCCCTTTTTAATATTCACTTTAGAAAATTACTTCTTGATGATCAAGAATTCACTTCTTCTGTTTTTAGCATGATCTTCTTCTGTACAGTTTTCTTTGCAATCCACTTTAGGCTCGCTTTCGCCATAACCTTTTCCAGAAATTCTGGATTTGTCGATTCCTTTAGAAATAACATACTGAACAGTTGATTTTGCTCTTCTGTCAGATAGGTTCAAGTTATATGCGTCGCTACCTCTATTATCGGTGTGACTCTTAACCATGATAACCAACTGGTCGTTGTTCTTCATTACCTGAACAAGTTTGTCTAGCTCAAATGCACCTTCTTGAGTGATGTTACTTTTGTTAAACTCAAAGAAAATTTCTTTTAAGACAATTTCAGTAGGTGTAACAATTACATCGATAGGCTGCAGTTCAGCATTAATATTTACGATTCCACCGTTAGTTTTAGCAACTGGGAATACATTGCTTTCGTAACCGTCTTTTGCCACCTGAAGTGTATAAGCTCTGTTACAATCTACACTGTATACCACTTGCCCATCAGCAGCAGTAATTCTTGTTTCGATAACATTCTTCTTATCATCAAGAATCGCAACTCTTGCTTCTGATAAGATAGCTCCTGTCTTAGCATCTTTAACAATTGTAACTACTTCTACGCCACAAACCGGAGTTGCCTGGTAGATATTATCATTACCTGTTCTGTTACTAGAGAAGAAACCGATATTCTTAGCTGTATTGAACGAGAATGCGAAATCATCTTTTGATGTGTTCACCGGAGCTCCTACGTTTATTGCATCTGTTTTCTTGTTGAAATCGATTACAAAAACATCCAAACCTCCGAAACCTTTTCTTCCGTCAGAAGCAAAAAACAATCTGTTGTCATCAGTAATAAAAGGGAAACTTTCATTTCCTTCCGTATTTACTTTAGTTCCAAGGTTTTCAGGAGTTCCGAAACCACCGTCAGCATTAACGGCTACTTTCCAAATATCATTTCCACCAAGAGAACCCGGCATGTTAGAAGAGAAGTAAAGTGTTTTACCATCTTTGCTGATGCTTGGGTTACTTACAGAATATTCTTTACTGTTAAATGGAAGCGCTTTTACATTACCCCATTTGTCACCTTCTTTAGTTGCCTTAAATAAATAAACTTGTCCGAATTTAAGTTTTTTTGATTTATCTTTTTCGAAATCGCCTTCTTTAAAGCTTTCGCTAGCAAAATACATTGTGTTTCCATCAGCAGTAATCGAAGCCGGACCGTCGTGAAATTTAGTATTGATTTCAGAAACAGTTACAGGCTCGCTAAATGTTCCGTTTGCATTGTATGTTGACTTGTAAAGATCCAAGAATGGCTCTTCATTCCATCCGTAAGTCTTTCTAGACTTGTTTCTGGCGCTGGCAAAATACAATGTATTGTCATTTGTCAATACCGCTCCAAAATCAGATTGGTCGCTATTAATGTCTAATGACTTTTCATCAAACAGTTTAGTTTGGTTTTTCAGCTTTGGAAGGTAGTTTGGATCTTGCTTAAACGCTACAGCTCTCTGGTCGTTTGGAGCCATGCTTGCAAATTTTTGCATCTGCGCATTTGACTCTTCATACTTACCTTCAGCTTTTAGCATTTGGGCATATCTGTAATAGGTTTCAGCATCTTGCTTTTCCTGAGTAGCTTTAGCATACCACTTGGCTGCTTCCTTAGTATTAAAAACATTATAATAGCTATCGGCTAGCTGCTTATATACATAATTATCAGCTTTGCCTTTGTCTACAAGCTTCAGGTATTCGTTAGACGCATCAACATATTCGAATCTATTGAATAGTTTGTCGGCCTTTTCGGTATCTTTATTTTGTGCTGATAGTGTCATACTAGCGATCACAAAACTTAATGTAATATATAAATTTTTCATTGTCTAGGTCGCTTTTAGGTTAGAAATATCTTGGTGAACGTGATACCTTTTTCGGGAAATTCAAATCAAATAACAATATAACCTCGTGAGATGCAGGAGTCGTTACTTTCAGGTCAGAAATGATTCTGTCATAAGCATAACCAATTCTTAAGTTTGGAGTAATTGCATAGTTAACCATACCTCCAAAAGAGTCATCCAATCTGTAAGTTGCTCCGATCTCAAACTTTTCATTGAATAAAAAGTTAGTCGATACGTCAAATGATGTTGGTGCATCAAAAGCTGACTTAACCATTGCAAATGGCTTAAACTTGATGTTATCTGTCAATTGGAACACATAACCTCCCGTTAAGAAATAGTGCTGTGTTTCTTCACCATAGTGTCTTTCCTGCCCATCTCTCCTAACATTTAAATGCTTTGATTTAAGCATATTTGGAACCGACAAAGCGATGTAATAATTGTTAGTGTAATAGAAAAATCCTGTTCCAATATTAAAATAGGTATTGTTGCTATCTTCAGAGAATGCCTCATCACTTGGATCTGGCAACGATCCGTTAATATCTGAAAACAACCCTATTTTTTGGAAAGTAGCACCCGCCTTAAGACCTAAAGCCAAGCGATGCTCACCACCAAGATTTAATGTATATGAGAAATCTCCATAAACGTTTTGTTCTTTAACTGGACCAATCTCGTCAGAAATCACAGACAAACCTAAACCTACGTTTTTTCCGGCAGGAGAGTGTCCTGAAAAAGTAAACGTTCTTGGAGCGTCTTCGATTCCTTCCCATTGCTGTCTATACAATAACCCAAAAGACAAGTTTTCTTTTGAACCCGCATAGGCTGGATTGATCACGTTCATATTATACATGTACTGCGTATAATGCGGATCTTGCTGCGCTTCAACATCAACAAAAACCGACAATGTTATCAGTGCGGTGAAAAGTATTTTTTTCATTGGTTTGATTTTTTTATAGTATCAAAATACTGCCCGCCTTGCAGCAGGCAGTATTCTTGACATATCTATTTTGTTTGTCTATTGATTTGAATCCATCCTGTTTTAGAAGGCACACCGCTACGCTCTATTACATAATAGTAGGTTCCGTCAGGTAACTCTTTGTCATTGTTAGACTGACCTCTCCATTGATTAGTGTAGTTCGTACGGCTGTATACTTCCGTTCCATAGCGGTTAAAGATACTCAATTTCTTCACATTGAAACCAGCAAGGTCAAAATAATCATTTTTACCATCGTTGTTTGGCGAAATACCTTTCTGAATGTCACAGAAAGTACTTTCAACTACAACCGGTTTTATATTCTGACAACCAGTAGCTGTACTGATGGTTACAGTAAAGTTCAATGGATATTGAGGTTCGCCTGAAAGGTTAGCAACGTATTGTGAAACATTAAAGATATTGCTATTTGTTCCAACAGGAGCCCCTAGAGCATCTTTCCATAAGAAAGTATAACTTGGATCTGAAGGTTCAGCAATAAGAACATACTCATTGTTTCGGCATTCGTCAGTAACGATAACATCGAAAGTATTCTCAATAGTCACAGTATATGAAGACTCTGATCTGCTACGGCAAAGTGCAGGATCGGCTTCTATTACATACTTAATCACATAGGTACCTGGTGTAGTTGCACCTGGCATAAATTCACCTGTAGTAGGATTAACATTTAGACCTGTGCCAGGTTCAACTGTAAATCGTCCTCCGGCATCAAAAGCACCTGTTGGCAATTGCCCTACTTGAACACCACCAGAACAGAAACTATCATCAGCATAACCAAAGCTTGTTACCGGTGCAATAGCCGCAGTAATTACAATAGTTGCAGAGTCTGTTCCTCCTGCTTTACATTGTGAAGGATCAGCAAGTACTGTATAGGTAATTGTATAAGTACCCGGTTGTGTATTCGCCAGGTCGATTGCTCCTGTTGTCAAATTCACAGAAATGTTAGCATCTGTCGATGTGAATTCTCCTCCTGGTGTAAAGCCTGCTGCCAAATTAGGCATTGGATTTGTTGTAGCACTTTTACAAACTGGCGTAGTATAGTTGAATGCAACTACTGGCTGGATAGTAGTACCGGCTATAGTTATTATAAACTGGCCTGTCTTATCATCTGTACAGTTTGTAATTGCAGGAGTTACAGTATAAGTAACCGTATAGTCACCTGCTGTTGCTCCGTCAAGAGTAATTTCTCCTGTAGCAGTATTGATTGGCAATGCCGGAGAAACTTGATAGCTTCCACCTGCTGTAAATGTCGCAGCCGTTACCGGTGTTGGGCTAATAGTACCTGAAGGACAAACCGGTGTAGGATATGTGAAATCAGTATCTATTTTATTTACCTGTACAGTAAACCCTAAGCTTTCATCACAACCGGCAGTAACTTTTACACTATAAGCTCCCGCATCAGCAGTTGTCGCCGCAGTAATATTGAATGTACTTCCTGTTTGGCTGGAAATAGTACCATCAGGCAATGTCCATTCAAAAACAGCATCAGCAACATTAAAGTTGGTCGCTTCTACAGTAATAGTAGTAGAATCGCCTTCACAAAGTACTGTGTCTCCTGTTACTGTAAATGCCGGTAGTGGAGCCGTTGGATCAACATTAAATTCTCTTGTTACATAACATCCAGTTGAAATTTTCTCAATTCTTACATAAATAGGGGCTACAACTGTAGAAGTAACAGAAGTAATTCCTGGTGTAGTTCCATCTTCTGCTTCCGGCAGTGTCAGGTAGTAAGAAATTTCATAATCATCAGCATTATCAACACCGTCAAGTATTACCTGGGTATTAGCTGTTACGTTAAATGTATTTGTTGTTCCTGTACAAGCCAGTAAATCATTTGGCTCATTGATTGGGAATTCGTCAACTTTTAATTTTAGCTCAGCTTTTCTTTCAAAATTGGTTCCATCACACTTATCATACAAAGCAACTGCTTCCATTAAAGCAACGTCATCAACACAAACATTGATATTTAGGTCGTTACTGTAAAACTCTCCATTTTTAAGCCATTTGAAAACTACGTTAGAGTTAGCTCCGTTTGGAATAAATCTCCAACCTTCACGTTCAGCCTGCCAAGTTCCTGTATTTCTTCCAGGAGGAACAGCAAACTCTGTATTGGTATCACCTTGAAGACCAATAACACCACGTCCGCCATTATGACCCGAACAAGAAGTTCTTTTTTCTACATATATATCAATTATATTACTTCCTTCATATAAAACAATCTGGCTAGTTTGTTTTTCACCATTATTACAGCCTGACCCCCAAAGAGACAGTCTATAAATATTCAATACGAAAGCTCTACAAGGTGCAGTTCCAAGAACCGTGTAGTTGATTGAAGCGTCAGCAGGCGAATTACCCGGATCCAAATCCTGCAATACTCCAGAAATAGAATTTCTGTATGGCAGTTGCGTTGTAGCAGTCATAGCTGGAATCAAAGGAATCGTACTATTGGCATTCAATACATATCCAGCCGCATCAGATCCTGGTGTATACATACCTCCATTTCCTTGTGGTCCTGCTATACTAAATGTGATTGCACCGTTATCAGTAACTAAAAGTTTGCTGTAAGAATCTCCAAAGAAGCAGAAATTAAACGGTCTACTATTTCCTGTAGGATCACTTAATTGTGTTAAGTCAACAAGTGGCGACCAGTCGTCATCTACCGTAATAGGAAGTACAATACTTGAAGAAGTACCTGCAAGTGGGAAAGGTGGTGCATAGGCAATACTCTCCACTCTATAGCTTGTAGTTGCTTGTGTTTGGAAATAAGATGCGCTCAAATCAATACAATTATCACTAGGACAAAGAAGTTTTTCTTCTCCGATTGACATAGACACACCTTCGATATCAACACCGATACAACCTGGTGAGTTATAAAGCGTGAATTCGTATGGTCCTGACCAATAACTAATATTATCAGGTCCGCAAATAGCTCTTACATAATATTCCTGAGGTATTGCAACCGGCAATCCAAGAATGTTTGCATTAGGCACAGTCACTCGTGTTCCAGCTACTGATCCTGGATATGGACCTCCAGCTGGTTGGAAAACATATTCCCATACTGTCTCAGTTCCTCCTGGAGTCCAGCTGATGTTAGCTGAAGAAGACGAAGTCTGCTCCACAGTCAGGTTAGTTGGATAAGGACAAGTAATTGTAGAACAGTAAGGCATGCCTCTATATAAACGACTGTTTGGTCGTCCCGTTGCTGCTGGTTTAGTGTAAACTACTTCACCATAGAAATTAGTAATCGATACCCCAACTTGAGCTAAGTTAGTAGGAGTAGCAGTACTTGGGTTCCAGAATAATTCAAATTGTACTCCCGGACAGAAGTTAACCACCTGTGTTGCTGAAGGCTGTCCGTTTGCAGGACCATTCAAAGTGGCGATAACCAATCCGTTTTGGATTACACTCATATTAACTCCTGTTCCCCATCCGTTAGATGCAGTATCAGTCATTGTGAAAGTATAGGCACACATATCTACTGTTTCGCAAAGAAGCGTTCTGAATACGATTGGTCCTACCCATTGGCTTACATTTGGATCAGCACATATAGCTCTTACATATACTTCATATTGGTTTCCTGGCTGCAACGGAGTACCATTAACAGTATTCGTATTCGCAAGGAAGTTGATGTTATTTGTTGTAGTAGGACCAGCGAAAGTAGCCGATGGAACTCCTGTTCCGATTGGCTGTACTGCTACCTGCCATTGTGTTTCCTGATATCCTGGTGTCCAGAATATTTGTCCAGAAGTTGATGTGATGCTACCTGCCACCACTCCTAAATCCATAGGGTCCGGACATGCAGGGATTGGCTCAAACACTACATCATCAATAAAGATCTTGTTTGCATTGTTTGTTCCTGGTGGAATACGGAAAGCTATGTTTACTAAATCTCCATTAGTAGTAGCACTACCACGTCCAATAAGATTAATAATACGTTCCTGATATGTAGTATTTGTAAGGCTACCACTCCATAATGGAGTTGTGTTAAAATCAGTTGGAGCAGTAGCTCCATTGCTTCCAACATTTGTAATCAAAACTTGAAGCGTATTTGCCGCTGTAGCACTACCTGCTTTATATTTATATCGTATTCTGTAGTTTTGCCTTAAATCTAACGTTGGTGAAATCAACCAATCGTCATTACCTGTACCATTATTAGGAGTAAAAGTGGCTACTTCGTTACCTTCAAAAGGGGTAGCCGTATCGTTCATATTCCATGTATTGGCTCCCGCAATACTTGATACGGACCAACAAAGCTGATTGGTCGAAGTACTGTTGAATCCTTCAGAATAAGGAACTGGTAAAGGCTCACAGGCAGTTGTAAATAGGAATGGACCTACCCAACGGCTCACGTCTAATGGAGAAGTTGAACAAACCGCTCTTACATAATATTCATATTGTCTAGCCGGAACCAAAGCTGTACCTACACCAGCTGCTCCATATGTTCCTCCATTAGCTATATCCACAGCTCTGGCATCATTATATGTAGGAGCACCAGCTCCCGGATCTTGCACTACCACCTGCCAGTTAGAAGCTCCTCCTAACACAGGCTGTGTCCAGAAAAGGTCTGCACTTCTCGTCTGTTGGTTACGTACTCCTAAGTTAGTAGGAATACCACAGGATACGGATGTTCTAAATGTGAACGGACCTACCCAAACACTTGTTCTGTTAGGACCACAAATAGTTCTGATATAAAATACGTATGGCGTGTCAGAAGCCAATCCGGTTCTTGGATTAGGCCGAACTGATGTAGCATTGGCCATATTGACCGGAGCAGTATTACTAGGTGCAACGGCTATGTCTTGTCTTTCTAAATAAATTTCCCACTCTGTAGTTGCTATCGGACCAGGAAGTGATGCCGGTGTCCATGTTAGAGTAGCTCCGTTTGCAGTAATTCCTGTCGCCCCTAAGTTGATTGGAGGAGGACATTTCGGGAATTCGCAATCTACCATTTCCGTATGCAACGGTGTAGTACCCGGTGTTCCTGTACCCGCTGTTTTTTGATATAATAATTGTCCAAATGAGTTTTGAACAACAATTCCCACATTAGCCGGTGTTGTACCACCTGATACCCATACCAATTCAAACGGAATACCGTTACATAAAGACACAGGAACTATTAAGGAAGTACCGGACGTAAATTGCGGTCCTAATACCTTAACAGTAACACCATTTTGTCGTACATGCATAACCGCACCCTGCCATCCGTTAGTACCGGTCAACCTGAAGTTATGCGTACACACTGCATTTGGCAAAGTAGGGTCACATATTGGTGTAAAGAATTCGAATGGACCTGCCCATGGGCTATAAGTCGTTCCGCCTTCAACACACAATGCTCTTACCCAATATTGGTATGCAGTAGATCCAACAATTGGAGCTCCTGCAAGAGTAGAAGAAAAATCTCTATTTGTTGTTACTTCTGTACCATGTACACCAAGTCCAGGAACTGCAGCTCCTGCTGGTTGAATAGCAACTTCCCAAGTAGCATAAGCAGGATCAGGATTATCCCAGGCTAAAGTAACGCTTGTCTGTGTAATTGTTGGCGCACTTAAGTTAGTAGGCTCCGGACAAGTTACATATTGCAACTCTAAATAGTATCCTACGGTTTGTGTAGCACTAGTAGAAGAAATAACAACAATATAAGTCTGTCCAGCTGTCACTGCCAAAGCAGGAATTAATCTTGTACCGCTACCGGTGTTTGCCACACCAGCAATACAGCTTACTCCCACGTTAGCACAACTATTGTAAACAAATACACCAGAGTTTGGCCCGGTAGGTGTCATTTTAATACGGATATCTCCGGTTGTTGGAGCTACGAAAGTATAGAATACTTCGTTACCCGTCATATAGTTTGTAGTTGTTGGAACGGCTCCACAACCAGTACCTTGCGCTACGTCACTTCTGTCATTTGAGTTGGACGTATTGTCATTGGTAGAATATGGTATGCCCGGCATCACGATAGGATCCGCACACGTTTCTCCCAAAGCGGCTGTTGTAAAGAAATACGGTGCCGTCCAATCACTCTTATTAGTGGCAGAACAAACTGCTCTTAAATAATATTTGTAATTAGTGTCAGGATTTAATGTATTAAGAGGAATTGTATAAGTTCCGCCTGTAACATTTACTATAGTACCGCTCGACATTGGTTGGTCATCACGAACAATAATCAATTCATAGTCATTCGCACCTCCAGTAGGAATATCCCATGCAAGCACGGCATTAGTCATATTAATGGTAGGTGCCCTCATGTTTGTAGGCATTTCACATTTTTTAGAAACGCGTACATCGTCAATATACCAACGGTCACCACCCAAACTAGCTGTTGGCTGTGTAAAGACGCGGACAAATGCAATATAAACCTGTTCACCGGCATTATAGCCCAAAGCTTTCAGGTTCACAGTTTTTTCATCCCAACGCGGTGTGGTACCATTGTCTTCATAAATCCCAGTTGGATTTAATTCTTGTTCACTCCAGTCTTCAGCTAAAGTATAAGCTGTAGTAGTTGCTGGGTTGGCATCTCTCGAAACACGAACCTCATAAATGGTTCCCTGGTCATCGTTTAGAAAGGCTCTGGTCAGAAATTGTAGTTGGGCATTTTCTGGAAGGGTAATCCGAGTAG
>CAZFGA010000046.1:0-20516 GCA_964518395.1 uncultured Flavobacterium sp.
ATTGAAAACTGTAGTTAATGTTCGAATAGGTTCGTCATCATCGTCATATTCCATAAATTCTGACGAAGAAGCGAATTCGTCTTTAGAGGAATAGTCTCCTTTTGGTAACGGTTTTATCGTGAATTTATTGATGCCGAATTCAGGTGTGTTCAGTAATTTTTCATCAGCAAAAGCCTGTCTGATAATGATGATTTTTGAATTTTTAAGATCATCGTCAATATTGTCATACACTTCATCCAAAATGAGCACATAAAACAGGCCTGCCCAAATTGGGATAACAGCAAGAAGTGTAATTGCCAGATAGCGCAGCGTATAATTCTGTAATTTCATTAGCTCATTTTATAACCAATGCCGTACACTGCCTGTATGTCGATTTCAGCATTGGCATCTTTCAGTTTTTTACGCAAATTCTTTATCTGCGAATATACAAAATCCAGATTGTCAGCCTGGTCTGTATGATCGCCCCAAACATATTCTGCCAATGCAGTTTTGCTGATCAATCGGTTAGGGTTTATGACAAAATAATACAGAAGATCGAATTCTTTACGGTTTAAAACCAAATTCTCATCGTTGACAGTTACGCTTCTCTGTTCTGGTGATAAAGTCAGGTTTTTCCATATGACATGATTGTCGCCATTATGGCTTTTTCTCCGAATGGCTGATTTAATACGGGCATGCAATTCTGCGAGATGAAATGGCTTACTTAAATAATCATCGGCACCCAAATCAAGCCCTTTTACTTTATCGTCTACGGCATCTTTTGCAGATATAATAATGATGGCTTCCTGTTTTCGCTGTTTTTTAATTTCAGCAAGTAAATCCAAACCATTTCCGTTGGGAAGCATAATATCGATCAGGACACAATCATAATCATAAGAACCAAGCTTGTCCAATCCGGAAATAAAATCATGGGCAGTTTCCACGATGTATTTTTCCTTTTCTAAAGATTGTTGGATTACCTCTCTGAGTCCGGCTTCATCTTCTATGATTAAGATTTTCATGCTTTCGGGTTTTATAGCTTAAATGTATGAATTAGCGGCCAAAATAAAAGCAGATTTTGGAAACAATTAGGAATAGAAAAAGATAAGCTATGCTTTACTTTTTTTTACTCTTCGCAAATCCAGCATATTTAGAGGATTTATCCCCAGTCCGGTAACATTTTTTCGGGTAAATCGGGCAACTTTGTCATAAAATAACGGGATGACCGGCGCTTCTTTAATAACCAGCGCATCCATTTTTTGGTACAATTCAAAACGTTTAGCGTTATCCGTTTCTAAAAAAGCTTGCTCATAAAGCCTATCGAATTCATCGTTTTTGAAATGCGTATAATTAGGGCCGTTAGGAGCAAAATTTTCACTGTAAAATAAGGAGAGATAGTTCTCAGCATCAGGATAATCTGCAATCCAGCTTGCCCGGAAAAAAGAAACTTTTCCGGTAGCGATTGCCTGTCTTAAAGTGGCCGGAGGATTGACATCTATAGCAACATCAAGACCAATTTTTTTCCATTCCCGTTGCAAATATTCTGAAATATCAAGATAAGTAGCATTGGTACTCAAGGCAATTTTTGGGTTGGTGTCACCCGTAGCTTTTTTATAAGCTGCTACCAGTTCTCTTGCTTTTTGGATGTCATAATCATATCCTTTTTTTGAGGCATCAAAACTTGGAAGCCCGGCAGGAATCATTCCGTTTATTGCCGGAGTTCCCATTCCATTTCGGAGATAGGTTACTAATTTCTGCCTGTCAAATCCGTAATTCATTGCCTGACGGATTCTTTTGTCGAGTATAGCCTTGTCTTTTCCATCCATACGGAAGCCCAGATATTCTGTATTAAGATAAGGCCCGGTAATCATGGTGACATCATTTTTGTATTTTTCCTGAAGTTGCCCGCTTTGGGTCAGAATTTCATCTTTATAAGAGGGATGCAATCCGGATACAAAGTCGATTTTTCCTTGAGCGAACAAAAGAAAGCCGCTCTGTTTGTCTGGGAGGAAGGTTACAGCAACAGCTTCCAGATACGGCAACCGCTGTCCGTTTTCATCTTTTTCAAAATACAACGGGTTTTTTCTCAGGACGAGTTTTACGTTTTCTTCCCATAATTTAAACTGGAAAGGACCGGTGCCAATAGGTTTGATTCTAAAGTCATAACCGGAAATAGCAAAGGCTTCCTTTGGAACTACCGAAGCATATTTCATAGAAAGTAATCCTAAAAAAGCAGGGAATGGTTTTTTTAATTGGATTTCAAACACTGAGTCATTTTTAGCCTTGAAATTCTCTACATTCTGCATGATCCATCCGCCCGGCGATGCTATTTTTTCGTCCAGAAGTCGGTTAAAGCTGTATTCAAAATCGTGTGCATTTACCGTACGGGTTGAATCTTTACTATTGGAAAATACTCCATTTTTGTGAAAAAAGACATCTTTTCTTAGATTGAAACTATACGTTTTTCCGTCTTCGGAAATCGTCCAGGATTTGGCAAGGTCAGGTTTAATATTCAAGCTGTCATCCAATTGCACCAGACCATTATAAAGCTGATTGCACATCCAGATATTGTCCTGAGATTTTGCAAAAGCAGGATCCAAAGAGCTGACATTGGCATCCTGATTAAACCGGAAAACTTCATCGTCGCGATTTTCTTCCGCTCTTTTTCCGCAGGAATATAAAGTTAACGTTATCCAAAATATTGATATATAGTGTATTGTTGATTTCATTTTGAAAAATATTGTATGTAAATTTGCAGGCTATTTGCAAAATGTAAATATAATTAAAGATACCAATTCCCCAATTTTCGGGAATATTTATAATGACAGAGAACAGAAAAAAAGTTGCTTTTTATACGCTGGGATGTAAACTGAATTTCTCAGAAACATCTACTATTGCCCGAAACTTTCAAGATGATGGTTTTGACCGTGTCGAATTTGAAGAAGTTGCCGATATTTATGTGATAAATACGTGCTCCGTAACTGAAAATGCCGACAAGCAATTCAAGCAGGTAGTAAAAAAGGCAATGAAACTCAATGAAAAGGCATTTGTTGCAGCAGTTGGCTGTTATGCACAATTGAAACCGGAAGAATTGGCGGCAGTTGATGGTGTGGATTTGGTTTTGGGTGCTACTGAAAAATTCAAGATTACAGATTATATAAACGATTTGTCGAAAAATGATTTCGGCGAAGTGCATTCTTGTGAAATTTCCGAAGCTGATTTTTATGTAGGCAGTTATTCTATCGGAGACAGAACCCGTGCCTTTTTAAAAGTTCAGGACGGTTGCGATTACAAATGTACCTATTGCACAATTCCTTTAGCCAGAGGGATTTCAAGAAGTGACACAATGGAAAATGTGCTAAAGAACGCCAAAGAAATTTCGCAGCAAAATATTAAGGAAATTGTCCTTACCGGAGTCAATATTGGCGATTATGGAAAAGGAGAATTCGGAAATAAAAAACACGAACACACTTTTTACGAATTGGTTCAGGAATTGGACAAGGTAGAAGGAATTGAACGCTTGAGAATTTCTTCAATTGAGCCTAATTTGCTTCGCAATGAAACCATAGAATTTGTTTCGAAATCAAGAACGTTTGTGCCGCATTTTCATATTCCGCTACAATCCGGAAGCAATGATATTCTGAAAAAGATGAAGCGCCGCTATCTAAGGGAAGTATATACTGATAGGGTAAATAAGATTCGAGAAGTTATGCCGCATGCCTGCATAGGAGTTGATGTTATCGTCGGATTTCCGGGAGAAACAGACGAACATTTCCTGGAAACCTATCATTTCCTGAATGATCTGGATATTTCCTACCTGCATGTTTTTACTTATTCTGAAAGAGATAATACGGAAGCAGCAGCAATGCCAAATCCTGTTCCGGCAAATGTACGTGCCAAAAGGAGCAAGATGCTGAGAGGATTATCGGTTAAAAAGAGAAGAGCCTTTTATGAAGGTCAGTTAGGAACCAACAGAACAGTCTTGTTTGAAGGAGAAAACAAAGAAGGTTACATTCATGGTTTTACTGAGAATTATGTAAAGGTAAAAACGCCTTGGAATCCGGAATTGGTAAATACGCTGCATGAAATCAACCTGACAAAAATCGATGAAGATGGATCGGTCAGAATGGAATTTTTAAATATTGAAGCCTAATTAAGATTAGGCTTTTTTAATACTTATAATGGAATCGGATTTTAGTAATTCTAAAAACGGTTTCGCCATATTTTTCTATAAACTCAAAAGAATTCCTCCCGGTTTGCTTAAAGCTCACAATTAGGGCGGCTGAGATTTCAAAATACATCTTTTCGCCTTCCATCATCATTCTGTCGCCGGTTTTTCTATAACCTGAACGAATCAACGTAAATTCCGATAAATTCCAGGTAGTAGAATGGTTGTCAAAACTTTCCTGAAGGCTATATAGTCCTTCTGTGATTTCGGTTTTGCATCCGTAATATTTCTCGATGTTTTCGAAGAAGCTAAGGATTTTAAGATTTTCTTCCGTCATTGGATAAAAATAATAAAAAATATGTTTTAAGGAACATCAGTAAAACACAATCCTCTAAGCTTTTCTTCTATTAAATTAAATGCGGATTCCCGGAGGAAGTAATTCTTTGTAAGCTGGGTTTTTTCTAAAAAAGGCTGCGATTTTTGGGTGTATCGGAACCACTTTTAATTTCCGCTGTTCTGCAATAGACATAATTTCTTTTAGAAAATCGTTTAAAAATTCGTCATCCTCAAATGGATCGGGAGTGAGTATTTTTGTCAGGAAGATTTTTTTTTCCTGGAAAGAATATTCAACTGCAACTAGTTTTCCGTCAATATGGGCTTCAAACTGTCTTGAAAAAGTATTGTCTTTAATTTCCATAATTCAAATAAAGATATTGTAGTGGTATCGATGGTTTAAACGGCATGAGTTTTGATTTTAAAAAACATCGGCGTCTCATAACTTATCGATTATTTAAAATGTTGAGAAGAGGTGTTTGGTATAAAAACCATAATTTTATACAAATTTCGTAATAAAAACCTTTTGTTGCTGTTATGATAGCGTTAAAACAACTATGATGGAGAAAATTCCAGTATATTTTATGCCGGGTATGGCGGCAAGCTCGACCATTTTTGAAAGGATTCATCTTCCGGAAGATCAGTTCGAAATCCATCTTTTAGAATGGACGCTTCCGCTTGAAGGAGAAAGCCTTACGCAGTATGCAGAACGAATGGCAAAAGAAATAAAAGAGAAAAATCCTGTACTGATTGGCGTGTCTTTTGGAGGGGTTTTGGTTCAGGAAATGGCCAGATTTGTCAATCCGAGAAAAGTCATTATTATTTCGAGTGTCAAAAGCAATGCTGAATTTCCACGAAGGATGAAGGTTGCAAAATCGATTAAGGCATACAAGTTTTTTCCAACCGGATTGATGCAGAATGTCGAAACCTTTGCCAAATTTTCTTTTGGAAATGATAAGATGAATAAAAAGCTTAAGCTTTATGAAAAATTTCTTTCCATGAGAGACAAAAAATATCTGGACTGGGCTTTAGAACAGATTATTTTATGGGACAGGGCAGAGCCGGATGGGCAAGTGGTTCATATTCACGGTGATGAAGATGAGGTTTTTCCGCCCAAATACATCAAGGATTATATTTCTGTGAAAGGAGGAACACATATTATGATTATCACCAAGTTCAAGTGGCTGAACGAACACTTGCCTAAAATTATATTAGGGGCATAAAAATTAAAAAAATGTTTGTAGGTTTACAAAAATACAAAGAATAAAAGACTATGAAATTGATGAAGAAGACAGGCTTGATAGCCTCGGTTGTTTTGGTAAGCGGAATTTTAATCCATGCGGTTTCCGATGAAAAAATAGGAGATAAGGCTCCTGTAACAAAAGGATATTTTTTTCCTGCAGAAATTGATTTTGCCGGCGAAAAAACACCACTTAATATTATTGATGTAAAAGAACGCCTCGATAGGGAACTGTTAGTAAATGCGAATCTGGATGCTTCTACGCTTTTGATTATAAAAAGAGCAAACCGGTTTTTCCCAATCATAGAGCCTATTTTGAAAAAGAATGGCGTTCCTGACGATTTTAAATATTTGGCTGTGGCCGAAAGTGCCTTGATGAATGCTACTTCTTCTGCCGGTGCCAAAGGATTCTGGCAGTTTATGCCGGACACGGCAAAAGAAAGAGGCATGGAGGTAAACGATGGGGTTGATGAAAGATACCATCTTGAAAAATCGACAGAAGCAGCTTGCAAGTATTTGCTGGATGCCTATAAAAAATTTGGAAGCTGGACATTGGCAGCGGCCTCATATAATGGAGGTTTTGGCGGCGTAAATAAGCAAATCACTATTCAGGGTGTTACAGATTACTACGACTTGCTTCTGACAGACGAGACGGCCCGTTATGTTTTCAGGATTTTGGCCTTAAAGCAGATTATAAAAAATCCGGTACAATATGGATTTGACATAGCTCCGGCAGAATTGTATCAGACTATTCCAACCCGAAAATTGGAAATAGACAGTTCAATAACTGATTTGGCTGCTTTCGCAAAATCTCAAGGAATCAATTATAAGATTTTGAAAATCCACAATCCGTGGCTTCGCGACAGAAAATTGACAAATCCGACCAAAAAGAAATATGTACTAGAAATTCCTACAGCAGGATATTAAATAAAATCCATAAAAAAAGCCATACACATAGTATGGCTTTTTTTATAAATATATTTTCTTTTTAGATTTTCTTCATCTGTTCCTTCATCATTTTGATCTGATCCTTAAGCATGTTCTGCTTATCTAATTTTTTAACTTCGTTCAATAAGTTCGTAGCCTCAATTTTACGTCTTCTGGACATGGCAACGCCTGCAAGGTTTAATTTGGCAACGGCAAGATCCATATCCATTGACAATCCTAATTCCACCGCTTTTTTGAAATGTTTCTCAGCCTGCATCAGGTTTGTTTGCGAAAGCATTAATCCATGAAGGTAGTTATAGTATCCTTGCTGTTTTCTAACCAAAGCTGTTTCCGGGTTCTTGATATAAGCCAGCCATTTTTGAGCTCCTGCAAAATCCTGTTTTCTCAATTTAAGAAAAGCTAGTAAGATAAATTCATTCTTAAAATAAAGTAATATAAATACCAATGATAACAGGATAAGGAATATCCCGTTTCCAATACTGTTTTCTGTAAATTGCCAAATTCCGGTAGCGATAATTAGTCCGGCTAAGATGAGTTTAATATTTCTATGGAACATAATTTTGTATATTTGAGTCGCAAAGGTAATAAAATCAATTAAAAATATTTTTATAAAACTACTTGCCAGAAAAAAAAGACTTCGTATATTTGCACTCGGTTTTGGAACAGCTATTGATTTCGAACCTATAAAAAGATATTTAATTAAGATTTTTAAAGATATAAAGCAATGAGCAAAAGAACGTTTCAACCATCGAAAAGAAAAAGAAGAAATAAGCACGGTTTTATGGATAGAATGGCTACTGCCAATGGAAGAAAAGTGCTTGCTCGTAGAAGAGCTAAAGGAAGACATAAATTGACTGTTTCTTCTGAACCAAGACACAAAAAATAATGTTTGAATAAACATCGATAAAGGCGTTACTTGTTTTAGTACCGCCTTTTTTTATACCTTGTCGCTAAATTAAAATAGGTCAGGGCTCGCCCTGGCAGGATTAACTACAACAACACACAACAACATGCCAAAAGACAATTCAATCAAATCAGTTTTGATCATCGGTTCAGGTCCAATCGTCATCGGACAGGCCTGCGAGTTTGATTATGCTGGTTCCCAATCCGCACGATCAATCAGAGAAGAAGGAATTGAGGTCATTCTGATCAATTCCAATCCAGCTACAATCATGACAGACCCGTCAATGGCTGATCATGTTTATTTGAAGCCGCTGACAACCAAGTCTATTATCGAAATCCTTAAAGAACACCCGCAGATTGATGCTGTTTTGCCTACAATGGGCGGACAAACAGCTTTGAATTTATGTCTTGAAGCGGATGAGAAAGGAATCTGGGCAGATTTTGGTGTCAAATTGATTGGAGTAGATATCAATGCCATCAATATTACCGAAGATCGTGAGCAGTTTAAGCAATTGCTTCAGAGAATAGATATTCCGGCAGCACCTGCAAAAACAGCAACTTCTTTCTTGCAAGGAAAAGAAATCGCGCAAGAATTTGGTTTTCCATTGGTAATACGCCCGTCGTTTACTTTAGGAGGAACCGGAGCCGCTTTTGTACATAAAAAAGAAGATTTCGATGATCTGCTTACTAAAGGGTTAGAAGCTTCTCCTATACATGAAGTGCTTATCGATAAGGCCTTATTAGGCTGGAAAGAATACGAATTAGAACTTCTAAGAGATAAAAATGATAATGTTGTGATCATCTGTTCTATCGAAAATATGGACCCGATGGGAATCCATACAGGTGATTCTATTACGGTAGCTCCGGCAATGACATTATCCGATGCAACTTTCCAGAAGATGCGTGATATGGCTATCAAAATGATGCGAAGTATTGGAAATTTCGCAGGCGGATGTAACGTTCAGTTTGCAGTTTCTCCTGATGAAAGAGAAGATATTGTAGCTATTGAAATCAATCCGCGTGTTTCCCGTTCTTCAGCCTTGGCGTCAAAAGCAACAGGTTACCCAATTGCCAAGATCGCTTCAAAACTGGCTTTGGGTTATCACTTAGACGAATTACAAAATCAAATCACAAAGTCGACTTCAGCTTTATTTGAGCCTACTTTGGATTATGTAATCGTAAAAATACCACGTTGGAACTTTGATAAATTTGAAGGAGCAGACAGAACGCTGGGACTTCAGATGAAATCAGTAGGAGAGGTTATGGGGATTGGACGTTCCTTCCAGGAAGCTTTGCATAAGGCTACACAGTCTTTGGAAATAAAAAGAAATGGTTTGGGAGCTGACGGTAAAGGTTATACTAACTACGAGCAGATTATTGAGAAACTGACTTTCGCAAGTTGGGATCGTGTTTTTGTGATTTATGATGCTATTCAGATGGGTATTCCGTTGAGCAGGATTCATGAAATCACCAAAATCGATATGTGGTTCCTGAAGCAATACGAAGAATTATATACGTTGGAAAAAGAAATTTCCAACTTTAAAATAGATACGCTTCCAAAAGAATTATTGTTGGAAGCCAAACAGAAAGGTTTTGCAGACAGGCAGATTGCTCACATGATGGGCTGTCTCGAAAGTCAGGTGCACAAGCTGCGTGAAGACATGAACATCAATCGTGTTTACAAACTGGTTGATACGTGTGCTGCCGAGTTTACTGCAAAAACACCTTATTACTATTCAACATTTGAAGCGGAAATCGAAACCGCTGACGGCAAACGATATGTGCATAATGAAAGTGCAGTAACTGAAAGAAAGAAAGTAGTTGTGCTTGGATCCGGACCAAACCGTATCGGACAGGGAATTGAGTTTGATTATTCCTGCGTACACGGTGTTTTGGCGGCTAAAGAATGCGGTTATGAAACCATAATGATCAATTGTAACCCTGAAACGGTTTCAACTGATTTTGATACGGCAGATAAATTATACTTCGAGCCTGTTTTTTGGGAACATATCTACGATATTATCCAGCATGAAAAACCGGAAGGCGTAATTGTACAGTTAGGCGGACAGACCGCATTAAAACTGGCTGAAAAGCTTTCTAAATACGGGATCAAGATTATAGGAACAAGCTTCGATGCTTTGGATTTGGCAGAAGACAGAGGACGTTTCTCAGAACTCCTGACAGAATTAAAGATTCCGTTCCCTCAATTTGGTATTGCTGAAACGGCTGATGAAGCTTCGGCTTTGGCAGATAAACTGGATTTTCCTTTGTTGGTTAGACCATCGTATGTACTAGGTGGACAAGGAATGAAAATCGTAATCAATAAAAAAGAACTGGAAGAACACGTAATCGATTTGTTACGCAGTATTCCTGGAAATAAACTGTTACTGGATCATTATTTGGATGGTGCGATTGAGGCTGAAGCCGATGCGATTTGCGACGGTGAAAATGTTTACATTATCGGAATCATGGAGCATATAGAGCCTTGCGGAGTACACTCAGGAGATTCTAATGCTACTTTGCCGCCATTCAATTTAGGCGAGTTCGTAATGCAGCAGATTAAAGACCATACCAAGAAAATCGCCTTGGCTTTAAAGACGGTAGGTTTGATCAATATCCAGTTTGCTATTAAAGATGATATGGTCTATATCATTGAAGCCAACCCGAGAGCATCCAGAACGGTGCCGTTTATTGCAAAAGCGTATGGTGAGCCTTATGTGAATTATGCGACTAAAGTAATGTTGGGACATAATAAAGTGACTGATTTTGACTTTAATCCTCACTTGAAAGGTTATGCGATAAAACAACCGGTTTTCTCTTTCAGCAAATTTGCAGGAGTTAACAAGGCGCTTGGCCCGGAAATGAAATCTACAGGAGAAAGCATTTTGTTTATTGACGATCTGAAAGACGATCAGTTCTATGAGCTGTATAGCCGACGCAAAATGTACCTAAGTAAATAATAAAAAAATCCCGACCATGAGTCGGGATTTTTATTTTTCTGCTAGTCAGGCAAACGATCTCGGTCGCTCTTTTTTCGATTCAATCGATAGGTAAATGTGGCGTATACTCTTGGACCAGGACTTCTAAAATTATAATCCAGAGTATAATCGTCTCCTCTTACAGATCCTTTTGAGATTCGGGAATCAAAAATATTATCTACTTTGAATGTTACAGTAGCCCTTTCACTCCAGATGTCTTTTCCCATTCCAAAATCAACCCAATATTGTGATTTGGAGGTGTATTGGCCGCTGCTGGTTGCTCCTAAATAATTCAAATTGGTTTGGAAATTCCAGGTGGAGAATTTGATTCGCGTACTTTGTTTTGAGATGAAATTTTGGTCAGAAACATTAAATATTCCCTTTTGCTCAAACGTATAATAGTTCACTTCTCCGGTAAGTGTCAGCCATTTTAAAGGAGAGTAGGTAAAGCTGATTTCTGCTCCAATTCTGCTTTCTGTCCCGGAATTTATAGCCTTTTCTACTAAAAAACCATCAGAATTTGTAGAGCGGATATCTTCAAAAATATTTTTTGAATATTGATGATACAGGCTAGGATTGATAGTGACTTTTCCCCATTTTATCAGCGTTCCAAGTTCGTAAGAGTTGGTATACACCGGATCTAAATCGGGATTCCCGATTCGGATATTTCTCCTGTCTGCAATACCGCCAAACGGGTTGAGTTGCCAAAAACCAGGCCGACTGATGCGTCGGCTATAACTCAATTGGACATTGAAAATATCATTGATTTCATAAGTAAAATGGGCTGTTGGGAAGAAATCGGTATACTTTTTATCAATATTGAACAGATTGATCCTGTCATTGCTTCCTGTTTTTGAATCTTCTATCCTAAGACCTAACAAATAATTAAGCTTTTTGATGCTGCTTCCGTATTGAACATAGGCGCCGATAATTCTTTCATCATAATGCAATACATTGTTCAAACTGTCAATAATAACGTTGTTGTCGAAAGCCTGATAATCACTGTTGATTCTTCTGATTTCTCCTTTTATCCCGAATTCGATTTTAGATTTTTCAGTAAGCGGTAAACTGTAATCCGATTGAAACAAGAAGTCTTTACTGCTTTCGATATTTCTGCTTTTTAATGCCATGACAGGCAATGCAACCGGAAAAACTTCCTGTTCTGCAATCGATTCGTTTTCGTCATCATTCCAAAAGTCATATTGCAGGTTGATTGTAAATTTTTGGCCTTCCTTGGCAAATGTCTTGATATAGTTTAGTTCAATCTGATTGGCCGTTTGTGGTTCCCTATAGGCTTCCCATGCCATGACATTGCGTTCGGGATTGCGGTTTTCGTCTAAATAATTAAAAGCATAGTCAACCGTTCTTTTGTTAATGTTGTTTCTGTAGAAGTAACTCAGCGTAATCATGTTTTTGTCATTAATATAATAATCCCCGCCAAGGTAAGTCGTAAAGGTTCTATTGGTTCTCTCCCTGTCAACAGTCCCATTTAAATAAGAGTTGATAATTGTCCCATCATAAACAGCTCTTGAGGTAGATTCATTGCCCGGGAAGTAGATATATCTGTATCTCAAATCTGAAAAAACGTTGATTTTTTTGTTTTTATAATTCACATTGTAACCTAAGGCATGATTGTCCGGGATTCCGGAAGTGACTTGAACAGAGCTGCCAAAACCTTTGTTTTTATTCTTCTTTAAAACGATATTGATAATACCGGCCGTGCCTTCTGAATCGTATTTGGATGATGGATTGGTGATCACTTCTACTTTTTCAATATTTTCTGCCGGAATTTGTTCCAATCCGTTATTAGCCGTCAAAACGGAAGGTTTTCCATTAATCAGGATGCGGACGCCTGTATTGCCTCGCAAACTAACCACGCCGTTGTAGTTAACGCTTACGGAGGGTACATTGTTTAAAATGTCGGTTGCATTTCCGCCTTTTGAAACCAGGTCGTTACCTACATTAAAAACTTTTTTGTCTAATTTATGTTCTATGGTTGTTTTCTCTGTCTGGATTTCTACAGTTTCAAGCTGGGTTGGAATTTCGTCCAATGAAAATGTGTGTAAGACCTGATCATTTTGCAAGTCGAAATTTTCGACGGTACTGCTTTCTAAACCAATAAATTCTGCTTTGATAGTATATTTTCCGGGAGTTATTTTAAGGCTAAAATTTCCTTTGCTGTCAGTTATTGACCCGGCAGTTGATTTACCATCCAAGCTATTTATAAAAGTAACGGTTGCAAATTCTAGCTCAGCGGCTGTCTTTTTTTCGATTACTTTTCCGCTAACCGTTATTGTCTTTCCAATTTCCTGTGAATAAATGGCCGTAAAGGAAAGCAGCACTGCGATAAATAGTATTATTTTTTGCATGATGATTTTGTTTAGAATTACAAGGCAAAGATTAGTTGTTTTACAAAGCGGAAAAGTAGAGTAGGATAGAAACAGAATTTTTAGAGTTAAATAGTCTGTTTTTGCAGATAAAAAGGTCTTTATGGATAAAAAAAGAATATTCAGGAGTCAAAATTGTGTTTTTGTCGACTGTGGTTGAATGTAAATGGTTCTTGATTATCTTTATTTTTTTTTAGCCATGGATTATTTTAAAAAAATATCGGAATATGTTCGTAATCATAGAGTAGCACAGCATCTGCTATTTTGGTTCGTTATAGTAATAACCTATATTCCGGTGGGTTTGTTAGATGAGCATCATGATCCCATTGGAGTGATTTTGTTGTTCAATTTCTGCATTCATATACCGCAAATGCTGGCGGCTTATTTCCTTGCGTATTATTTGCTTCCGAAATGTATACTGAAAAAGAAGTATTTCCTTTCGGTAATTTTATTTCTGCTGTCGTTTTATTTGTTTTCTGCGCTAGCAAGAATTTTGACAGTCCATGTAGGGGAAGAGCTTGTTCGTGCACGGCCTTTTGAACAAGAGTCTATTTATGAAATTCTGACAGACATCCATTCGCTCGTGGTTAAATATTTTCCTGCGGTTTTTTCAATTTCCTTTCAGTTTTTATTTGTGAAGTATTTTGTCAATAATGAGCAGAAAAAAAGCCAGGCAAGACAGTTAGAGCAAAACAAAACAGAATCAGAGCTAAAGATGTTGAAGGCGCAATTAAATCCACACTTTTTGTTTAACACACTTAATAATATTTACTCACTCTCATTAGATAATTCACCTAAGACGGCCAGTGCCATTGGAAAATTGTCTGATATTTTGGACCACGTTTTATATAAGTGCAATAACCAATTCGTTTCATTGTCAAGCGAAATTGAATTGTTGAAAAACTATATCGAACTGGAAAAGTTAAGATATGATGATCGATTAGAAATAACTTTTGATACTAGCCTTGAAAATGATATACAAATCCCGCCATTGTTGCTTTTGTCATTAGTAGAAAATGCCTTTAAGCATGGAGCAGGAGAAGATAGCGGCTCTCCAAAAATCTGGATTTCGATTATTCAAAAAGGAAGTCATTTTTCATTTGGAATTTCAAACACAGTTTCAAGCGATTATGTGAGTAAGGATAGGGGAAAAATAGGACTGAACAATATAAAGAAACAGCTGGATCTGATCTATTCTGATATGTATTCATTGGATATAAAACAAACTGCAAACCTGTTTTCGGTAGTTTTACAAATCAATCAAAATAATAGCCTATGAAAATTAAATGTCTGGTAGTTGATGATGAACCGCTCGCTATTCGATTAATTGAAAAGCATATTGCCAAAATAGATAATCTGGAAGTTGTCGCCACCTGCAATACGGCATTAAAAGCATTTGAGATATTGAATTTGCAAAAAATAGATTTGATGTTTCTCGATATAAAAATGCCAAGTATTACGGGTATAGAATTTTTGAAGAATCTAAAAAATCCACCCAAAACCATACTCACTACTGCTTATCGGGATTATGCGATTGAAGGCTATGATTTGGGCGTTGTTGATTATTTGTTAAAGCCAATTACTTTTGAGCGTTTCTTAAAAGCCGTTGACAAATTTTTAAATGAAACATCTAAAAATGAAATGAAAATCAAGGAATCGGTTCCGGATGAATTTATTTTGGTTAAGTCAGGAATCAAAAACTACAAAATCAATACAAACGATATTGTCTACATTGAAAGCCTGAAAGATTATATAAAAATTAATATAACGGGTGATAAGAATATTACTTCTAAATATAAAATTGGAGACATTCAGGAAGAATTAAATAGAGATAATTTTCTACGAATACATAGATCCTTTATTATAAATACTGCAAAGATTACTGCTTTTACAATCAACGAAATCGAAGTCAATAACATCGAAATTCCGATTGGAGCCAGTTATAAAGAAGATGTTTTGTTGTATTTAAAGACATTGAAGAATTCAAAATAATTTTCTTTCAGAAATAAGTGCGAAAGCTTCTGGTCTATTTAAATCTTTTGCTAAAATAGGCTTCTCGTCTTTGAAATTAAATCAAATAATTAACTGATTTGTAGCTTATTATTAAATTAAAAAGATAATTTTTTATCTATATTTGTTTTAATTTAATAGTAATTTTACTCTTTATCACTTATTGCTTTAAATAAGCAGCCTATGAAAAAAACTACTTTTCTTCTTTTCCTTTGCTTTTTATCTACAGCTGTCTTTTCCCAAAAAGATATTTTCAATGTTGCCCGAACCGGAACGGTTGATGAGGCAAAAATATTGATGAAATACAGTCCTGATTGTATTAATGATTTGTCTCCTGAAGGCTACTCTCCGCTGATTTTGGCGTGTTATAGAGGAAATGCAGAGGTGGCCGATTTTTTAATACAGCATGTAAAAGATATCAATGCAGTGAGTGGTATGGGTACGGCCTTGATGGCGGCAACTGTAAAAGGTAATGTTGGGATAGTGAAAAAACTGCTTGAAAAAAAGGCAGACCCAAATATTCCGGATTCTAATGGAACTACCGCCTTGATATATGCTTCGATCTTTAAAAACTATGAAGCTGCAGATTTCCTCATAAAGGCAAAAGCGGATCCGCATGCTAAAGACAATCGAGGAAACTCGGCAATTGATTATGCTATATTATCCAATGACGATAAGCTGATACAAATCCTAAAAACAAAATAATATGAGAAAAACTACTTTGGCCTTTTTTGCACTACTTCTTTCGGGTTTTAGTTTGAAAGCGCAAACCTATAGTACGGGAACAGTAACGTTGACAACCGGATTTACCGCCAAGATAGATGTAACAAGCAGTATGGTTACGCTTACTTTTGTCGGGCCATCTACAGATTGGCTCGGCTTGTCGTTTAATGCGACCTCTATGAATGATAATGGAAGCGATGTAGTGATTTTTGATGGGACCGCTATGACAGACAGGACATTTGCCGGAATAGGTGCTACACCTCCTTTGGATGCCAGCCAAAACTGGACGGTGACTTCCAATACAATCAATGCAGGTGTAAGAACCGTAATAGCAACACGTGCTCGTGATACGGGAGATTCTAATGACTATACTTTTAGTGCTTCGGCTCAGGCGCTCAATCTGGCTTGGGCACACAGGCCGGGAAGTTTGGCTATGGGGTATCACGGATCAGGAAACAGTGGAGCTACTGTAGCTAGTTTTACACTCGGAACTGAAAGCTTTACTGCCGAATCATTTAAACTGTATCCTAATCCTGCCAAAGGTTTTACAACAGTAGAATTACCCGATTTTGTGTCAAACGGTGAAATTAAAATATATGACAATTTAGGAAGAGTAGTCAGAATACAGGCAATTTCAGAATCTCAGGCCACTATTAGTACTTCAGGTTTGACTACAGGATCTTATATGGTGGTTGTACGGACAAATTATGGAAACGCAACAAAAACCTTAATGGTGGAATAGACCTAAAAGGACTAAAAAAAAAAATCCCGAACATTGTTCGGGATTTTTTTTTGGTTAGGGTATTTTTTATTTTTTGATGAACTTCTGCGAGAATTTCTCACCATTGCTGTTTTGTAAAACCATCATATAGTTTCCAACTGATAAAGATTGGATATCGATAGTGTTGTCTTTGATTTTTACATCCGAAACCATTCTTCCGTTATAGTCATAAATCTTCGCATCAGTAATGTCATATTTCATTTCATTAAGCTGGATTCGGATTTGGTTAGACGCCGGATTTGGATAAATCACAAACATATTACTACTTGCTTCAGATACTCCTAAAGTAGAACCTTCTGTAACAAGCAATCTGGAATTCTTACTTGGATTTGAAATTACATCTATCAATCCTGATGGCCATTTGATAACTACTTTTTCTATTGCTGAAGCCGTTCCTATTCCAAAATGCGTGTTTAGAGTATTGGCAAATTCAAAACCTTCGCCGCTTCTAACATCTCTGATTTGTTTGCCCCAAGTTCCGTAAAGTTCTACTCTTGCTCCAATACCGTTACTGTTGCTTTGGATGCCTTTAAGATTGATTGTGATCCAGCTGTTGTCATTCCCTTGATTAAGGTAGATGACGTTTTCTGTCTGAACATCAAGAAAGCCATCATTATTTAAGTCTCCAATAGCACCATTAGGGGGAGCTCCGCCTGATTGAGTAAATGTCCAGTCGCCGTTATTGATCATTATAATACCGCCTGGTCCATAAACGTCGATAAATCCATCATTGTTAAAATCACGGGCAATATACTCTCTACCCATATGATTATAAGTGTCAAACCCAGAACCGGCAGTTACATTTGTAAATGTACCATCTTTATTATTACGCATTAGTTTTTGTGCTGTTCCGCCAGCATTCGAACCAATTAAAACATCCATATAGCCGTCATTGTCAAAATCACCAAAAGCACTTGACCATGATTGATCCGGATCCGCTAATCCGGCTTGTGCAGCTACATTCGTAAACGTCCCGTTTCCGTTATTTCTGTGCAATTCATCAGTACTGGCAGCAGGGTTACCACCTCTACATTTTGCAATAAAAAGATCCTGGTCGCCATCGTTGTCATAATCAACAAAGATAGAACCATAATTCCCTCCGTTTGGATAATCACCCATGCCTCCCTGATGGAAAACAAGGTTTCCGTTTCCGTCATTAATGTAATAAACATTAGGGTTTACGTCATGACAGACAAAAGCATCAAGATTACCATCATTGTTGAGATCTACAAAATTTGAACGTTGGCAGAATATGGATTGAGGTCCAGATATTGCTGTGTATGCTGTTCCTGTACTATTGGCTTTCAGAAAAGTTACGCCATTACCGGCTCCAAAAAGTAAATCATTATAACCATTTTTGTCAAAATCTCCGGCAGTAACGCTCCAAGAAGGCATAAAAGTAGCTGTTGTAGTTGGTACTGTAGTAGAAGTAAAGCCGCCTGTACTGTTTTGGTAGTGGATGTTGAGGTTGTTTGAGCTGATGCCTACAATATCATCCAGATAATCTCCATTCATGTCTACCACGCAGTTTTTATAGCTACCGTTAAGAGAAATAGTTTGGGCATTAAATCTCACGATTTGGTTCGGAATTTGAGGCTGCTCAGGAGTATAAGGACCTTCTGCAAGAACAAAATCAAAACCTGTACTTCGCCATTTATTATCGAAAACAATGTAATAGGTGATTCCAGCAGTAGCGTTAAAAGTAAACGTAGACAGATAGCCAGTTCCTAAATTTCCACTATCGTCATCACCACCAGCACAAGTCAAGGCGCCGCATGCACCTCTATAAAGGTGGAATCGGGTATCTCCACCAATATTAACGATAAGGTCGGTTGTTATGGTTACGGAAGTATTTGATGTTGGAACGTATTTGTACCATTCAGAATTTGGTGCAGTACCATTTCCTGCACAAATACCATATGTGTTGGCGTTTCCATTGACCTGGTCAACAGTGTATCTTCCCGGTACAATGGTCAGGGCAGATTGGCAATTATCCTGCGCCTGCGCAAAAAATGCGGTTAAGGCTAAGATAATTAGGGGTAATTTTTTTTTCATAATTGTTGTTTGTTTGTTAGTTACATCTTGTGTCTAGGGAATTAATCCATTGGTTTATCATTTCGACAGCTTCTTCATGAACAATGGTTCTTCCCAGTAAAGGCATTCTTGTTGATTCGTTTACTGATTCAAGTCTGAAAGACATGACTGATCTTCCAGAAGCTCCGGGTGCAACGATGTGAGATAACCCGCTACCTACATTGTCTACAGGAGTCATACAGACACCCATATTGGCTATGTCTGAAGTTTCGCTAAATGCAAAACGCATGTCACGGTAGGAGCAATGGCTACCTTCTTGGTGACAGTGGGCGCAATTAATATCAATGTAGGAACGTACTCTTTTTTCTAAAGGCTGTGAGGTATCGTTCCATCGTACAGTTGACGCAATATTTCTTGGGTAGTTATTGTCCAAATAACCTACTTCTGCCCATTTTTCTAATTGATTTTTACTAACCGAACCATAATTTATTGCAAAGTTCAGGTTTTGCGGTTTTGGTCCAATTGGAAGGGCTTTATCAACAGATTTATGACAGGTTAGACATTCTCCACCGGCAGATGACGGAATGCGATAGTTCGCAGTTTTCATAGTTGCGCCTTCCATCCATGTGATTTCTGTGAAACTACCATTCGCGTCAAGTGTAGCTTCGGTTTGCTCGGCATTCCACACATAATTAGCAAAAATCCAACCTTCTTCCTTTCGGATCATGATTCGGGTTTCAATAATTCGGGTGGTATTGTTAGGCTGTACGTTGTCATAATAAAAAGTCTTTATCAATGCTGTACCTACTGGAAAAACCAATGTTTTTCCATCGCCATCATAAGTGGCTTTTTTGTTTTTAGGTATCCAGACAAATCTCTTTTTGTGAGCATAATCTGTGAAAAGCTGGCTGGCTGGCTCATAAGGGAGTACGTTAAGCGAAGGAACCTGATTTTTCATCGTTCCTTCGAAAAACTTGTAATCGGATAACTTTGGATAGGGAACGGAAGCAAGATCTACTACAACCGGAGAAGTCGGTTCAGGAATTGGCGTGTAATCGTTGTCTGAACCGCATGAAATAAAGGCGAAGAAAAGTAGAAATAATAATGATTTCTTTAAAAAATAGTTTTGTTTCATAGATTAGCTGTCAAAAAATTAGGAAATAATATAGCAAATATATAATAAAACTATAAAGAAAATAATTTTATAATAAAAAAGTTATGGTGTTGATAATAAATTATTTGTAGTCCTTTTAAAGATGGATTTTGATGTCCATATTTTGAATCTCCTGTAGCATATCCAGAGAGGTATGATCGAATAATTCTTCCTGTTCTTTGTGCTCTTTCTTAGATCGGATTCTTCTCAGGGAATCGCAAAAACGGCGTACTTCTTCGGCTGTTGTGAGTGTCAATCTTGGTACGGATACATTTTTACCCGAATCGTCTTTTGCTACCATTGTAAAATAGGACGAATTGCAATGTTTTATCTTTCGGGTCTGAATATTTTCTGCCGTAACCCGAATACCTATTACCATGGAACTATTGCCTACATAATTTACGGAGGCTTTCAAGGTAACCAGTTCGCCAATTTCAATTGGATTTAAGAAATCGACAGTGTCAACAGAGGCCGTAACACAATAAGTTCCGGAAAATTTTGAAGCGCAGGCAAATGCAATCTGATCCATCAGTGATAAGATGTAACCGCCATGGATTTTACCGCTGAAGTTAGAATGTGAGGGTAACATCAATTCGGAAATCGTAATTCGCGAAGATTTTGGAGTTTTATAGATTTTATCCATGGTGCGTTGAGGTTAAATATCGATATCGTCGGTTTCAGCTCTTTTCAGTATATTTTCAGGAAGTGATTTTTTAGCTTTGGCTCCCATTTTCTTCAAACGTTCTACGCTATTTATAAGATTGCCTTTGCCATCAAAAAGTTTGTTCATGGCGCCCTGGTATTCTGTTTTGGCTTCGTCCATTTTTTTGCCAATCTTTACCAGATCGCTTACAAAGCCTTCAAACTTGTCATATAATG
>CAZFGA010000047.1:0-20235 GCA_964518395.1 uncultured Flavobacterium sp.
GACTTGTCATAAACAATGTAGTTTTGAACATCTTTTGTGTAAGGATCAATATAAAAAGTTCCTTTTCCAGACAATGTCATTGTATGGAGACCAAACATTGTAGTTGTAAGATGAATTTTAGCAGTAGGATCATCGATTCCCTGACCAATATAGGATTGGATTTCCGGGTGTGCTTTTGCCAATTCTGGCGCCATTACTGATGATTCATAAATTCTGTAATTTTCCATCTTTCCAAGAGCATTTGGAAAAGCAATTATCACATTTGAAACCTCATTAGCCTCTCTTGAAGGAGCTAATTGCAATTGCGATTTTAATCCAGAAAAATTCAAATGAAAAATTTGATATTTCTGTGGCATCGAGCTACGGTCTGCTTTTTCTAAAACACCGAGCTTATCTGCGGACGTTTTTGTCCATAATGACTGCGAATATCCCGCAGAAAACATAAGTACAAAAACAATTAATGGTAATAGTTTTTTCATAATAGTTATAGTTTACGAAACCAAAATTAATCATTTATACGCATATTTCACTTATTTAACATTAAAAATGAATTGGTTATTTAACAACACGCGTCATTCATTGCTTTTTTATAACAGCTTTTTCCTCTTAATAAGTATTCGAGATATGAGTATTCGATATTCCAACAAGATATATCCAAGAAGTTTTTTTTATTGGGCATATAGCTTAATTTTGCCCCAAAAGATAATTCCATCATTTTGAATATTTTCAACAACATACAAGACTTTAAGCCCAACAGACCTACCGTCGCCACACTTGGAACATTTGACGGTGTTCATCTGGGACACAAAAAAATAATAGAACGATTAACACAAGAAGCCAAAAAGAGCAATATTGAAAGCCTCGTTCTCACCTTTTTCCCGCATCCTCGAATGGTGCTACAAGACAACTCCGAGATACAGCTTCTGAACACCATCCAGGAAAAAGCCGAATTGCTTAAAAGTGCAGGCTTACAGAACCTCATCATACATCCGTTTGACCAAAGTTTTTCGCAATTGAGTGCTGAAGAATTTGTCAAAACTATTTTGGTTGACCGATTTAATATCAAAAAAATAATAATAGGTCACGACCATCGTTTTGGTAAAAACCGCTCTGCCGACATCAATGACCTGATTGCCTACGGAAAAATATATGATTTTGAAGTAGAGCAGATTTCTGCTGAAGAAATTGATGAAGTTTCCATAAGCTCCACAAAAATCCGAAAAGCTTTGCTGAGCGGCGATATCCAACTGGCAAACGAATATTTGGGCTATAATTATTTCATTACCGGAACAGTCGTAAAAGGGAGACAGCTGGGCAGAACAATTGGTTTTCCAACAGCCAATTTAAAGATTGAAGAAGATTATAAACTAATTCCTTTAAATGGTGTTTATATTGTCAAAAGCTATTGGAACGGAAAAGAAGTTTTTGGCATGATGAATATAGGTACTAATCCTACTGTTGACGGAAAAGAAAGAACTATCGAAACAAATTTCTTAGATTTTGAAGAAGATTTATACGATAAGGAAATGTGCATTTATTTTCTGCAACGGATTCGTTCTGAAGAAAAATTTGATTCTCTCGACACCTTAAAAGCCGAGATAGAAAATGACAAAATCATTACTCAAAATTTTATAAAAAATTCAAAATGAAAAAGCTCTTTCTGCCTATAGACAATTCACCGTTGATTATTTTTCGGATTTTTTTCGGATTTCTTCTAGCAGCAGAAACTTTTGGAGCAATTTTGACCGGCTGGGTAAACGAGAATTTTATACGGCCGAAATTCACATTTAGCCATATCGGAATGGAATGGCTGCAGCCGCTTCCCGGCTATGGAATGTATTTTTATTTTGCCACTATGGGAATATTAGGAGTTCTCGTGATGCTTGGCTGGAAATACAAATGGAGCCTTTCCGCTTTTACCATTTTATGGACCCTCACCTATTGGATGCAAAAAACATCTTACAACAATCATTATTACATGCTTGTTCTGGTATGCCTGATAATGATTTTTCTTCCTGCCAACCGATATGCTTCACTTGACGCAAGACAAAATCCCGAAATAAAAAGCCTCTCTATGCCCAAATGGTGTTCATTGGTAATGATTTCTCAGGTTGCTATTGTCTACTTTTTTGCAACCGTATCAAAATTTTATCCGGATTGGCTTGACGGCACTTTTACCAAAAACCTCCTGGCACATAAATCATCCACTCCTTTCATTCAGGACATCTTTAATCAAAAATGGTTTTATCTTTTTATTGCCTATTCCGGTATCTTGTTCGATATGCTTATTGTACCTATGTTACTTTGGAAAAGAACCCGGACGATCGCTTTTATCGCTTCTTTGATATTCCATCTCTTTAATGCTATCACATTGCAAATCGGTATATTTCCTTTTTTTGCTTTGAGTTTTGCCGTATTCTTTTATCCGCTAGAAAAAATAAGAGCATTATTTTTCAAAAAGAAGCCCAAACCGGAAGGAAACGAACCTATCTATCAAAACAAATCGGCTTTATTCTATTTTTTCATTCCTTTCTTTTTAATCCAGATAGCGCTTCCGGTTCGTCATTGGTTCATTAAAGGCGATGTACTTTGGACAGAAGAAGGACATCGATTGAGCTGGAGGATGATGCTTAGGTCAAGAACCGGTTATTCAACATATAAAGTCATTGACAAAAAAACCGGAGAACGGCTTCCTTACAGCTTATACTCTAGTCTTACGGATAAGCAGATAGCAATGGTTGCTGATAAGCCCGATGCTATTTGGCAAATGGCGCAGAGAATAAAAAAGGTATTTGCCAAGCAAGGCAAGGATGTCAGCGTTTTTGTTGACTGCCATGTTTCAATCAATGGCAGACCCTACAGACAGCTTATTGACCCTACTGTAGATATGGCTGCTGCAAAATGGGATTACTTTGGCCACAACGATTGGATTTTGCTTTATGACGCGGACGACAAGTCTTCTAATCAAGTTACACCTAATTAATCAGAAAAAACTTAATTTATTAAAATTTTATTAAAAATTCAAAGCTTACGCAAATAGGATGCTAAAAATGAAATAATATTCGTAATTTTAATATGTAAATCGAAAGGCTCCCCTAGCCAAATCATTTATAACTTAAATAGTATAACTAAAACCCGAATAGTATGAAAGTTTCCAGATTAGTGACTAACGGTGTGATTATTTTTATAGGCTTAGGATTATACTTCTTGCTCATCGAAGCACTAGACCTAAAAGACCACATTTATCTCCGGCTCGTAAATTTTATTTTTGTGATTTATGGTGTAAACAAAACCATACGATCAAACTATCATGATGGCATAAATGGCTACCTAACCAATCTTCTTGCTGGTTTCATTACCGCAATGATCGGACTTATTTTAGGACTTATTTCTTTCATGATTTATGTAGAATACCGAGGCGGTAATGAATATCTGGAATCTTTTGCAGACAGCTATATCTTTGGAGGAGGCGACCCATCCTTATATCAGTTCTGTTTCGGACTGTTCATAGAAGGTGCTGCAGCGTCCATGATAGTTTCTTTTGCCATGATGCAATACTGGAAAGACAAAGTGGAGAAAATCAATAAGGTAGACTAAATTATAAAGACAGATATTTTTAAGCAAGGGATTGTCAAATTTGACAATCCCTTGCTTTATTTAATCAACAATCCTATGTTTCTAACTTTAGAGAAAAGTTTTTTTACTTATTGAGGAATTACCTACTTTTGGAACAAACAAAAGACTAACCATTATGAGTACAATACGACACAATTGGACTAAGGAAGAAATCATAGCTGTATACAACAAACCGATGATGGATTTGTTATATGAAGCTGCTACTATTCACAGGATAAATCATGATCCAAACGTAGTCCAAGTTTCCACTCTCCTATCTATAAAAACCGGCGGTTGCCCGGAAGATTGTGGCTATTGTCCGCAAGCTGCCCGCTACCATACTGGTGTAGAAGGCAATGACCTAATGTCTGTACAGCAAGTTAAGGCGCAGGCACTAAGAGCCAAATCAAGTGGTTCGTCGAGAGTATGTATGGGTGCTGCATGGAGAAATGTCAAAGACGGACCAGAATTTGATCAGGTTCTGGAAATGGTCAGAACCATCAACAAACTTGACATGGAAGTATGCTGTACGTTGGGAATGATTACCGAAAATCAGGCACAGCGTTTGGCCGAAGCCGGACTTTATGCCTACAACCATAACTTAGATACATCTGAAGAATACTATAAAGAAGTCATCTCTACACGTGGCTATGAAGATCGCTTACAGACCATCGAGAATGTGCGCAAGACAAACGTAACGGTTTGCAGTGGTGGTATTATTGGAATGGGAGAAAGTGTTGAGGATAGAGCCGGAATGCTTGTTGCCTTAGCATCCCTAAGTCCGCAACCGGAATCTGTGCCTATCAACGCTCTTGTTGCTGTGGAAGGAACTCCTTTAGAAGAAGAAAAGCCTGTAGAAATCTGGGAGATGATCCGTATGGTAGCCACTACAAGAATTGTCATGCCAAATACTCAGGTACGTCTTTCTGCCGGAAGAACAAATATGAGTCGTGAAGGCCAGGCATTATGCTTTTTTGCAGGTGCCAACTCTATTTTTGCAGGCGACAAGCTACTGACTACGCCAAATCCGGATGTAAATGAAGACATGAAAATGTTTGAAATGCTTGGGTTGATTCCGCAAAAACCATTTACAAAAATTTCTCAACCTAAAACAGTGGAAGCCGAAGACTCACAGTATGAGGCTTTGGGCGAAAAACCAAAATGGACCCGACCAGCACACAAAATTGAAAGAAACCTTGTGGCTTCTGGCAAAAAGTCATAATCAAACATCAAGATACAAACTAAGCTTTTCTTCACAGAAAAGCTTTTTTTATGAACTTTTGACACATTACCACGCAACCATTCGTGTAATACTTCTTCTTATATTTGAATAAAAATATCCCAATGCATAGAAAAGTCCGCCACATCAAGTCCATCTGTTTCTTGTTCTTGCTATGCCTGTTTTTCATGCCCAAACTTCAAGCTCAGGCTACCGCCCATTGCGATTCGCTCATCGTTACCGGAATCGACTATATGTGGAAAAAAGATCATGTCAAGTCGCTCGAATTATTAACGCAAGCCAGAAATCTGGCAGAAAAAAACCGATGGTACAGACAGCTATTTCTTGCCACAAATAATATTGGCGCCAACTATTATACAATGCTTGATTATGGTGAGGCACTCAACTATTATCTTGAAAGCTATACCATTGCGGTAAAACATCTGGATCCAAAATCTGAAATGGTTGTCCTGAACAACATCGCCATACTGTATTCAAAAGAAAAGAATTATGAAAAAGCAAATGAATATTTCAAGAAGGCCTATGATATTGCCCAGGAAAACAAAGACATGCTCAAAGTAGGGCTTTATGCCATGAACTTAGGAAATGTTGCCAATGAAACAAACGAGCTAAAAAAAGCCCGCGCCTATTTCAATGAAGCTTTACCATTACTGGAACCACAGTCACAGCTACAAATTTTAGCCAAAGTGGCTATAGCTGAAAACGAAAACCTGCAGGGAAATTCAAAACAGGCTCGCACTATGGCCGAAGAATTATACAAAACAACCAAAGATCTGGAATATAACGACATTGGCATTTCGTTACTAACAATCATCTCAAGAAGCCATTTGAATGAAAATAACCTTGATTTGGCCAGTCACTACGCTAATAGGATTTTTGAAAGAAAGCCCAATCTCGAAACCAAAATCAATATTTTTAAGCTTTTATCCGATATTAATTTTAAGAAGGAAAAATATGCCCAGGCTTTAAGCTATAAAGATTCTATTATAAAAACAGAAAGCGAACTCAATGAAATCAAAAACGGAAAAGTCTTTGAAAACAGCCGTGTCAAATTTGAAATAGAAAATTACAAGAAGGAAATTGCCAATAATGAATCAAAAATAGCTGAGGAACGAAAACTTTTTTACTCTATCATTGCCGTCATATTTATAGCCGTTGCTTTTTTAGTCTGGACATTACGAAACATTTCCATCAAGCATAAGCAGAAAAAGCTGATCGCCGAGCGTAACGAACAAATCATGCTTCTGGAACTCGAAAAAGAAAAAAGCGACAACCTGTTGCTTGAAAAAATGTTCAATGAAAAAGAAACAAGCGCATTGCTGGAACAGGAAAAACTGAAAAATGAAATTGAGCTAAAAAACAGAAAGCTTTCTGCAAAGGCACTTTACCTATCAGGAAGAAACGAACTGATTGAAGAAACGCTTCAATCGTTATCAAAACTACCGGAAATCTCTAAAGATCCGGCATTGGTAAACCATATCCAAAATTTAAAGGGTCACCTGAAGACCGATGACGAATGGGACAGCTTTATCACGCATTTTGAAGAAGTCAATCAGACTTTCCTTACCAACCTGAAAGAAAAGCATCCAAAACTAAATTCAAACGACATTCGTTTCATAACCTACATCTACATGAACCTCAGCACTAAGGAAATTTCTTCTATGTTGAACATTACAGCTGATGCCTGTAGGAAAAGGAAAGAACGGATTGCCGCCCGAATGGAACTTCCACACGACATTAATTTATACGATTATCTTTCAACACTTTAAACAAACAAATCACATTTTGTCCTGACAGATGTCACACTATGTCCGTCCATTTTTTTTGAAATAGCCTTTGTTTTTTTGAAAATTTAGAAAACAAAAAATGACTATTATGAAAAAAATTACCATTGCTTTATTATTGTTATTGAGCTGTGCAAGCCAAGCCCAAATCAGTTATGAAGCCTCAATCAATTTTGGAAAGCTGGAAGACCTTACGTATGATGCAACCGTCGAAAACAAGATGTATGCCCGTACACAAGGAAACCACATTATTGTTTCTGTAGATAACGGCGCAACATGGACAGTAAAATACTCCTTTCCAAACCCGACAGCACAACTCAGAGACATGAGACAATACGGCCAAAACGGGCTCAGCTTTTCGGTGGTTAATAGCGGAACACAAGACGGCGTTTATACTTTTGACCTTGCTTCCAATACTATCATTCATTACTATGCCATTCCTAATCCGCAGGATAATGCCTCTGTTTCTTCTTATTCATTCTATGACACAAACGGAAACGATCTGGTTATCCATACCTCATATAGTGAAGGATTGGTCGCAAGAACCAAAGTTTTCCATACGAAAAGTGCCGGAACCACCTGGAACCTGATTTATTTTAGTGTTGACTATGATGACGTACATATTGACAATGTTGTTTTTAGTCCTGTCAGCAACTCCAAGATATATATGGGAAGATCATTAGGCCCTAACGGAATCAATGGGGGATTGTTGATTTCTGAAAATTACGGATCAACATGGATTGAAAAACTGCCCGGATTTACATTCAGTGCTATTACTTTTAATCCGCAAAACAGCAATGATATGCTGATTGGAACGAGCATTGGATTTGGAGTTCACCCAGAACGTGTTTATCGCTCTACTGATGCAGGAGAAACCTGGACACAGGTAGCTATTTCGTGGACCGACCAGACATTGAACAGTATTAACAAAATTACGTTCCATCCAACAAATCCGAACCACATTATTATTCTTGAAGAAAACGAAATTGTAAAAACTAATGACGGTGGCTTGACATGGACCAACATACCTTATGCCGAAGGTTCTACATCTTATTATTACGGATTGAGTGCTTCGTACAATCCATTTAATCAAAACCAGGTAGCCATTGCTACAGATCTATTCCCTCAATTTTCAAATGACGGAGGGACTACACTAACGCAAATCAAAGCTCCTTTTTACAATGTAATAAGCGTTTCCCATGCAAAATATCAATCAACAAAACATTTGTATTATGGCAGCCAGGGAGGACGTCTGCATAAAAACCTTACTACAGGAACAACATCAATTCACGATATTGAACCACCAACTTCTTTCAATCCGAAAAGAAATTACATGGTTGCTGATCCGCTAGTTGCCGGACGTGTTTTTACATATGCTTCAATGGGTTTCTTTGGAAGCAGCCTGAACATGAGTACTGATTATGGCGCTACAACAACAATGTTGATGAGTGCTTTTGCCGATGACATGCAGGAGTTGGTCGTAGATCCTACTAACAGTAATATTATTTATGTTTCGTTAAGAAGCGGGGAAGGCGGTAATCTTTATAAAATCAATTTTACAAATCCCGAAGAAATTATTACGGATGAAATCATAACTCCTGAAACAAGTGAATTTGGTTATGGTGTTGTAACAGGAATTTCTGTTTCAGCATCCAATACAAGCGAAATTTTTATTGTAAAAGGAACCAAATTCTTCAAATCTACTGATGGCGGTGTTACCTGGGTAGAAAAAATAAATGGCCTTACGATAAGTCCCGATTCAGACCTGATCTGGGATATGGCTAGAAATCCTTTAGATGCCAATCATTTTACCGTAGTGACTAGTTCAGGTATTTTTTCCACTCCAAATGCCGGTGAAAACTGGACTGCGGTTTTGGAAAACATTGATGCAAAAAGAATCAAATATTCTCCTATCAACAACGGAGTTATGGTAGCCTCTGTCCATAGTGCCCTTAATATTGATGCTTCTATTTATTACACAACAGACGGCGGAGTGAACTGGACGTATGTTAGCCCACAACAGCTAAACTACATACAATCGTATTCAATGGATTATGATTTTGATGGTACCACAATCAATGCTTACTTAGCCACGACCGATTTAGGTGTTATGAAATATCAAATCCTAAACCTGCCGCTGGGAATCCATAATCCGGAAATTGCACATAATCCTATTCTCATTTATCCGAACCCGGCAAATGACATCCTGAATGTTGGTGTTTCTGGCAACCAGTTCGAAATAAAAAACACAGCCATCTATTCCATTACCGGACAAAAGGTTATGGAAAGTACTAATAACGCTATTAATGTTTCAAAACTAAGCAGTGGGATCTATATCGTAACTGTTACAACACAAAACGATAAGCAGTTTTCCCAAAAGCTGGTCAAAAATTAGTTTTTCAGTTTTTTAAATTTGAAAATACCGCATGTCAGATTTTGATATGCGGTATTTTTTATGGGAAAATTTAAGGCCTTGCTATTTACGGTTTGATAATCCTTTATTAACTTTGTTATAAACCATTATATCAAACCATCTATTGTATGCCATTGCACTTGACTGAAATTGAGCGTGTAAAGACTATCTCCAAAGAGGATTTCTATAATAATTATGTAAAAAAACAAAAACCATTGGTTATCGAAAAGCTTACAGAAGACTGGCCGGCTTACGAAAAATGGAAACTCAATTATATCAAGGAAATTGCAGGTGATAAAACGGTTCCTTTATATGATGATCGTCCGGTAACACACAAAGATGGTTTTAATGAAGCTCATGCCAAAATGAAAATGGCAGACTATATTGACCTTCTGCAAACCAAGCCCACCACCTATAGAATTTTTCTTTACAACCTGATGAAGGAAGTGCCTTCTTTAAAATCAGATTTTAAATGGCCCGACATTGGGCTTAAGCTAGTCAAGCAACTCCCTATGCTTTTCTTTGGAGGAGAAAATTCAAAAGTCTTTATCCATTACGACATCGATTATTCGAATATTCTCCATTTCCATTTCCATGGACAAAAGCAATGCATCCTTTTCGCACCCGACCAAACACCTTTTCTTTATAAAGTGCCACATGCCTTAATCTCAAGAGAAGATATCGATTTTGACAATCCGGATATGGAAAAATGGCCGGCCTTAAAAAAAGCCAAAGGATTAATCTGTAATCTCGAACATGGCGAGATGCTTTATATGCCTGAAGGTTATTGGCATTATATGAAATATTTGACTCCGGGATTCTCGATGAGTCTTCGCGCTTTCCCTAGAAAAATAGGAAACTTAGGGAAAGCCGCCTATAACATCTTTATCATGAGAAATTTTGACAACCTGATGCGCAAGTGGAAAGGACAATCTTGGATTGACTATAAAAATGAACAGGCAATTGTCAGAACACATAAGAATTTGAAGATTTCGAAGTAAGCAAAAAAGACTACTATTTACTTAAATGTTCTAAAACTTGTATTATCTCAACAACATAGTTTATTTCTAAATTCAGACTATTGCTTCTATTATATCTAATCTCTATGGCATCTTCCGTTTCGTTATATTTTAATCGTAATTGTGAAGTCTCAATTTGCCAGCAATAGTCATTCCCGTTCTTTTTATAAAGTTGGCTTGTGTACGGTTTCTTTTCATAATCAGGATCTTCCCAAATCTGTTTTGAAATATTTGTCAATAATTCAATTATTTCATAAGTATCCGAAGGCGTTGGCAAGCAAGAGTCTCCATTCTCGTAATCTAATTGCATAGCAATACAATCTCCATTTTTTTGGATAGGATACTTCCTTTTTTCACCAGCCAATTATAAACGTGATTTTCCATTTTTTATATTTTGAGACGCTCGTCCTTTTAATCTTAATTTTGGATTATCCCAACTTTTATTCCACCACAATCTTTTTAGTAACTTCTCCCTTGTCTGTCTTTATCTGAAGAAAATAAACACCTTTAGGAAGTTCGGAAACTGAAATTGAATTTTCTTTTGTGGTACGTATAAATTGTCCGAGCAAGCTGTAAAGCGATAATTCTTCTAATTGGGAATCTGTGCCCGTATTTACAAAAACTTGTTCCGAAGCCGGATTGGGATAGACTTTGACACTTTCAGCCAAAAAATCTTCTCTGCCCAAAGGATTGGCAAGTTTTACCACCCAATAATCGAACCCGCCGTGATTTCCGGAAACATCACCATCATTTGATTTTGAATATCCCGCAAATACATATCCCAAATCTGTTGTTTGCTGTATAGAATGCGCACCATCTACCGCATTGGCAATAGCGTTAAATCCTTCCTGACCACTTCCTCCTAAGGCTTTTTGCCATTGGATAGTTCCCTGACTATTGAGTTTTACAACCCAATAATTCATATATCCGTTGTTTCCGGAAACATCGCCGTCGTTGCTTGTAATATATCCAAATACCACATATCCTCCATCTGCTGTCTGCTGGATAGATTGGGCAAGGTCATTACCATAGCCGCCTAAAGCTTTCTTCCATTGTATTGTTCCAGTACTGCTTAGTTTCACCACCCAATAATCATCAAAAAAGGGACCATGGAAACCGGAACCTGCAACATCTCCATCCTGGGAATACACATGCCCAGCAATGACATATCCGCCATCTGTGGTTTGAACAATAGAAGTGAGTATATCCGAACCGGTTCCTCCGAATGTTTTTTGCCATTGAATTTCTTCTATATTATCCAGCTTTACCACCCAATAATCTACATTGCCGTGATTTCCTGAAACATGTCCGTCAATAGACGAAGTGTAGCCGCCCATAACATAACCTCCATCCGCTGTTGGTTGTACAGCACGCATGTATTCAGAGCTTTGCCCTCCCAAACATCGGCTCCAATCTATGTTGCCGGTTGAAGTCAGCTTCACAATCCAGTAATCGGCTCCTCCTCTGTTTCCAATAATATCGCCACTATTTTCAGATAACGTATAACATCCTACAATATAACCTCCATCAGCCATCTGCCTAACGGAAGTGGCAGCATCAATATGATGTCCGCCAAATGTTTTCTGCCATTGGATAGCCCCTGCATTGTCAAGTTTTATTACCCAGGCATCACTATTGCCCTGGTTTCTTGTAACGTCTCCATCATTGGAGTAGGTAGTTCCTGCAATAACATACCCTAAGTCTGCCGTTTGCTGAACGTAAGAAGCCATATCGTTGCCGGAACCTCCTAACGTTCTGCTCCAGGCTACTGTTCCTGCCGCCGTCAGTTTTACTACCCAGACATCGTCACCTCCATGATTACCCGAAACATCCCCGTCATTGGAAGAAGTATATCCGGCAACAATATAACCTCCGTCTGCAGTTTGATGAACGGAGCTGGCATAATCATTACCAGAGCCACCTAATGATTTTTGCCATTCAATAACTGGCGCTTGTGCCATGCACAAAAAAGGGAGGAATAAAAAGTAGAAATGTTTCATACGCATAGTGTTTTTTAAAAAAGTCTAATATGTTTTTTATAATCCATGTCATTGTGTATCAAAACCATATGTAAATTTTTTGTTAAATATAAACAAATATTTTTTCCGCTGTTATCCTTGCCATAAGAAAACACTCTGCCTCCTTCTCCCAGTTAACCGTAATTATTTATATCCTCAAAATTTTACGTCAAAACAATATCTTTTATACTTTTATAACCGTTAAACAATTCCTCATGCGCCAAAAACCAGAACAGAAAAGCTATACTCCTGAAGAAATCACCAAAAAGGCAGAAATCTATTGTGCTTATCAGGAGCGCTGTCATGAGGAAATCCTGCAAAAACTACGAACACTTACTTCTTCCCAATCCATTATCGATACGGTAATCGTGCATCTGATTGAGAATAATTACCTAAACGAGGAACGCTTTGCGTGCAGTTTTGCCCGCGGCAAACACCGAATCAAACATTGGGGAAGATTGCGAATCATTAATGAGCTGAAAGCAAGAAACATATCCAAATACAACATTGAAACTGCCCTAAAAGAAATAGCAGACGAGTATCTGGATACTTTTCATTCTTCCGCAGAAAAATTCTGGGATACGATTCTGGAAAAAAACAGCTTGAAAAAGCGGAAAAAATTCTGCGACTTTTTCCTCCGAAAAGGATTCGAAAGTAATCTGATTTACGAAAAAGCAATCGAATTGGAAAAACTGAATTAAACCTTTATTCCTTCATTTTTACACTCATTTTTTAAAAAACTAGGTTTTTTCTCACAATTATTACGAAAACGTTTTCGTTGATTTCTGCATTTCGACGATGAAAAAATACACGTCATCGAAAACCTGAAAAATAGGCCTTTGAAAGCTTCTTTTGATAGATATCCCGGACATACATTTGCCCTACCCTATCAGAACAAACACCCCTTGACCTATGAAAAAATTGTTTTTGTTATTCGTTTTTTTACTACCACTTTTTGGTTTTTCACAGACAACTTTAGTACGTTGGGATGGAGCTAATATGCAAGCTAACCCTTATGTAATGGCTTCAAATATTTCAGCAGGAAATATTACAGGATCAAACGTGAATTTTTCAGTTGACAATTGGAATAACAACGGAAATGCTTTTCTTACTTCTGTATGGCCAACTGCAAGTACACCAGATTATTCAAAGTACGTACAAGTATCTATTTCTGCGAACAGCGGAAACAAGATTGATTTGAATCAATTTAATTTTGAATACCAGAATTATGATACAAACAGCGGTATGTCAAGAATGCAGGTATATTATTCTAAAGATGCAAGCTTTCCATCAAACGGAACCGTACTTTATACAAACAACAGTCTAAATACATCTAACAGAAACTTTAATGCTATATCTGTTCCTTTGACAGGAATCACTGTACAGTCTGGCGAAACAGTTTACATCAGAATAGCATTTTACGGAAGACTAGATCAGTGGTGGGATGGTCCAAGAATCAGAATAAGACATGGTTATAATGACAGTGCTCCTTCTTCTCACAATGCTTCAGGACCAACAATTACAGGAACTGTAACAACAGCTTGTACACCACAAGGAAATCCTTCTGTTTCTCCTAACGGTTCATGGAATGGTTATGTTTACTCTTACTCTGGAACTCCGGCAGCTACAACATATTTAGGATATGTTACAGAAAACGAAACTTTCGATAGAAACGTAGGTTCAGGAGCAGTAGCAGGACAGACAACAGTTCTTTGCCAACAGCCAACGGATAATTTCTATACCGTATACAAAATGACCAAAACCTTCCCTGCCGGAACTTATACTTTTACAGTGGGCGGAGATGACGGATACAGATTAAAAATCAACGGAGAGTCAGGATATTCTATTAGTGACTGGACTGACCACGGATATACATCAGGTTCGACTACAAAAACATTTGCAACTTCAACAACTGTAAATTTTGTTTTGGAGTATTATGAAAAAAATGGAGATTCTCAGGTATCTTTCAGCTACACTTGTGGCAACTCACCAACAGCTCCAACAACATTGACTTCAAACGCTACAAACAACACGATTTGTGCCGGTAACTCAGTTATTTTGACTGCTGGTGGTGGAAGTGTAAATACAAGTACTTATGAGTGGGGAACCGGAACAACTGTAGGTTCAAATGTTATTTCCGGTACTGGAGCTTCAATCACTGTTTCTCCTTCAACTACAACTACATACTGGGTTAGAAGAAAAGGTGCTGCTCCGTGTAATTTTACAACTACAGGATTGACATTGCAAATTACAGTGGCTGCGCCAACTGCAACTGCACCAACATCAATCACAGGAGTTACTACATTGTGTGCCGGAGGTTCAACTACCTTGACTGCTAACGGTGGCTCTGGTTCAACATACCAATGGGGAACTGGATCATTAGTAGGTTCAAACGTGATTTCTGGAACTACGGCTTCAATCACTGTTTCTCCTAGTGCTACAACAACTTACTGGGTTAGAAGAATCAATTCTACTCCATGTTCGACACCAACAAGTGCTGCTACAACAACTGTAACTGTAACAACACCTTCAGGTGACCCAACAGCATTTGGAAACAATTCATGGAACGTGTATGGATATAATGTTGGAAGCATGACTCCTACATTAGCAAATTATGCAGGATACTACACACAGAATACTTTAGGATTGAACACTCAGGACATGGGTAACAATGGTTGGAATAAAGAAACCTCTCCTTCTTCTTCAGCAGGATGGATTGGATGTCCTGTTCGTGTAGACGATTTTACAATGATTCACAAAAGAAAAGGATTCACTTGTGGAAAATACCAGCTTTCTATGGACAACTGGGATGATGAAACAAGAGTCTATGTTAATGGTACGATTGTATTTAACAACAGCGGATGGAGTGGTGAAAACCCTACACCAACTGTAGTAGGAACTTATGCTCTTGATAGCAATTCAACTATTGAAGTAATCACAAGAGAAGTAAACGGATCTGCTAATGTGAAATTATCTTTAACTGCGATTAATGCTGTTTATAATGGGACTTCATGGACTACATCTCCTGAAGGAGCTACAATCGTTATAGATGGTGATTTGCAAATCAACAGCAATCTTAATGTTTGTTCTTGTAAAGTAAACCCAAATAAAACTTTAAAAATAAACACAGGTGTAAATTTGATTGTTCAAAATGAAGTAACCGTTGCTCCAACAGCAAACTTCATCATAGAAAATAATGCAAGTCTTATCCAGGTTAATGACAATGCTACAAACAGCGGAAAAATAACAGTAAGAAGAAACACAACTCCTGTTACTCGTTACGACTTTACATACTGGTCGTCTCCTGTAGCAGCTGCTGACTGGACATTGCGTGATTTATCACCAAACACGTTGGCTGACAAATATCTTAGCTACAATGCTGCCGGAAACGGATGGGTTACTGAAATGAACGGAACCACAGCTATGGAAACAGGAAAAGGATATATCGTTAGAGCTCCTCAACAATATTCACTTACAGCTCCGGTTATTTTTGAAACAAAATTCAATGGAGCTCCAAATAACGGAGTTAAAAAAATCGATACCAAGATAGGCGCAACGTTGAAATCAAACTTAATCGGAAACCCTTATCCATCAGCTATCAGTGCAGATAAGTTTTATGAAGCAAACAAAGGTCTTATTAAAGGAACATTCTATTTCTGGACACACAATATTGCTATAAGTTCAACTCCAGATGCAAACGGAGTATACAACTACAACCCTGCAAGCTACATTTCTTACAATGCAACTGGTGCAACAGGTAATGGTGATACAAACAACTGTACGACTTGTGGAAATACACCTTCAAACAAGTTCAAAGGAAACATTGCTTCTGGTCAAGGTTTCTTCGTAGAAGGAAAAGCTGCTGGCAGCATCGTTTTCAACAACGCTATGAGAGTAACTCAAACTTCTGGTAACGGACAATTCTACAGAAACAGCAATCCTAACGCTACTCAAAGCAGCGAAAATGGAGAGGGAGAAGAAATCGTTATTGAGAAAAACAGATTGTGGTTGAACATCACAAATGCAGCAGGAGCTTATAATGAAATTCTTGTAGGTTATGTTACCGGAGCAACAAACAGTATGGATGATGCTTATGACGGAATAACTTATGCTTCAGGAACTGCTCTTTATTCTTTACTTGATGCTAACAAATTGGTTATCCAAGGTAGATCATTACCATTCAGTACTGCAGATGTTGTTCCATTAGGATTTATGGCTGCTACAGCTGGTGATTACAGCATCGGAATTGAAAGCGTTGACGGTTTGTTTGAAGATCAAAAAGTTTTCTTGGTAGACAGATTGACAAATACAGTACACAACATTAAGAATGACAGATATTATTTCTCAACTGCAGCCGGAACTTTCAATTCAAGATTTGAAATCCGTTATGTAAACGAAGCTCTGGGAATTGATAATCCTACTGTAAGTGCAAGTGATATTATCGTGTACAAAAAAGGTGATCAGATTGCGATCAAAGCTGATAAATTCACAATTGACAGCGTTCAGATTCTTGATTTGACGGGTAAAGAGATCTTCTTTAAAAAAGGAGTTAACAATAATGAATTCACAACTACTGGAATCAACGTAGGAACTCAGGTAGTTGTAGCAAAAATAACTTTTGATGATAACCAGACGGTTTCCAAAAAAATCATCATGAATTAAGACTAGATAATTCACTTCAGAATCCCATAAGCAATAATCTTGTTTATGGGATTTTTTCGTTTAAGGCTTTGATAGTAATATGCTGACAGCATTGCCTCCAAAACCAACAGCATTAATCAATACTTTGTTGATTGTCTTTCTTTCTTTTTGGTTTTCTGCAAACGGTACTGTAATAAACTTTTGATGCTGCATCATCAGCAAAGCCATTTCAACACTCAACATTCCTGAAGCTCCAAAAGTATGTCCGATTTTCCATTTGTTTGTCGTTAGCATCGGCACGTCATTTCCAAATAGCAACTCAATTGCTTTTAGTTCAGAAGAATCTCCTTTTATGGTTCCTGGCGCATGCATGACAATTGCATCCACATCTTTAGTAGCTGTTGTGCCTAATGCCATTGCCATCGATTTTTGGAAGCATTGTGCTTCTGTAGAAATAGAAATGCTGTGCTCTAAAATTTCAGTCGCATAACCTATTCCTTCAACATAAGCCAGGGCATTTTGCTCTCCAATTTCAAGACAGGCAACGGATGCCCCTTCTCCCAAAACCATCGAATTCTGACTCTTTTCCATATCAAACGCCCGGCAAGGAAATCGATCCTGACTCTTAGAGTAAATTTTCAGGGCATTCATTTGGGCGATAGTAAACGGCGTAAGTGGTGCTTCGCTCCCGCCTACCAAAAACTTTTCTGCCATACCGGAACGCAGCCATGCAACACCATTAAGCACAGCATGCAAAGCCGTTGAACACGTTATGGAATGTGAAATTTCTGGTCCGCGACTGTTAAGATCATGGGCTATCCAGGAAGATATATTACCTAAAGTGGTAGTTGGCGAGGCCAAAGTATGTGTTTTTCCTGTTTCCAGAAATTCCTGGAAATGCTTTTCAAACAATTGTGTAGAACCTCGGGAAGAACCAATATTGATACCAAAATCATCGCCCTCTTTCCATCCCGAATTTTCTATAGCTTTTCGAGATGCGAGCATAGCATATAAAACGGAATCGTCCAGATTTCTATACTTAATCTCGGAGTCTTTCAGCTTTGCAACCTCATCTTTAAGATAGTTTGGAAGCGGTGCTGCCAAAACCTTTGCATTTCCGATTAGGTGTTCTGAAATTAAAGTCTCTCCGTTTAGATAATTCTGCCAGATCAATTCCGGAGAATTTCCTAAAGGCGAAATGGAGGATAAAGATGTAATGGCTATTTTTTGAGACAAAACAGAATCATTTTGTTCTGACAAGGCAACCTTGTCAAAATTGTTTAGTGACAAATTTAAACTATTTCTAAGGCTTCTTCAATAACGGAATATACTTTTCCTAATTGCTTATCCGAAATTATATACGGCGGAAGGATATACACAATATTTCCAACCGGACGCAATACAATACCCTGATTTATAAAAAAATCATACAGTTTGTTCCTGAAGTCGCCATAATAGCTTTCTGAAGTTTCAGTTTTAATTTCCAAGGCAAAAATTACTCCCAGAGTTCTTGTTTCTTTTACTCTTGGATGATTGCTGATTTTTTCCTGAAATTCTTTGTGTTTTTGATGTATTCGCTGAATATTATCTTGCATTTCACTGCTTTGGAGCAATTCCAAACTTGCTAAAGCTGCTGCACAGCCTGTTGGATTTGCAGTAAAGGTATGTCCGTGAAATAATGCTTTGTTGACATCATCACTATAAAATCCGTCAAATAATTCCTGGGTAAATGTTGTAATTGCCATTGGAATTGTGCCGCCGGTCAAAGCTTTTGAAAGGCACATCATGTCGGGTGCATTTTCAAGATAATCACAGGCAAAATTTTGTCCGGTTTTGCCAAATCCGGTCATAACTTCATCCGCTATGGTAAAGACATTGTTTTGTTTGCAGATAGTTAGCAGCTTATCGAGGGCGAAAGTGTCATACATAACCATTCCTGCCGCACCTTGCACCAATGGTTCAAAAATGAAAGCTGCAAACTCGTTTGTTTTGACCAGTTTTTCTATAGCCTCAAATGACTCCTGCTCCTTACCTTTTACAGGCACGGGAATGCGGACTACCTCAATCAGCGAACCTCGGAAAGCTTCTGTAAAAAAAGAAATTCCACTCGCCGCCATAGCAGCAAATGTGTCTCCGTGAAAAGCATTTTCAAAAGCAATAATCTTAGTCCGTTTTTTGCCTCGGTTGTAAAAATATTGCAAGGCCACTTTCAAGGCCACTTCTACGGCAGTAGAGCCATTGTCTGAATAAAATATTTTTTTCTGATTATCGGGTAAAATTGCCATAAGCTTTTCCGAAAGAAGTACAGCCGGTTCATGCGTAAATCCACCAAATAAAACATGCTCCAGCGAAGTTAGCTGTTTATGAATGGCATCGGCGATAAATCGGTTGCTGTGACCATAAGGATTTACCCACCAGGAAGCAATTGCATCAATATATTCTTTTCCATTTTCATCCCACAATAAAGCGCCTTCACCTTTTGTGATTGCAATAGCCGGTTTAACCAGCTTATGTTGTGTATACGGGTGCCAATTGTATTGCTGGTCTCTTTCTGAAAGGGTCATTGGTTATCTTTTTATAAGGCTTTTAAATTATCGGCAAACCTATCCGCATAGTCGCGAATTACATTTTTATCAAAATAAGGCTCATCCTCAATTCTGCCGATACATTTCAATCCTGTTTTGCTTAGTATAATTTCTTCAGTTGCCTTATTTTCATTGCCATTGAATACGATTCCTCCAATGTCAAGCTTTTGGTCCTTGAGTGCGGCAATAGTCAGGAGCGTATGGTTGATACTTCCTAAATAATGCCTCGATACAACTATGATTTTGTAATCTTTCCGGATCAAGTCAATGACAGTATCTTTTTCGTTCAAAGGCACATAAACGCCACCGGCTCCTTCAACCACAAGATTGTTCTTTGTTTTGGGCTCCTTTATTTTTTCCAAATCAATGGTTATACCTTCCTTATCAGCTGCAAAATGTGGACTTGCCGGTGTTTGTAACAGATAACTGTTGGGATGGATTTTAGTTTTTGAATTGGTAAGCAGTCTTTGTAATTTATGGCTGTCTGAATTGTCAGCATCTCCGGCCTGAATTGGTTTCCAATAATCAGCTTCAAGGCTTTCAGTTATAATTGCAGAAGCAATTGTCTTGCCTACATCGGTTCCTATTCCTGTGACAAAAATTTTCATATTATGGTGTTATTCCTAATGCAGATTGAATATCTTCAAAGGTACGACTTGATATTAATTTCCGCCATAAACCTATAATTTATAATTCCTCCTTCCATAATAGCTTAAAAACATGTGAATTCCGTAAGATTATATTATAGTTTTTGAAAATATCCACTTTTTTAATTGCTAAATTTGAAAGAAATAACTTCATAACCTGAATAGTATGCCCATAGCAAAAGTACCGTCTTACATGAAAGCCGTCTATATTTCCTTGCTTATCATCATAATTATTTTTTTTATGATAATGGCCAAGTCAATATTAGTGCCTTT
>CAZFGA010000048.1:0-19101 GCA_964518395.1 uncultured Flavobacterium sp.
GAAGTCTTGAAAAAAGTAAATGCTATTAAAAATAATGTTCCGAACCTGAAAGATGTTTTTTCTTTCAATACTATCTCCGGATGTAAAAATTGGACAGAGTTGCTGGACTTAGGAAAAGACGAAAGCAACCAAAGTGAAGTTGAAGCGAGAAAGGAAAGTGTAACTACTGAAGATTTAGCGACAATCATCTATACTTCCGGAACCACCGGAAGGCCAAAAGGCGTAATGCTTTCTCATAAAAATATCGTATCCAACGTATTGGGAAGTGAAAAAAGAATCCCGTTTCAAGCCGGAAGAAGCAAGGCGTTAAGTTTCCTTCCTATCTGCCATATTTTTGAAAGAATGGTGGTATACCTCTACCAATATTATGGTGTCGGAATTTATTTTGCCGAGTCAATTGACAAGCTAAGCGACAACCTGAAAGAAACCAAACCGCACGTTATGACGGCAGTTCCAAGGCTTTTGGAAAAAGTATATGATAAAATTTATGCCAAAGGAGCCGAACTTACCGGAATCAAGAAAAAACTCTTTTTCTGGTCTATTGAGCTTGGGCTTAAATTTGAACCTTATGGAAAAAATGGCTGGTGGTATGAATTCCAATTAGGAATTGCCAGAAAGCTGGTTTTTAGCAAATGGAAAGAAGGTTTGGGTAATAATCTTGAATTGATGGTTTCCGGAAGTGCCGCCTTACAGCCAAGATTGGCAAGAGTATTTGCAGCAGCAGAGATTCCGGTAATGGAAGGTTATGGTTTAACTGAAACTTCTCCTGTGATTGCCGTAAACGATATGCGTAATCATGGTTTTAAAATAGGAACTGTAGGTAAAGTAATTGATAACGTTGAAGTAAAGATTGCTGAAGACGGTGAGATTCTTTGCAAAGGCCCTAACATCATGATGGGCTATTATAAAGACCCGGAAAAAACCGCCGAAGCTGTCAAAGACGGATATTTCTATACAGGCGATATCGGTTTGATTGACGAAGAAGGTTTTTTGAAGATTACCGATAGGAAAAAAGAAATGTTCAAGACATCTGGCGGAAAATATATTGCACCTCAGCTGATTGAAAATGCCATGAAACAATCCCGATTTATTGGCGAGATTATGGTTATTGGTGATGGCGAAAAAATGCCGGGCGCTTTCATTCAGCCTGATTTTGAATTCGTAAAACAATGGGCTGCAAAAAAAGGATTATCCATTGGCTCCACAAACAAAGAGATTGTTGCCAATGAAGATGTGAAAAAACGCTTTCAGGAAGAAGTTGATGATATCAACAAAAAATTCGGGCATTGGGAAATGATCAAACGTTTCGAACTGACGCCAGAAGTTTGGTCGATTGACGGTGGCGAACTTACTCCTACTTTAAAATTGAAGCGAAAAAACGTCAAGGAGAAATACCAGGACCTGTATGACAAAATATACAAAGACGCATAAAAATGATACAACCGCAAATTTAAAATTTGCGGTTTTTTGTTTAAATAATTTATCTTAGCAAATCAGTTGTATTTGTCTGCAGCTATTTCATCTGCCCCAATTTTTATAAAAGTAAATCAATGAAGAAATTAGTATTGCTGACACTATTACTAAATTGTCTGGTCGTTTATAGTCAAAAAAAGTATTCCCCTCAGGAAATGAAAGCTGATGTCGACTCATTGGTACGATATATAGAAGAAACGCATCCTAATCCTTATTACAGATATCCAAAAAAGAAATTCCAAAAAGACATCCGGCAGCTCAAAAAAGAGCTGAATACCAGCTTAAACGAAATCGACTTTTATCTTGCCTTTATCAAAATTATCTCTAAACTGGATGACGGGCATACTGGAATAGACATTCCTTTGAATTCCTACCTGAAAACAAACCCTTCGCTCCTGCTGTATGAATTTACCTTATCACCCGAAAAACCGTATATCATCACTGGAAAACCATATACCACAATAAAAAACGAAATTCCTAAAGGCTCTGAGATAATCAGCATCAATGGCCTCTCATCTGAAAAAATCGTAAAAGATATAATTACCCTGAATACTGGAGAACGCGATGAATTTAAAGCCGAATATGGTGCCAATTCATTCTTTTTCTACCTCGATTATCTTTATCATGCAAAAGGAACTTATGCCATTGCTTACAAGCATACTGGAAAAGAAGAGAAAATAACCATAAAAGGTGTTCCATATCAGGATTATGAAAAACAGGCTGCTAATTTGAAAGAAGGTTCTGAAGAAAAACGTCCTGACAATACTCAAAATTATGTACTAAAAATAATCCCTGAAAAAAGCACGGCTATCATCAGTTTCCAAATTTTTGATTGGGATGGCTTTACTGAATTTTGCAAACAGGCTTTTACAGAAATAAAAGACAAAAAAATTGAGAACCTGATTATTGATATTAGAAACAATCTTGGAGGCGATTCAGATGTAGGCGATGAACTCTTTCAATTTTTCATGTCTCATCCCTACAAGCAATACGATCGCGTAGTCGCAAAAAACAGCCGACTGATCAAAGAACGAATCCGTGCGCATGAAAGAAACAGAAAAACCCTTACGTCAGAAGACTTAGCCACTCTAAAAAAAGCAGAAGGCGTTTATGATACGATTGTATATGATGAAATTCCAATTCGTGAAAATTTGTTACGGTTTAAAGGCAAAGTGTATCTGTTAACCAGCGCCCAGACCTTTTCATCTGCCGCTGATTTTGCCCAATGTTTCAGCTATTATAAAAGAGGGAAGATTATTGGAGAAGAAACCGGAGGGTTAGTCGTGAGCTATGGCGATATCGTATCACATCAGCTTCCTAATACCCAACTACCCATTACCATTTCCAGTAAATTATATTATAATATAGGGACGAAAGCAGATGATTGGCATGGTGTTATTCCGGATAGTAAGACTAACAGCCGTGATGCTCTTGACAAAGCTTTGGAACTAATCCAAAATCAATAAAATGGTTTGCATGACAGATCAATAGTCCTATAAACTTTTATTATAGCAAAGCTAATTCTACGCCCTGAAGAATGGCTAATTTTGAGTTATCAATAAATTACTATTCTTATGATAACCGGACTATACGAAACCCATATACAAGTCAGCAATCTGCCAAAAGCAGTACAATTTTATACCGAAATATTAGGATTACAATTGGCACATTATGACGAAACCAGACTTATAGCCTTTCTATGGATTGGCGAAGGAAAAAAAGCCATGTTGGGACTATGGGAGCAAAAGGAATCTTTACAGACAAGACATTTTGCCTTTACTTGCGATATTGAATTTATACAACAGCATTCAGAAGGCTTTTTAAAAGACAACCAGCTACAGCCTTATAATTTTCTTAAAAACGGTTCATCTGAACCTATGGTTTTTGCCTGGATGCCTGCATTGGCAATCTATTTTAATGATCCTGATGGAAACCAATTGGAATTCATATCGCTTTTAGAAGGAAACGGACAGCCGGAATTGGGTGTATTGTCGTATGATCAATGGCTGGAATTAAAAAAGTCATAAACCAGTTGAATTTCTTGTTTATGGGTTTAAATTATAAAAACCATGAATCATAATGATTCATGGTTTTTTGTTATTGGTTATTAAGGCACCAATGCAGTATTTTAGCAATATTCTTTGCGTCATCAACTCCTCTGTGGTGTGTTCCTTCAAGTGGTATTTCAAGAATATGCAGAGCACCATTCATACCTGTTGGCTTTGACAATCCTTTTGTTTCAGCAAACAAGACCTTCACATTAATATGGTCGTTGCCCATGGGATAGTTCACGCCAAAGGATGTGCATTGCCTTTTCAGCATATTTAAATCATATTGGCCGTAACTCGCCCAGGTATATAGATCCGGATTGTATTCGTCAATAAGTTTTTCAACTGCTTCTTCAAACAATACGCCTTCCTTATCCAATAAATCCTGGGTTATTGTTGTGAGCTCCGTACAAAACGGACTCACTGTTGAACGCTGCGGCTTGATTAAAATACCCTGATTTTTAGAAATTTCTCCTGTAATCGTGTCTAACAGGCTCAAGCCTATTTCTATAATCTCATTTGCTTCCCCATCGGGAATTTGACCTTTCCAGCATGTAGCTTCAAGGTCTATAATTATAATTTTATCTGTTGTTTTCATTTTGTTTTACTTTTTAAAAACTACGAACTGATTGAAACCAAATTCGTGGTTTTAATTTAATCTATTAATAATTTCCAGCATGGTGAGCCTTATTTCAGAAAAATATCTTTCAATTGAGTGATGACGTTACCACCACCAGAAATGGTAATCTCACCGATTCTATCTGCGATTTTTTCGACATATTCCATCTCTTTCAATTTCCATAACATTTCATTTTCTTCCATCAATTTTGCGGTGTTTAGCAAACTTCTGGTAGAGGCTGTTTCTTCACGTCTCATAATACTGTTGGCCTGTGCTTTTTTCTCAGCTACCAATACCTGATTCATGATTTCCTTCATATCGCCTGGTAAGATAACATCTCTGATACCTGCATCCGAAACGATCAAGCCTAAATTACTAATCTTTGCCTCGACATTTTCAAGGATTTCTTTGGCAATTGTATCTTTCCTGTTCAACAATTCATCTAAAGTGAAACCGCCAACAAAAGCTCTCAATGCCAATTGCATCAATACATACAATTGCTTTTCAAAATCTTTGTTATCAACCAAAGCTTTGTAAATATTTGCTATCTGGTAGCTGACAAAGAAATTGATTCTTAAACCGGCTTTATCTTTTGTTAGCAATTCTTGTCCGGAGATTTCCAACTGTTGTTGTCTTGTATCAATAGTCTTGATTTCGACTGCAATAGCATTGCTCCAGAAGTAATAAGCTCCTGCCGTTACTTCTTTGACAAAAACACCATTAACGAATAACAATCCTTTTTCATAACTGGCCACGTTAAAACGTCTTACATAGGTTCTTAACTTCATATTATCCAATAAAGCCAATGGAATCTGTTCTGTAATATATACTTTTGACAAATCTGCTTTTACGAATTCGTTTTGGGCATAACCTTTCCAGAAAGCATATCTTCCGGTTAGTAAAACCTCTTTAAAGATGCCGTTTGCATAATACAAGGCAATTTCGTTATCTGCTACCTCAACAACTTCCAACAAAGAAGCTAAGGCTTCATTTTGCAACAGGATGTTTAGTTCTACCGGAGCTACGAAAGATTGTTTTTTTTCAAAAACCATCAACTCTTTGTTTCCAAACAACCATGAGCTGCCTTCTTCCAAAACATCCACTAATTTCTTATTTTCAAATACCAAACCAACCTGGTAGGCATTGATACGTACTTTTCTAATCATTTTTTATATTTTTTAGTATTCAACATATAATAAAAAAGAGAACCTTTTTTCCATCCTTTCTTCTGAACGGGAGCACTGGTTTGTCTTTATTTAATCGGAATTTGTTTCCGGCAATTTTTAAACAACAAAGTATGATGACGATATTGTTTATCAGGCCTAAAAGAAAAACCAATATTCCAAAGCCGCTACGGCGCTCACAGGTCCTGTCAAAAGTGTAAAAGACCAGACATTGCATTTAGTCTTTGCTGATAGAGACAGGCTCTCTTTTTTTCTGGTGCATCTTTTTAAGAGTGACGCCTCTCTTTCTTGCAGATTTTGAGCCTGCGAAGGGACAACCAACTGTCAAACCGAATCATATTTCGGTGTAGGATTCGAACCTACGTAACTTCTATTGTTCTACCGGATTGAACTTTCTGCCTAAACAGAGTGGGATTCGAACCCACAACACATAGAATGGTGACCGTTTTTTGGAAAACAGCCCTAACCTCCAAATCAAGTTGCATAGAAAAAACATAATACCCTAAGGCAACGTTTTCTACAATGGTGCTATTCAGAAACACGCAACAGGACTTGTTTGATATTTTAATTTCAAGGAACTTTCTTATTTCTTTACAAAGATTTCAAAACCACTGCGCAATTATTTTGCGCAGTGAATTAAATTTATAGAAGTCCTAGTCTTTTCTGGTGTTCACGGTCTCTTTGTTCGATAGCCCCAAAAGGACTTCCTTTGAAATAACCTATATTGATAAAGCCATTTTCTTCTGTTATGAGCGACTCTTTCTTGGTAATGGCTCCTGTATATTTAGAACCATAATTGCCCGTAAGCTTTTTTGTAGCCGGATCCAGATCGCCCCATTCGGGTGTTTTTCCATTATAGATGGGCTCAACAAAATAAATAATGCCTGTTAGCCTGGACTTCATTAGGAAACGTCCCGTTTCATCCGTATTTGTCAAAAACCTTTTTAAGATGTCTTGTCTCATGATTAGTATTCTTTTTAATTAAACATTGTGGAACAGATTCGAGTTGAACGAATACTTTTAGTGCTTCAAGCTAACGTGCATACCACATACACTACTGTTCCATTTGTACAGAAAGAGAGATTCGAACTCTCAAAAAACAGATCCTAAATCTGCCGCGTATACCATTCCGCCATTTCTGCTTTACTATGTCTGGGAAGCAGGATTCGAACCTGCGACCTCCCGCGTCCAAGGCGGGCAAACAACCTCCGTTATCTTCCCAGTTTTTGGGTGCTTTCGGGAATCGAACCCTGTTCTTCAGAACCACAATCTGAGGTTTTACCTAATAAACTAAAAGCACCGTATGCGGCTCATACGAGGATCGAACTCGTTTCTCCCGAGAGACAGTCGGGAAGGTTAGCCAGTAACCCCAATGAGCCAGTTCCTTTCCAGAACTTATGTGACCACGATGGGATTCGAACCTGCGACCATCTGCTTAGAAGGCAGAAGGTCTATCCCATCTCTTTTGTGCATAAAAAAAGCACCTCGTTAAAGGTGCTTCATATCATACTACAGGATAATATTATCCTATCAGTCTGTAATGATTATACACCTGTATTTTATAAAATCGTCTATCCGGACTCGGGAAAGCTTGATGAATGTTATGTAATCTAAAAGCAAACACTTCTTTATAGTTGTTAGTTGATAGTTGATAGTCTATAGTTGTCATATCGTAATTCGTAATTCGTAATTCGTAATTCGTAATTCTTAATTCTTAATTCTTAATTCAAAAATCTCAAATCAGAAATCTCAATTCCTAAATCTTTTCATTTTTCTTCGGCAAAGATAAAGTCGAAAAAATCAAACTTCCAAATTATTTTTTAATTTATTTTACTGACAATCAATTAGTTATATTCTAATTTAAACAAAATAAATCCTGTCCGCTAGATAGCAGATATCTTTAAAATATTCAAATGACTGTCTCTCATTTGGTTAGTTTCCAAGTCTTATTTTCTATTTTTTATCCTAGGCATGAAACATTTTTTTATTTTTTTTTTAGGCTGTGCCTTGTAAGACACTCATTTTTACATCATTTCTATTGTTTTTTGCTTTCATTTTTCTCCAAAATCTATTTCAATCCGTACATATTTGTTTTCAAATAGTTGTAAAACAAAAAAAGCGCCCTGATATCAGGACGCTTTTCTATATAGTTTCGGATTACAAATTACAAATCTTGCTTGAAATCTTTACAATACATACCACATCCTTGTCGCTTCGCCAGAAATTTTACTTCAGGGCGATCGCAAACAGGTCCAAATGACGGTGCGCTATGTTGGTGTATTCTATTCATTTCGAAGGCAAATGTAATAGTTTTTTTGAAATAGTAAGTAAGATGGTCTTTTTATGTTCTAAAATATCAGTCCGAAATCTGACCTATTCAAGATGGGTTGCCAAGCTAGGCAATGTCATAGCTCCGTTACCATCAGCTGTTGCGGTTCCCGTCTGTTTCTGTACATTATTAACATAAATCTTTGCCGTAGCTGTCTGTCCAGCTGCACCAAAATTCTGAGCTGAAGTTTGTCCGCCAAATCCAACCGCAATAAGGCTATTAGGGGCCGCAACTTCTTTGGACCATGGTAGTGTTGTAATAATCTCTTCTACGTTTTGCCCATTTGCACCTGTAAACACTACAAAAAGATGTCCCGAATAATTTCCGGTTACTTCATATTTTACAGTTTTTGTACCTGACGATGGACTGCTATCGTCACTACTACACGAGTTAAGGCTAAGAGAAACCAGTCCTAAAAGAACTGTAGCCATCATTAAAAAAAGCTTCTTTTTCATACGTTTGGTTTTTTAGTTAGTATATTTTAACTGCACTTTGGTAAAGTGCTACCTATTAAAACAGTTCAATTCGAAAAAACCCTACTATAAAAGTGAATAAATATGTTTCTCCAATAAATAAAGTGACAACGCAACTTATTTATACAGCTTAAAAATGTAAAAGAGGTTTGCTGCATTTCAAAATTTATCCTTCAGAAAACATAAAATTTAATTTATTAGCCTAAGTTTGCACTAGTACCCTAACAACTAAGCTACTACCTTACGTTCACGCCCAAAAATCAAGAACCTGCCATACAATAGCTTTCCCGTAGTATTAGCACAGTCACAAACCTACCAAACGAGGAACGCATGAAAAAAATTACCCAGTTTGCAGCCTGCCTGTTTTTTATTTTTTCTTCTGCCTATGGCCAAAAAGAACTTTGGGGTTATCGAATGACCTCCATAGGAACACCCGGCAGCAATAATGGTATTATTATCAAAACTGCTCTGGCAGGTGATAGTTCTGATCCTGAAACTATGCATGAATTTGACCCCAACGGCATGTTGGGAAAGTTTCCAAGAGGCCGACTATTCCAAGCTTCCAATGGAAAATTATATGGCGTAACTGGTTATGACGGCAATACACCCGGTCCCGGAATACCATTGGGTGTACTATTCGAATATGACCTCATACTCGACCAATATAAAGTGCTTTCTACAACATTAACAGGTACGATGCATGGTGTTATAGAACCTCAACCTAACCTATTGTATGGTATTACCAATAGCGGTTCTTCCATCTTCAAATACAACATCAATACGGAAGAGATGAGCATCGTAGCGACCATTCCTCCTTTTTCCTATAACAATAGCAATCAATATCCTAAATTCACCGGAGAACTTATGAAAGCATCCGACGGAAATTTATATGGTGTAACTTCAATGGCGCCTTCTTCCCAAAATGTTCCTTATCCCGGTGGTATTTATAGGCTCAATCCTTCCAATAACCAACTGACTAAAGTTTATGTTCTTGGCACACCCGGTTCAGGTTCCGATGTGATCCATACTATTTATGAGACCAAACTGGTGGAAGCCTTGCCCGGAAAATTATACGGTACAGCATTGGGCGGAGCTAATATAGGTCCTCAAGGTGTAGCTCCATTAGGCAGCGGTACGCTCTTTGAATATACAATTGCAACCAATACGATGGTCAAAAAGTTTGACTTTAACTATGCTGTCAACGGTGCCAATCCTAGTCCGATTATCAAAAGTGCCGACAACAAACTTTATGGTACTTTAGGAGGAAATAACAATAGCAGTTACCCTAATGCAGACGGTTTAGTATTTGAATATGACGTTACCACAGGAACCATGTCCCTACTTCATCCTTTTTCTTATGTTGCAGATGATATGGTCCGGGCTCCGTATGGCACGTTGCTAAAAGCCAGCGATGGTGCTATTTATGGCAGTAGTGGCCAAGGAAACTTCAAGTTTAACCTGACAACCAACACAGTCAACCGAAAAATAATTGCTAATAATACCTACGAGCCAAAAGACCTTATCGAAATCTGTCGCAAGCCTTCTTATCGCTTTTTTGATACTGCCTCTTTTGTCGTTTGCGTGAATAATCCTTTTGTATTTAATGTGCAGAATACCAATGCTACTAGTTATGTATGGAAAAAAGGTTCAACCGTATTGCCTTCACAAACTACTGGTATACTTTCTATTCCTAATCTCGTAATATCAGACAGTGGCATATACACTTGTAGTATGACCAATTCCTGCGGTACTACCATTACTATGCCTTTGCAGCTTACTGTGGATGGATGTCTGGGTACTGACGAATTAGTTTGGAAAAGTGCTATAAAACTCTACCCAAATCCTACTGCTAATACCCTGAATATTCAGCTTCCAAATATGCCAAATTTGGAAACGAAACAGATTTTAATTAGTAATATGCTCGGACAGACTGTCTATAACGAAGCCTATAAAAACCCATCTGTCGATATCAGCTTTTTGGCAACCGGAATGTACCAATTGCATCTTGTTACCAATAAGGGCGACTGGAAAGGCAAATTCGTAAAAGAATAATATTTAGGCAAAACTGACATATACCACAAAACTACCTATGAAAATAAAACTACTTCTTTTTGCATTTTTCCTGATGGTTACTTTCCCCAGTTTTGGGCAGTTTATAACCGAATGGAATACAGGTGCCAGCACTACAATTACGGTACCAACAACCGGGACAGGATATAACTATACTGCTACGATTGCAAGACTAGATACTCCTGCAACCATCATTACCACACTGAATAATGTTACAGGAAACGCACAATTTACCGGTTTAACAATCAACACCAATTACCAGATTAAAATTACCGGAGCTTTTCCGAGAATCTATTTTAATAATTCAGGCGACAAAGTAAAACTGAAAAATATCACACAATGGGGAAACATTGCGTGGACAAACTTTGCTAGTGCTTTTTACGGCTGTACCACGATGAATATTACAGCAACCGATGTCCCTGTACTTTCCAGTGTGACCAATATGAATCAAATGTTTCAGTTTTGTATCGCTTTAAATGGTCCCGCCAATATTGGTAGCTGGAATACGTCTACTGTGACCAATATGGGTTATTTATTTAGCGGTGCAACAATCTTTAATCAGAATATAGGAACATGGAATACAGCAGCTGTTACAACCATGAGTAACATGTTTGCCAATGCTACTAATTTCAATCAAAATATTGGTAATTGGAATACAGGAGCCGTTGCTAACATGGAATATATGTTTTATGCCGCAAGGGCTTTTAACCAACCTATCGGAAGTTGGAATACTGTCAGTCTTACTAATACAGACGGTATGTTTTCTCAAGCTTCTGCCTTTAACCAAAATATCAATAATTGGAATATGGGAGCTGTTACCATTACACGCAGCATGTTTACAGCAGCTACAGCCTTTAACCAGCCAATTGGAAATTGGAATACAAGCAGTGTTACTACAATGAATGGCATGTTTAGCGATGCTACAGCTTTCAACCAAAATATTGGAAACTGGAATACAGCCGCTGTTACTGATATGTCAACCCTATTTTCTGGAGCTACAGCCTTCAACCAAAATATAGGCAATTGGAATATGGGTAATGTCATTAATATGAATGCCATGTTTAAAGGAGCTTCGGCTTTTAATCAGAATATCGGTAATTGGAATGTTTCCTCTGCTGTTAATATGCTGAATATGTTCCAACAGGCAACTTCCTTCAATCAGGACATTAGCAATTGGGATATTTCTTCTGCAATTTCTATGGAAGCCATGTTTAAGGATGCTACCGCATTTAACCAAAACCTTGGGCCTTGGGGAGCACGCTTAAACCTCAATGCCTCATTAGGAGGTTTTTTTGGTGGCATGCTTGATAATTGCGGAATGAGCGTCGCCAATTATGATGCAACACTGGTCGGGTTTAGTGCCAATGGCCCTCAGAGTCGGGTTTTAGGCGCAGCAGGACTTTACTATTGTAATGACGGAGCTGCAGCTCATGCCAATCTTTTGTTGCCTGTTACCAACGGTGGAAAAGGCTGGAATATTACCGGCGATACCTCACTAGCCGCATCAACTCCGCTTTTGGCTGCGTCCGGAACAACAACAACGCTGGCCTACTCAGGATGCAACTACGATTGGTCGAATCCGGCAAATCGTGCCAGAAAAATGCTGACTGTCAATCCGAATGGCAATAATTTTTCTCCTTCCAACGTACAGATTAATAACAATACTATAGGAACGCTTCCCAATGGGGTTACATCTACCGATGGCTATTACCAAATTAGTAACGGTACTAACAGCACCAGAGTCAGCAATCGTCTTGTTTCTATTACCGATAGCGGAAACCATACCGCGAATGACGGTATCATTGTACGGGTTTATTATTCCATATCCGAATATACCAATCTGGTTGTAAACGCGCCACCCGCCGGAGATATCGTAGATGCCGGATGGTTCCTATCAAACAGTAATACCGCAGCAGCGGTAATCACTACTATGTCTGCCGGGACTTATGCCTTGCCTAATGCAGAAAAGATTATTCCTTTTAATTCAGGCTCAGAAAATGGTATTGCTTTTGTGGAATTTCGCTTAACAAAAACAGGTACTATCGGGTTGTATGCGAAAACACAGGAAGGTTCGCTAGCGCCTGAGTTATCTGTTCCGGATAAGTCAAAATCCATAGCTATAAAGATGTATCCAAATCCTACCAAAAAACAATTGCATTTGGAATTTACCGACAATCAAAATTCGGAAATACAAAAAATTGCCATCACCAATATGTTAGGACAGACTATTTATACCGCTATTGAAAATACAAAATCTATAGACGTTTCATTACTCGCTTCGGGAATATACCAAATTTCAGTCTCTACAGATCGTGGCAATTGGAACAGTAAATTTATAAAGGAATAGCAGGCAATTTCAGCCTGCTATTTTTAATCTTCTCGACTTCCGTCATCTGCCATACGTACCATTTTAGGAGTAAATTTTGCTACTACATCTACTAATTCCTGTTGCGATGCCATGACTTGGTTGATATCTTTATAGGCCATTGGCGCTTCGTCCAGTCCGGCACCAATCAGCGTTACGCCATGATGATTTAGGATAGACTGCATCTCATTTTTGGTAATCGATTTGAAAGCCTGAGTTCTGCTCATCTGACGTCCGGCACCATGCGAAGCCGAATTGATAGCATTCTCTTCTCCTTTTCCTCTTACTAAAAATCCCGGCGCTGTCATACTTCCGGGTATAATTCCCATGACGCCTTTTGCGGCCGGAGTTGCTCCTTTTCTATGTACGATCACTTCTTTCCCATTCCAGATTTCTTTCCAGGCAAAATTATGGTGGTTCTCTACTTTCGCCAATACCTCTGCTCCTAATGCCTGTTGCATCTTATTATGGATGATTTCATGACAGGCCGAAGCATAATCTCCCGCAAGATTCATGGCTATCCAATATTCTTGTCCTATCTCCGAATTCATATCGAGATACGCCAGATTTCTTGCCACTTCCGGTAATGGACATAGCTCTTTTGCAATTTTAGTATAATGTCCGGCAACTGTAGCACCAAAACCTCTGGAACCCGAATGTGTCAGCAAGGCAACATATTTTCCTTTGGAAATACCCAAAGCAGCATCATCCGATTCAAATTCTAAAATTCCGAACTCCACAAAGTGGTTACCTCCGCCAGAAGAACCTAATTGTGACCAGGCCTTATCTTTTAAGTTCTTGATAAAAGGATTGCTTTCAAAATTAGGGTTTTCCAATACGGCATGGTCTGCCCTGTATTGTCCCTGAAAACCGTGTCCGGCACCAAATTTCGAATGGGCAATCAGTTCTCTCTTAAATTTATGTTCGTTCTCATAATAAAAATCTTCCGGAATATCATATACCGACAGCGCAATTCTACAACCAATATCCACGCCTACTCCATAAGGAATAATAGCATTTTGTGTAGCCAATACACCTCCAATAGGCAATCCATATCCTTGGTGTGCATCTGGCATCAGGGCACCGGCAACCGTAACAGGTAACTGCATGGCAATTTTCATCTGATCGATGGCGCCAGCTTCAATATGATTTAATCCATATGATGAAAAGGCTTTCGGGTTTGGATTCAGGGCAATAAAATCTTCCAGTTTTTCTGCTAACTTTTCGATTAATGCCGTGGCCAGTTTTCCAAAAAAGGCGTCGTCGATATACTCCTCAGGAGTTTCCAATACTTTTTTATACAACTCAAGCATCTGGTCTTTTGTATGACCGGTTCTTTTTTTGTTTACTCGTAAAGCAATCCCGATAACGCTTCCCTGGGGATACCCTAATTCCAGCAAATCGGTTCCGTTAATTGGTGTTTTCATATTTTCCATTTTTTGATGGTACAAAGCTTCAATCAAAGTACGCAATTATTTTGCGTAGTTATTTTTTGTTGCCTTCCTATTTGCAATATTGATTTTTCAAAAAAATAAAAGCATACGAAGAAGTATGACTAATATCACATTTCTATTTTTAAACTTTGATTAATTTTGAGAATAATGCTAATATACAAGAAACATTAAAATTGAATAAAATGAGCAAAACATTAGAAAAAAAGCCTGCTAAGTTATGTTATGAACATATTGGAGGAAAGCTTGGAATGCTTTTATTAGAGGAATTTATAGCAAAAGGCTGGTTAGCTAAGGAAAAACCAGATGAGAAAAATTTTTATATAACTGATGAGGGTTTACTTGGATTTACAAAATTAGGCATCGACTTATCTAAAATTAACTCTTGATTTATGAATATTCGTGACTTTGACAATTTTTTTCTTCCTGCCAAAAATCTTAATGAGGCAAAAGAATTTTATAAAGACAAACTTGGATTTGAGATAAAGTTTGATTTTTCAGATAAAGGTATGACAGCCTTTAAAGTAGGTCAAAATGAACCGGCTCTTATTGTCAGTACTATGCAAAATGCAAAACCGGCTATTTGGTTTACAGTTGACAATGTACAGGAAACATATGAGGCACTAAAACAAAAAGGAGTACTCTTTTTGAGTGAGCCATTTGAGATAATGACCGGTTTCGCTGTAGAATTTAACGACCCTTTTGGAAATAAACTAGGGTTAACCGATTATTCCAAGCTAAACAAATAGAAATAAAAATAAAGGAGATAGATACTGCATAAAAACGAAACCAATCAAAAGATTTGATTGGTTTCTGAATGTAACCTTGGTGAGATTCGAACTCACATTCCCTCTCGGGCATTACGGCTGCAAATACGCTTCCCTACTTTCCCTAACGATTTCGGTGCTTCTGTAAATTCTACCCATTAGTCCGCGCAGGTCTAACCGGAATATCCGCAAACTCAATGGTCAGTAAATTTTACCACAGGCTTTTCCCTTTAAGCTACAAGGCCATCTTTGACAGGACAAAGATGACAGCATTCCTACGCAATTATTTTGCGCAGTAAAAAAGAATTTTTATTTTTGGTTATCAGTAACTCTCTCTTTTTCCCTCTAAATCAGAAAAAATGTCTCAAAACAAAAATGCGCTTATCCGCTATAAAACCATTGATAAATGCCTGCAAAACCAATATAGAAAATGGACTCTGGAAGATTTGATGGAAGCCTGTTCTGAAGCATTGTTCGAATATGAAGGTAAAGAAAGTTCCGTAAGCAAAAGGACCACACAGCTCGACATTCAGCTCATGCGTAGCGAGAAATTGGGCTATAATGCACCTATTGTGGTCTATGATAAGAAGTATTATAAATATGAGGACGAGGAATATACCATAACTGACATTCCACTCACCGAAACGGATATCAATGTGCTGACCGAAACCGTTTCTATGCTCAAGCAATTCAAAGATTTTTCGTTATTCAATGATGTGTCCGATATATTACAGCGCCTTGAAGACAAAATCTATGCAGAGAAATCACATACCCAACCTGTTATCTATCTGGACAAAAACGAAAACTTAAAAGGATTACATTTTCTCGACATTCTCTATCAGGCCATTATCAAAAAAATTGTAGTAGTGCTTACCTATAAATCATTTAAATCCAGAGAACCTCAGCAGTTTATCTTTCATCCGTATGTATTAAAAGAATTCAATAACCGCTGGTTTCTGATTGGTAAGAAAAAAGCGGCTATGCCTATCGTTAATCTGGCGTTAGACCGCATCGAGGCAGTAGATTTTGATTTTAGCTATCCTTATGCAGAAGAAAATTTCAATGCTGAAAATTTTTATAAAGATGTCATCGGCGTCACGGTTAACCTGGGGCAAAGAGTCAGAAATATTCATTTATGGATAGATGCCGATAATGCGCCTTATGTAATCACAAAACCATTTCACCACTCCCAAAAAATTGAAGAGCATCAAAAAGGCGGGAGTATTGTAATCAGTCTGATGTTAAATATCAATTATGAATTCGAAAGACTTATTATGGGATTTGGGGAAGGAATTGAAGTATTGGCGCCTGAAAGTTTAAGACAACGCATCAAAGAAAAATACAAAAAAGCATTGAAAAAATACGATCAGCCCGTTAAATAAATCCCAATACCTATCGCCGGTATCAGATAAAAACAGAACTTAGCCTTATGCAGCTACAGTATTTCAGGCCCAAAAATAAACTCCTTGCCCAATATCTTGAAGGTTATTATTTCTTAGAAAAGGAAAGAGATGAACCTGCTGTTGAATATTTTACTTTTCCTAACAATTTTAGTATCGTATCCGTACTGAATGATACCCAAATCGTTATGGATACTTTGGGTGCTTTTGCAAAAGAAAAAAAAGGGGCTCCTTTTCTTTCCACACTTATCTGCCATTATAAAAAACCTTTCAAAGTGCATTATGAAGGCAAAATCAGGGAAATTACCTTTTATTTTAAACCTTTAGGATTGAATGCTTTTATTCCAAAACATTTAGAATATTATCTTGAAAATTATTCCAGTTCTTTTGCACCTTTCGAAGATTATGAAGCGGTCTTGAAATCGATCCTGAATGAAAATAACAGGGAAGAACAGCGAAACCAGATTGAAAAATATTGGTTGTCCAAACTTATCGGTTTTGAAAACCCTCTAATACAGGATGCAGTCTTGGAACTGACAGAAAATGCAGAAGAAGCATCTATTGAACAACTAGCTGCAAAACACCATACGAGTCGGCAAAATATTGCACGACAGTTCCACATCCATATAGGCAAAACGCCTTCTGAATTTAGGAAAATACAACGTTTTAGGGAAACAATGGCTAAAAATACCGGACTTGCGAATAAGGATAAAAACAAAGCTACGTTGAGTTATAACAGTTCTTTTTATGACCAGTCACACCTTATCAAAGATTTTAAAGCATTTACGGGATTAGCTCCCAAGGCATTTTTCAAGTCGGTTTCTTTACAGGAAAACGCTACAATAAACTGGCTGTTTTTATAATATTGTAAATATTACTTATCAAACTTAAATAACTATCACGGCTCACCTCATTTACAGTTTTATTGTAGTTGCGGATTCAGTATAAGTAACCTGATTTAAGAAGTTAATGTCAAATAGAAAACATTCAATATTTCAAGAACATTAGGAATTTTGCGACTCCGCGACTTTGCCTGAAATAGTTGCTCGCAAAGTCGCAAAACTGCAAAGTTTTAAAAATAATTTCTTAGGAAGTAAGCTTTAATTTTTAGTTTTGGCTCTCTACAAACTTTTTAAAAGCACCCATAAATTTAAGCGATTGCTTTTTGAAAGCACCCGGCATGAGGAAAGCCATCACTTTCATAAAACCTTTTAACTGGAATTCATTTTCCGTAACGTATTTGGTCTTTGTATCGGAAAGTTTAATAAAGCTATTTTTTACGGTATTTAAAACACCATTGGCTTCATAAGTCCCTGTAAATTCATCTGGCAGATTTCGTACCGTAACGGTTTCAATCATTTCAAATTCACGATTGCCCATCTTAAACTTAAGTTTTAACTTAGCTCCGGGCTGTCCCGGAGTTCCGCTTAAATGCTCATAACTCTGTAGGCCTTCCATCCATTGGCTCATCGTATCAGGATTATCAAACAGTTCAATAACCTTGTCAATAGGCTTATTGATTTCAATTTCTACAGTATATTTCATAAAGCGTTCAGTTAAAAAGAGTACCAAAAGTACAAAAAGATTATACTATTTTGCGATTTCTTTGATGTCTGCTATTTCTAAAATAGATTTTGGATACCCTTTTCTTACAGCATTAATCATAGCCTGACCAACCTGCTGCATGGTCAATGAACTTTTCGGAAAAAAGATTGGAAATAACGGTATGATAACCTTGAAGATTGTCTTTACGTTTTTCTGTTCCTTAAAAGGCTTCATAAATCCTGGGCGGAAATTATATTCTGCTTTAAAAGGCAGCTTTTGCAATGCATTTTCTGTCTTGCCTTTTACCCTGGCCCACATTATCTTTCCTTTTTCGGAACTGTCTGTATGTCCGCCAGACACATACGTAAAAACCATATCTGGATTAATAGACGCAAGTGTTTCAGCAAAAGCCAATGTAGTATCATAAGTAATGTACGTATAATTGGCTTCATTCATACCTACAGAACTAATTCCGGCACAATAAAAACAGGCATCATAACCTTTTACGGCTTCAGCATACTGTTCTAATTTCGTAAAATCTGATACAATGAGTTCTTCTAATTTAGGGTGTCTGAGGACAGAAGGCTTGCGATTGATCATCAGCACATTGCTCACTGCTGAATTTTTAAGACATTCTAACAGAATGCCCTCTCCTACCATTCCGGTAGCACCTGTAATGATTACTTTCATTTCAATTATAGATTAAATTGTCTTTTTTTATTTGCAAAGTTCACTCAAAAATAAAACAATCATTTTGTTAGAAAGTCCAATCTATTTTGTTGTAAAGCTCAACAAAAAGTTGATGACTACACCTATTCTCATCCAGATTCCAAAGTCGTACTAATATATAAAAAAGGCTGCCAAGTTGTATTGGCAGCCCATCATATCCTTTATAAAAATCGTATTACGACTCCAAAAGTGCATCCAAATTTTCCAATCCGGCAGTAAATCCTTCTTTGAAACCCATTTCGATAATCTTTTCAAGGTCTTCCAATCCTTTATAAACGATTTCAATATTTACAATAGTCGATCCGGATTGCTCTTTGAAGGTATTAGTCCAAAACGATCTATTAAATTCGGTATTTATAACACCGTTTTCGTCACAAAAAGCATCAAAAGTAGAAAAGCTTTCCGATTCCTTGATTTTCTCAAAGTCGGCCCTAGCCCAATGTTTTGATCCATCAGGACCAACCATAGCATACAGCCAAAATCCACCTTCAGTGAAATCCATAGACTTGGTTTCGGCTTTCCATGGTTTTGGCGCCCACCATTGGTCTAAAAGTTCACTTTTTGTCCAGGCAGCCCATACTCTGTCTCGAGTTGCTGCAAATTCTCTTTCTACTTTGATTTTTTTATTTTCCTTATCAACAGTAAAAT
>CAZFGA010000049.1:0-18289 GCA_964518395.1 uncultured Flavobacterium sp.
CTGTGTAGTAAAAGTTACTCCTCCACTTTTTGTTTTTGGATAATAGATTTTTTTGTGGATGGTGTGAGCAGGCTTTTGCGAATAATTGGCAATAACCTTTGCCGCACGACCCGTTGGTGCCAAAAGCACATATTTTTTATTAATTTCAGTAAGGTTGTTGACCAAAGTAGAAATCACGGTTGTTTTTCCGGTTCCGGCATACCCTTTTAACACAAAAATTTCATCCTGTTTGCTATTGGTCAAAAATTCAGCAATTTTCTGGAAGAAGATATCCTGTTTGACTGTAGGTTGGAACGGAAACTTCGACTTTAGGGTTTTATAGAAAAAGGCAGAATTCATGGTTTATTATTTGCCGTAAAGTTATAGATTTAAGAGAAGTTTTGCCCTATAAATATGAGGAGTATGCCACAAAAAATTGTAAGTTTGCCAACATCACAAAAAATCAATGTCGGCTAACACAAACATAACAGAAAAAAAATACAGGAAACTTTCCATTCAAGTATCTTTGAATGGATTCCGATTTTGCTGTTTTGATACTTTGAATCAGACCGTTCTGTTTGTCAAGGAAGTTGATTTTAATGATTTTGAAAAATCCATCAAGGTGGAAGACCATTATTGGCAAGCTTTTGTGAACCATAAAGAACTTACGGCAACCTATGACGAAGTGGTTGTCCTTCATGAAAACAATCTTTCTTCTTTTGTTCCCAAAGCGATGTTTGATGAAAATCATTTAGGAAGCTATCTGCAATACAGCACCAAGGTTTTCGAATCTGATTTTTTTGCCTTTGACGTTCTTGAACCTTTTGATATGGTGAATACTTATATTCCATATGTCAATTTCAATAACTACCTGCTTGACCAGTTTGATAGTTTTGACTACCTTCATGTGAATAGCATTTTAGTACAGAAACTTCTTGAAAACTCAAAGAATGTTTCAGAAACACAGCTATTTGTACATGTAGGAAAAGAACATTTTGAAATCGTCGTTATAGAAAACCAAAAGCTTTTGCTGTTCAATTCGTTTGAATATCAGACCAAAGAGGATTTTATCTATTATATTCTTTTTACTGCTGAACAGCTAAAACTGAATCCTGAAACCTTAAAATTGCTATTGCTGGGCGAAATTTCAGAAGAAAGTGATTTATTCAAGATTGCTTACCGATATATCAGGAACATAAGCTTGATGAATGTGTTCCATACACAAAAGCACAATGATTTTTCAACACTGGAAAACTTAAAATATTTTATCTTATTCAACTCATAAATGAGAATCATATCCGGGAAATATAAAGGAAGGCGAATTTCGCCTCCAAAAGGCCTGCCGGTCCGTCCAACAACAGACATGAGCAAGGAAGCCCTGTTTAATGTATTGAACAACTATTTCAATTTCAACGGATTGAAAGTTTTAGACCTTTTTGCCGGAACCGGCAATATCAGCTATGAATTTGCTTCACGTGGCTGTGAGACTATTACCAGCGTTGATGGTGATTTTGGCTGTGTAAAATTCATCAAACAGACAGCTGACGAATTTGGTTTTGGCATAGCGGGAGTCAAAAGTGATGTATTTAAGTTTGTTGAAAAGAACAAAGCTTCTTACGACATAATTTTTGCAGATCCTCCTTATGACCTTGACCAGGCTACATTTGAAAAGTTGGTAGAACTTATTTTTTCAAATGAACTTCTTGAAGAAGACGGTATGATGATCATTGAGCATTCAAAATACACGAAGCTAGATCATATGATTAATTTTTCTTTCAAGAAAAGCTACGGCGGTTCTGTTTTTTCATTCTTCGAAATTAACAGCGGTGAAGATGAAGAATTAAAAAATGAAGCCGAAATCACGGAAGAAGACGAAGGATAATCCGCAGATATAACTGTTTTTGAGATTTTTTGATTGATGAAGAAATCTGCGTAATTATTGTATCCTTCCTGAATTTTCGTTTACTTCTTTTTCTTTATAAATAGAGTCTTTTATCTTTCCTAAAGTATATCGGATGGCTATTGAGAATTCGCAATTATCTACAAAAAAGATAGCGTTAGAGCGTACTTTGCTAACTTCAAAGTTTTCTGTAAAAGTTCTGTTCATAAATACATTGTTGTAATTGACAGTACAGGAAAGGTTTTTGAAAATAGTCTTTGAAGCAGCCAAATCCAGCTGGAAATAAGAATTTCTTTGGAAAACTCCTTCATTTCTGCTTGTAAGTCCCCAGCCGGTTATCGAAAACTGCAATTCATTTTTTAATTTAAAAACATGATTTGAATAATAATACGCATAGGGTTTAGCATCTCCAATTACTGCCGAAGTATCTTCAATCTTATTTAAAATAAAGCTAACCGTATTGTTCGACGACCAAAAACCGTTACTAAAAGGTAATGTGAATTCCAGATTGTATCCTGTTTCTTTTTCAAAATTTTGCGGCCTGTATATCAATAAGTTTTGCAGTTCATTATATAGAAAACCATAGTTTATCACATTGCTGTTATCATAATAGCTAAACTTTACAGATTTGTCTCTGTATTGGAAATTAGCAGCTATTTCACTTGTAATGGTTGGATTTAGGTTGGTATTGCCCGCAAAAGCAAAATACGGATTGATATAAGTGAGCTCCTGACTTGCAGATGAATAATTTGGTCTGGAAATATTTCTCCCGTAATTCAGACTTACTGTTTTTGTACTGTCAATAGGCAAACTTAATTCTGCTTTTGGAAATAAAGTAATATAGTCTTTATCAACAGAAACCGGTTCTCCGTCATAACTCCCTAAAATTCTCGTGCTTTCTGCCCTAATGCCTGCCATCCAGGAAACTTTCATAAGTGTTCCTGATAATTGAGCATAGGCTGCCGTATTCTTTTCCTTGAGCTTGTATTTTGAATTGATGGCAAAATCCTGCTCAAAATTTTTAATATCCAAATCTGTATAAGCAATAGCTGAAGAATGCTGGGCACCCATCTCCCATTTCATTTCATTTTTGAATTTCTTTTCAAAATCAATCCGTCCCGAAAAAACATCTACATCAAAATCATCTTTGGTTTGCTGGAAAGGCTGGTATGTTGTTTCATCATAATTGTTCAAAGCATTTTTAAATGCTCCTGAATTATAGTTGGAATATTGCAAGCCTGCAAAAAGAGAGGCATCCCAATTGGTTATTCTTTTATTATAATTAAAAAATGAATTGATAAAGTTCTCGTGTTCTTTGCTTCTGCCTAAAGTCTGTATGCGGTTTTGTTCTTCTCCAATTTTGTTGTTTGTTTTAGTTGAAAAATCAAAATCATCATCTTTATAAGTTCCGTTTGTGGTAAATGAAAAATCCTCTTCCTCATTGATCTTGTGATAAACTCCCACGCCATAAACATATTTATTTCTGCTTGTATAGCCTGCAACCCGATATTTTGATTCAATAGCCTTATCAGGGATTCTATAATCACTGCCGTTGCTTTCCCAGGGATTTAACCTGTTATAATTGAAGTTCGCCTTAAATTCCGTTTTGCTTAATTTCAGACTTGAATTCAGTCCCAGGTAATTGTTGAACTTCTTTTTTAAGGCTGCGTTTTCTGTAAAGACGAGCTGAAAGCCTTCCCTTTTACTTGTCTTTCTGGTAATTAATATAACCGATCTGCCTTCAGCCTCATATTTTGATGATGGATTATCAATGATTTCTATCGTTTTGATGTCTTCTACAGATAACGCATCCAAATCGTTCATTTCAACTTTCTGATTGTCAATATATATTAAAGGTGTTCCTTTGCCTATGACTGTTATTTTTTCCCTATCCGGACTTATTTGAATTTTAGGAAGCCTTGATAAAAGATCCAGAGTATTGGAAACCGTCTTGTGAATTGAATTTGCTACATCAATCTTAATGTTTCCATTCTTATAACTAAATGTTTTGGTATTTCCTTCAATAACAACTTCTTCCATCTGGTTCAAAGTGTCATTTTCTGTTTCCTGAGCAAAAGAAACGCTACTTATCAATAGTAAAGTGGCTACTATCCTAATTTTCATTATCGGAATTGTTTAGCCAGTTTAGCCAATCGGCTGCGATTTTATCCCAATTATATATTTTATAGTTAACTGTTCCATCCCCATTCATAGGGAAATAATTATGTTCTAAATTCAGATAGCTTTTGAAAATACAATTGTCTTTCTTTTCCCGAATGGCCTCAATCTGAAACAAATCGTTAAACGGAGCCGACCAATCTTTGGTTCCATAAGAAACCAAAACCGGAATGTTTAAGCGGATCAGGTTTTCTTTTTGGGGAAGTGAAAAACTATAGGTTGTTTTATAAGTATCGCCATTGGTTAGGTTTGTATCATTAGAATGTGCTACAACCTTTTTCCAATGTTCAATCGTGTTTTTTCCTTCATCAACAGAATCGCTGTCAAAACTCCTACTCTGTGCCAAAATATTCATTATCCTACCATACGGATTGCCACCGGAATAAATCAGATGGGTAATCTTTTTATTGATTGAAGCCATTTTTGCAGCCACTGAACTTCCTTCAGAATGTCCGACTACTACGAGTTTTTTATTTTTTACCCACCGCTCTTTGGCCAGTTGCTTTAGGACGAAATTATTCCGAAACACATAATAGTCCAGATAGTTTCTTTCCGTATATCCTTTTGGCGGGATCTCCTTTTCTATATCTTTCAAATACATATAGTCTTTGCCTAATTTATTGACATCAGAAATAATCGGGACATATGGTTTGCCCACAATAACAATATGATAAGCTTCTAAAAAAGGGTTTTCGTCAAATGGCAACGTACCATAAAGTCCTTTTTCGTCATATTTCACAACAGGCTGTGGCAGGCTCCCCTGGCAAAAGAAGAAAATAGGCTTGGCTATCCTTTCATCTCCTTTTTTAGAGATAACAATAATATCGACCGGATCGTCCTGGTATTTCATGGCAATATGCCTGTAACCGAAATCTTCCGGGATTTTCTGAGAATAGGAATAGATTTTTGAAAACAGCAGCATAATTATAAGTACTAGTTTAGTATGCATTTTTGCAATTTGAAATGGTTGTATATCGTCAGTAGCAAAATTGGCCTAAAAACAGACTGCGAAAGTTAATGCTAGGTTAATGCTGGGTTAATGTCATTTTTTCAGAATAAATCGCTTATTTTTGGCTTAGTAATCTTTCGGAATGAAAAAGAAAATCAACTTATTAATAGGATTCTCGGCTCTGGTTTTGGTCGTGCTTACGGCCATACAATACTATTTGGTCAAGACGACTTATGAGTATAAGGTTGAGCAGTTCCGTTCTGAAATCAAGGAGAAAATTGCAAAAATCACAAACGATTACAGCGATATCGATTCTACAATATTCAATAAAAAGGATCTATTGTATAAACAGTTGGCAGAAAATTACATCCGTGATAAAAGTACACGCTTTCATATTAAAAATGCCCTGTTACAAAATGAGTTCAAAAGCGAGCTTACCCGAAAATTGCAGGAAGAATTTGAAAATGAAATACCAAATCTGACTATCGATTTTGCTATCGTTTTAGACAAGTTCGTGATTTATGACGCTACAAAAGAAGCCGACACCATATTTGCGGAAAAGCCTTTTATTGAAAATAAACTCTATGGCGATCTTGCCTCACTTGAGGATGCTTTCCTGATTCGGAATTATGTTGGCACCACCAGCGGTTCCTTTAAAAAACAGGAACTCAGTTCTGATTACAAACTTCTGACCGAAGACACCTTATATGTTTCAATTAAAAATTGGGAATATATCGTACTTAAAAGAATGGCATTGATTCTCATTTTTGCTGTTTTTTCTATACTTACCCTTATTACACTTTTTATAATTGCCTTAAAAGCCTTAATTAAGCAAAAGAAAATCAGCGATATTAAAACTGATTTTATCAATAATATAACCCATGAACTCAAAACGCCACTTACAACACTCTCAGTTTCTACGAAAATTTTAGAACGGAAAGAAATACGTGAAAATGAAGAAACTTACAATACGGTGTTGGGAACTATTATTCGCCAAAATAACCGCTTGCAGAATCTTATCGATCAGGTAATGACCAATTCTTTGGGCTTTGAAGAAATCGAACTGCACAAAGAAAAAGTCCTGATGCCTGATTTCCTAAACTCTATCGTTAACGACTTTCAGATAGCCTATCCTGATATTTTGATTGAAAAAATGCTGGATCCAAAAAAAATAAGCATCAATCTCGATAAGTTCCATCTGACAACTGCTATTACCAATGTTTTAGAAAATGCCGTAAAATATGGATGTACAAACATTAAGGTAAAAGCTTCACTACAAGAAGGCCAGTTTGCGATTAGTATTTCAGATGACGGAATTGGTATTTCAAAAAACAAGCATTCCCTCCTATTTGATAAGTTTTATCGTGTGGAACAGGGCGACCTGCATGATGCCAAAGGATTGGGATTGGGACTTTATTATGTAGACCAGATTATAAAAGCGCACCAAGGAAGCATTCATGTTATCAGCGATCTTGGCAAAGGAGCTACTTTTGATCTTAGACTTCAGGTTACAAACGGATAATTCAAATTTACACAGTGACAACCAACATCAAAAAGGTACTTTTAGCAGAAGATGATTTTGATTTTGCAATGATTCTCAAGCAATATTTGGATCTTCATAATTTTCAGGTTTTTTGGGCCAAAGACGGTGAAGAAGCCTTATGCCTTTTCCAAAGTGAAGAGTTTAGTATCTGCATTTTTGATGTTATGATGCCTAAAATTGACGGATTTACATTAGCCGAAAAAATAATCAAGATCAATCCTGAAATTCCTTTTGTTTTTCTCACCGCACGAAAATTAAAAGACGATAAGATCAAAGGACTTAAACTAGGAGCCGATGATTATATAGCAAAACCTTTTGAAGCCGACGAACTGGTTCTACGTTTAAACAATATAGTCAGAAGAAGTGAAAAGGCGCCACTTCCTGTTTCTGAAGAAATCCAGATTGGGAATTATACTTTTAATCCGCAACGCCTGGAACTAAAAAATGGTGACATCCTACAAAGAGTGACCGAAAAAGAAGGCTCCTTGATTCTTTTCCTTTATAAAAACAAAAATCAGTTATTAAAAAGGGAAGAAATCTTAAAAGCTGTCTGGGGAAGTGATGATTTTTTTTCCGGCCGTAGCATGGATGTTTTTATCAGCCGTTTGAGAAAATACTTTAACGACGATTCAAAAATTTCCATTGAGAGTATCCGCAACATCGGATTGGAATTTAAGCTCAAACAATAAAAAAGCAGACCTGTAAGCCGGGTTCTGTATTTCGTAAAGAAACCCTTATCATTTATCTAGATTCCGAATTACTCCGGAACTCAATCTACCTACCCTTCGGCAACGGACGAGCCGCCCTTAAAAGCCGATATACTTGGTATTTCACCACATAGAGTTTACCTGGTTTCACTACAGCATTACCTGTACATACTTTCTGTTGCACTTGTCCTCCCGAAATTGCTTCCGGTGACGGGCGTTACCCGCTATGTTGCTCTATGGTGCCCGGACTTTCCTCCCTCTTTTTCAAGACGGCGATAAGGCGGTCTGCGTTTGCAAAACTAATACAATTAATCAAGATTTCCATGACTATGTAATCTTACCTTATAATCTTATAAACTCAATTAACATTCTGTTGGCAGCTTTGGGGAAATATATATTGTAAATTAGAAATACTAAAAACCAATAAAAAAAGAAAAGTCATGGACCATCAAATGTATCATTATGCCACCGTTTCCAAAGCTTTGGAAGAACTGGCAGAAAAAGGATTTACAGTAGATTTTAATCTTGAAGCCGACCGCATTAAAGATTGCGGCGATTGCTTCGAAATTGTCCATATTTACCGTTATGAAGGAGCTACCGATCCTGGAGACGAAGCAACTGTATATGGTATCAAATCGGACAAAGGTGAAAAAGGAGTCTATGTTTCCGGCGACCTGTCATTCTCTGAAGACGAAGCCGCTCAAACCTTACATGAACTCATAATTAAAGGCAGACAGCCTTCCGAATAAACATGAAGCGATTAGAGGCAAAACTTCAAAAAATTGGCAGTAATCCAAAAGTAACAGCCCAGTCCGTTGGATTGAGATATTCATCCCAAACGCATAAAGGCTATTACAGAACGAAAGGCAAAAACAATGCATTTGTCTATAGGGACGAAACCAATACAATAATTAAAGATAAGCCGATAATTGAAAGGATAAAAAAGCTGGTCATACCACCGGCTTGGGAGAATGTTTGGATTTCTCCTTATGATAATGGGCATTTGCAAGTCACCGGAATTGATGCCAAGGGAAGAAAACAATATCGTTATCACCCAAATTGGAACAAAATCCGAAATCAATCTAAATTTTACAGATTGAGACGATTTGCAAATGCCCTTCCAATTATACGAAAACAGGTTGAAAAAGATTTAAGCCGAAAAGGCCTGCCTTATGAAAAAGTAGTGGCCTTGGTTGTAAAACTAATCGAACTGACCCACATTCGTGTTGGTAATGATGCCTATAAAAAATTATACGGTTCTTTTGGACTGACAACCTTGCGGGATAAACATGTGAAGTTTTCTAATTCTTCTGTTTATTTTAATTTTAAGGGCAAAAAAGGTGTTTCCCATAAAATAAGCCTGCAAAGCCGAAAGTTGGCTAACCTTGTCAAAAAATGCAAGGAAATTCCCGGACAGGAACTTTTTCAATATTATGATGATGAAGGAAAACACCATTCTATTGGATCGGCCGATATTAATAATTATCTGAAAGAAATTACGCAAGAAGACTTTACCGCAAAAGATTTCAGGGTTTGGGCAGGAAGCGTGCATGCCCTGTTTACTTTTCAGGAAGTAGGTCAATTTATGACACTAACGGAATGCAAAAGAAATATTGTTTCAGTAATTGATGATGTAGCCAAAAAGCTAGGAAACACAAGATCGGTGTGTAAAAAGTATTACGTACACCCTACTGTCATTGCTTCCTATGAAAAAGGCTCTATCTGGAATTATAAAGTAAGACCCAATATCAAAAATAATAAACTAAATCCTGAAGAAGAGGCATTGGTCAGGCTTTTGAAAAAAGAGACAATTGCCGAAGTTTTAGGATAATCAGTACTATCATGAAAAAAATAATCTGGGTTTTTGTTGGGATTGGCTTTATTTCCTGCTCTGACAAAAAAGTGAAATCTATTGAAAACACTGCTGTTACAGATACAGTAGTAGAACCTACTTTGGTCAAAACTACTGATGAAAAGCAGCTTATTGTTCCCGGAAAAAGCATTGGGTTAACTCATTTGGGACAAAATGCAGAAACACTCGCTTCTTTAGGGCGTCCTGATTTTTCGGATGCCGCTATGGGAAAAGCCTGGAGCACATGGTATTCCAAAGACAATAAGAAAAATGAGCTGAATATTTATACTACCTATAAAGATTCTGAAATGACAGAAAAAGTAATTCGGCTTATTCGCATTACTTCACCGGAATTTAAAACCGAGGAGGGAATTTCAACGGGAAGTTCTATAAATACAATACGAAGCAGTTATCCTAAACTAGTAATAACTGGAAAATACAAAGACGCCGGAGAATCAGTTGAAATATATGACGCTATGGATTCCGGAATTGCGTTCGAAATCAAAAAGGAAAGTTGCATCAGTATTATTGTACATGAAACCGGAAAAAAGGTAACAGATGAATACATTACGTTTCATCCCGACATGGAACGATTTTAGCTCATGAAAAACAAATTTTAAAACTTTTCAACAGTATTTTTTAATCATTAAATTTAAAACTATATTTGTCGTCCAGTCAAATTTCTATGGAACATTTCGTTGTATCAGCCCGCAAATACCGTCCGCAAACATTTAAAGATGTTGTGGGTCAGCAGGCTATTACAAATACTTTGTTGAATGCCATAGAAAACAACCACCTTGCACAAGCCTTGCTTTTTACCGGACCACGTGGGGTTGGAAAGACAACTTGTGCCAGAATCCTGGCCCGCAAAATAAATCAGGAAGGTTATGATGATCCTACCGAAGATTTTGCCTTCAACGTTTTTGAACTGGATGCGGCATCCAACAACTCTGTTGACGATATCCGTAATCTGATTGATCAGGTACGTATCCCACCACAAACTGGACAATACAAAGTATATATCATTGACGAGGTGCACATGCTTTCGCAGGCTGCTTTCAATGCGTTTTTAAAAACCCTGGAAGAACCGCCAAAACATGCCATTTTTATATTGGCAACTACAGAAAAGCATAAGATAATACCAACGATATTATCCCGCTGCCAAATATTCGATTTCAAAAGAATTACGGTAAAAGATGCCAAAAACCATTTGGCAGATGTTGCGAATAGCGAAGGAATTACTTTTGAAGATGATGCCTTGCACATTATTGCTCAAAAGGCAGATGGTGCCATGCGTGATGCCTTGTCTATTTTTGACAGGGTTGTTAGTTTTTCAGGAAACAACCTTACCCGAATAGCGGTAACCGAAAATCTGAATGTTCTGGATTATGAGACTTATATTAACATGACCGAACTGATTTTGGAAAACAAAATCCCGGAGTTGCTGATTGCTTATAATGAGATACTTTCCAAAGGTTTTGATGGACATCATTTTATTGCCGGACTTGCCTCCCATTTCAGAGATTTACTAGTTTCAAAAACACCTAGTACTTTGGCTTTGCTTGAAGCTGGAGAACAAGCGCAAAAAATGTATGGTTTACAAGCCCAGAAAGCTTCACAAGATTTTCTTTTAAAAGGAATTGATTTGGCGAACGACTGCGATTTAAAATTCAAATCCAGCCAGAACCAACGTTTGCTTGTCGAGCTTTGCTTGATGCAGCTTGCCTCTATCACTTTTGATGGAGAAAAAAAAAAGTTGACGGATATATAATTCCACCAAATCACTTCTACGGAAGAGTACTTGAAATTCCAGTAAAATCACCCGAAATTATTGAGGTCGTAACTCCACCTGTTGTTGTTGAGCCAGTTCCTGTAATAGAAAAACAGCCAGAAATAGAGACTGTTGCTACTCCAAAAATTGAAGTTCCCACAAATGATATAAGTGTAGCAAAAGTTTCGGCTTTGTCACTTTCCAGCATCAGAGCAAAACGAGAGTTGGAAAAAGCAAGTAGTGCTATAGTAAGACATGAAGCCGAATTGCCAAAAGAGTCTTTTACAGAAACCGATATGTTGTTGCAATGGAATAAATATGCACAGCGTTTGGGCGATAAAGGCTATAAAATTCTGGAAGCACTTTTATTAATCAATGACCCTAAATTAAAAGGTACAACCATCTATCATGAGCTTCCAAACGAAGGTTCAAAAATTGAATTTGAGTCTGAAAAACATCATCTTTTAGGACATTTACGTGGAAAACTCCATAACTACGACATCCAAATCGAAGTTGTAGTTAATGAAACTGTTGAGAATAAGTTTGCCTTTACACCTCAGGATAAATACAACAGGCTCAATGAAATTAATCCGAGTCTGGATGTTTTACGAAAAACTTTCGATCTGGATATTTAGGATTTGGGATTTTTGATTTTCGACCTCAAATCTAAAATCTGACATCTTAAATCTAAAATCTGATATCTAAAATTTCTTAAATCTTATTATAATACAATGCCTTAACAATACCATCTGAAAGTCCTATTTTAGGCACATAGAGATTACGTGCACCACTCCATTTCATGGCATTAAGATATACCTTAAGGGCCGGAATAATTACATCAGCACGGTCAGCGTTGAGTCCCAGTTCTGCTATTCTTTGTTCGTATGAAAGTCCGTTTAGGAAGGTAAACTGTGAATTCAGATACATATAGGACAAAGGTTTTTCCTGTAATTTTCCTGACATTTTAAAAACCTTATTGATATTGCCGCCTGAACCAATCATGTTGATTTGTTCATAGTCCTCTGTTGCATGCTTAATCCATTTTTCTATTTCCTGCCACACGATATCATTAACCATATTGTTAAGTAAACGAACCGTTCCAATTTTAAATGACTTGGAAACCACAATCTTACCTTCGCTGAAAAGAGAAAATTCTGTACTGCCACCGCCAACATCTACATAAAGATAGGTCTGGTCATTTTTAAGTAAATGATGCAGGTCTGAAGAAGCAATAATGGCCGCTTCTTTCTTTCCATCGATAATCTCGATTTTTATATCGGCTTTTTTCTTAATTAAGTCTACTACCTCTTTGCCATTATAGGCTTCGCGCATGGCTGAGGTTGCACATGCCATATATTTTTCAACCTTGTGCACTTTCATCAAAAGTTTAAATGCCTTCATGGCATCTACCATTCTTTCGATATTCTCTTCTGTAATTTCACCTACGGTAAAAGCATCTTGACCCAAACGTATCGGAACACGTACTAAAGAGCTTTTGCTAAATTGAGTTTCTTTTCCTTTTTGTTCAACAATATTGGCAATCAGCAAACGCATTGCATTGGATCCAATGTCTATCGCCGCGTATTTTCTTATCGTAATCATAAATTCTTTTATCTTTTTTTAATGCCAAAACAATTACGTTTTAGGCGGTCAACAGATTTACAAACTAATTTAGGCTTTCTGCAATTACTTCCAGTTTGTTTCTGTAATAATTATAGGTTTCGAGCTGAGCTCTGAAAACAGGATCATCTTTGCGCACTCTATATAAATTGTCTAATTTTTCAGAATGAATTCTTGCTTTAACATTCCCCTTCCAACCTATATTAAACGTATCTATTAATTCCTGCTTTATACTTTCATCATAAATTGGACAAGTCACCTCTACTCTTTCGTCAAGGTTTCTGGTCATAAAATCTGCCGATGAAATATAAACCTCAGGATCTCCATCATTATTAAAAATATAAACACGGGAATGCTCTAAATAATTATCGACAATACTGATAGCTTCAATATTATCACTCATACCCGGAACACCTGGAATTAAGGAGCAGATTCCTCTTACAATTAGCCTGATTTTTACTCCGGCCCTGCTCGCATCATACAATTTGTCGATCATGCCATAATCAGAAAGACTATTCATTTTCAAACTGATATGGGCTTCTTTTCCTTCTTGAGCATTGGTAATTTCTCGATCAATCAGTTTTTCAAAACGTGTTCTCGTGTAATGTGGAGAAACAATCAGGTGTTTATAACGGTGTAAGCGATAATTGATATCAAAGAAATCAAAAATCTTAGCTACATCTTTTAATATTTTAGAATGGCTGGTAAATAAAGTCACATCAGTATAAACCTTAGCCGTTGATTCGTTGAAATTTCCTGTAGAAATTAATCCATAGCGTTTTACTTTTCCGTCTTCAACACGTTCAATTATACATATCTTGCTATGTACTTTTAAGCCTTTTATCCCAAAAATCAATTCAATACCTTCTGTCTGCATCTGTTCTGCATACGAAATGTTACTTGCTTCATCAAAACGGGCCTGTAGTTCAATCTGCACGGTTACCTTTTTACCATTTTTAGCCGCATTAATCAGTGAACTGATAATTTGGGAATTTTTAGCCAGACGGTACAAAGTAATCTTAATCGAAATCACTTTAGGATCCAAAGCTGCTTCACGCAGAAATTTAATCAGGTAAGAAAAAGATTGGTAAGGCGCGTTGACCAGATAATCTTTTTTAGCAATTTTTTCGAGCATACTTCCTTCGAGACTTAATCCGTCAACAGGCAAAGGAACATTAGCCTGATACAAAAGGTCATACCTTCCTAGGTTCGGAAAATCCATATAATCGCGGCGATTGTGATATCTTCCCCCAGGAATAATACTATCGGTCGAATCGATTCCCATTTTATTGAGGAAAAATTTTAAGGTGTCTTTTTCAATAGATTGGTCGTATACAAAGCGTACCGGTTCACCAATTCTACGATCTTTCACACTGGTGGAAATTTTTTCCATTAAACTTTTACTCTGGTCGCTATCAATATCCAACTGAGCGTCTCGGGTAATTTTTATCATATGTGCCGATATACTCTCATAATCAAAAATATTGAATATGCTGCTAAGATTATATCGGATAACATCATCCAATAATATGATATACTGCTTGTCGTTACTTGAAGGCAATACTACAAATCGGTTTATCGTTTTTGGAATTTCAATAACGGCATAACGCACGTCTTTTTTAGGCTTTTTAATTTTTAATACCGTGTCTTTAACAACAATCTTAGTTGTTGCTTTTGGCTTAGTCATGACCAATTTAACTGCGAGATACCCTGAAGTATCCTTTAAGATTGGAAATTCAGCAAGATCGTTCAAAATGATCGTTACCAGAGCCGGACTAACTTTCTGTATAAAAAAATCTTTGATAAAATTTTCCTGTTCTCGGGAGATTTCGGTTTCATTGATGATATAAATATTCTCTTTTTCAAGTTCGCTTTCAATATTGCTCAAAATTCTCAAGCTTTCAGATTGTTGCTGAATAACGATTTCTGTTATATCCTTAACTAATTGCTGCGAACTGATACCGCCTAAAAGTTTTTCTCCCGAAACACCTGCATGGCTCAAACGTCGAATAGCGGCAAACCGAACACGAAAAAACTCATCAAGATTATTGGAAAAGATACCTAAAAAACGAAGCCTGTCTAATAAGGGTACATTTTTATCTGCGGCTTCTTGTAGAACTCTGGCATTAAAAGCAAGCCAACTTTTTTCACGATCAATATAACGGTAATCAATTGGTGGAATCATATTTTTTTAAATCTCTAGGAAAAATCACTTGTTGCGTTTTGCCTTTATCGATCGATTGCCAGTCATTGCTCTGAAAATTAATAGAAACAAATCCGGTTGTAGGAACATTATCGATAAAAACGTTCCCAAATTTATTAACAAAATTTGTTATAGCATCATTATGTCCGAAAAGAATAACGTTGTCATAATCATTATTACATGATTTAATAAATTTTTCAAGCTGACGATAATCGAAAGTATACAACTCGTCTTTAAAAATAATACTCTCAATTGGACAAGAAAGATTTTGTGCAAAAATGATTGCAGTTTCTGAAGCTCTCTTTGCCGTACTGCTTAAGATAGTAAATGTCTTCGGAAGGTGTTTTCCTATCTCCATTGAAACCAAATGAGCATCCTGCATTCCTCTGCCGGCTAAAGGGCGATCTTTATCTAGAAGCGGAGCATTCCAACTCGATTTTCCATGTCGTATTAATATCAAATTCTTCATAATTGATAATTTTAAAAACTAGTTAGACTTCAAAAACACCTCTATTTATAAGAACAAATTACAAAAAAAAGTTTACTTCACAGACATTTTAGGCACTTTTATCGAAAAAACTACGGATTTCCGTAAGTTAAATTTTTATTAACATAAATTCGCTATGTAAAAGTCAATTAACATAAACTTTATAGACTACCATCTTGTTGCAAATTTAGATAGCGAAACTTAATACCACCTTTTGAAGTTTCCTACAGTCAGATTGCAAAATTTCCCTTTTAACAAATACTCGTGCCTAAAATACTTGGGCTGTTTTGCTATGCTCTTATTTTAATAATAAATCAATAAACAAACCATAAAGATGATAATAATTAAAAAAACTGTTCGAATAACCAAACAATTATGTAAAAAAGATACTTTAACGACTATTTATGCTATTCACGGATAAAATTATTTATCTAGAAAACTAGATGTTAGTTTTATCCTCGAAAAGTAGTTTGAATGTTCTTATTTCTACCAAAATAAGTTCTACGCTTTAAAAAACTTTACCCAAAAAATACGTACATGAAAAATTTTACGCTGCGTGAGGAAATAAAAGTTCCACAAGCTTTTATCACCGAAAAGAAAAATGGCCGCCTAAAAAAACGAGTCCGATTTAATAACAAAACGGTTCTTAGCAACTTACTTCTGCTAAGCTTCTTGATTTTGACAGCATTGCCTTCGTTTGCACAGCAAAAAGAACTTCCAACATCTGGAAGGTCTACAAAACCCAATATTCCATATGCTCCCAAAGTAAAAGAAAATAAGGGCGGACTGGAGTACCAGACTATGGCTGTTGCCGGATCAATTTCGGTTGCAGAAAATGCCACATACAATGCTTATACACCTGAACAATTGGTTAAAAACCTTTTTGTTACGGGTTGCTTATCAGCAAGTAATGTGAGGTTTGGTTATTACTCAAGAAATAACAATAATACCTATACCTGGCAAAACCATACGTGGTCATCAACGCCAGGTAATCGTCAATTGGCTTATTTCAATAAGGCAACTTCTACTTTCCCGATTGAGGAAGGATTATTGCTTACAACGGGTAAAGCTTCCTCAGCAATGGGACCTAACAATACCGGAGGAAGTACAGATGAAATGGTAAGTGCAGCCAATGATCCTGATTTGGCAAGCATCACAGGACAAAGAATTTACGATGCGTCGACTCTGGAATTCGATTTTGTGCCTGCAGGTAATACTTTGGAATTTAAATATGTCTTTTCATCTGAAGAATATTTGGAATATTGCGAAACAGGCTATAATGATGCTTTCGGATTTTTCTTAAGTGGTCCTGGTATTTCAGGTCCATACAGAAATAATGCAATCAATTTAGCGTTACTTCCAAGCAGTACGACTCCAATTTCTATCAATACAATCCACGCAGCTGGAACAAACGTTGACGGTGTTAACTTCCCGGCAGTAAACGGACAATACTATCAAAACAATGCAGCAGGGTCGACTACAACACAGTTCGATGGAAATACTGTTATCCTGACTGCTACTTATCCTGTAACACCTTGCTCAACATACAGAATCAAATTAAGTATTGGTGATGCACGTGACGCTCAATGGGATTCTGGTGTTTTCTTAGGGGCAAGAAGTTTCAACTCTGAAAATATTGTTCTTACGAATTATGGAAACATGATTGAAAACCAGAATAATATTTTTGAAGGATGTAATAATAAATTCAGAGTACAAAGAACTGGCAGTGATATTTCACAGCCTTTAGTTGTAAATCTTCTTTTATCTGGAACTTTTACCAATGGAGTTGACATTCAAACAACTGGCGGACAACCATTCCCAACACAAGTAACAATTCCTGCAAATCAAACTTTTATCGACATACCTTATACTACAGTAGCTGATGCGGTTTCAGACAATAGCGAAACTTTTATTGTTAGAACAATAACAAGCTGCCCTTGTTCTAGTGATGTAGTATATGTGACGCAAACAATGAACATCTACGAAACAGCTGTTCTTAATTCAATTAATGCCACCAATGCGCAGTGTAACGGACAAAACAACGGAACACTGACCGTAAACGTTTCTGGTGGTTCAGGAAGCTACCTGTATTCTATCAATAATGGAACAACCTGGCAGAGTATCAATACTTTTTCAAACTTATCACCTGGAAACTATACAGTAGTAGTAAAAGATCCTGGAAGCTGTAAGCCAAACCTTAGTGGTACTGCTACTATTGGTAACCCTACTCCTATTGTAGCAAATGCAGGTCCAGATGTTACTATTTGTCCTGGTGGAAACACGCAACTAAGCGGAAGCGGTGGTGTTATTTACAGCTGGAGCCCATCTACAGGACTGAATTTTAATAATATCGCAAACCCTATTGCTTCTCCAACAACTACTACTACCTATACATTGACTGTTACAAATGCTAGCGGACAGTGTACATCAACAGATCAGGTAGTTGTCAATGTAGATGCAGCACCTGTAGCTCCAACTGCAGCAAGTGTAAATAACAACAATATCTGTTCAAATGCTGGTGGAAATATCATATTATCTGCTACAGGAGGATCAGGTACTAACTTAAAATGGTACACTTCAAGTTGTGGCGGAACAGCAATCGGAACAGGAAATAATCTTTCTATTGCAGCACCGACACAAACAACTACATATTATGTACGTTGGGAAAACAGCTGTGGAAATTCGACATGTGCTCAAGTAACGGTAAATGTAAAACCTACAGTTACCTTAACGGGTCCAGCTAATACTAGTATTCAGGGATGCAATCAAAGTAGCATCACTCCTTTGACTTATAGTGAAACACCTGTCTCAATTACATTGGCACAGTTTCAAAGCGCAGGAGGAACAACTTCAAATGCTTCTTTGGCACATACAATAACTTATAAAGATACTAAAACAGGTAGTTGCCCTACGGTTGTCACTAGAGTATTTACAGTTGCTACAGATTGTACAACTGCAAATTTTACTCAGACAATAACAATAAATGACACTACGGCTCCAACATTTAACGGAACTCTTCCTACTGCCAGCATAACTGCTGCTTGTGGAAACATCCCGACTGCGGCCACATTGACCGCAACCGATGCCTGCGGGTCTGCGA
>CAZFGA010000050.1:0-17613 GCA_964518395.1 uncultured Flavobacterium sp.
GCTCACATAATCAACGGTAGTAATCAACGCAATTTTTTTGAATCCTTTGTCGATTAAATCCTGAACGGCTTCGTAGGCCGCCAGATTATCGTCAATAATAACCTTGTCACATAGTATATCATTTGTGACGCGGTCAAACATAACGACAGGCATTCCCTGATTAATGACTTCGGTAATATGGTGGAAATCTTTTTTATGTTGGGTTTCTTTAGAAAGTGACATGATAAATCCATCGATGCTTCCGTTGGCAAGCATCTCCATGTTGATTACTTCCTTGTCAAAAGATTCGTCAGATAACGTTACGATAACATTATAGCCCTGTTCGTTGGCAACATGTTCAATTCCGCTAATAACCGTTGCGAAAAAGTGGTGAACAATTTCAGGAATAATAACACCGATTGTTTTGGTTTTTTTGTTCTTTAAACTTAAGGCAATCAGGTTGGGTTTGTAGTTGTATAATTTGGCAAAAGCCTGCACTTTTTGGCGTGTGTCTTCACTAATTTCAGGGCTGTCTCTTAGCGATTTTGAAACGGTTGAAATTGATACGTCCAATTCTTTTGCAATTTGCTTTAGCGTGACTTTTTTTCGCATAGTATTTAATGTCAGGTAAATATTTCTGAATAAAGATAAATTTAATTTTTATTAATAGCGATTTTCGGGTAAAAAATCTGCGTATTTATTAAAGTTTTCAACACGCAAACGTTTTCGGTTGGTGCTTTTACGAAAACGATTTTTTTCTCTAAAATATTTACATAGATTTAACATTCGAAGTAAAAATATAAGGTAAACAAACTCATTTTTAACCTAAACAAAATGTATGAAAACAATTTACAAAAAGTTGTTGCTTTTATTACTGATGCTTCCGTTTAGTGTGCTGGCACAGAACACGTTAAATGGAAATGTCAGAGACGAGCTTTCAGGATTGCCCTTGCCAGGAGTCAGCGTGACTGTTCAAGGCAGCACGAATGGAGTCACAACCGATTTCGATGGAAATTTTTCGCTTTCCGGAGTGAAGTCTGGTGACGTAATTTCGTTCTCTTTTTTGGGCTATAAATCGACTACTATAACCTATTCTTCACAAAATACTATAAGTGTTATTTTACAGGAAGATGCTTCGCAATTAGATGAGGTTGTTGTAGTTGGATATGGTTCCGTTAAAAAGAAGGATGCTACAGGAGCTGTAGAGGTAATTTCTTCGAAAGACTTTAACCGAGGCTTGAATGTAACTGCAGAAAATCTATTAAATGGTAGAGTAGCAGGTTTGAACATTACAACCAGCGGAGCGCCTGGAGCAGGATCTACAATCAGGATTCGTGGAGGATCTTCTTTGAATGCCAAAAATGATCCGTTAATAGTAATTGACGGTCTTCCTTTAGACAATGAAGCAAGTGGGGGTTCTACAAGCGTATTGGCTTCTATAAATCCAAATGACATTGAGTCTTTCTCTATTTTGAAAGATGCGTCGGCTACGGCAATTTATGGTTCCCGAGCTTCAAATGGTGTCATCATCATTACAACTAAAAAAGGAAGTCAGGGAGAAATGCAGGTTAATTTCAATTCTGTAACTACCGTAAATACCTTGGCTAAAAAAGTAGACGTATTGTCTGCCGGTCAATTTAGAGCTTTAGTGAATCAGGTAGGAACGCCTACACAAATAGGTTTGCTTGGAAATGCAAATACAGATTGGCAGGACCAAATTTTCCAGACAAGTATGTCTGTAGATAATAACCTTTCTATTAGAGGAAACTTATTTGGAGTTATGCCGGCCAGATTATCTGTTGGTTATACTCAGATCCCCGGTTTATTAAAAACTGGAGAATTTAAAAGAACGACAACTTCTATAGCATTGAATCCGTCATTTTTTGATGACCATTTGAAAATTAACTTAAATGCTAATATTTCCTGGCAGGATAACCGTTTTGCAGAAGAAGGAGCTATTGGTAATGCTTTAAGTTTTGACCCAACGCAGTCTGTTTATGATCCTTCTTCTTATTTTGGAGGCTATTTCGAATGGCTTGAGCCAGACGGAGACAGAGTTGTTACCGGAGCACAACAAAACCCTGTATCGTTATTGAACCAGAGAAGAAATGTTACAGACAACCGTAAAATGTATGGTAACTTCCAGGTTGACTATAAGCTGCATTTCTTTGAAGACATCAGAGCGGTAGTTAATGTTGGTTTTGATAAGCAGGATGGTAACGGAACCAACACATTGGCGCCTTTTAGCCCTGCAGGTTTCCAAACGGGAAGCTACAGTGGAGGTACTTACCAAAACTTTGGTTCGCACACTTACTTTAATGAAAACAAGGAGAACAAATTGTTAGATGCCTACCTTGTATATTCTAAAGAAATTGGAAAATTCAATTTGGATGTAACGGGAGGTTATTCGTACCAGAATTTCAAATGGGTAGGTTTCTCTACAGGAAACGTTTACGACCCGAATGCGCAACCAGATGTATTTACAAGACCTACAGTAAACTTGCAATCTTATTTTGGAAGAATGAATTTAGGTTTTGACGACAAGTACTTGCTTACCTTAAACTATAGAAGAGACGGAACATCCCGTTTTTCTAAAGAAAACAGATGGGGTAACTTCCCTGGAGCCGCTTTTGCATGGAAAATATCGCAAGAAGGCTTCATGAAAAACGTAAGCTTCGTATCTGACCTTAAATTAAGATTAGGATGGGGTATTACAGGACAACAGGATATTAATGACGGTTTTGCCTATATCGAAAGATATACTACAGGAACAACCCAGGCACAATACCAATTTGGAAACGTTTTTGTTCCGGTTGGAAGACCTGAAGGATATAACAAAGGACTGAAATGGGAAGAAACCGAAACCAGAAACATTGGTATAGACTATGGTTTCTTTAACAATAGCTTGAGAGGATCTTTGGATTTATATGAGAAAAAATCATCGGATTTGTTAGCTATTGTTCCTTACCCTGACGGAGCAAATTTGTCTAACCAAGGGTTTAGAAATTTCGGAAACTTTACTTCTAAAGGTGTTGAATTCAGTGTAAGCTATGACATCTTCCGTGGAGAAGGATTTAATTGGACTACAACATTTAATATGACCTATAATAAACAGGAAATTACAGATATTCCATCTGACAACCCTGTAGGTGATATTGACGGTGGAGGTGGAAACAAAATCCAGATCAATTCTGTTGGATACAGTCCAAATGCATTTTATGTTTACGAACAAGTATATGACGTAAACGGAAAACCGGTTGAAGGTGTATATGTTGATAGAAATCAGGATGGAATTATTTCGACAGCCGATCAATACAGATACAAAAAACCAAATGCTGATTACACTTTTGGTATGATGAACAATATGACTTACAAGCAATTTGATCTTTCATTTGCATGGAGAGCCAGCTTAGGAAATTATATGTATAACAACGTTGCTTCTAACAAAGGAGTTTTACAGGCCGGTGTTCGTTACAATGACGTAATCAGTAACATCAATTCAGATTATTTGAATTCAGGTTTCCTGTTAGAAGGAAACAACAGACTTTTCTCTGATTATTATATCCAGGATGCATCATGGTTCAAATTGGATAACATTACGTTAGGATATACAATCCAAAATCCTTTTGCTACAAAGAAATCGAAATTTAGAGTCTATGGAGCCGTTCAGAACGTATTTACAATCACAGACTATGACGGAGTAGATCCTGAAATTTATGGCGGTATTGATAAGACTATCTATCCAAGACCAAGAATGTTCATGTTAGGATTTAATATAGATTTTTAAAAAAATATGAAAATGAAAAAAATGTTAGACATACTAGGGAAGAAAGCAGTGCTGTTGCTTGTCATTTTGGCAATAGGCGTTTCTTGTACGGACGATTTAGATGTAATGCCACAGGATGATGATGACTTTACAGCTGAAAAATTCTACGAAAACCCTCAAGCTTACAGAATGTTTTTGGCAAAACTTTACCTTGGATTGGCAAAAGCCGGAAATGGTGAAGGTGATGGAGGTGAAGATTTGCAGGGAATTAGAAATGACTTCAGTCCATATTTGAGAGCATTCTATACGTTACAGCAGTTGCCAACAGACGAGTCTGTAATTGCGTGGCAGGATGGTAACTTACCATCGATGAATACACACACATGGACAAGTAACAACGAGTTTATTTACGTAATGTATTCCAGAACTTTTTACCAGATAAGTTTGGCGAATGAGTTCCTAAGACAATCTACTCCGGATAAAGTAGGGAGCAGAAATGTGGATCCGGCTATCTTGAGTGATATGAAGTCCTACAGAGCGGAAGCCAGATTCTTGAGAGCATTGTCTTTGTATCATGCTATGGATTTGTTCGGACGTGTGCCAATTGTTACAGAAAATGATCCTGTTGGATTCTTTTTTCCACAACAGAGAGAAAAAATTGATGTTTTCAATTACATAAAAGACGAATTGATAGCTATTGATGCTGACTTGAAAGAATCGAGAACAAACGAATACGGAAGAGTAGACAAGATTGCAGCAAAAATGCTATTGGCAAAATTGTATTTAAATGCTGAGGTTTATATTGCACAGCCTAAATATGCGGAAGCTGCTGCTGCTTTAGAGCCGGTTTTAAACTCAAGCTACCAAATTGCAAACGTTCCTTACAAATATTTGTTCATGGCGGATAACGATGTGAATGGTGCTCAAAACGAGTTTATCTTTCCGGTACGTTTTGATGGCCAATACACAACCAGTGGAGGAACAAATTATTTAGTGCATGCTTCCATCTTAAGTTCAATGAACGCGAGTGACTTTGGAGTTGATGGTGGTTGGAAAGGACTAAGAACCAGGAGAGAATTTGTAAACAAGTTTGCTGATATAACAGGAGCTTCTGATAACAGGGCGATGTTCCATACAACAGGGCAAACTTTAGATATTGCAAGTATTGCTGACGAAACACAAGGATATGGAGTAACTAAATGGACTAACAAAAGATCTGATGGTTCAAACGGTTCAAATCCTTCAGGAGCTTTTGTTGATACAGACTTCCCATTATTCCGTTTGGCTGATGCTTATCTGATGTATGCTGAATTGGCAGTAAGAGGTCAAGGTTCACTTTCACAAGCAGTAACTTATGTAAACGCTTTAAGAACCAGAGCTAATGCAGGTTCTATATCTCAGGGAGATCTTAACTTGGATTTTATACTGGCAGAAAGATCCAGAGAATTATATTGGGAATGCCACAGACGTCAGGATTTGATCCGTTTTGGAAAATTCACAGGCGGTTCTTACTTATGGCAATGGAAAGGTAACTCTGCTAACGGAGCACCAATTTCAGATCATTTGAAATTATTTCCTATTCCGGACAGGGCAAAGGCAGCCAACCCAACTTTACAACAAAATACAGGATATTAATTAAAGTAAAAATCTTATAGATATGAAAAATATAGCAAAATCACTAATTGCATTATTCACGGTCTTGGCTGTTTCATGTAGCTCGGACGATGTTGAAGACAGACCAGTTATTAAAGCCATCGATGGACCAGCTTTAACTGCACCTGATGGAGGTTCGTATGTATTGAATATTGAAAGTGCCAATAATTTGGCAGAACGATTTGTTTGGACTTCTGCTAATTTTGGACAGAGTGTTGCAATCAATTATGAAATACAGCTCGATGCTGCTGATGGAGTTGATGAGTTTGCAGAGCCACGTTCATTGGGTTCAGTAATTGGGGCAAATCAGTTGGCTGTTTCAGTCGTAACTTTAAATACGGCTGCTATTGCTTTAGGTGGTGTACCATTGGAAGAAAAGCAATATGTAGTTAGAGTTAAAGCTAGTGTAAATGATACTTTTGAGCCAATATACAGTAACCCTGTAACAATTTCAATAACTCCATACCAAGCTTTTGTCCCTTTACAGAACTTGTATTTGGTTGGGAACGCTACTGAATATGGATATAACAATAATGCAGGTAATTCACCTTTGTTTAGAGATCCTGGAAATCAATATAAGTTTTATTATACAGGTTATTTCACAGGAGGAAATGGAGAAGGAATAAAAATATTGTCGGCTCTTGGGAATTGGCATCCACAATATGGTTCGGCAGGAGCTGGAATCTTGGCCGTAAGTGGTGCTGATGGAAGTAATGAGCCAAGTCCTATATCTGTTCCGTCTTCAGGATATTATGAGCTAACTATTGATATTCAGGAAATGACATATTCACTAGAGCCATTTACTTATAATCCTGCTACTATGCCAACTTTCGGAAGTGTGGGAATTATTGGTGCTGCTACACCAGGTGGCTGGGATGCGGATACTGATATGACTAATAGTACTGCAAACCCTCATTTATGGAAAATTGATAATATTGCTCTTACTCAGGATGTATTAAAATTCAGAGCTAATGATAGCTGGGATACACCTGGGAACTGGGGTGGAGGAACTCCTATTTCTGGTCAGATGAGCATTAATGGAGGTGACTTTGTAGGTGTTGCTGCTGAAGGAAACTACTCTGTCTGGTTCAATGATCTTGACAGACGTTATATTTTTATTCCTAGATAATTTAAAAAATAAAAAAGCTACCTGAATTTTCAGGTAGCTTTTTTTAATGATACAATATGAAAAAAATTACATTATTATTTTTATTGATTGCTTCCTATGCATGGTCACAACAACAAACAGTAACCTATTCGGTTGCTCCGATGACTTTTGAAGAGAATCAGTCAATTACCCTTACATTCAACGGAAGCAGCATTAATGAAGCTACCTGGGGAGTGACGGGCAATGCGCTTTATATTTGGGCATGGTCTTTTGACCTGAATGACCAAAATAATGCCAATTGTCCTACCAATGGCGACTGGGGAAGTTCTAATGAAGCTAACCGCCTTACGTATAATTCTGCTAATGATACTTATTCGATAACTTTTGTTCCAACTGCCTTTTATAATAGGACAGGAATAGGAAGAATAGGTTTTCTTATTAAGGCTAAGAATGGAAATGGAGATAAAAAATCTCAGGATATACTGCTTAGAGTCGGAACTTTTCAGGTGAACCTGACAGCACCTGCTCAAAACAGCAGCACCATGCTTGCCTCCGGAGCTAACTTTACCATAACTGCCAACAATACAGGTGGAAATGCGAGTTATGTTTTAAAATCAAATGGTTCAACCATCAACACGAATACCAGCACTGCAAGCTATTCATACACACATACTGGAATTACTTCAAACCAAAATTATTCGCTTGAAGTGACTCAGGGAGCTACTACAATTACGAAGAACTTTTCAGTAATTATAAATCCGGGTAGTATTGGCGAAGCGTTACCGGCAGGAATGGGCGATGGAGTCAATTATAATCCGTCAGATCCAACAAAAGTCACATTGGTATTAAATGTACCGAATAAGGATTTTGTATACGTAGCGGGAAGTTTCAACAATTGGCAGCCAACCGGAGCCTATGCGATGAAAAAAGACCCAACTACAGGAAAGTTTTGGATTGAATTATCAGGATTGACTTCAGGAACAGTTTATACCTACCAATATTGGGTAGGAGACCAGACCAACCTTCCGGCCAATTCACCTGCTCTCGTAAAAACAGCAGACCCGTTCTCAACCTTAGTATTGAGTCCGTATGACGATCCGGAAATTGCTTCATTGGGCGTTTATCCTAATTTACCGGCATATCCGGCAGGACAGGAAAGAGAAGTCTCGGTACTTCAAACCGGACCAAATGCTTTTTACAATTATAACTGGAGCGCGGCGACAACCAATTTTGTAAAACCAAGTAAAAAAGACCTGGTGATTTATGAAGTTCTGGTAAGAGATTTTGATGCGAACAGAACTTACCAAAATCTGATTGACAGAATAGATTATTTCAAAAACCTTAAGATAAATGCAATCCAGCTCATGCCGGTTATGGAATTTGAAGGCAATGAAAGCTGGGGTTATAATACCGTTTATCATTTGGCGTTGGATAAAAGATACGGTACAGAGGCCAAACTGAAAGAATTTATCGATCTATGCCACCAGAATGGAATTGCCGTTATTTTTGATATCGCATTAAACCACGTTTACGGGCGATCTCCATTGGAAAGAATGTGGATGATAGACACTGATAACGACGGTTGGGCAAATGGTGTTACTTCTGAAAACCCGTATTGCAATCAAAATGCAATGCACTCTTACAGTGTAGGTAGAGACCTTAACCATTTCAACGAACCTAATAACCTTACGGGCTATTATGTTCAAAGAACAATACAGCGCTGGATGAACGATTTCAAGATCGATGGTTTCCGTTGGGATTTAACCAAAGGTTTTACGCAAAACTGTCCCTACACAGGAAGCAGTTCTGTTCAGGATGCCTGTACCAATAATTATCAGGCAGATCGTGTGGCTAAACTAAAATACTATGCCGATATGCAATGGGCAATTGATCCTAATTTCTATGTGATTTTTGAGCATTTAGGAGCTGGCGGTTCGTATAATGAAGAAGTAGAGTGGGCAAATTATAGAAAAACAGGTGATGCTGATGGAATTTCTAAAGGCATTATGCAATGGAGAAAAATGACAGATGCCTATGCTAATTTCTTAAAAGGAAACAGCGCCAATCTATCAGGAGTTGCTGATGCGACTGACCGATTTATAGGATATGCAGAAAGCCATGACGAGGAAAGAGTAATCTATAAGGCACTTACTGAATCAGGACAGACAAATGGCAATCTTCCAAAAGCTTTGGCCAGAATGTCGGCTATGGGAGCGTTACATTTATTAGTTCCCGGACCAAAAATGATTTACCATTTTGGGGATCTGGGTTACAACAGTTCTATTTTTACATGTAACAACGGAACAGTCAATACGCCTAATGATGCTATTTCGGGTGACTGTAAGCTGGATACAAAACCACAGCCGCAATGGACAAACAATTGGCTGGGAGATGTTGCAAGAAAAAAGATATACGACGATTGGGCAAAAATGATCGATTTAAAAAAACGTGAAAATGTTTTTGAAAACGGTACCCATACCTGGAATTTTTCCCAAACAGGAAGAACAAGACTGGATATTCGCACAAGCACATCGCAAACGGCAGATTTGAGTTATGTTTTTGTACTGACCAATGCTACAAATACGGTTTATAATGCTGCCGCAGGTTTCCCCTATACAGGAACCTGGTATAATTTGATGGATGGCACGACAATAACGGTTACAGATGTAAATATGATTATTCCTATTGAAATTGACGGCTTCAGGATTTTTGGAAACAAGCAGGCATTTTTGGAAAGAAATGACTTCAATACAACGGCCGTAGCTTTGTATCCAAATCCGGCAAAAGGAATTTTTAATATCAGTAAGGATACAAAACAAGTCTCTGTTTATTCCATTACGGGTCAGCTGGTAAAAGAATTCAAAGGAGATTTTAGCAACGACTACCAGTATTCAGTTGAAAATCTGAATCAGGGAATGTACATCGTTAAAGTGATAGATTCTGAAGGTCAGGAGACTACGCTAAAACTGATGAAGCAATAAGATTTTTGAGTTAGTTTTAAAATTAGATTTTTAAAAAATGCCTTTTCGAGAAATTGAAAAGGCATTTTTGTTTGAATATTCATGATAAAATTGATTTTATATAAAATGAAAAGCCCCGAAAAAAATTAACTTCCCGAGGCAATTGATACATAACTCTCTTAATTAATCATCGTAGTGGAATCTACATTGTATAATTGTACATCTTTGATCTACACCTTTAGTTCCGGATACTTTATATACTAATCGGTCTTCTCCGGTAATTCTTCTTGACCAATATCCTTTTAAATCATACTTAAGAGGTTCAGGTTTGCCTAGTCCTTTAAAAGGATCCTGTTTGATGTTTTTAAGCAATACCCTTATTTTGTTTGAAATCTCTGGGTCGTTATCCATCCAGTATTCAAAATCTTCCCATGCTTCTGCAGTGAAACTAAAATGCATATTATACAGACTCTAATTCATCTAAACTGAACTTTTTCAACTCACCCTTCTCAACTTGTTCGATTGATTTGGCCAGTCTGGTTCTGTTAGCTTTGGTAGATAGCAAATGCTGCGTTTCTGTCATTGCATTGTATTCTTTCATTGAAATTATAACTACGGCATCTTCTTCATTATTCCTTGAAACAATGATAGTCTCTGAGGATTCTGAAACTTCATCGAAATATCCTTTGATGTTTTTTCTTAATGTTGATATGGTTACGGCTTTCATAGTCAATATATTTATATGTACTTAATATTGTACGTGCAAATGTACAAATTTTTGATATGAAATTCTAATATTTAATTAAAAGAAAGTGTTTGTAAGTTATTTGTTGTAATTTAAGCTGTTAAGACAAGATTGTTTTCTGTTTGATATTTGGAAAATTTTTTTCCTTCAATTCCATTTCTCCGAAATAAAAAAATAACTTAACATTTTTTAGTTTTTGCTCTGACCAGTTATAATTACCTTTTTTTAAAACGAGAAATTTCTTGTTAGGAAATGAAGTTTCATCCCCGTAATTTTGCACTATGAAAACGTCATTAAAAAGAATAGGAGTTAAAGTCCTCAAAATAATCGGAGTAACTGTTGGAAGCATACTGCTGCTGATGTTTCTTTTGCCTATGCTTTTTCCGGGAAAGATTGCAGAACAGGTAAAAGTATTCGCCAATAAAAAGCTCGATGGTGAATTGAGCTTTTCGGAATCCAACCTGTCTTTCTTTAAACACTTCCCTTCCTTGACGGTAACGCTGGACGATTTTGCATTGAAAGGATCAGCACCTTATAAAAATGATACATTAGTCGCGGCAAAAGACGTATCGTTTGGTATAAACCTCAAAAACCTGATTTTTGATGGCAACATAAATATTGATGAAATATACGTTTCTAAAGGTCTGATTAATGTCAAGGTAAATGAAAAAGGACAGGCCAATTACAACGTTTATATTTCAGATAAAGAAGAAACTTCAAAAGACACTACCGGAACCTCGATTCGTTTGGAAAGAATCGATATCAGGAACGTAGCGCTTAAATACCATGATATTTCAGCAAAGGTAAATCTCGAAGCCAAAGGATTTAATTATTTGGGGAAAGGTAATCTCGACCAATCGATTTTTGACCTTTATACTGAAGCAAAAATAGAATCGCTTGATTTTGCATTTGATGGCGAAAAATACCTTGAAAATAAAAAAATTGATGCCGACCTGATTACCAAGATCAATACCAACTCGTTGTCGTTTGTCTTTCAGCAAAATGACTTGCGCATCAATAAACTGCCGATAAGTTTTATAGGGAAAATGAACTTCCTGAAAGACGGTTATGATATTGATATAAAAATTGAGTCAAAAGACAGTAAACTGAATGACCTTTTTACGGCATTACCACCTAAATATGTGACCTGGCTGGAAAAAACAAAAGTAAAAGGACAAACAGATCTCTTGCTTACCTTTAAAGGAAATTATAATGCATCACTAAACCGCAAACCAGATCTGGCATTTGGAATGAACATCAGGGAAGGAAATATTTCCTATAAAGATGCTCCGTTTGAAACCTCGAATATTTCCTTGAAGTTTTACACCAAATTACCTTCATTAGAAACAGAAGAGTTGGAAGTAAAATTGGATACGCTGCATTTTAATGTTGGAAACGATTACTTAAGTGCGAAAATAAATTCTAAAGGTCTTAAAAATATTGACCTTACAGCTAATTTGAAATCCAAGCTGGATCTTGCCAAAGCAATTGGCGCTATGGGAATAAGCAATCTGGAACTCAAAGGTGTACTTTTGGCCGATATCAATTCAAAAGGACAATACAATAGCGAGAAAAGGTTGTTCCCAATTACAGATGGAAAAATTAATCTACAGAATGGGTTCCTGAAAACAGAATATTACCCGAATCCAATCACCGATATTAAATTTGTAGCCGCTGTCAAAAACACAACCGGCCAATACAAGGACCTTAAAATTGACGTGGCTCCTGCTTCTTTTATATTTGAAGAAAATCCGGTTTATGTAAAAGCAATCCTGTCCAATTTTGATGATGTCAATTATGATGTCATAGCAAAAGGAACGCTTGATATTGCAAAAATCTATAAGGTTTTCAGACAAAAAGGTATTGATATTACCGGATATGCAAAAGCTGACCTGTCGCTGAAAGGAAAACAGAGCTATGCAGCAACCGGACAATACAGTAAACTGAACAATAAAGGCAGCTTGCTGCTACGTGATATAAAAGCAACTTCAGAGTTGTTTCCTAAACCGTTTTTCATTAGTGAAGGACTTTTTACTTTCCATCAGGACAAGATGAATTTTGATAAGTTCAGTGCCAATTATGGAAAATCTGACTTTGCAATGAAAGGTCGTCTTGAAAACGTAATCAATTTTGTTTTTGAGAAAAATGCTACGCTTAGAGGCAACTTTGAGGTAAATTCAGGATTTATTGCTGCCGATGAATTTATGGCTCAGGAACCTGTAGCGGAGAAAGGAAAAGAAGTTGAGAAAAAATCAGTTCCTGATACTAAAACAGCAGAGGCTTCGGGAGTGATTCTCCTGCCGGAAAATCTAAAAGTATCATTATTGGCGAATGTGAAAAAACTGGAATATGACGGACTCGTTTTGGATAATGTTACAGGAAGCACTTCTTTAGATAGAGGTAAGCTGCTTTTCCAAAAAATAGGTTTCGGAGTTATTGGCTGTAGGGTTGGGATTAATGGTTTTTATGACGACATAAACGCTAAAAAAGCCAATTTTGATATTCACTTCGTTGCTAAAAATTTCAATGTCAAAAAAGCATATAATGAAATCGAAATGTTTAGAAACTTGGCTTCGGCTGCCGAAAAAGCAGAAGGAATCATTTCTCTGGACTACACCGTGAAAGGGCAGCTGAATGAAGAAATGAAGCCGATTTATCCTACACTGGAAGGAAAAGGAGTAGTTTCACTAAGCAAAGTAAAAGTCAACGGACTGAAATTGTTTAATCAGCTAAGTAGTAAAACCGATTTTGAAAGCATCGATAATCCTGATTTGAGCCAGGTAGATATCAAATCAGCGATTAAAAATAACATTATAAAAATTGAACAGACTAAGATGAAAGTAGCTCTTTTCAGATTGCGACTGCAAGGAGAAACGAGCTTTGACGGAAAGCTAAATCTTAGAATACGTTTAGGCTTGCCACCATTCGGATTAATTGGTATTCCTGTTGTAGTAGCCGGAACCCAGGATAATCCTAAAATCAAGGTATTCAGCAAGACCGGAGAAACGATAGAAGAAACCAAACCCGAAGGACAATAAAGTTTAAATAAGTATAGAGGAGTTTATACCAAATACCTCATGCTTATAAAATTTGCGCCTTTGCGTCTTTGCGAGCAGTTACTTTCTAGCAAAGACGCAAAGCGTTAACTATAAAAGAGTCTTTTTAAGTCCTTCGCCTATATTTCTCCAGAAGAAATTATAGAATGATTTCTCCTGAATTCTTTCGACTTCGACTTCAGCCTCTACAACTTTTTCGTCAGAATCATTTTTTACGAATAAGTTACCAACGGCAGAAAGCAATTTGTTTTTTTTCTTCGGGTTCTTTTTCTGGTAAAGGGTGACTTTTATATCATCATATTTGATAGCAAAATCCCCTTTGGAACGTACGTCGTTTCCTGTGAAATTAAAATATACTTCGTTGAGTTTGCCTTCAACAGAAGCATTCATGTAAGGTTTTGTGAAAGGCTTCAACTTGTCGGCTGGAAACTGAAATATGGTTCCCTTGATGTTGAACCCGTCCGATGCATCCAGTACATTAAAGCGCCAGTTCACCTTCATAGGCGAAACATTCATAAACTTGCAATTGACAGTGATTTTCACATCCGGAAGCTTTTTGTGTCCATAACCGCTGTTGATGTCAGTTACAAACATGTTGAACTTATTAAATGAAAGCAATCCGGCTCCTTTTTCAAAAGTCTTTTCTTCCTCGTATTCCAATGTAGACTCCCTAATAGCAAGCGTATCCACATGAAGCGGAAACTTGATATCACGCAGCAGTTTATTATACAGGTGTTTTTTTGAAAGATCATCGGGCGGCATTTTCGGACGATAGATATTGGCAAAAACTTTTTCAAAAAAGATATTCGTGGTGTTGAAATAAAAAACACTGTCTTTAAATCCCCAGTTCATGTCGTTTATTTTTATTTCACGGGCATTGATGGTATAAATATCTTTCTCTTTGGGAATCCTCTTAATAAACTCATGACGGCTATATTCCGGAATCATACGGAAATCGGCTATTTTTAAATCGGACTTGTCGGTATGTATTTTTTTTGCTGTCAGATGATAGAACTCGTTCGCACGATAATAAATACTATCGCAGTCGATTTCAAAGTTTTTATAAGTAAAAGGAATTTTTTCTTTTAATGTAGTATCATCCAACATAATGCCGTCGAGTTGCATCGATAAATTATGCACAATCAACGATGCTTTGTTATCAGTCGTGGAAATAATTTGAAGACTTGAATTTAAAAGATAAATATCAGATACTGAAATTGTATTTTTAAAAGGGGCAACCACTTTATCCCGAATACTATTCGGATTGTTTAACGCCTTGTCATTGTCTTTAAAAAGGATAATTTCAGGCTTGTTGATAATAATCTTATCGGCAACAATCCTTTTGCTAAACAGAATTGACCAGGCACTGATTCCTTCTACTTTTATGCTTTGTATGGTAGTGTAAATTCCGGCCTTGACATCCGTTTTCTTTAAAGATGATTTTGGAACGATAGTAATTTCCTTGGCAACGGCATTTCCGTCAAATAGGGCAACTTCAAGAGTTTTATAGGTAATCTGATATGGCGAATTATTGTTTTCGTTGATAATAATCGGCAGCTGCTTGCGTATCCAATAGTTTAGGCCAACATTCAAAATCAAGGCCAGGACTAGAAGAATTCCAATTCCAATCAATGTCTTTTTCCACCAAACCATAAAGTTTTCTTTTTGTTCTGCACTTAAATATAAAAATAAAAATGCGGGTTCAGAAACCTCAATTGATTTATTATAAGAAAATTATGATTTGTTTAAAACCAACTATCCACTATCCACTGCCAACTATCCACTATAAACTATAAACTAATTGTAAGCTAAACCTTTTTTCAGAAAACTCATTCCCGGTCTTAAAAGACTGGTTCTTATCATCTTTATTGGTAAAAAGCAGTTTGTTGGCTTTCCCGGAACTAAAATGCACAGCAACAGAAAACCGTTTTGAAATGGTATACTGCACTTCGGCCAAATAACCTATTTGTAGTGCCTCGGCTTTAAATGTTTGGGTTTCGTCGAAAGTTCGTGGTAATCTTCCGGAGGAACCTAAAAATTGCGATTTATAACTGCTTGTGCTAACAAACCCACCAATTGAGGGCATAAACTTATCTATTTTATAATAGAATTGAATCGGGATTTGCAATTGAAAATGTTTGCTTTCAATAGATTGGAATAATTTGGGATCGTTGTTTTGTGTAAAATAATAACCATTCAGCTCGCTGTCTTTTTTGGAGGCATTAAATGAAAACGGACTTGTCCAATACAAGGCATCTATCCCGATTCCTACAGAAAAATTAGAATTGAATAGTTCTTTTCGAGTCCAAATCCCCAAACCCACCCCGATAGGATTGGGAGCGTCAACTTTTTTAAACAGGCTGTTGTCTGCCAGACCAAGATGCAATTTTCCGCCAAAAAACCAACTTTGTTTTCTGTCTTTTTCAATCTTTTTTTTGTCGGTAACAAGAACAAGAGTATCCACAGGAATCTGGAACTTTTTTCCGTTCTGTGACAGTTCTAATTTGTCTTTTTTATTGTTTTCAGAGGTAAAGATTACCTTATCTATTTTGATAATAGGCTTTTCAATAAAAACGGTATCGTACACGATAACTTCCTCATAAACATAAATCGTATCTACCTTTTTTTCCTGAGAAAAGGCAAATGTATAAAAGAATAAAAAAGGGATTAAGATTTTATTCTGAAACATAAATGGTGTCTTTTTTTACGATTTGCCTTTTGATGACAACTACTTTCGGAGGTTCATTTTTTACAGAATCTTTCTGTGAAATAGTAGTTGATACTTCTGTAATCTTTTGAGAGTTGCTCTTTGAAAGAGCTGTTTTTTCCTGTGTTATAGGGAGTTTATTAATGTCTTTTGATTCAATTGTATGATTTTCGTTTTTTGCTGTATCTTCTACATTTACCACCAATTGGTTTTCTGGAGTAGTGATAACAGATTCTAAATCTAGTTTAGGATGGTTTTTTTGTGGAATATCTTTTACATCAAAGTTGTAGGCATAAAAAGCAATTCCTATTAAGCCTAAGAAACAAATGCCCAGAGTTATAAATTTAGGCATAGGATTAATTCTAGTCAGCCCTATAAATTGGCCGGGAATGGTTGCTTTGTTCGAAGCAGATTCAAAGGATTTTGATGGTTTTATTTCAAAATCCTGAAACTGTTTTTTGTAAAAACTGGCAAACATTTGATTTCCAAAACCTAAGAAAATCAATAGCGCAATACGACGTTTCTTCTTCTCATCAACCGGCTTTTCTTTTATTCTATCCAATAGAAAAAGCTGGATTGCTTTTCGTGCTCGTGATAAATGCGATTTTGAAGTGCCTGCCGATATATGAAGTATCTTGCTGATTTCGCTATGGGTAAACTGATCGATAACATACAAATTAAAAACGGACTTATGATGTTCAGGCAAGCGGTCTATGGCTTCTAATATGTCGTCTCTTTCTAAGTCGGCAGACAGAAGTATGCTTTTGGCGTCTATTTCAATAGTATTCATAACTGTATGTGAATCAACAATTTCATGGTCTTGATGCGTTGAAAAGTTTATTTTTTTTACTTCTTTCAAATGATGGATGGCCATGTTGATAACAATTCTGCTCAACCAGCCCTGTAAAGCACTTTTATCTTTTAAGGAATCTTCTTTTTGGATGGCTACAATAAAGGAATCCTGAACGATATCCTCGGCTGTAGCAACATCTTTTATATATCTGCGACAAATCCCCAAGAGTTTTGGGGATGTCTTTGTATAAATATCGTTCCAGTTAATGCTATTCATAATTTAGTTTTGAACCACAAAAAGCGACAGGAATGTGCCTTGGGAGTCTGGTATTTGTGCTGCCTCAACTCCGTTTACGAACAGATGACTAATATAGCCAGGAGAAACTCCTTCCTGAGTGATTTTGTAGGTTTTGTTGTTTAAAATTTTAAAATCTATAATTCCACCCAATTGAGGTTGCCCTGCATCAAACATAACTCCATTTTTATAGATGCTGGCTACATCTGTAAGATACACATTGTTATTGTCAAAAGACATTGATGTAATTGTAGCCACGGCTGGGAAAGAAGTTTCTGAATTAGTAGTTATATTTTTATAATAGCCACCGCTGTTTACTGTTCCGTAGGCATATACTTCATTATTGTTTACAGCCAAGCCATTTAGTGTCGAAAATGGAATCTCGGTAAAAATAGTGTTTGTGTAATAACCATTTAAGGTTCCGTCACCAGTATTTGAAGCAGCTATATAAACCGTATTGTTTACTGCTTTTATTTTAGGGAAATTCTGAACGAAAGCCCCATAATCATGAACTACCGTTTTGACACCATTTTTCCAATAAGCAAGACTGTA
>CAZFGA010000051.1:0-17480 GCA_964518395.1 uncultured Flavobacterium sp.
CGATTGTTAAATATTCCATTTTTAATTTCGGGTATAAAAAAATTATATATTTGTAATAATTATCAATGCTTATATTTTTACTTCGAACGAAAGATTAAGTCTTGATAAGCCATTAACGCTTATCGTATATCAATCAACAAATTACGATAATGAAAAAGCGTAAATTAAGTTTTCTGGATATCTGGAACATGAGTTTTGGATATTTGGGAATACAAATGGGATTTGCCTTGCAAAATGCAAATGCCAGTAGAATTCTGCAAATCTTCGGAGCCGACGTTCACAGTCTGTCCTGGTTTTGGATTGTTGCCCCATTAATGGGATTGATTGTCCAGCCAATTATTGGGCATTACAGCGACAGAACCTGGACACGTTTTGGCAGAAGAAAACCCTATTTTTTAATCGGATCCATTTTAGCGGCCCTTGGATTAATATTCATGCCGCAATCTGCGATGCTGACTGCTTTCATGCCTGCTCTTTGGGTAGGTGCCGGAATGCTCATGATCATGGATGCTTCGTTCAATATTGCAATGGAACCTTTCCGTGCCTTAGTAGCCGACTTGCTCCCTGCTGATCAGAGAACCTTGGGTTTTAGCGTACAAACTGCTTTGATAGGATTTGGCGCTGTAATAGGTTCCTGGCTTCCTTATGCCTTGAGCAATTGGTTTGGGGTATCTAGCAAAGCAGAGCCTGGTGAGGTTCCTTATCATTTGATTTTATCCTTTATTATTGGTGCCGCCGTTTTGGTTGGAGCCGTATTATGGACTATTTCTACTACTAAAGAATATTCGCCAGAAGAACTGGAAGCTTTCGATAAAGCAGAAGGAATTGTCCATGAGGAAGAAGAAAAAGCAAGCCTGATGAATATTTTCAAGGACTTTGAAAATATGCCCCAAACTATGAGACAATTGGGATGGGTACAATTCTTTTCCTGGTTTGCCTTATTCGGAATGTGGGTTTTTACTACTCCGGCCATAGCACACCATATCTACGGACTTCCGCTAGAAGATACGCACAGTAAGACCTATCAGGAAGCTGGCGACTGGGTTGGAATTATCTTTGGAGTATACAATGCGGTTTCGGCCGTCTTTGCTTTCTTTTTGCCGGCAATTGCTAAAAAAATAGGTCGTAAATCTACACATGCTTTTTCATTAATCGTAGGAGGAATCGGACTGATCTCAGTCTATTTTGCTCCAAGTCCTAACTGGCTAATCGTTTCAATGATTGGTGTTGGTATTGCATGGGCGAGCATCCTTGCCATGCCTTATGCTATTCTTTCAGGATCAATTCCTGCTAAAAAAATGGGGGTCTATATGGGAATTTTTAATTTCTTCATTGTAGTTCCACAAATCATCAACGCTATCATTGGCGGACCTATCGTTAAATATATTTATGGCGGCAACCCTATCTATGCCATTGTAACCAGCGGAGTTGCTTTCATCATCGCTTCCTTCTTTGTGATGCGAGTGAAAGATCAAGACGACACCGTAAAACAATAAAACTTTGAAAACAAAAGCATTTATATTCGATTTAGACGGAGTAATCGTCGATACCGCTAAATACCATTATCTGGCCTGGCAAAAAATAGCCAACCAACTGGGTATAGAATTCACTCCCGAACACAACGAAGAGCTTAAAGGCGTGAGTCGTGTACGTTCGTTAGAGCTTATCCTTCAATTAGGAAAAATTGAAGCCAGCCAGGATGATAAAGACAAATGGCTTACACAAAAAAATGAGGACTATCTGTCCTATTTAGTTGACATGGACGAAAGCGAATTGCTTGCAGGGATTTTGCCTGTGCTTAATTATCTGAAAGAAAAGAAACAACTGATCGCCTTGGGTTCAGCCAGCAAAAATGCCAGGCCAATCCTGGAAAAAACAGGCATCATCCACTATTTTGATACTATAGTCGACGGCAATGATGTTTCGAATGCCAAACCCGACCCTGAAGTATTCCTAAGAGCGGCAGAATTAGTAAACACCAATCCTGAAAATGTTGTTGTTTTTGAAGATTCTGTAGCCGGCATACAAGCCGCAAATAGTGCCAACATGACAAGCATAGGGATTGGAGAAGCAAAAATTCTGCATGAAGCCGATTATATTTTCCCTGACTTTACCCATATAGAAACAAATTTCATAGAAACTTTAGTGAATAGATAAAATGAACCAAGATTATATAGTACCAAATAATTGGTCAATCATAGAAGAAGGATTTGATGCAGAAAGAATAAAATCTTCCGAAAGTTTATTCAGCATTGGAAATGGTGCCATGGGACAGCGTGCCAATTTCGAAGAAAGCTATTCCGGAGAAACTTTCCAGGGAAGCTATATTGCCGGAATCTACTATCCGGACAAGACAAAAGTGGGCTGGTGGAAAAATGGCTATCCGGAATATTTTGCCAAAGTACTAAACGCACCTAATTGGATCGGAATCGATATTGAAATCAATGGAGAAAACCTCGATTTGAATACTTGCACAGAAGTTAAAAACTTCGAGCGCGAATTAAATATGAAAGAAGGATGGTACCACCGTTCTTTTGAAGCTACATTAAAAAACGGAACCCAAATAAAAGTAGATGTTCGTCGTTTTCTTTCGCTGGATTCAGATGAATTAGGCGTTATCAATTATGAGATTACGCCCTTAAACAAAGACGCAAAAATTGTTTACAAGCCTTACATCGACGCAGGAGTAAAAAACGAAGACGCCAACTGGGAAGAAAAATTCTGGGAACCGTTAGACACAAAACATTCAGACAATGAAGCTTTTGTTGTTGCCAGAACATTCAAGACCCATTTTAACGTGGCAACTTACATGTCAAACAGCATCTTTTTAAATGGCCAAAACCTAAACAGCACTCCTGTTCAGGTTGAAGCTACTTCAGAAAAGATTCTTTTTGTTTATGAGACAGAAGTTGCAAAAGGAGAAAAATCATCCATCCAGAAATTTGGTGGCTACACCGTGTCGCTTAACCATGAAAACTCCCAATTAATTTCAGCAGCCCAAAGCGTCATTGCAAAAGCAAAAGCAAAAGGTTATGAAGCCTTATTAAAGGAGCAAATCGAAGCCTGGTCAAAAATTTGGGAAATGTCAGATATTACTATTGATGGTGATGTCAAAGCACAGCAGGGAATTCGTTTTAATATTTTCCAATTGAACCAAACTTACTTAGGTAAAGATTCTCGCCTTAACATTGGACCGAAAGGTTTTACTGGAGAAAAATATGGTGGTTCTACCTACTGGGATACCGAAGCCTACTGTATTCCATTCTACATGGCAACAAAAGACCAACAGGTTGCCCGAAATTTGTTAACCTACCGATACAACCAATTAGATAAGGCAATCGAAAATGGCGAAAAACTAGGTTTCACAAACGGTGCCGCACTTTTCCCGATGGTAACCATGAACGGAGAAGAATGCCATAACGAATGGGAAATTACCTTTGAGGAAATCCACAGAAATGGAGCCATTGCTTTTGCCATTTACAACTACAATAGATTTACCGGGGATTACAGCTACATTCCCGAAAAAGGTCTGGAAGTATTAATTGCAATTGCCCGTTTTTGGTATCAAAGAGCAACGCTTTCAACGGTTAAAGACCAATTCGTGATCTTAGGCGTTACCGGTCCGAATGAATATGAAAACAACGTAAACAATAATTTCTACACTAACTATCTTGCAAAATGGTGTATCGACTATGCCGCTGAGCAAATTGAAAAAGTAGAGAAAGAATATGCTGCTGATTACTCCAGAATTATTTCAAAAACAAAACTGGAAGCAGCAGAAATAATCAACTGGAAGAAAGTAGCCGATAAAATGTACCTTCCTTATTCCGAAGAACATGATGTATACCTGCAACAGGACGGATTTTTAGACAAAGAACTGGTTAAAGTCCACGATTTGGATAAAAGCCAAAGACCAATCAACCAGAAATGGTCATGGGACAGAATACTTCGTTCTCCCTATATTAAACAGGCCGACGTATTGCAAGGATTTTACTTTTTTGAAGACCATTTTTCAAAAGAGCAATTGGAAAGGCATTTCGATTTTTATGAGCCTTTTACAGTACATGAATCTTCGCTTTCTCCTTGTGTGCACTCCATTCAGGCAGCCACTTTAGGACGCATGGAACAGGCCTATACTTTCTACTTAAGAACTTCGCGTTTGGATCTTGACGATTATAATAAAGAAGTGGAAGAAGGTTGCCATATCACAAGTATGGCCGGAACCTGGATGAGTATTGTTGAAGGTTTTGGAGGCTTGCGTGTTAAAAACGACAGCTTGCATTTTGAGCCAAAAATTCCAGAGCAATGGCAAGGCTATTCCTTCAAAATCAATTTCAGAAACCAGATATTGCAGGTTTTCGTAAATGCGAGCGAAACTAAATTTACCTTAGAAGGAACTCAGGAACTTACCGTTTATGTCAACGGAAAAGCAGTACTTGTAGAACCAAATACTCTGGTAACCGTATAAATATCACCACCACCCTTTCGAAGTTTCCAGCTCCGAAAGGGTTTTAAAACCAAAATAATGAATTTTACAAAAAAACTAAACCTGTTAGCGCTGCTTTTATCTTTTTCGGCTTTTGCCCAAATTGATAAGATAGAGCCTCCTTTCTGGTACGCCGGAATGCATAACCCTGAACTTCAGATTATGTTTTACGGAAAAAACATAGCACAGTACGAAGCCTCTGTTTCTAACAATGTGGTTATCAAAAACGTGGTAAAAACTGAAAATCCTAACTACATTTTCATTACAATCGACACAAAAAATATTCCTGCTTCTGATTTTGTCTTTTCATTCAAAAACAAAAACAAGGTAGCCTTTACAAAAAAATATACGCTGAAAGCTAGACGTAAAAATTCGGCTCAGCGAAAAAGTTTTGATTCTTCAGACCTAATCTATCTTATCATGCCGGACCGTTTCGCCAATGGTAATCCAAACAACGATACGGACAAATCGCTTAACGAAAAAGCAGACCGAAACCTTCCAGGCGGTCGCCATGGCGGAGATATTGAAGGAATTATAAAACACCTCGACTATTTGGAAGAATTAGGCGTAACGGCAATTTGGAGCACACCGCTTTGCGAAGACAATGATAAAGTTCATTCCTACCATACCTACGGACAGTCTGATGTGTATAGAATCGATCCACGTTACGGAACCAATGAAGAATATGTTCGCCTTTCTGCCGAATTGAAAAAGCGCAACATGAAACTTATCAAGGATTATGTAACCAACCATTGGGGTGCAGAACACTGGATGTACAAAGACCTGCCTACGTATGATTGGATTCACCAATTCCCAGGATTTTCACAGTCTAACTACAGAATGACAACGCAGTTCGACACCAATGCTTCTGCTATTGATTCCAAAAATTGTATGGACGGCTGGTTTGTTCCTTCCATGCCCGATTTGAACCAATCCAATCCTTTGGTCTTGAATTACCTGATACAAAATGCTATCTGGTGGATCGAATATGCTGATCTGGATGGATTCAGAGTTGATACCTATTCCTATAATGACAAAATCGGGATTGCAAAATGGACAAAAGCTATTACCGATGAATATCCTTATTTCAATATTGTTGGCGAAGTATGGATGCACGACCAGGCACAAATGTCATATTGGCAAAAAGATAGCCCAATCAGTGCCATACAGAGCTATAACTCCTACCTGCCAAGCGTTATGGATTTCACATTGCACGATGCTTTTGGAAATGTGTTCAATGAAGACAAAGCCTCATGGAACGATGGGATGATTAAGGTATACGATAATTTCGCCAACGACTTCTTATATCCTAACGTAAACAATCTTCTGACTTTTGTAGAAAACCACGATACCGGAAGATTTAACCACATCTACAAAAACGATTTCAAGAAATACCAGATGGCAATGGCTATAATTGCTACCGTACGCGGAATTCCCCAAATCTATTACGGTTCTGAAATTGGAATGGCTGGCGACAAAGCAAAAGGTGATGCCGATATTCGCCAGGATTTTCCAGGAGGATGGGCTGGTGACAAAAATAATGCTTTCACCAAAGCTGGAAGAACAGAAGAACAAGCTAAGTTTTTTGATTTTTCTTCAAAATTATTCCAATGGAGAAAAGGAAAATCGGTTATCCATTCCGGAAAGATGACGCATTATATCCCGGAAGACAACGTATATGTTTATTTCAGATATGACGACAATGAAACCGTAATGATTATTATCAACAATGCCGCTCAGGCAAAAACATTCAAAACCGCTCGTTTTCAGGAAAACATCAAAAATTTTACATCAGGAACAGATGTCCTGACCGGAAAATCCATCAATATCAAAAATGATGTAACTGTAGAAGGAAAAACGGCTTTGATTTTAGAACTGAAATAAGATTAATCTCGCAAAGCCTTTATCCCTTAGTACCTCTGCAACTCTAAAATAACATTTATGAAAAAAACAATCATATTAGCACTAGCCCTAACAACTTTCATCAGCTGCAAAGACGACAAAAAAACAGAAGATACAGCAACTGCAAAAACAGAAACTATTGCTCCAATAACGGATGCTACGGCAGAAAATGCAGTTATTTATGAAGCCAATATCCGTCAATATTCATCTGAAGGAACTTTTAATGCTTTTACGAAAGACATTCCGGAATTGAAAAAATTGGGTGTGAAAATCATTTGGCTGATGCCTATCTACCCTATTTCGATGAAAAACAGAAAAGCTACCGGAGAACTTTCAGTAGAAGACATCAAAGACCCGAAAGAAAAGGCTAAATACCTAGGAAGTGCTTATGCAATATCGGATTATACGGCTATCAATCCGGATTACGGAACCAAAGAAGACTTCAGAAATCTTGTAAAAACAGCTCATGAAAACGGCATGTATGTTATCCTTGACTGGGTAGCCAACCATACCGGATGGGATCATAAATGGATTACGGAACACCCGGAATACTATCATAAAAATGCAAAAGGTGAAGTAACCGATCCGCTTAATCCGGAAACAGGAAAATCATGGGGTTGGACTGATGTTGCGCATTTAAACTATGCCAACAAAGAACTTCACAAAGCCATGGAAAACGAAATGTTATACTGGATAAAAGAAGAAAATATCGACGGTTTCCGTTGTGATGTTGCCGATAATGTTCCTGTCGAATTCTGGCAAAAAGCAATTCCGGAACTAAGAAAAGCCAAACCGGTCTTTATGCTAATGGAATCCAACAAAAACTATCTTTTAAAAGATGGACTTTTTGATATGGGATATGGCTGGGAAGCACACCACGTGATGAATGACATTAACAAGGGAACAAAAACCGTCAAAGACCTGAACAACGTATTTGATAAAATTGCCAAAGAATACGAGAAGAATGACATTTTCATGAACTTCACCTCCAATCACGATGAAAATTCATGGAACGGAACCGAATACGAAAGAATGGGCGATGGTGTAGAAGCTTTTACAGCACTTACGTACTTAATGCCAGGAATGCCATTAATTTATACCGGTCAGGAATATGACCTAAAACACCGTTTGAAATTCTTCGAAAAAGACTCAATTCCAAAAGCAAAGGCAAAAATGTTTGCTATTTATGAAAAACTGGGCGAATTAAAAAACAACAATAGTGCCTTGAATGGCGGAAAAAATGCGGCTTCTTTCAATCGCTTGGCTACTTCAAACGACATGAATGTTCTTGCTTTTGAAAGAGAAAAAGAAAATCAGAAAGTTTTCTTTATTGGTAATTTATCCAAAAAAGACCAAAAATTCACGGCTCCAATCGAAGGTACATTTACCAATTATATGACCGGTGAGAAAATAACAGTGGCAAAAGACCAGAAGTTCAATTTCAAGCCTTGGCAATATTATATTTTGGTTAAATAAAAAAGTGATAATTATTATTTAGAATGTTTAAAAATGCTAATTTAGTAGTTCCGTAGAAACAACTTAGCATTTTTAAACATGGCCTTTGAATATATAGAAATAGAAAGGGTTGAAAGACTTACAAAGAAAGAGTTTATCGAAAACTATTATAAGCCTCAAAAACCTGTAGTAATTACCAATCAGATTGAAGACTGGCCTGCTTTTTCAAAATGGAATTTCAAATTTCTGAGAGAAGTAGCCGGCGATAAGACAGTACCTCTTTATGACAGTAGGAAAACGGATTATACAAAAAAAGTAAACGAGCCGGATTTCAAGATGACCATGTCGGAGTATATCGACATTCTTGAAAAAGGTCCCACAGACTTGCGTATTTTTCTATACAACCTGATGAAGGATGTGCCTTCTATGAAATCGGACATGAGATGGCCACAGTTAGGACTTCGATTGATAAAAAGCCTGCCATTGGTTTTCTTTGGCGGTGAAGATGCCAAAGTTTTTATGCATTATGATATCGACTTCCCTAATATTTTCCATATCCATTTTGAAGGAAAAAAACAATGCGTTCTCGTTGACCCAAAGGAAACGAAATACATGTACCGCCTTCCCTATTCATGGATTTGCAATGAAGACATTGATTTCGATAATCCCGATTTTGAAAAATTTCCGGCACTCAAAATGGTGAAGCCTTACATAACCAATCTGCAACATGGAGAAATGCTCTATATGCCTGAAGGTTGGTGGCATTATATGAAATATCTAACACCAGGGTTTTCGTTGAGTTTGCGTTCACTGGCTGGCAGACCAACTAATCTGCTCAAAGGCTTGGCAAACGTTGCAGTAATACGTCATTATGACAACTGGATGCGAAAACGCAAAGGACAAGCCTGGTTGGATTATAAAGATGCCGAAGCCATACGCAGGACCAATGAACTGCTGAAAAAATAATAAAATGCCCTGTATCCTACAGGGCATTTCTTTTTTTAAATGGAGTACTTTTGTCTTGCTGTACCAAAAACTTTACTTTTACCAATTAAAAATCAGCCTTGAAAAAAATACTCAATATCGGACATCGCGGCGCTAAAGGCCACGAACCTGAAAATACGCTTCCTTCCTTTCAGAAAGCATTGGATTTACATGCTGACGGAATTGAACTGGATGTGCATGTATGCAAAACAGGCGAACTTGTCGTTATTCATGATTTTACGGCCGATCGAACAACCAATAGTACCGGTGCTATTTCCGAATTGACACTTTCCGAAATAAAAGCCTTGCGAATCAACGATCATATTGAAGTACCAACTTTAGAGGAAGTAATAGAATTGGTAGGCAAAAACTGCCTTATCAATATCGAACTAAAAGGCAGACATACGGCAAAACCCGTTTCGCATCTTATCGAAAAATATATTCTTGAGGAAGACTACAGTTACGAAAACTTTATTGTTTCCAGCTTTCAAAGAGAAGAACTCGAAATGATGTACATCATCAACCCTAAAGTACATCTGGGCGTATTGTCACAGGCAAGCGTAACGCAAGCCCTGGAATGGGCATCGGCTTTTGCTGCAAAAGCAATACATCCCCATTTCAGCCTTCTAACAGAAGAAAACGTACAACAGGCACAAAAACTAGGCCTCAAAATTTACACCTGGACGGTCAACGAAATTGATGATATCGAAAGAATAAAAATGTATAATGTTGATGGAATCATTACCGATTTCCCTGAAAGAATATGAACACTAATTTCGACATAATCATCGTTGGCGGAGGAGCCGGAGGTTTTTTTACGGCTATAAACTGTGCTGAAAAAAATCCGAAACTGAAAATCGCCATATTGGAACGAGGCAAAGAAGTCCTGACAAAAGTCCGTATTTCTGGTGGTGGAAGATGTAATGTGACACATGCCTGTTTTGTACCAAACGAATTGGTAAAGTTTTATCCTCGTGGTGAAAAGGAACTTCGCGGCCCGTTTCATCAATTCTGCTCAGGCGACACAATTGAATGGTTTGAAAAACATGGCGTTGAATTAAAAATTGAAGATGACGGGCGCATGTTTCCCGTTTCCAATTCATCACAAACCATTATTGACTGCTTTACGACCGCAACAAAAAAATTAGGAATACAAGTTCTGACCGGACAAAGCGTACAGTCCGTCTATAAATCAGAAACAAATGGGGAAAGTTTCTGGAAAATCGAAACCCAAAACGAACAGTATTACTGCGAAAAATTAGTGTTGGCTACAGGAAGTAATCCGAAAATGTGGGACATGCTTCAAGAATTCGGGCATTCCATCGTAAGTCCTGTACCATCCTTATTTACGTTCAACATAAAAGACCCTCGCATAAAAGAATTACCTGGTGTTTCTGCCCAGGTTACTGTAAAAGTCAAAGACACCAAACTGACCTCAACCGGACCTTTATTGGTAACGCATTGGGGAATGAGCGGTCCGGCAATTTTGAAACTATCTGCCTGGGGAGCACGAATCTTGTTTGAGAAAAATTACCAGTTTACCATTTTTGTCAATTGGCTCAACGATATCGATACTGAAGAAGCCGAATCTATCTTAAAGGAATTGAAACTGGAACATTCAAAAAAAGCAGTCTCGAAAAAATCTCCATTTGATTTTCCTAATCGTTTATGGGAAAGTTTGGTTTTGGCTTCAGGAATTTCAGAAGAAACAAAATGGGCCGATTTATCCAAAAACCAATTGCAGAATCTGACCAATCAATTGACAAAGGCACAATTCCAAGTAAACGGAAAAAGTACTTTTAAAGAAGAATTTGTTACCGCCGGAGGAATTGACTTAAAAGAAATTAATTTCAAAACAATGGAAAGCAAAATCCATCACAATTTATTTTTTGCCGGAGAAATCACCAATATTGATGCAATTACCGGAGGGTTTAATTTCCAGAATGCATGGACAAGCGGATTTATCGTAGCGAACTCTATTACCCAATAGTACTAAAACAAACTTTTATTATTGATTCAGCCACCAAATACTGGCATTCAACACCATTGCAAAGCCTACCCAAAACAGGTATGGAATAAATAAATATCCTGAAAACCGGTTTATTTTAGTGAATTTGGCATAGGTTTCATAAATCATCAGCCAAAGCAGCACAATCTCAAACAAGGCGAGCAATGGATTTTTGAGTCCGAAAAACAAATACGACCATAGCGCATTCAATGCTAATTGGATGGCAAAAAACAGCATACCCTTTTTGACTTCTTCTTTTCTGGGAGAATCGATTTCATGCCAAACCAATCCACCAGCTATTCCCATCATAACATAAAGAATAGTCCAAACAGGAGCAAAAATCCAATTGGGCGGATTAAAGCTTGGTTTTTCAATCAACGGATACCAGCTTTCTACTGCTGGTCGGGTAACCAAACTGGAAAAATAACCTATCGCCAGGCAGGTTGCAGTCAAAACTAAAATTCGCGTGTATCTGTTCATCTTTGCTTTTTTACAAAATTAGTTATTTCCACAGATTAGCCCTAATGCAGACTACGATTTGATCAAAAAAAGTATCTTTGCACAAATTCATAAATTATGATTTCGGAAAAGGATTTTATTCCGTCGATATATACCCATTCGATAGAAAAAGGAAATTTCAAATGGAGCGCACCAAGTAATATTGCTTTGGTAAAATATTGGGGAAAAAAGGACAATCAGATTCCTGCCAACCCATCAATAAGCTTTACGCTAAACCAGTGTAAAACCGTTACCTCTTTGTCATTTGAGAAAAAAAGTCCGGATGGAAAATTTTCATTTGAGCTGCTATTTGAAGGAAAACCAAAAGAAGATTTCAAACCAAAAATCCAGAAATTCTTTGAAAGAATTGAGGCTTATCTTCCATTTCTAAAAGAATACCATTTCACAATAGATACAGAAAACACTTTTCCTCATAGTTCCGGAATTGCCTCTTCTGCTTCGGGAATGGCGGCTCTTGCCGTAAACCTGATGAGTCTTGAAAAGGAATTGAATCCTGAAATGACCGAAGATTATTTCAATCAAAAGGCTTCTTTTTTGGCAAGATTAGGCTCAGGAAGCGCTTGCCGAAGCATAAAAGGGAATATTATTATTTGGGGAAGTCATAAAGAAACCGAAGGAAGTTCAGACTTATTTGGAGTAGAGTTCTCCAATTCAATCCATACTAATTTCAAAAACTATCAGGATACTATTTTATTGGTCGACAAAGGCGAAAAGCAAGTCTCAAGTACTGTCGGACATGACCTAATGCACAATCACCCGTATGCCGAAAAACGATTTGAACAGGCACATGTAAACCTATCCAAGATTAAAGCCATATTGGAATCTGGCGATTTGCAGGAATTCATTAAGATTGTAGAAAGCGAGGCCTTAACCTTGCACGCTATGATGCTGACTTCTATGCCATATTATATTCTGATGAAGCCTAATACGCTGGAAATCATAAACCGAATATGGAAATTTAGAAACGAAACCAATATTCCGGTATGTTTCACGTTAGATGCTGGAGCCAATGTCCATATCTTATATCCCGAAAACGTTAGAGATAAAGTTTTAGAATTAATTAAGAATGAATTAATTGGCTTTTGTCAAAACTCGCAATATATTTGCGATGAAATTGGATTTGGCGCAAAAAAATTGTAATTTTAACAAAATTCAGGACCAGACATGAAAGGACCATTATTTTATTCCAAAATATTACTCTTCGGAGAACACGCGATCAACAAAGGTTCCCGAGGTTTGTCCATTCCTTATAATTTTTTCAATGGCGGACTCAAAGTAGATAACAATCATACTGATGAAGCCCAAAAATCCAATGCCAGCCTGAAACGCTTTGTGGCCTATCTTGAGACCATGCAGCAGGAAAATCCGGAATTGGTTACTTTTAATATTGAGCTGCTAAAGCGCAATGTTGAAGCTGGAATGTATTTTGATTCCAGTATCCCACAAGGTTACGGAATTGGAAGCAGCGGTGCTTTAGTTGCTGCAGTTTATGATCAGTATGCTGAAAACAAAATCACCGTTCTTGAAAACCTGACACGTGAAAAGCTACTGAAACTAAAACAGATTTTCTCAAAAATGGAATCTTTTTTCCATGGAACAAGTTCTGGATTAGACCCATTAAACAGCTACCTGAGCATTCCTATACTTATCAATTCGCACGACAATATTGAGGCTACCGGAATTCCTACCCAAAGTCTGGAAGGAAAAGGAGCCGTATTTTTATTGGATTCCGGAATGGTAAAAGAAACCGCTCCAATGGTAAGTATCTTCATGGAAAGCTTAAAAGACAAAGGTTTTAGAGCTATGGTTAAAAACCAATTCGTAAAATATACCGATGCCAGCATTGACGATTTCCTTCATGGGGATGTCAAATCATTGCTTTCCAATACCAAAAAACTTTCTAAAGTTGTACTGAACAATTTCAAACCAATGATTCCGGAACAATTTCATGGGATCTGGCAAAAAGGATTGGATTCGAATGACTATTACCTGAAACTTTGCGGTTCAGGTGGAGGAGGCTACATTCTTGGGTTTACGCATGATTACGAAAAGGCGAAAGAAGCTTTGAAAGATTACAAACTAGAAGTAGTCTATCAGTTTTAAAACTTCCACTCCATTCCTAAAAGCAAGCCGTTAGGATATGGCATAGTATTTTTTACCTCAAACTCAAAATAGTATACCTGACATGTTAAGCAGAAAAAACAAGCTTCTAGTAATGAAAATTATCAGTTTGTTTTCTGTAGTACGCGGCTATAACATCCCTGTAATTGTTCTTGCTCAGTATCTTTCAGCGGTATTCATATTGGCTCCTGAAAATACGAGAGCTTTAGATGTTATTCTAGATGTCAATCTTTTTATTCTTGTTTTAGTTTCCAGCTTTTGTATTGCCTCCGGCTATATCATCAATAACTTTTACGATGCACAGAAAGATTTAATCAATCGCCCGAATAAATCTATGCTGGACAGACTTGTGAGCCAAAAAACCAAACTTTATGTCTATTTCGGATTAAACTTTCTGGCCGTTTTCCTTGCTTATTTTGTTTCCTGGAGAGTCAGTATTTTCTATTCGGCTTATATTTTCCTGATTTGGTTCTATTCCCATAAACTTAAAAAATATCCTATAATTGGAAATCTTACGGCTTCAATATTGGCCATTTTCCCATTCTTCGGAATTCTTTTGTATTTTTTCAAAGGACAATATCAAGAATACGACTGGCAGAAAATAGGAATCATCTTTGGCCATGCAAGCTTCTTGTTTTTACTAATCCTGATCCGGGAAATGGTGAAAGATCTTGAAAACATGAAAGGAGATTTTGTCAGCGATTACAAAACAATCCCTGTAGTATATGGCGAGTCTGTATCAAAAAAGGGCATTACAGTATTGACCATTCTCACGATCATTCCTGTTTATGTTTTGGTAGACGTTTATGAAGTGGGCTATATGGTCATTTATTTCTATCTCTGTTTGATGGCATTAATTTTTTTCCTGTTAAAGTTATGGAAATCAAACACTCGCAACGAATTCCTAAAGCTCCACAATCTATTAAAATTCATTATTGTAGCTGGTGTTTTTTGCATCGTATTAATAGAACCGGCCGTACTTTGGCACGGAAAGAAAATCCTTTTGGCCATCAATTTTTGCTAACTTTCACTTCCTTGGGCTTTTAAAGCCTTGAATTCGCTATCTTTGCACAAATTTAGACGCGAATGAACAAGAGTGAAGGAGGCAACAGACGCAATGCCTCAAATAGACCAGGAGGAAAAAGCAGTTTTGGAAAATCAAAACCGCCATTGCCAAAAAGAGCCCAAGGACCTAAAAAAGACAAACCTGCTTCTTCGAAAGCCGCTGATTCAGCTGCTGAAAAAGCTGCAAAAAAACCAAATCAGGCTCCAAAAAGACAGAAAGCAGCAGATGAAATGCGCTTAAACAAATACATCTCTAATTCAGGAGTATGTTCTCGCCGTGACGCTGACATCTATATACAATCCGGAAACGTAAAAGTAAACGGAGTTACAGTTACCGAAATGGGATATCTTGTCAAAGCTACAGATGTAGTAAATTTTGACGGGGCCTTACTGACACCTGAAAAGAAAGAATACATTTTGCTAAACAAGCCGAAAAACTTCACAACATCTTTAGATGAAGGTTTTGAACACAGAAACGTTTCGGAATTGGTAAAAGGTGCTACAAAAGCTGTTTTGTCGCCAGTTGGCCGTATGGATAAAAACACAACCGGCCTGTTATTGTTCACAAACGATACGGACATGATCAGAAAATTCACTATCCCGAATCAAAAATCTTCAAAGATCTATCAGGTATCGTTAGATAAAAACCTGAAATTTGAAGACTTGGAAAAGATTGGAAAAGGAATGATGATTGAAAATCACCGTGTCAACGTTGAAGAAATCAGCTATATTGACGACGAGCCAAAAAGCGAAATTGGATTAAAATTACGCACAGCTAATGTAAAAGTAGTACGTCATATTTTTGAACACCTGGGCTACGATGTCCTTAGAATTGACCGTGTAGTTTTTGCCGGGCTTACAAAGAAAAATCTTCCAAGAGGAAATTGGAGATTCCTGACAGAACAGGAAATTATCAATTTGAAAAATATATAATGCAACTAAATCCCAAATTCAAGTTTGGGATTTTTTGTTTTTGTAGCTTTGCTCCGCTTAAAAAAATACTATGACACCCGAAATATTACAATCTATCGCATTCAAATGGTTTGATGCGTTTAATTCCCACCAGCTTGAAAAACTTTTGGACCTGTATGATGACGAAGCAAAGCATTTCAGTCCGAAGTTAAAAATCAGAAAACCTGAGACCAACGGTTACGTAACCGGAAAACAGGCCCTTCGTGAATGGTGGAAAGATGCTTTTGAACGCCTGCCTTCTTTACATTATAAGGTCACCTCACTTACAGCAAACAACGACCGTGTTTTTATGGAATACATAAGAACAGTCGATGGCGAAGACGATATGTTAGTCGCAGAAGTTCTGGAAGTAAAAAACGGAAAGATTATTGCTTCACGAGTGTATCACGGATAAAAAAAAGCCCTTGATAACAAGGGCTTTTTCTTTTTATTAACCTCTAATCTTTTTAGCAGGTTCTTCTTTTTTATCGAGTCCACGTTTTCTTAACAGCGGCTCTACACTTGGTTCTGCACCACGGAATCGCTTATACAGAACCATCGGATCTTCCGTTCCTCCTTTTTCAAGTATATTTTTTCGGAATAATTTTGCTTTCTCAGGATTGAAAAGATTGGTCGTCTTAAAGGCTTCGAAAGCATCCGTATCCAAAACTCCCGACCAGATATAGCTGTAATAACCCGAAGAATAGCCTCCGGAAAAAATATGGCTGAAATAGGTACTTCTGTATCTTGGAATAATTGCATCAATCAATCCGATTTTTTTCATAGAATTTTTCTCAAACGTATTGGCATCCAATTGGATTGGGGCTGTTTGCGTATGGTAATCCATATCCAGGAAAGAAGCAGCAAGATATTCAACCGTTGCAAATCCCTGGTCAAAAGTTCCTGACTTCTGTAATTTCTGGATTAATGCATCCGGAATAACTTCACCTGTCTTATAATGTTTCGCATACATTTTCAAAACTTCAGGCTCAGCTGCCCAGTTTTCCATAATTTGTGATGGTAATTCTACAAAATCTCTTGGCACACTTGTACCGGCAAGGCTTTTATAGGTAACATTCGAAAGCAACCCGTGCAAAGCATGGCCAAATTCGTGGAAAAAAGTAGTAACCTCATCAAAAGTCAACAACGCTGGCGTATCACCTGTTGGTTTTGTAAAATTACATACAATAGAAATCACCGGAGCTTTTCTTTTCCCATCAACTGTTTTCTGGCTTCTGTAGGATGTCATCCAGGCACCACCTCTTTTCGAAGCTCTTGGAAAGAAATCCATATACAGGATTCCTACATGTGTTCCGTCTGCTTCTGAAACTTCCCAAACCGTAACCTCATCATGATATTTTGGCACATCATTCAGTTGTTTAAATTTCAAACCATATAACTTTTCAGTTACCTGAAAAATACCATTTCTGGCATTATCAAGGCTAAAATAAGGTTTCAATTCCTGTTCGTCCAGATCAAAACGTTGCTTTCTGATTTTTTCAGTATAGTATCTCCAGTCGTAAGGCTTCACTTTATCTTTAACTCCATCCTTATCCATCATCTTTTGAATATCTGCCGCTTCCGTCTTGGCAATCGCCAAAGCAGGTGTCCATAAATCATTCAAAAGTTTGGCTACATTTTCTGGATTTTTAGCCATCGATTCTTCCAATACATAAGCCGCGTGTGATTTATAACCTAACAATCTTGCTTTTTCTCCTCTAAGATTAGCCAGCTTGATAGCATTTTCTTTGTTATCCAATGCATCATCGTGGTTACCGCGTGTTTGGTAGGCGTTCCAGATCTCCTGGCGCAGTTTTCTGTTCGAACTGTATTGAAGGAACGGCATCACGCTGGAGTTTGAAAGTGTAAACACCCACTTTCCTTCCTTGTCTTTTGCTTTTGCGTCGTCTGCTGCTGTGTTTATCAATTCCTGAGGCAGACCGGCCAAATCTTTTTTATCAGTGATTACCAACTCATACTTATTGGTTT
>CAZFGA010000052.1:0-17152 GCA_964518395.1 uncultured Flavobacterium sp.
TTTCCATCGTATCGTATTTTGGATTGGTAGTAACGATTACCGTCGGTTCGATAAACCATCCTTTAGATTTGTCATAACCACCACCTACGATTACTTCGGCTTCAGACGAAGCTTTAGCTGCATCAATAGCTTTGGCTAATTTGTCAAATGATGATTCGGAGATTACGGCAGAAACAAAGTTTGAAGTATCTTCTGGTGAACCCATCTTGAATGATTTTACATCAGCAATCAAACGGTCTTTTACAGCATTCCAGATTGAGACAGGAATGTAAGCTCTTGAAGCAGCAGAACATTTTTGCCCTTGGTATTCAAAAGATCCGCGTGTTAATGCTGTTGCAACTTCGATTGGATTTGAAGATGGATGTGCCCATACGAAATCTTTTCCTCCGGTTTCACCTACAATTCGAGGGTATGTTTTGTATTTGCTGATATTTTGCCCAATTTTTGCCCACATACTGTTGAATACACCAGTTGAACCCGTAAAGTGGATTCCTGCAAAATCAGGACTGTCTAAAATTGTATCGGTAATCATTGCAGAATCTCCGGTAATCATATTAATTACACCATTTGGCAATCCTGCTTTTTGGAATACTTCCATAATTACGTTTGCAGAATAGACTTGAGTTGCAGAAGGCTTCCATACAACAACGTTACCCATTAATGCAACACAAGAAGGAAGGTTTCCTGAAATAGCCGTAAAGTTGAAAGGCGTAATTGCATATACGAAACCTTCTAACGGACGGTGCTCAAGGCGGTTCCAGATTCCTTCTGAAGAAACTGGCTGCTGTGCATAAATTTCAGTCATGAACTGCACATTGAACCGCAGGAAATCAATGAATTCACAAGCAGAATCAATTTCTGCCTGATGAACTGTTTTTCCTTGAGCAATCATTGTTGCAGCATTGATTTTAGAACGGTAGGGTCCGGCCAGTAATTCGGCAGCTTTTAAGAAGATAGCGGCTCTGTGCTCCCAAGGCATTGTTGCCCATTTTTTGCGGGCCTCTAAAGCTGATTCGATAGCTTTTTCTACAAGGGCCTTATCGGCTTGATGGTATTGCCCTAACGTATGTTGGTGATCAAATGGAGGAAACAATCTTTTAGTGTCTCCGGTTTTGATTTCTTCATTGCCAATAAACAAAGGAATATCGACAGTTGAATTATATAATTCTTTATACGTTTTTAAAACTTGTTCTCTTTCTGGACTTCCCGGAGCGTAAGACTTAACGACTTCGTTAACCGCTGTCGGGACGTTGTAAATTCCTTTTGGCATACTTATTTGTTTTTATATTTAATAATCAAATTTTTGCATGGCAAAGATACGAAATGAATAGGGAATTTTGAAAGAATTACCATTTTGATAACAATCGTATAGGTAATAGCTTTAATCCGTAAGAATTATAAATTTTTATGCGGTCTGATGACTAGTTCAAAGCAAATGGAGCACTTAGTTTGAAAGTCGGGACAATAACTCTGAAGCTTCTTGTTGAAGTAAAATTAATCATATTGAAATATCCCTTCATTGCTCCAAAAGGAGAAGAAAGAAGACAGCCCGAGCTATACGTATGTGATTCGCCCGGTTTAAGGACAGGTTTTTTTCCGATAACACCTTCTCCGTCAACAAAGTCTTTGTTGTTTAGGGAGTCAAAGATTTCCCAATGGCGCGACATCAGCTGTACAGAATCCTTACTATGGTTTTCGATGGTGATTTCATAACTAAAGGCAAAATGAATCTTGTAGTTTTTGAAGTAAGTCCCTTCAAAACTAGTCAAGACAGAAATTTTAATACCTCGAGTTATTTGCGTAACCATAGAATGCTAATAATGTTCAAAAGTACAAATTTATCCTATTGGATAGGTGTTTTTGTTGCTAAATTTTGGTTAATGGTTTTAAAAACAGTTTTTTAGCTTTTTAATTTACGATGTTTTGAGAATTGGCAGTTCCCTTTCCAATCACTTTGTCATATCTTTCATTAATGCCTCGATAATAAACAATTACTTCATAATTATTTTCGGTTTGGTAAAAATTACCATCAATTGCATTAGCATGGTCTATCTTGCCTTTTTTATCTGCAATTACATATTGGTAATTGGTAAATCCTTGCTTGATGACAATTGCTTTTTCATACATGCCCGTTTTCTGGTTGAAATCCATCCGGTTTTCATCGTTTAAGGCATAATTGTTAAACATACCGTTGATATAGATATCGCTTTTTCCATAATAACTCGGAGCATCCAATGTGAAGAAAACCCAGGCATAATCTGCTTCTATTTCGTTGTTTTGCGTGTTGAAATTACGAACTACGAAATTTCCGTTAACATCCGGGAAATAGGTGTATACCTGATTGCCTCTTGGCTTATTAATGTATAGATGCGGCTCATACAGATCTTTTGCCTGCACATAGTTTATATTATTGACGGAGGCTCTGATTTCTTTGTTGTCGAAATATAAAAATTCATTACCACCCCAAAATTGCGTCTCTTTATCGTATTTGTAAATCAGGTCATTCCCAATAGTGTATTGCGGCTTGATGTTGTAGATGGCTTCTTTGAACTGTCCGTTTTGCAATAGCATGACCTTGACGCTTTGTAAAGGATTTATAAAGGTGATGGAATTGGACTTAACCGCAAAGTCAAGATTGTGCATGTAGTTGATGTCACGCACGTCTCTGGCTCTTTTTATTTGTAACGGAACAGATACTAAATCTTCATAGAGGATGAATTTTCGTGAAAAAACCACATCTCTGTCTTCATTCAGTATTTTGATTATGTAATTGCCACTTACCCTAAACTGTGTAAACTTATTTGGGAATGGCAGTCGGTAATGGGAATAAAGCTGTAGTGTATTAAAAGAATTTTCATAATCCTGTATGCGCTGGTTGTCAAATCCTTGAATGTATTCGCTTTTAACTAGCTGTGAAGGGGTCCAATTGTAATCGCAATGCACGATTTCGTAATAATAATTGGCTTCATTTCCATAAAGATCATCAAATTGGAGTTGAAATCCTTCCTGAAGATTGAATATTGGTATTACGTTTTGTCCGCTTTGGACAAACGAAATGGTCTTTATATTGAAAGGCGGGTCAATTTCAGTTTGAACTTGTGCGTTGCTTAGACCAAAATATAAACAGGCTAATAAAACAATAAAATAATTCTTCTTCATCTGTCGGAAAGATTTTCGGATTTATATAATAACAAATATATGACAAATAAAATTGTGCGAGAAGTATGCCAAATTTTAGGGAAAGTAAAAAACGCCCTAAAATAGTATAGAATAACAGATATTGTGTAAAATGTGTTAATTTTTTTACAATAAATAGCAATGTTTATAGTTATAATTTTAGATTTATAACCTAATAAATAACAAACCTATGAAGCATTACAACAAACTATTCGTGTTTTTATTGGCATTTCCGATGTCAATTTTTGCACAAGAACTTAAGGGCGATGGCCCGATTCCGTTTGACCCCACTGTGAAGACAGGAAAACTAGAAAACGGATTGACCTATTACATCAAGAAAAATGCAAAACCAGAAAACAAGGTTGATCTGAGGCTTGTCATTAATGCCGGTTCTATTCTTGAGAACGACGACCAGCAAGGTCTTGCGCATTTTATGGAACACATGTGTTTTAATGGAACAAAACGTTTTCCGAAAAACAAGTTGGTAGATTATCTTCAAAGTATAGGAGTTAAGTTTGGGCAGCACCTGAACGCTTATACTAGTTTTGATGAAACAGTTTATTTCCTTCCAATTCCTTCTGATGATCCGGAAAAACTTGAAAAGGGCTTCCAGATTTTGGAAGACTGGGCTTTCAATGCGGTGTTAACACCTGAAGAAATCGATAAGGAAAGAGGTGTGGTTTTAGAAGAATATCGTATCGGATTAGGTGCAAGTAAAAGAATGATGGGACGCTATATGCCAAAAATGATGTATAAGTCGCATTATGCAGATCGCCTTCCAATTGGTAAGAAAGAAATCCTTGAAAATTTCAAGTATGATAAATTGATCAGTTTCTATAAAGATTGGTATCGTCCTAATTTGATGAGCGTTATTGTGGTGGGTGATATTGATGTGGCTGCAATGGAAAAAAAGATCAAAGATCATTTCGCATCCTATAAAAATCCTAAAAACGAAAAACCAAGAAAAATTTATGATGTTCCAAATCACAAGGAGACTTTTGTAGCGGTTGAAAGCGATAAAGAAGCCTCTGCTGCACAGGTACAGTTGGTTTATAAAGATTACGATAATGCCAAACCAGTCGTAACTGTTAATGATTTTAAAAAATCACTTGTAGAAGGATTGTATTCTACAATGATCAATAACAGGTTGAATGAATTGACCAATTCTCCAACACCGCCATTTACTTATGGTTATTCGTATCATGGAGGTACATGGGCAAGAACAAAAGAAGCTTACCAGTCTTTTGCAATGTCTCAGGAAGACAAACAGATTGATGCATTAAAAGTTTTGGTTACAGAAAATGAAAGAGTCAAAAAATTTGGTTTCACTCAGAGTGAACTTGATCGTGCGAAATCGGAAATTATAGCTGGTATTGAGTCTTCCTATAATGACAGAGATAAGACAGAATCCAGAAGGTTTGTAGGAGAATATCAGTCACACTTTTTAGAAAAAGAGCCAGCTCCTGGAATTGAGTGGACTTACAATGCAACGAAAAAGTTATTGCCTGCTATTGAATTGAAGGACGTAAACGGCCTGATTAAAAATTATATCAAAGAAGATAACAGAGTAGTTATTCTGACAGGTCCTGAAAAAGATGGATTGAAAAAACCGACAGAACAGGAGGTTTTGGGAGCATTAAAGGTAAACGATGCTGAAATCACTCCTTATGCAGATACTGAAGTGGCAACAAGCCTGTTGAGAAAAGAACTGAAGCCGGGAACAATTGTCAAAAAAGAGAAAAATGACAAAATTGGAACGACTACTTTATTTCTTTCTAATGGAGCAAAAGTCACTTATAAGAAAACCGATTTCAAGAATGATGAGGTTTTGATGGATGCAGTAAGCTTTGGAGGTACAAATCTGTATGCTGTTGATGAACTAAAGAAAACACAATTTGCAAATGGCGGATTAACCCAGGCAGGTTTCTCAGGATTGAAAGAAAATGACATCAACAAATTCATGTCTGGAAAAGTTGCGGGTGTAAATCCATACATCAGCAATACAACAGAAGGATTAAGAGGAAGTGCTACGCCAAAAGATTTGGAGTATTTGTTCCAGATGACTGTGGCCTATATGACAGACCTGAATTTTGACAAAGATGCCTTCGAGGGTTACAAGCAAAAACAATCTGCTTTTTTCAAAAACATGGCGTCACAACCAGGTTTTTATTTCCAACAAGAACTGTACGGATATCTGCTTAAAGATAATCCTAGATTCTTTGGTATGATACCTGATGAAAAAGCATGGGGAACTACAGATTACCAGTTGGCCTATAACAAATACAAAGAACGTTTTGCTAATGCTGCAGATTTTGAATTTTTCTTTGTAGGGAATATTGATGATAAAAAAATCGAAGAATATTCAGCTAAATATTTGGCAGCGCTACCATCAAATGACAAGAAAGAAAAAGCAGTTGATGTTGGCTACAGAATGCTGAAAGGTGAGCATAAGAAAATTGTGAATAAAGGTACAGACCCAAAAAGTACTGTGAACATCATGTTCTATGGTGATGCGCAATACGATCCGAAAGAAGCTTTGGCAATGCAGGCTTTAGGAGAAGTGCTTTCTATTAAATTAGTTGAAGAGCTAAGAGAAAATGAAAGCGGTGTCTACGGAATCAGTGCCAGAGGAAGCATGAGCAAGGTTCCGAACGGGTCCTATAATTTTTCAATCAATTTCCCATGTGGACCTGATAATGCTGAAAAGCTGACGGCTTCTGCATTAAGAGAATTACAGAAAATAATTGACAACGGGCCTTTGGCTGCTGACGTGACTAAATTTAAAGAAGCAGAACTTTTGGACTATAAAAAAGACATCAAAGAGAATAGATACTGGTTGTCTAATTTTAACCGTTCCTATGTTAACGGAACTAATCCGGAAGACATCTTGAAAATGGAAGAGAAGGTCAATGCAATCACTGCAAAAGATATCCAGGATGTAGCGAAAAAGTATCTTACAAAAGATAAAGTAGTAGGGATATTGATGCCTGAAAAAAGCTAAATTCTGATTTGGTTAAACAAAAAGCCTGATGAAATTTCATCAGGCTTTTTTATTGTTAGGTAGGTCTTATGTTATTTATAACAGACAGGGATAATTTCTCCATCTGCCAGGCAATATTTTTCTACAAGTTCCGGTCCTATTTTTTTAGTGTAGTCTTCTTCTGTAACAGTAAAGCCAATACTTCTTAATTTGTCAAAATAGTCTCTTCCATAAACACGTACATGGTCGTATTGGCCAAAAATTCTGGCTCTCTCTTTTTGATCAGTAATCGAATTGTCTTCAAAAGTTGTTGCCCTTTTCAAGTCTTGTGGTATTTGGAAAATTCCCATTCCGCCAGGTTTCAATACCCTGAACAATTCTTGCATCGCTTTAGTATCGTCTGGAATATGCTCAAGTACATGGTTGCACAAAATCACATCATATGAATTGTCTTCGAATGGTAAATTGCAGATATCCGCTTTCACATCAGCTAAAGGCGACAGCAAATCGGTTGTCGTGTAGTCCAGATTTTTTTGATTCCTGAAGATTTTGTAGAATGCCTGTTCAGGGGCAAAGTGCAATACTTTCTTAGGAGCCGTGAAAAAATCGGTTTCATTTTTCAAATAGAGCCAAAGTAGCCTGTGTCTTTCCAATGATAAAGTACTTGGAGAAAGTACATTGTTACGTTGGGTGCCATATCCGTAAGGCAGGAATTTCTTGAAACTTTTTCCGTCTATAGGATCGGTATATTTTTTTCCTTTTAAGGCAAAAGCAAGAACAGGTCGTATGACATAGCTCAGCCTAATTAATATTGGCCTTGGAATGGTATTTAGGACAAATCTGAAAATTTTCTTCATTAGGAAATCACCAAAGGCTGTCTTCTAAATTCGTTTTCTTCGTCACTTTTTATTCCCAAAGCATCATAAATATAGGCAAAGGTAGAAAGCAACTCCGGTTTTCCGTCAATTAATGCTACATCGTGCTCAAAATGGGCGCTTGGTTTTCTGTCGGCAGTAACAATCGTCCAGCCGTCTTTCAACTGCTTGATGTTTCTCGAACCCAGATTAATCATCGGTTCGATGGCGACTACCATGCCTTCTATAAATAGTTTTCCACGGCCACGTTTTCCGTAATTTGGCATTTCCGGATCTTCGTGCATTTTTTTGCCAAGACCATGACCTACCAATTCACGAACAACACCATAACCGTGTGCTTCGGTATATTTTTGAATTGCATTTCCAACATCCTCAACACGGTTTCCGATTTTAAATTCCCGTATGCCTACATAAAGCGATTCTTTGGTAACCTGCAGTAGTTTTTTCGTTTCCGGAGCTACATCTCCGATTTCAAAAGTATAGGCATGGTCGCCATAAAATTCATTTTTTAAAGCACCGCAATCTACAGAAACAACATCGCCTTCTTCAATAGGACGATTCGTAGGCAAGCCATGAACAACCTGATCATTAACGCTGGTGAGTATTGAAGACGGACAGCCATACAAGCCTAAAAAACCAGGAACAGCATCATGGTCACGGATAAATTCTTCCGCTAGTTTGTCAAGGTGCAAGGTTGTAACTCCAGGCTTGATTTCTTTTGCAATCATGCCTAACGTCTTTGAAACCAAAAGAGCACTTTCGCGCATCAACTCAATTTCTTCTCTGGTTTTTTGGATAATCATAAAATTGGAATTTTATCAGTTTGCAAAAGTACTATTTTTATTTGATTCGAAACCAGGCCAAATAAAAAACTGCCTCTGGGGCAGTTTCATGTCATTTTATCTTTTTAAACTAAAGTGGCTTTTGAATTCCTTTTTTATTCCATCTTTTTCATATATGATCTTGAACCAGTAATCGTCAGCTGGCATTGGATGCCCATTATGCATACCATCCCAACTCATACCGTTTTGGCGAAGGTCTGTCAGGATTTTGCCATAGCGATCAAAAATATAGATATTCGAAATATCCAATGATGTCCTTCCACCTATATTCCATGTGTCGTTAAATCCGTCACCATTTGGCGTAAAATATTTTGGATAATCAACGACTACAATGCGGGTACTTATTTCACCACAGCCGTATCTGTTTCTTACTCTCAGGATATGGATGCCTTCCTTGACATTGTAAAATACGTTACTATCCTGCCAGCCATTATCATCTATCATATATTGGAAATCCGGTGATTGTGGTGTGACAATTGCCACAACCTTACTGTCGGATTCGAATGTAATCTGCTCCGCAGGATCGCCTGTTATTGAAAGAGGGATTATATTTCGAACTACTCTAATAAATACTGCATCAGAGGTGGTAGTACATTGCCCTGATTCTGTAACTTTTAATGTATACAAGGCTGAGGTATTTACATTCTGATTCGCTGCGGAAACAGTATAAGTATCTGCCGTAGCTCCCGGAATCAAATTACCATCTTTATACCATTGGTAGGTTACGCTACTAAGACTGGCCAGATTTGGAATGGATGAAGTTATTTGATAGCTGTTACCCTCGCAAACAAATTGGTTGTCGGTTATGGAAACCTGAGGAGTTTCATAAATGGAAATGCTATTGGTGTCGAATGGTGGGCAGCCAGGGTTCGAAATCCGAACAAAATAATTTCCAGGTAAAGTTGGTGTGAAAGTAGAACCGTTTACTCCCGGCATAGAAGTCCAATTTCGAAACCATTCATAGGTATAGGTTTCTATTGCCGCATTGTTGTCTACAGTTTGCAAAATAGGGTTGCTGCCTAAACATTGTGTGTTGCTTGACTGTAGCGTCATATTGGGTTGCGTAAAAAAAACCCAGCACAATATTTGCTTTACTTATTCTTAAAGTGCTTTGGTTGACGGTTGGATCGCTACTGTCATAGCTCGAAGTCTCTACTTTATAGTTACCGCTTTCAGAGACTGTAAGCGTATTAGTGTTAGAAGCAGAACTTGCAATAGTTGCAATCAACTGGTCGTTTCTATACCATTTGTAATTGAACCTCAGGTCGCTTGGATTTCCGGTAAAATCTGAAGCATCGATAGTGGCAACAAGATCTTTGGTGTCTGGCTTGCAATAATTGAGCTGTGTAATGTCATTACCGGTATTGTCTGTTATTTTGACCGATGTTAGAAAGCTGCAGTCAGAACTTCCGGTACCACCGGTTTGTGTAATTGTAATCTGGCCCGGAGAGTTTGAATAATTGTCAACCAAAAGGATGTATAGTTCTCCGGCTATAGTATTTCGAAGAGATACATTTTCTACACCATTTGGCGACCAGCTACAGTCTACCTCTTTAGATATATCTAATTGAGAGCAGATGTTAGTTAAATTGTTAAAAGGTCCCCATAAAACGAAATCAACATCAGTAGAAACACCTGCATTGTTGACTTGAGAAATCCGCAATAAGATGTCACCGCCTGTTTTAATTTTCATGAAAAACCATGTAGGTCCCCTGAAATCTTCTCCTATGCAAGTCGTAGTAAAAGTTTCTCCACTGGTATTGTTGGTTGAATTAGTAAAAGGAATACTGGTGGCACAGGATTGGTAGAGCGCAAAATTAGCCTCCAATTCTGCACAAGATGGTGCGCCTCCTTGTGAATAGACTATTTCTGCCGTTAAAAAAAGAATAATAAGTAAAAGTCTGTTTAATAATTTCATGCCAAAAAAAGAAACAACGTGTGAAATTTAAATGTTTTCAATGCGAAAATAATCAGATTATTTTTATTTTTTTTAAATTCGTAACAATATTCTTCTGTCTATCTGTTAATTAACATATATGTGCTAGCAAAAAGAAAGGGAATCCATTTTTAAATGAATTCCCTTAATATTTTATAGGAGATATTCTTATTATAGCAATGAGTGTTGTGACATGGCTTCTGGTTTTTCAATGCCCATCAACTTGAGAATAGTAGGAGCGATATCTCCTAAAATGCCATTGTTTATATGCTTTAGATCTTTATCTACCAGTATGATTGGGACAGGATTTGTAGTATGGGCGGTATTCGGACTACCGTCAGGATTAATCATCGTCTCGCAATTTCCATGATCGGCAATAACAATAGTAGTGTAGTTGTGTGCCAAAGCGGTTGTGATAACCTTTTCTACGCATTTGTCAACGGCTTCGCAGGCTTTAATGGCGGCTTCCATAACACCTGTATGGCCAACCATGTCACCATTTGCGAAATTAAGGCAGACAAAATCAACTTCTTCTTTTTCGAGTTCAGGAACCAGTGCATCAGCCAATTCGTATGCGCTCATTTCAGGCTTCAAGTCATAAGTTGCCACTTTTGGTGAATTTTTCAAGAGTCGGGTTTCACCAACAAAAGGTAATTCTCTCCCCCCGGAAAAGAAAAATGTCACGTGCGGGTATTTCTCAGTCTCCGCAATACGGATTTGTTTTTTGTTATTCTTCTCTAAAATTTCACCTAAGGTTTCGGTTATGTTCTCTTTGTCATAAATTACGTGTATCCCCACAAAATTATCATCATAATTTGTCATGGTTACAAAATAGAGATTGAGCTTATGCATATTTTGCTCATGACAATCAAACTGGGTGAGCACTTCCGTAAGCTGTCTGCCGCGGTCGGTCCTGAAATTAAAGAATATCACCACATCATCGTTTTGTATGGTAGCGATAGGGTTGTCATTGTCGCCAACCATAACGATGGGTTCAATAAACTCATCGGTTATATTTTTTTCATAACTATCATGCAGGCTGCTGATTGCGTTTTGGGAATGAATCCCTATTCCGTTTACCAGCAAATCGTAAGCTTTTTTTATTCTTTCCCAACGTTTGTCACGATCCATTGCATAATACCGTCCTACTATAGAGGCGAGTCTGGCCGAGGTATTCTCCATATGTTTTTCCAAAGCCGAAATAAAAAATATTCCTGATTTAGGGTCAACATCTCTCCCATCTGTAAAAGCGTGAACATAGACATTTTCAAGTCCAAAATCCTGAGTAGCATCAATCAGCCCTTTTAAGTGATCGATATGGGAATGCACGCCACCGTCTGACACTAATCCTACAAGGTGAACTTTTTTGTTATTCTGCTTAGCATAACTTAAAGCATCAATCAACACCTTTTCTTGCTGTAAAGTTTTGTTTTGTACGGCAAGATTTATTTTTGCAAGGTCTTGATAAATGATCCTACCGGCGCCTAAATTCATATGTCCGACTTCAGAATTGCCCATTTGTCCTTCAGGAAGGCCAACGTTCAAACCATCTGTTCTAAGCTGTGCGTTGGCGTATTTTGTATATAGGCTATCTATAAAAGGTGTATTGGCATTGTCTATTGCGGAAACTCTTGGGTCAGGAGATTTGCCCCAACCGTCCAATATCATTAGGATTACTTTCTTGTTCATCTAAAATTTATTTTTAATCGAATTGTAGTCAATAAAATATCTGATACTGATGGAGAGAATGTTGTTCAGGTTGTTGTTGAAAAGATTTTTAAAGTTGTTTCCAAGTCTCCTGTCGATTTCTGTCCTGCTATCGGTAGCATTATTTCTGTAAAGTACCGAAATCTGACTTCCCGGGGCAAACCACCATGAATAGGAAAGATCAAAATTCCAAGTGCTGAAATTCGAATTTTTATTTACTGTAAAGGTACTATTTGATGTTAGCGTACCGTCATTCTGAAGTGTTAAATATTGGTTATTTTCCGCATAAGACCAATAATGGCGGGCTGCCAGATTTAATGTCATTTTTGGATTCATCGAATACTTTAAGCCTAATTCATTGATAAGTGTCCTTCTGTCCCGCTCAGCGAATATAATGTCATCGCCATCAAAAGCTACCCATCCGCGATCGCTGTTCTGATTGAAAACTTCAATCATATAATTCATGAGTAATTTGTTGTTGAATCGATATCTTGGGGCAATTTTTAGACCATAGGAAGTACGGTCATCTTCACTTGTTATGGTAAAGTAAGGATTGATGTCAAGAGCAAATTCTCTATTGTAATTTGATGAAAAATAAAAGGAAGAATAAACCTTTTCAGGAAGATTTACAAATCGTTCATTTACCCGGGCTTCATAGAAATCATAGGTTTCCAGCGGACTGATATATACGGCTATAGAATAATAATCGTTTTTTATGCTCGTTGAGGTAAAATCGATGTTTATCTCACCTTTTTGGAGTCGTCCAGTCGTATTTTGGAATTCGGCATAATAATTCGTATTGATCTTAAAGGTATTGAAAACAGAATTTGGATTTAAAATCCTATAGCCCAGATTAACATAGGCAGAATGAAAATTATTTATAAAGGTGATACCGAGGTCGTTAGCGTCATATTCTTTGGAAACGTATGAAGCGCCTGTGTTATACCTCCACTTGCCTCCTTTTTTTCCAATTTGTATGGAAGTATTAATGCCGTTTAAATTGTCATTATCACCATATTCGTTAATATAACTGTATTTGAAATCGCCACTTAGGTTGAATTTATTGTTTTTGGTGTTCAGATCATACACCAAAGCGGAAACGTTTGCATCACGGAATTCTCCATTGCGTGTTACATTAGTATTTACGAGTGCTACCGATGAATTTTGGTTAAATCTCTGATCTAAAACCAATATGTTATAATTAGTAAGTGGTTCCACAACCACTTCTTTGGTTTCATTGGTTTGCGTATTTCTTAGGTTCCCGTATGTTTTTTCTGTAACTGCATTTAACACTCCGATTCCAAGTCCGGAAGAAGTCCTTCCTGAAATTTTTACAGCATTGATGAGATTTACAGTGGAAGGGTTGCTCGCGACAATATTTTCATCCGAAGAAGAAAGATATGTTGACGGTCTGCCGCCAATTCTACGGGAATATAATAAATCTCCTTTGTTAAAGAGGTCGGTTCCTTCGGTAAAAAAAGGTCGGTTTTCATTAAATTGCTGTTCAAAAGGACCAAGATTTAATACAACATTATCATATTTTGTCTGTCCGAAATCAGGAACCAGAATTGCATCAAGGGTAAACGAATCGTTGATGCCGTACTTGATGTCCATACCTGCCTTGAACTTATTCTCTGTTCCTTCTTTGTTGTTTTCAACATAAAAAGAAGAATAGGGAATGAAAAAGAGCCTTGTAGGTGGTTTAATATTTTCGATACCCTCAAGCTGGCCTGTTTGAGGAAGTGCGGCTCCAATCTTCATATCAATTAAGTTCCAGGTATATTTCTGACGGTCTCTTTTGATTTCTCTATAAAAGTTAAGGCCCCATGTTTGTTTTTCAGCATTCGAAAAACGCAAGGCGGCATAAGGGATTTTCATTTCAACGACCCAGCCAAATTCAGTAACTGAGACTTCGCTGTCCCATATTGCATCCCAGCTATAATCTTCACCATCTTCGGTGGCAAGACAGTCCATTTGTACGCCCGATGCGCTAACAAAAAAACGAAAATCCTGTTGGCCGTCGTTAAATCCATTGATGAAGATTCCAAAATGGTCTGCTGTTCCGAAATTGTCCCTTTGGGTCATTTCCTTCAGGATTTTTTCGGGCTCATTGTCATAAAGTATTGCGGCTACATAAATGGCGTCATTGTTATAGACTATACGGACATCCGTTTTTTTATCAGGGCTTATGGGTCTCCCGTTATCGGGTTCAAGCATTAAAAAATCGGTAGCAATAGGTGCAGTATTCCAGATGGCCTCATTAAGTTTGCCATCGATAGAGATATTTTCTGAAATTGATTTTGCTTCTAGGCTTTTTCTTTGACCATACATAGTAAGGGTAGAAATGATCGTGAAAAAAAGGAAAATCAAAGAAAACGGTTTGCCCATTTGCATTTGTTTATATAGCAAAAATAGCCATAAAATAAACATATACAATTACTTCGCAATATTTTTGAATTTTGTTCGTTATTATCTCTGTTACACTAAAATTAAAAAAAGGTTAATTTTGTTAAATACCTCATTTTAAGAGTAATAAATTTTGAGAATAAATTTTTTTTAATACTTTTGGCGCTCCCCAAGTCAATTTTAACCCATTAGAATTTCAATGATTTACAAGTTTTTACCCGTCTTACTATTTTTTGTTGCTTCATTTAATACGAATGTGAGCAAGCCCACTGAACCAGAAAAATTAATTGCAGCCACATCAGAAGCAAGCTTTTCGATGAAAGCTGAAAAAATTTATCATACACTACATTCAAATAATCTTTCCTTACCAAAACTTGAAAGCTTTTCAAAAGCACTTCAAGGTTTTTACCAATTGAAAGAGAGAGGTTTGGTCTCAAAAAATATACTAACAATTATCGATTTTAGCTTGTCTTCCAACTCTAAAAGATTATGGATTATTGACATGTCTACCAATACAGTCCTTTATAACTCACTTGTTGCGCATGGCAGGAATACAGGAGAAGAATATGCAAAAGATTTTTCAAACGCAGCTTCTTCCAACAAAAGTAGTCTTGGATTCTATGCAACCGGTGAAGTTTATCAAGGAAAACACGGTCTTTCACTACGCCTTGACGGATTGGAAAAAGGTATAAATGATAATGCCAGAAACAGAGCGGTTGTTGTTCATGGTGCTGACTATGTAGCCGAATCTTTTATTAAGGCTCACGGAAGACTAGGGAGAAGTCAGGGATGTCCGGCATTACCGGAGGGCATTACAAAAGAAGTTATTAATGTGATTAAGGACAAATCGTGCCTTTTTATCTATCATCCTTCTGCTAACTATAAAACGGCCACTAAGTTACTCTCGTAATTTAAGATACAGAGCGTTGTCTAAGGTGTAAATGTCAGGCCTAAACTGTAAAGTGTTGTCATGACTCCAGGCTGTCCAGTATAGCTGATAAATGGCAATATAGTTTTTGATTTTTGCGTTTTGCGTTTTTTCTTTTTTCAGTGTTTCTGTAATTTTTTCAAGACTCCAGTTTTTCTTATCGTCTAATAGATATTCGGTCAACTCCAGTGGATTTTGTACTCTAACGCAGCCTGAACTAAGGGAACGGTTAGTCTTGTCAAAATATTCTCTATGGTTGGTGTCGTGCAAATAAACCGTATAATTATTTGGGAACATTATTTTTACCATTCCTAATGAATTGTATGTTCCAGGACTTTGGACATAACGATAGTTCAGGGCTTTTTCGGGATTCCAATTCGATACATCTACTTCTTTTCCGTTTTTATCATAGACGGTAATATTCTTTTTTGTTAGATAGCTTCGGTTTTTTGTTGTTGCCGGGATAATATCTTCTTTTAGGATAGTAGGAGGGACAGTCCATGTTGGGTTGAACACTGCATAGCTCAGTTTGGAATTTAATACCGGCGTTTTTCTTTTGGAGGTGCCTACAATTACATTATGGGTTCTTGTTGTGTCGTTTTTAAAGACGGTGTGGAGCTTATAGTCGGGAATATTGATAATAATATAGTGTTCGCCCATGTTTCGGGGAAACCATCGCCAGCGTTCAAGATTAGCAATAATTTGCTCTCTTCGTATATTTTTTGGGATGTTCAAAGCCATGACCGTACTCGTGCCTATGATTCCGTCTGCTGCAAGTCCATGTCTCGACTGGAATCGTTTTATTCCTTTTTCTGTATCGGGGTCGTAAAGAGAAGTCAGAGAATCTTGCACTTTTATGTCTTTCCAGAACATCAGCCTTTTTTTGATGTCTATTAGTGATTGACTGGTGTCGTTCACTTTAAGTTTTCCGGGAATTTCAATCTTTTTGAGCGTGTCAGCAGGAAATTTATTGATAAGTAGGAGCGCTTCTTTTAATCTTTTATAGACAATATGATTTGGCTTTGCTTTTTCGATAACAATCTGTAGCGAATCGCCAGTAATAGCTGAGGTTAAAAGTAAATTAATTTCAGTACGGCTTGGTGTTAAGTCCCAATCGGTATAAAGTTCTTTGGGATTTAATTTTCCCTGTGTCAGATGCGTGAGGTATTTTTGGACGGAAAGTGTCATCTGTACATCATAATTTGCAATTTCTTTTTCCGTTAAGGAAGACACGTTTTTTTCATTACGATCTAAATCGTAAATGTTGTAATCTTTAGGTTCCAAACCTTCTTTGTCAGCTTTAGAAAGCTCTTCAAGAATCAGCTGTCTGACTTTGGAGGTATTCCATACGGTTTTAAAGCCGTTCATTTTATAAAAAGAAGTCAACGAATCATTCTCAAAAGTTGCGACATAGGCTGAGTCTACAATGTGGCGTATTATTCCGTCTTTTGTCACATCTTCTGCGCCTTTTTTTTGTGATGGAGTATATGCGACTTCTTTTTCCTTACAGGAAATCTGGGAAAATAATAGTGCTGCTATGAGAACAAATCGATACATGACAAAAAGTTATACGGGGTCTCTTTGTGTGAAGTTACTCAAAAAGTTTCAAGTTGCGAAGTCTGGTACAAACTTTTATGCAGCATCTAGTTTTTTGTACATCACATAATGTTTGCCAATGTCAGCTATGTTAAATGAGTCGCCAATAATTTCATACCCAAGCTTTTTATAAAATGCAACGGCAATTTCACGTGCATTAAACCACATAATTTTTCCGCAGCGTTCTAAGGCATCATTTTCTGCATGTTTTACCAAAGCTTCACCAAGCCCTTGTTTTTGAAATTCGGGTAATACGGCCATACCTCTTAACTGAAATTGTGATTTCTCTTTTAACAAAGGGGTTGAATCTTCAAATAATGAAGCGATACCGGCGAGTTTTTCGTTGCTAAACAGACCAAAATGTTTTGTTGATTCCAAATTATCGCCTTCAAAATGGCAAGATTCTATCGATTTACCTGGACGTAATACGGGTTGGCGAACGGAAAATGTTTCTAAAGCGGGTATTTCTTTTATGATTTGCATTTTTCTTTCAAACTTTTTTGGATTGGATTGTAAAATATAACATTTTAATACTAAAACTCTTAGCGGTAGAAAAGCTTATTTGTGCAAAGGTCGCGAAAAAAAGATTGCATTTTTTTTGAAAAAAAACTTGCAACTGAAAAAACTTATTGCTTATATTTGCACCGTAGAAATGCGGAAGTAGCTCAGTTGGTAGAGCTCCAGCCTTCCAAGCTGGTTGTCGCG
>CAZFGA010000053.1:0-16295 GCA_964518395.1 uncultured Flavobacterium sp.
AAGTTTTGATCTGTCTCTCTATGTTATATTTTTCGAAGATAGGCGTGTCTTTGGATTGATAAAACTTTACTATTGATTCTTTTGAAGGTGCAATTTCTTGCAGATAATCCTTCGTTTCATTGTACAACTCTTCGTCATCTATATGAATTCCTGTAAAGGTATCATTAAATACGTCTCGTAAAATGGATGAAGCTCTATTGAGCTCTCCTAATATTTTTGACGGATGATGAGCAGTTGGTAATTTTTTACACATTGCAGTCCATCTGCTAAGCAGATTCTGCAAATCTTTGTCTAGTTCGGCTACTTTTTTGCCTTCTGCTACTGTTCTCACAATAACACCAAATCCTTTTGGACGGATAGACTGTACGAGTCGTTTAAGACGATCTTTTTCTTCTTTGGATTCTATTTTTTGTGATATAGAAACTCTGTCAGAAAAAGGGACGAGAACAATAAATCGGCCTGCAAGAGAAAGCTCTGAGCTAATTCTTGGCCCTTTGGTCGATATAGGTTCTTTGACAACTTGTACTAAAATGGACTGGTTAGCGCTGATTACATCAGTAATAACACCGTCCTTATCTATCTCTTTTTCAAAAGGAAAGCTTTTTAGGGAGAAATCTTTTATTTTACCTGCGCTTACAAGTTTTATGAATTTCAACTGAGAAGTTAGATTAGGGCCCAAATCATGATAATGTAAAAAGGCATCTTTTTCAAAGCCTACATTTACAAAAGCAGCATTTAGTCCCGCAACAGGCTTTCTGATTTTGGCAATAAAAATATCACCCACCTGAAAGTTGCTTTTTTCTTCTTCTTTGTGTAATTCAATTAGTTTTCCATCTTTTAATAAGGCAAAATCTACGGCATCCGAACCAGATCTGATGATCAGTTCTTTATTCACACTGTAAATTTTTATCTGTTTTCAGAAAATAGAATATAGAGAGAAGAGTATAGATTTGAAAATCTAAAGTCTAAAATCCAAGATCTAAAATCTTATTTACAGATGGATTAAACAATAATTTAACAGGTATTGTACCCGGAGAAAATAGATTTAGGAAGGAAAAATCAAAGGCATAGCTGAGCCTCATTTTTTATTCTTTCTTCAATAATTCTATTTTCAAATTTCAATGAACTAAAAATATTCTTAAAAAAGAAAAAAGTAGTCAGACTACTTTTTCTTCTTATGACGGTTAGCTCTCGCTCTCTTTTTACGTTTGTGAGTCGCTACCTTATGTCTTTTTCTTTTTTTACCACTTGGCATATTTTGAAAATTTAGTGATTAATAAATTAGTTTACTTTTGCTTCGGTATTGGTTTTAACTCCTTCAACAAAAACTTTTGCCGGTTTGAATGCAGGAATATTGTGTGCAGGAATTTTGATTGTAGTGTTTTTAGAGATATTTCTACCTGTTTTTTCAGCTCTTGTTTTGATGATGAAACTACCAAAACCTCTCAAGTAAACATTATCACCAGTTTCTAAAGAGTTTTTTACTTCGTCCATAAAAGATTCTACTGTTGCTTGAACATCTCCTTTTTCAAGACCTAGTTTTTCTGAAATTTTCGCAACGATATCTGCTTTCGTCATTTTCTTTCTATTTTAAATTTATTGTGTAAAATTTTGAGGTTGCAAATATATGAATTAAAAAAACAATATTTCAACCATAAACGATTAAAATTTAATAACATAAACTTTTACTTTTGCTAACCAATTTTATCTGATGGATTTTTCTAACTTATTAACTCAATGGTATTTACAAAATAAACGCGATTTACCTTGGCGAAATACGACCGATCCTTACCCTATTTGGTTGTCAGAAATTATGCTCCAGCAGACGCGTGTTGCTCAGGGTTTACCTTATTTTTTATCATTTACCAGTTCATTTCCAACTGTTTTTGATTTGGCTAACGCCGAAGAGGAGCAGGTCTTGAAACTTTGGCAGGGATTAGGTTATTATTCCAGAGCAAGGAATCTCCATAATACTGCAAAATTGGTAGCATTTGAATTAGGTGGAGTTTTTCCGGGTAATTATAAAGAGTTGCTCCGGCTAAAAGGAGTAGGTGAGTATACGGCTGCCGCCATTGCTTCTTTTTCTTATAATGAGGTCGTGCCTGTGGTTGACGGAAATGTTTTTCGTGTGCTATCCCGATATTTTGATATTGAAACGGATATTGCTTCCAGCGGCGCCAAGAAAGAATTTTCAGAACTTGCCAAAGAATTGATTCCGCATGATAATCCTGCCTTGTTTAATCAGGCCATTATGGAGTTTGGCGCGCTGCAATGTGTTCCTAAAAATCCGGATTGCGAAAGATGTGTTTTGAATTCTGGCTGTCTGGCCTTGCAAAAAAATAAAGTAGACAAACTTCCGGTCAAGCTGAAAAAGACAAAAGTGCGAAACCGCTATTTTAATTATCTTGTTTTTTCAGACAACAATCAGCATTACATTTTAAGAAAGAGAACCGAGAAAGGGATTTGGCATAACCTTTATGAATTCCCTTTAATTGAAACGGCTTCTGAGGTTGAGTTTGATGCGATTTCAAAATTAATTTCTGAAGAATATGGTTTAAAATTTGAAATTTTATCAATAAAGCCGTTAAAAAACGATGCTATTTTGCATAAATTATCGCATCAGCATTTGTATATACGCTTTTATGAGGTACGTATTCAGGGAATTGTTGAAAATGCAATCTCTTATGAATCAATGATTTCTTTGCCTTTTCCGATTGTAATTCATAATTTTATAGAAAAAGATTTACCATAATCTGCCAAGTTTGACAGAAATTATTATATTTGAAGGTTTACTAACTCCCCACGAAAAATGAATGGTACGCTAAATAAAGTGATTTTAATTGGGCACCTAGGCGATGATGTCAAGATGCACTATTTTGAAGGTGGTAACTGCATTGGCAGATTCCCGCTGGCTACGAATGAAATATACATAAACAAGCAGACAAACGAGAAGATTGCTTCTACGGAATGGCACAATCTTGTTGTTCGCAACAAAGCAGCGGAAATCTGTGAAAAATATCTGTCAAAAGGAGATAAGATATATGTTGAAGGAAGGATAAAATCCCGCCAATGGCAGACAGAAGAAGGTGTTACGAAATATACTACCGAAATTCAAGTGACTGAATTCACTTTCCTTACTACGAAGAAAGATATTGAAGCTGGCAAACAAGGATCTTCGGTGGATGTAAAGTCAGCTAATTTTGAATCACCGGCAGAAGACGATTTATACCAATAATGTTTAGAAAAAGTATAGGCCTTTTTGTTTCCGGATGTATACTTGCTTCCGTATGGGGTTGTCAGAATGAGACGGTTCCAAAACCGGCAGGGCAATTAAGATTGGAATATCCAAGGGCTGAATATGTACACTTTGAAAATGATTGCCCTTATACGTTTGATATAAACGAAGATGCAATTATTGCACAAAAAGGGAATTGCGATTTTACAATCACCTATCCCAAAATGAAAGCCACCATTTATCTTTCTTACAGACCTGTTAAGGGCGATATTGAAGCGCATTTAAGAGATGCTCAGACTTTGACTTATAAGCATACGGTTAAGGCGGACGATATAGTGGAGCAGCCTTTTATGAATGAAAAAAGCAGGGTTTATGGCATGTTTTACAAGGTTGGTGGTAATGCGGCAACTAATGCTCAGTTTTATGCTACAGACAGTATAAGGCATTTTGTGACGGGTTCCGTATATTTTTATGCAAAGCCCAATTTTGATTCGATAATGCCGGCTAGTAGTTATGTCAAAAACGATATGCAGGTTTTGATGGAAACATTAAAATGGAAATAAAAAAAGAGAACCAATTTGGTTCTCTTTTTTGTTTGTCTTATCTGTAAAGAATTAAGCGCTTTTTGCTTTTTTCTCATCTGCGCTGCAAGATTTTTTGCCTGAACAGCATCCGCCAGCTTTTGCATCTTTAGATTTATCATCGTGGCAAGAAGCTTTTTTGTCGTCTTTTTTCTTTTTCTCTTTTTCCTTTTCTTTCTCTTTGTAAAGCATTGCTTTGTCAGCAGATGATTTTACGTTAGAAACTTTGTATGTAGTTCCGCCTGCAACAGCTTCTACTGTTTCAACCAATGTTTCAGGAGTTTGTTTTGCAGCGTCATAAGCTACAGTAGCCGTTTTCTTTTCGAAATCAACTTTAGCGTCCTGTACGCCGTCTAAGCTTGCCAATTTTTTCTCGATCGTTTTTGCACATCCAACAGCGCATGACATTCCGTCGATTTGGAAACTTGCAGTTTGCAGGTTTTCAGCAGTTGCTTTTGTTGTAGTCGTGTCTTTGGTTGTTTCTGTCGGTTCTCCGGTTTCAGTTGCTTTTGGCTCGTTTTTGCAGCTCGCGAATAGCATTCCTGAAAGCGCAAGGATAAGTAATGATTTTGAGAAATTCATAATGTTGTATTTAAATTTGAATTAACAATTCCTTTGAAATCTAAAGGTTTACAAAATTAATAAAAAAAGAAACGAGAAATTCGTTAAAATGACAGAATTTTGGAATGTAAAAAAAGTGTCATGAAAGCTGTGCCGTCCAAATGGATTTTCTTATTCTTCCTTTCCTTGATTTGGGGAAGTTCTTTTATTCTTATTAAAAAGGGTTTGGTAGGGCTCACGCCATTTCAACTGGGTTCATTACGGATGATTTTTGCGGCTGTTTTTCTTTTGGCTGTGGGTTTTAAAAGCCTGAAAAATATCAAGCAGCATCAATGGAAATATATTGGACTGACGGCAATGATGGGAACTTTTTTTCCTGCATTTCTTTTCTCAATTGCCCAAACCCAAATCGATAGTTCTATCAGTGCCGTTTTAAATTCATTGACGCCTTTGGCTGCGCTTGTTTTGGGAGCTTTGGTTTTTGGACTAAACTTTCAAAGAAGGCAGATTTTTGGAGTAATGATTGGCTTGCTTGGAAGTGCCTTGTTGATTTTGAGTGGTGCTGTAAATCATCCGGGACAGAACTATTGGTTTGCAACCTTAGCTGTGACTGGTGCTATCTGTTATGCTGTTAATGTCAACCTGATTAAGAAATACCTGTCTGATGTAAATCCTTTGAGTATTACGGTAGGGAACTTTGCGGTTTTGTTGGTTCCAGCTCTTGTGATTCTGCTTACTACAAATTTTCATGAAGTGGCCCATTTGCCCAATGTAAAAACTTCAATGCTGTTTATAAGTATTCTTGCTGTGTTTGGAACCTGCGTGGCGAATGTGTTATACTTTAAACTGATCCAGATTTCATCGCCAATTTTTGCTTCTTCCGTAACCTATATGCTGCCAATCGTGGCTTGCTTTTGGGGTATTCTGGATGGGGAAAGTCTTACCTTGGTTCAAGCTTTAGGTGCTTTTATCGTGCTGATTGGGATTTACTTATCAGCTAAAAAATAAACTTGCAATTTTAGTATGCTTTGCGGCTCTGCGCCTTTGCGTGAAATAGTTGCTCGCAAAGATTATAAAGAAAGGCAAAGCTATTGCTTGGAAATATTTTCATGTCTTTCCTTTGAGAGAAACTTTACACATAAAAAAAGACTGCCATTTCTGACAGTCTTTTGGGTTTTATATCTGATTTAGATTATTTGAAATCTGCATCAGAAACACCTTCGTTGATTTTTACATCAGAAGCTGTTAATTCAATTTCGATACCAACGTTTAATGTTGTCTTGAAAGGAACTTTCACGCCTTTTACATCTTTGTAGTCAGAGAAAGAAATTACTTGTGTCATTTGCTGTCCTTGCATTTCTTCAACATTTGATTCAGCCAATTTCAATCCCGTTGTTACATCGTAGTAAAGTGTCTTTTTGCCATCTTTGATTGCGTAAGCATCTTTTCCGTCAATAGACTCGATTCCTGATAATGCAATTCCAGGTTTTGTAGCCAAAGTCAATTCCGGGAATGGAAGAGAATAGAATTTTGCACTAGCAATTTTATCTGCATTGTAGTCTTCTTTTTGACCTTGAGCTGTTTCATATCCTTTTGCTCCGTCAAAAACTTCTTTGCTTAATGTTTGGCCCATACCTTTAACTTCGTCAACTTTTTTACCGGCAGCAGAAGATTTTCTTGTCATAGTAACATCAATTCCCTGAACTTTTCCGTTCAATGTAGAGAATACAGTTTTTACTGACTTAGCATTTTTATCTCCACCAATTGCTTTGATGTAGTTGTCGAATACAGTTTTTGCTGTTACACCTGCAGGAATTGCTTTTTTAGCAACTGGCTTGTCCACCTGGTTTCCGAATTTGTCGAAATAGAACATTGGGATTCCTAGTTTTTCAAGACCTGGCAATACATCGCTTCCTTTACCTGTAATGATAACTCTAGTGTTGTCAGCAAGGAAATATTTGTTTGCTACTCTCATGATATCGTCAGCAGTTACTGCATTGATATTTTTGATATAGTTTTCGTAGAAATCAGCAGGAAGGTTTTGTGTTTTAGTCAATAAGGCATAACGGGCAACAGTGCCTGGCTTTTGGATCTGCATTACGAAGTTTCCGATATAACCAGCTTTTACGTTTTTCAACATATCAGCAGCTACTTTTTCAGTTCTGATTCTTTTAATTTCTTTGAAGAATTCAACTACTGCGCTATCAGTTACAGCATTTCTAACCTGAGTGTTTGATTTGAATTTCCCAACATATTTATCACCTCTAATGCTTGAACGAGCACCGTATGTCCATCCGTGAGCTTCTCTCAAGTTCATGTTAAGGTAGCTGTTGAAGTCGCCACCGATAATTTGGTTAGCCAAAAGAACTGCGAAATAATCTTTGTCAGTCATCTTAAGGTTAGAAACGTTTACCAAAGAAATTTCAGACTGAACCGCGTTTGGCATGTCTACAAAGTTAATCTGAGTGTATTGAACGTCTTTTGGATCAGCATAAGTGATTACAGGTGCCGTAGCTTTTTTCCATGAACCAAAATATTTCTCAACTGCTTTCTTAACATCTTTGAATTTTACATCACCTGTAATAACCAAGTATGCATTAGCAGGCACAAAATATGTAGTGTAGTTCAAGATGGCATCGTTTAAAGTTACTTTATTGATGCTTTCTTCAGTAAGGTATTCTCCGTTTGGATGGTTTTTTCCGTAAACCAAAACATCTTCAACGCGAGACGCTACTGCCTGAACGCTTTTTTCCTGAGTTTTTAAACCTTCGATTAATTTTGTTTTTTCTTTGTCAAGTTCTTCCTGGGTGAAAACAGAGTTTAAAGCTCCGTCAGCCATCAATTCAAGAATTCTGTCAGAATATTTAGAAAGCCCTGAGGCGTAAGCTCCGTTAGCGCTAAATCCGATGTTAGCCCCTAAGAAATCGATTTCCTCGTTAAAAGCATCTTTTGACATCTTTTTAGTTCCGCTTCCAATCAATGCGCTTGTAATTTCAGCAACACCTTTTTTATCGCCTTCAGCGTAAGGAGCATTGTCTAAAGTAAGATTGTAAGAAACTCTTGGAAGTTTGTTGTTTTCAACAACCATTACTTTCAATCCGTTTTTCAATTCAAAAGTCTCTGGCTTCCCAATATTGATAACTGGAGCAGGACCTGGTTTTGGCTGTGGTCTGTCTTGTGCTTGCATAATTAGAGTTAAAAACAAGCTTGATAAAATGAATATTGTTTTTTTCATGATGTATATCTTAGTTTTGAGCTTTGTCTTTTGCTGGTACGTAATCCAAAATCAATCTTTGGTTTGGGTTCAGGTATTTTTTTGCAATATCTCTGATCTCCTCACGAGTGATAGAACGGTAGATTTCAATCTCAGTGTTGATAAGGTTGATATCGCCATACAGCATGTAATATGTAGCCAGATTTTCTGCAATTCCTTCTACTGAAGCATTGCTGTTTACATATTGGTTCTCAAATTTATTTTGTAATTTTTGGAAATCTTTTTCAGAAATTAATTCTGTCTGAAGTTTAGTTACTTCCTCGTCAATTTCTTTTGTAAGCGCATCAAGAGAAGTGTCTCCCATTGGCAATCCGTAGATGAAATAAACACCATAATCTTCCTGGCTGTAGTTGAAAGCGCCAATTTCTAATGCCATTTTCTTTTGGTCAACGATTTTTTTGTAAAGTCTTGAGCTCTTTCCGTCGCTCAAGATAGAAGAAATCATATCCAAAACTTTAGCATCACGAGTTTTCATTGAAGGCGTTCTGTAAGCCGTAACCAACATCGGGATTTGGATGTTTGGATCTTCGTAAGTAGCCTTTAGAGGTTGAGTGATTGGGTCTTCAGTAAAAGTTTGTTTTTTAAGATCTGTTTTTCCTTTAGGGATTGATCCAAAGTATTGTTTTACCCATTTGATAGTTTTATCGTAATCGATATCTCCAGCTACAACAAGAACGGCGTTGTTAGGAACGTAGAATTTTTTGTTGAATGCCTGGAATTCTTCCAAGGTTGCAGCATCTAGATGTTCCATAGAACCGATAGGTGCCCAACGATAAGGGTGTTTTTTGAACATGTTTTGTTTTACGGCAGTAATAAGATTTCCGTAAGGCTGATTGTCTACACGTAATCTTTTTTCTTCCTTTACAACTTCATTTTGTGTATCAACACCAATCTGGTTGATTACAGGATGCATCAATCTTTCAGATTCCATCCACAAACCTAGCTCAAGGCTGTTTGAAGGGAAAATTTCATAGTAGTAAGTCCTGTCGTCTGAAGTGTTTGCGTTGTTAGTTCCTCCGTTTCCAGAAACAATTTTGAACCATTCTCCACGACCAATATTTTTTGTGCCTTCAAATAGAAGGTGTTCAAAAAAGTGAGCAAAACCAGTTCTTTCCGGATTCTCATCTTTAGCCCCAACATGATACATTACCGATGTAATTACAACTGGAGCTGATTTGTCTTGATGCAAGATCACATGAAGACCATTTTCTAGTGTATATTCTTCAAAAGCTACTTTTTGAGCTGAAGCAACACTCCCGAGCATGAGAACTGAACCCAAAGCCATTAATGATTTTTTCATAACGATTAATAAATTTGTTATTGATTTTGACATTAGTATGTCAAATGTGTGTTTTGTTACGCCAAATGTAGTTTTTTTTTAAGATTTATTCATGTAAATATAACTTTTTAACGGCTGATTGTTTTTACATTTCCAAACGTTTGTGCCGGGAGTTAAAGTGCTGTCTTTTTGCAGGTTGAATTTTTTTATAAGAACAATTGCAGGATTAATATTTAATCGTATATTTGCAACCTTAAAATTTAACTAAACATTATTGTTATGTACGCAATCGTAGAGATAGCAGGGCAACAATTCAAAGTAAGCAAAGACTTAAAGGTTTATGTTCACCGTTTAGCTAACAAAGAAGGAGATGCAATTTCTTTTGCAAAAGTTCTTTTGTTGGATGATAACGGAACAATCACTTTAGGCGCCCCGGCTGTAGAAGGTGCTTCAGTAGAAGCCAAAGTGTTACAACACTTAAAAGGAGACAAAGTAATCGTTTTCAAAAAGAAAAGAAGAAAAGGTTACAAAAAGAAAAATGGACACCGTCAGTACTTGACTCAAATCCAAATTTCTGGAATCACTGTTTCAGGTGCTAAAAAAGCTGCTGCTAAGAAAGAAGCTGCTCCTGCAACTGAGGAAGCAGTAGAAGCTCCAAAGAAAAAAGTAGCTAAGGCTAAAAAAGAAGATACACAAGAATAATTAACATTTAAAACCAGTACGTCATGGCTCATAAGAAAGGTGTCGGTAGTTCCAAGAATGGTAGAGAATCAGAATCGAAACGTTTAGGTGTTAAGATTTATGGTGGTCAAGCTGCTATTGCTGGAAACATCATCGTTAGACAAAGAGGTTCTAAGCACAACCCAGGAGAAAACGTTTACATGGGTAAAGATCATACTTTACATGCAAAAGTTGACGGAGTTGTTAAGTTCCAGAAAAAATCTGATAACAAATCTTTCGTTTCTATTGTTCCGTTTGAAGCATAAGAAAACAAGATTTTTAGATACAAAAAGCCCATTCGTTAGAATGGGCTTTTTTGTTTTTATTTGATTTTTGCTTTTTCTAAGGTTTCGTTATAACCCTCTTTCATATCTTCTTTGGCTTTTTGAGCTCCTTCTTTGATATCTTCAGAAGTTTCTTTGATGCCATCTTTGGTTGCTTCCCATGCGCTTTTAGCCTTGTCAACAGCAACCTGAGCTATTCTTTCGGCTTCTTTATCGCCTTTTGCTTTAGCTTCAGCCAATTTCTTTTCGGCTTCTTCCAGATTGGCTTTCGCTTTTTCGCTCAATTCAAGATTCAAACCGTTTTTTGTCGTCGTGGTGGTCACGGTCGTTTTTCCGTCATCAGTCGTTGTTGTGACTGTTTCTTCTTTCTTGCAGGATGTAGCGAGAAACATACCGCCTATCGCTATCGTAAAAATTACTTTTTTCATGAGGTTGTTATTTAAGTCTTATAAAAATAACAAAAAAGAAAGATAACCAACATTAAGAATAAATAATTCGGAACGGAACTATGTTTATGGCCCGATTTTCAATCATCAATTTTAAATCCTCGCTGAGGAAATACCATTCTTCTTCATTATAATAATCTTTGTCTTTCCTTTCAAGATAAATATCAATAGTAGGTGTATAGCCTACATTACTGTCCAAACTGGTCTGTATCCCATTTTTTACGTGAACTTTTGTAATGGCATCGCCAAAATGATTTTTACAAAGGATAATGATGTCCTGGCGTGTCACGACTCTTTGGTTAGATACCAGATTTTCACGATAGGCATAAATTTTCTCCGAATTCGAAAGTTCGTCTTTTCCTCCTTGGGTAGTTGATAAAAACATAATATTGTCTCTTTCGAAGTCTGATCCTTTATGGGCTACCAGTCTTGAAAAAGTGTTTATTTTGTTTGCGCTTTCGCCATTGGTTGTCCAATATTTTGCAAACAGGGTTCCCTTATTGGAGTTACTGGTAGTATTCAGTATCAGGTACGGATTATTAATGTTTTGCATACCTACCTGTGACATTTTGTTTCGGAAACGTGAAATAATCTGGTTGATTTCTTTCAGGTTGTTATCCGTAAAATCATGTCCGAGTCTGGAAAACGCAGCTGCTTCATCCCTAATCAAGTCAATAAGATAATTTATTTCTTCGGTTGCATTTCTTTCATCAAAACGGGCAATGCCTCCAAAACGAAGATAAGCGTAATCATTATCACCTTTTTCATCGTCGTTTTTGATAACGTCAAATTCATTGTTCTTATCATCTGTGACAGAGAAAAGCTCTAAGAAAAACTCCTCGTTCAGGTTTAGCGGATAGATGTTCAGGAGGTTTTTGATATTTCCTTGTACCTCGTTAAGTTTTTTATTGATGACAGGAAAGCAATTGTTGGCACAAAAAACTTCAGAAAGAATATCTTTTCCAATTACATTAGGGAACTCGATACGGATCCATACCAGTTTTTCATCAGCCATAAGCTTCAGTTCTTCAGCCGGGATAAAATTGCTCAATTCTGATGGTAACGCATGGTTGTCACCAATATTGATAATATCTTTTATCGTGATGAAATTCTTTCGGTAATAATCGTTTGTGTGTTCCTGAGTTCGTTCAATATGGTAAAATTCTTCCTGAATCAGCTCTCCGTAATTGTTGGAATATTTTTCGTCATTGTTGTATCCTTGTACCGCCTGTAGTTGATGGTCATTAAGAAACCATTTCGCGCGCGGCAGGAAATGGAAAAACGTGTTTCTATTATGAATGTTTTTCAGGTAAAAATAAAACATCAGATCCTTGATGATTCCGTCGCCCTGATGTTTTAGTCCAAGCCAGATGGTTCCGTGTGGAGCCGGCCTGATATAATTGCTGCTGCTAACCGTTTCACGGAATTGTTCTTTCACAACCTGCTGTACTCCGTTAGGCAGGATAACATAATTGAGCTTATTACGATTTAGCTTTACGGGTTTCGTAGGCCCGAAAAAATAGTTCTTGATTATATTTTCTGTCGGATTGTACGGATTTGCTTCTTTTTTCTGGAAGTAAAACTGATGGTAATCGTTTAACGTTACTTCGTTTTCTACAGGATAGGCTCTGACAATTGCCCTTGCCGGCGTTGCTTTTGCTGATGCGGTAGGTGTAAGAATATCAACCAAGCGTTCAGTAATCCTTCTGCGGCTTGAGTAAATCTCATTGGAAATTTTTTCCAATTCTTTGGCGCATACATCAAAAAGCAAATTGACGATAGGGTCAAAGACATTTTCCAATTCCACATCAGAATAGCCCCATTGTTTGGCGGCACGTTTGAGTAGTCGGTCTTTAATCTGGTCTTTTGATAATGAATTCATTGATGATGCTTTTATTTAAATGAAAACGGCGCTAGAAAATAAGAACTCTTATAATAATAAGGCTGATTTGTTTTTTTGATGACTCCGTAAACTACAATATCAAGGCGCTTTTTTACGCGAATATTGGTTTCGTAGCTTACAGTATCTTCACTAACGCCAAGCGTTACATCGGTAATAGTCAGTCGTTTTTCATATTTTTTTACCTTTTCGTGTACAGATTCCTTAATCATGTCTTTTAGCTGGTTGGCATTAGACAGCAGGTTGAAATCGGTTTCCCAGATAATGGTGCCAAAATCGTCATCGTATTTGTATTCTCCGAAAATCGTAGTGATTATCAGAGAGATATATTGCGCCAGAGATTCTTCGATAGTGACCTTCCGGATATCTTCACCGCTGGACAGCCGTTTGAAATCAATTGGAATCTTGTAATATAGGTCTTTCATGTTCTATCGTAAATTTAATATCTCCTTCTTTATTCAGCGTGACTTTCAGCGAATCGCCTTTTTTGATCTCATTGGAAATAATCATGCGCGATAATGGTCTTTTTAACTGATTGCGGATGGTACCTTTAATTGGTCGTGCGCCATATTCCGGCGTGAAACCCATCAGGGCAATTTGTTCTTTGTCTTTTTCGTCTATATGTAGCGTAATATCCAGTTTTTCCAAAAGCTGTAAAAGCTCTTTCTTTAAGTGAATGTCGAAAATTCTCGAAACGCTTTTTCTGCTGATAGGCGCAAACGGGATAATTTCTGTAAGACGACCTAAAAATTCAGGTCTGAAATAGCCCGTCATCAATTGAATCAGGTCGTTTGATTTTGGAATAATGTCTTTTTCAAATGACTTTACGATAAAATCGGATCCTATGTTTGACGTAAAAAGAATAACCGAGTTTGAAAAATCACCTTCTTTGCCTAAACGGTCGTGGAGTTTTCCTTCGTCAAGTATCTGAAGAAACACATCGAAAACCGATTTATGGGCTTTTTCAATTTCGTCGAATAAGACGATAGAATACGGTTTTTGTCTGATCTTGTTGACAAGAAGTCCGCCTTCTTCATATCCCACGTATCCCGGAGGCGCTCCATATAAAAGTGCTGCCGAATGTTCTTCTTTAAACTCTGACATATCCAAACGGATAATGGCATTTTCATCGCCAAAAAGAAAATCAGCTAACGATTTTGCCAATTCTGTTTTTCCTGTTCCTGTTGGCCCCAAAAAGAAAAAGGAGCCAATCGGCTGTCCGGGTTTTGTCAGTCCGGAGCGGGATTCTAAAATGGCATCAGAAACTACTTTCACAGCATGATCCTGACCAATGACTCTCTTTTTTAGAGTATTTTCTATATCGAGCAATCGTTCGCGTTCGTCTGATTTTACTTTTCCTGCCGGAATTCCGGTAATACCTGAAACTACGTGTGACAGATGTGATGCAGAAACGATATTTTCTTCTTCATTTAAGCGTTCCAGACTTTCCAACAGGCTTTCCAGATGCGCTATTTTCTTTTCGCTGGCTACAGATGAGAAGTTATCTTCGTCTTCGCTGAAAAGCTTTCCGGTCTTATTCTGAATGTCGGAATGAAGCCAAAGCATCTTTTCTTCTTTTTCGATTTCTTCAATGATATCATTGATAGCCGAAAGTTGTTTTTTTAATTCCGGTAATTCTTTTTTGATGGTTTCTTTGGCTACTTTTAAAGATGACATCGTTCTGTCGATCAGGTCAAGTGCAGAATCCGGAAGTGATTTTTCTTTCAGATAGCGTTTTGAAAGTCGGATGGATTCTTTAAGTCCTTCTTCATCAATGCTAAAATCATGGTGTGTCTGGTAATGCGAGATGACATTTTTAATCATTCGTAAAGCCAATTCCTGATTCGGTTCGTGAATTTCCAAAGTTTCAAATCGTCTGGAAAGCGCATCGTCCTTGCCAAGTGATTTTCTGAATTTTTCTGTGGTTGTGGCTCCAATAAAAGTAATGTCGCCTTTAGAAAGTTCCGATTTTATAATGCTACCAATACCATTGCCCTGATTGGAATCAAACAGTTCGTGGATGTCGTCTATAAAAAGTATCGGTTTTTCATAACCTTTTACTTCATTGAAAATTTTCTGTAAACGGTCTTCTACTTCTCCTTTGTAGGATGCGCCTGCGAATAAAGGTCCGATGTTGATTTCAAAAACACTGGCATTATTAAAGGCTGCCAAAATAGACTTGTCGCCAATTTTATGACAAAAACCTTCTATAAGTGTTGATTTCCCGACACCAGATTCCCCAATTACAATAACGTGCGGTTTCAGTTTTCGGTTTAATATTTCTGTAATTGTTTTTAGTTCCTCATCACGGCCAATCATCGGGATGGATTGCTTGGATTTGAGGTGCTTTATTTTGTCCGTACAGTATTTGTCTAAAGTAGAGCTGCCTGTAGGGGTAATTTTTTTTTCAGAATTGTTTTGCGGTTTAGCAGTTCCTGAATCAAACATTGATGAAAGATCGGAAGGCGTCAACGGTAATGATTTTAGCTGGTCGTGTGAAAATCCCACGCCAGGAGTTACCAATGCTTTTAGGATGGGAACAAAGCTGGTTTCATCGCCGGTCTTCTTTGCAATATCTTCTGCTTCTGATAGCACGGCATTCATACCGCTGTCCGGACCCGGATCATCGCTGGGTTTGGAAGATTTTGGATATTCGCTGATTCGGATATCGGCCCATTCGTCCAAATAGAATACATCAATTCTTTTGGCGTCAAGCTCTCGCATGAAATTAAATTGCGGATTCAAAAGCGCCTTTAGCAAATGGGCAGGAGCGTACTTTTGGTTGAAATTATCCTTAGCATATTGTTTTGCAATATGAATTGCCTGCAAAATATCTTCTGTGACCATGATTTTCTGATTTAGTTCGACCTTCTGTTCAATTGCTGTGTCAATCTAAGATCTCGGAGCAATTCTTTATTTTCTTCTTCGTACTCTTTTAATTGCTTGTTAAGCAGGTCGATTTCTTTTTTAGAATCATTCACTTGCAACAGCAATTTCTTGGTTTTGACCAAATCGTTAATTGTCAGGATGACATTGTCATATAGTTTTAAGCCCTGATCAGAATCGGCAGGGATTTTTTCTTTTAGGTCAACCAACTCAAAGCTAATGTTCTGCTCAATAAATTGGAAGCTTTCTGGGGCTTTGTCCAATGAATCAATCAAAACGCCAATGTGCTCCAACCTGTCAGAAAATTGCTTCTGGAAGTTAAACTCCGTTAGAATCTTGTCATTTTCACTTTTGAGAACTTCATTTTCTTTTAGAGGCAGCCTGTAGTTGAAAAATATTGCAAAAAACAATACTCCGGTTGTGATGATAAACATCAAAAGAAACAATAGGAATGCGGAAGTTCGTTCTTTTCTATTTAAGATATCCATTTTTGGTGTCGATTTTGGGTTGGTTTTATTCTGCTAAAAAGGTTGGCGATGAATTGGGAGAATTGTTGTCCTTGTCGCTATTTCCGAAGAAGCTTGGCTTTTCGTTTCTGACAATATTTTCGTTGACAAAGATTCCCGTGTCTCGTTTTTTGCCGATATAGTCGAGCTGGTTTAAAATAGTAAACAGATAGTCGATTCTCGAAATAAAAGTATTGACCTGGTTTACGGTTGGCTCAATGTCGTAAGCCTTGTATTTTGTATTTATAGTTTCCGAAAATAGTCTTTCGTAGTCGCCGCTTGAAATTTCTGTCCATTCAGAAAAATAGTTGAAAAGCATTTCTTTTCCGTCTCCTGAAAAAGAATCAAAGCTATTTTTGATGATTCGTGCCAAGCTAACCGTATTTTCCAATACCTCTATTGGCTTCATGGAGAAATTTACCCATTTGCTTCGTGTGATGTTTTGGGCTACATAACTCAAAATCTTTTCACAGGCTTCAAAAACCATATTGGCAATCAGGTTTTCATCTTCGGTACTATTCCTAAATCTGATTTTTTGAGAAATCTGAACCGAATTGAATTCCAACTGCTTAAAAAATGACTCGTAGTTTTCGAATAGGGTAATCAGGGTAGGATGGCTGTTG
>CAZFGA010000054.1:0-16106 GCA_964518395.1 uncultured Flavobacterium sp.
TAACCGATACAATACCTCAACAGGAAACATAGCGCTACAGCCTATATTTTTTGACAATTACGGATTTAAGATTACCGCTTTTCAATATGTGAGTCTTACCACCAATTATGCCATTGCCAAAAATGACAATCAGTTTATTTTCAGCGCTAAAGATGGCGAATTGGTAAGCAACAGGACATTTGCTTCATTTGATAAAATCAAAACGTTTAGTACTTCTTTGTCTTTCCCAATACCGTTAGACTATTTTTTCAAAAGCAGTGAAGAATTTTCAAAACGTTTGAATGAGATTGACAAGATGAATTACATCTTTGTCAACATCAACTATATAAAAACAGATATAGAAGGCTATGACTTTACATTCAAGAACAAAGGAATGGTAAACTTCGGAGCAGAAGCACAAATTCATCTTCCGTGGGGAATTACCAATAACATGTCTTACTTTTTCCTTCCAAAAGGAAACTGGGAGATTTACCGAATCGAAAAGCCTATACAGCAATTTGATATTTCTTTCAACAAGACATTTTTGGATAAAAAGCTAAAAGTTGGACTTCACTGCTTTGATGTTTTCAATGCCAATGAAGTGAATGCATTAGTGGAAGGAAAAAACCTGAGAACCTTATTTTATGAAAAACATGACTCAAGAACATTCCGAATTTCATTGACCTATAATTTTGGAAACCTGAAATTACAGACAGAAAATACCAACATCCAGGTTGAAAAAGCCAATGAAGGAAGTAAAGGTCTTTAATTGAAATCAGATATAAAAAAATCCCGATGATAGCTCATCGGGATTTTTTATTTTTCAATAATTATTTTTATGATGCTGCTTTCAAACGCTGCAAAAGGTTTTTGTCCAATGCATTTTCTGCATATAATTTATCAATCACCAAAGCCTTATCGTCTGAACTTGGCAGGTCATACATGGCATCAGTCAGGATAGCTTCACATAAAGAACGCAGACCACGAGCACCAAGCTTGTATTCCAATGCCTTATCCACTACATAATCCAATGCTTCGCCAGAAACGGTAAGCTCTACATCGTCCATAGCCAAAAGCTTTTGGTATTGCTTGATTAATGCATTTTTAGGCTCTGTCAGGATAGCTCTCAGGGTTTCTCTATCAAGCGGGTCCATATGTGTCAAAACCGGAAGACGACCGATGATTTCCGGAATCAATCCGAAATCCTTGATGTCTTTTGGAATAACATATTGCAACAGATTATCCTTATCGATATTGTCAGTGTTTTTTGAAGAACCATATCCTACAGCCTGACGATTCAAACGTTTAGAAATAATTCTTTCAATTCCGTCAAAAGCACCTCCGGCAATAAACAAGATATTCTGCGTATTTACCTCAACAAATTTTTGGTCAGGATGTTTTCTTCCTCCTTTTGGCGGCACATTCACAACCGTTCCTTCCAACAGCTTCAATAATGCCTGTTGAACGCCTTCACCAGAAACATCTCTCGTAATGGATGGATTATCGCTTTTTCTGGCAATCTTATCAATTTCGTCAATAAAAACGATTCCTCGTTCTGCTTTCGCTACATCATAATCAGCCGCCTGAAGCAATCTTGTCAGAATGCTTTCTACGTCTTCCCCTACATAACCTGCTTCAGTCAATACGGTCGCATCCACTATTGCCAATGGCACATCCAGCATTTTTGCGATGGTTTTTGCCACCAATGTTTTTCCTGTACCGGTTTGGCCAACCATGATGATGTTGCTCTTTTCAATTTCAACCTCATCATCTGATTGCTGCTGCATTAAACGTTTGTAGTGGTTATAAACAGCAACCGACATTACTTTTTTAGTCTGATCCTGTCCAATAACATATTTATCCAAAAAAGCTCTGATCTCTTTTGGTTTTTGCAAAATCAGATCTGAAGCCATGGCTCCATTTCTTTTGTTTTGCTTTAGTTCTTCAATGACGATTCCATGCGCCTGTTCGATGCACCTGTCGCAAATATGCGCGTCAATCCCTGCAATAAGCAGATTTGTTTCTGGCTTTTTCCTTCCACAAAAAGAACACTCTAATACTTCTTTAGCCATATTTATTAATTGATAGTGGATAATGGATAGTGGATAGTTTATAGACTATCAGCTATTCACTAAAAACTAAATTTATTAACTTCTTCTCAAAACCTCATCAATCATTCCGTAATCTTTTGCCTCGTCAGCTTTCATCCAATAGTCTCTTTCGCTGTCCTTATGAACTCTATCAAAAGGCTGTCCTGAATGCTTGGAGATGATTTCATACAATTCATCTTTAAGTTTCAGCATTTCGCGAAGGTTGATTTCCATATCAGTCGCAACCCCTTGTGCTCCTCCTGAAGGCTGGTGAATCATAACTCTTGAATGTGGCAAAGCCGAACGTTTTCCTGCTGCTCCTGCACAAAGCAATACCGCTCCCATAGAAGCTGCCATTCCTGTACAGATGGTAGCTACATCTGGCTTGATGTATTGCATCGTATCATAAATCCCTAATCCGGCATATACGCTTCCTCCAGGAGAATTGATATAGATCTGGACATCTTTAGAAGAGTCCACGCTTTCTAAAAACAGTAGCTGTGCCTGAATAATGTTGGCTACATGATCATCAACTCCTGTTCCCAGGAAAATGATTCTGTCCATCATTAAACGTGAAAACACGTCCAACTGTGATACGTTTAATTGTCTTTCTTCAATAATATATGGCGTCATGCTATTAACAATTTTATCGTAATACATGCTATTAACGCCTTGGTGCTTTGTAGCAAATTTTTTAAATTCTTTACCGTAATCCATTTTTTTTAATTAAGTTAAAAGTTACGAGTTATAAAAACAGTTCTTATTCTATTCTTTGACCATGCAAAGTTCGTGCTAAGAGCAAATCTCACCTTATTGGCATGAAAAGCATTTACACAATCGGACAATCCGTCAGTTACTGAGTATAAAAATCCGAAAACGCATAAAACAAAGAGCGCCAAAAAATACTTTGGCGCCTTAAAGATAACGATTTTTTCAAGAATTTATTCTCCGTACATTTCTTTGATGAACTGCTCGTAAGAAACTTCTTTTGTCTTTGCTTTTACTTTTTCTTTGAACAAACCAAGCATTTTCTCATTCATTACTTGCTCAGAAAGTCTTTTTACTTCTTCCTGGTTTGAAAGCACTCTTGCTACAATTCCATCTACATCTTCGTCAGTTGGATTCATTTGTCCGAACTGTGCCATTTGTTTTTTGATAACATCAGCCGTATATGCTTTCAAATCATCAAAAGTAATCTGAAGGTTATTTTGTGACATAACTTTACCTTCGATTAGTTGGTAGCGAAGTCCATTTTCAGATCTTGCATATTCTTCTTCAGCCTGTTCAGCAGTCAAAGGTGTTTCACCTACAGTTTGGATCCATTTTTTCAAGAATGCAGCCGGCAAGTCAAATTTTGTATTTTCTAACAACGAAGAAGTTACGTCATTTATGAATTTTTGATCCGCTTGAGTAGCGAATTGCTTTTCAGCATCTTCTTTGATTTTTTCTTTTAGCTGTTCTACTGAAGTTACATTTCCTTCACCAAACAATTTATCGAAAAGTTCCTGGTTTAGTTCTGCCAGTTCTGATGCGTTGATTTCTTCGATTTTGAAATCTACTTCAATATCAAGACCGTGAACATCATCGTGACCTACCTTAAGATAATCCATCAATTTATGATCATCATCAAAAAGACCTTTAGTTTTTAACGTAACTACGTCTCCAACTTTTTTCCCGATGAATTTTTTAGCTGTCTTTTTATCTTTGAAAATATCAAGAGAAATCGTCACGGTGTTGTTGATTCCGTTTTCTTCGTTTGTAAAAGTACCGGTTACATCAAAACCTTCTTCTACCGTATCTTTAGAAATCAATTTACCATATTGCTTCTGGATACGCTGTACTTGATCATCAAGCATTTTGTCGTCAGCAGTAATTTTATAGTAAGTGACTTTATTTTTAGCTTCTAAATCAACCGTAAATTCTGGCGCAAGACCCAATTCGAATTCAAAAGAATAATCATCAGCATCCCAATTGAAGTCTTCGTTCATTTTTGGAAGCGGATTCCCAAGTATATCCAATTTTTCAGAAGCCAGGTAATTGTTTAGGTTTTCCTGCAAAACTTTGTTTACTTCTTCCAGTAAAACTGCCTTACCGTATTGCTTCTGGATTAGGCTCATTGGAACTGCGCCTTTTCTAAAACCAGGAATACTAGCATTTTTCAGGTAGTTTTTTAAAACTTTGTCAACTTGAGGAGCATAATCTGCCTTTGATACTTCAACTGTTACAACCGCATTTAATGCGTCAACATTATTTCTTGTAATATTCATTTTTTTACATACTAAAATTGGGTTGCAAAATTATAACATTTTTACAACCCAACCAAGTTTTACATTCATGTATTAATATAGGATTAACAAATACGATAACTATCTGCTATCAAATAGGCTATATTATTTATCTCCTCCTGTCAGCGAGAACACGACAGACTGCAAAATAGACAAAATCAAGCTAAACAAAAGTGCTGTCCAAAAACTCGAAACGGCAAAGCCATCGACCAGATTTGCACAAAGCATAATTATTAGCGCATTGATCACAAGAAGGAACAATCCTAAGGTAATAACCGTAACCGGAAGTGTCAGCAAAACCAAAAGAGGCTTCACGAATAAATTCAACAACCCTAAAACCACTGCAACAATTATTGCAGTCACAAAATTTTCTGATGAGATACCGTGCGTACCTTTAAGAGCAACACCCGGCATAAAATGCGCTATTATCATTACCAAAACAGCCGTAATAAGAATTCTGACAATCAAATTCATAATTTATCGATTTAAGTGTTCCTTCAAATATAAGGATTTTTATGATATGTTAATTTTCAGGTTTGCAAAACCAAACATAAAAAAATCCCTTTCAGTTAGAAAGGGATTTTTTTATTTTAAAAGGTATTGAATCGATTCAGTGTAAAAATCTTTAGGATTTTCCGCATGAAGCCAATGTCCGGCATTAGGTATCGTTCTAATTTCAGAATTCGGAAAATGATGTCGTATGGTTTCGAAATCTTCATCTTTGATATAATTCGAATTTCCTCCCCTTAAAAATAATGTCGGCTTTTCAAATACGGCATTATCCGGAAGCGCTTTTCCTATATTGTCAATTTGCTCATTAAAAACCGGAAGATTAAAACGGAAGGCCAACTGACCCGGTTCAATCCAATACAGGCTTTTCATTAAAAACTGGCGCGTTCCAAAATCTGAGACATACTCTTTCAGTATTTCCTCAACCTGAGAGCGATCAGGTTTTAGGGACAAATCTACAGCATTTAATCCAGCCAGAATATCCTGGTGGTGTGGCCTGTAATATTTAGGGCCAATATCCGCCACTATTAATTTTTCTACTTTCTGCGGATAGGTAGTTGCAAAAAACATTGCCACCTTGCCTCCCATAGAATGCCCCAAAACCGAAACTTTATCCAAGCCGTGTTCTTCGCAATACTCAAACACGTCCTGCACCATTGCCTCATACGTAAACACGTCAGAGTGAAAACTCCTTCCGTGATTGCGCAAATCTAAAATATGTAATTGGAATCCTTCGGCAGCTATCTGCCCGGCAAACGTCTTCCAGTTATCTGACATTCCCAAAAAACCGTGAAGAATAAGCAATGGCTTTCCTTCGCCTTCAATTCTTGAATATAACATAGTCTTTTTTTATCGGTTTATTTCAATCTTTGGAGATACATATTGACAACATTCTCAAGTCCTAAATAAATAGCTTCAGAAATCAAGGCATGCCCTATCGAAACCTCGAGAAGATTAGGAATATTTTGCTTGAAGAACTGAATATTATCTAAACTCAGGTCATGACCGGCATTGATTCCCAAATCCAATTCGTTTGCTAATTTTGCTGCTTCCACATAAGGCAAAATACCGTCTTTATTCCCCAAACCATATTGATGCGCGAAAGCCTCCGTATACAATTCAATCCTTTCGGTTCCGGTTTCTTTGGCACCTTCAATCATTTCAAGTACGGGATCAACAAAAATAGAAGTTCTGATTCCGTTTCGTTGAAACTCCTGTATAATCTCTTTTAGATAATCCTGATGTTTAACCGTATTCCAGCCCGCATTCGATGTAATTGCATCGACCGCATCCGGAACAAGAGTCACTTGCTTAGGCTTTACTTCCAGTACCAAATCAATAAATTTCGGCTCCGGATTACCTTCAATATTATATTCCGTATAAACTACCGGCTTCAGGTCACGTGCATCCTGATAGCGGATATGACGCTCGTCAGGCCTTGGATGAATTGTGATTCCCTCACCGCCAAAACGCTGTATGTCTTTAGCAACTTGCAATAAATCAGGAACATTGCCGCCACGGGCATTTCTTAAAGTAGCTATTTTATTTATATTTACGCTTAATTTCGTCATTGGAATGCTTTTTGTGAATATTATTAAATACAAAAATACAAAGTTAAACACGGTGTTTTGTGCTATTTTTTGATTATTTTGCAACGATTATTGACTTTGGGCTATGACTGAAATTACAGATTACATCAATAACGATATTAAGGCGATAGCGATAGACGATACTATCGAATCCGTTCAGGATTTTTTTGCCGACTTGTCGTTTTCTCATTTTCCGGTTTTGGAAAACGGTATTTATATTGGTAGTATTTCCGGAGATGATGTAGAGACTTTCGATGCCGAAAAAAAAGTATTGGATTATCGCTATACCTTAGAAGGGTTTTATGCGCGAAAAAATATGATCTGGCTGGACTTATTGGAAATTTTTGCCCGTAACCACACGAGTATCATACCCATTTTAGACGAAAAAAACAGCTATATCGGCTACTACGAGATTACAGACATTATCAAGTTTTTCCATGAAACTCCTTTCCTGAAAGAAATGGGAGGAATTATTATAGTCGAAAAAAACATCAACGATTATTCAATGAGCCAGGTTTCGCAAATTGTGGAAAGCAATAATGGAAAACTGCTGGGTATGTTTGTTTCTAACGCTGAAGCCGACAAAATCCAAATTACGATAAAAATTGCTTTAGGCTCCATGAATGACATCATCCAGACCTTCAGACGATATGATTATGAAATTATTTCCGAACATCAGGAAGACAATTACCTGAATGCCCTGAAAGAACGCTCGGATTACCTGGACAAGTATCTAAACATATAACCAAATTCAGATTATCAGAAATGAAAGTAGCCATTTACGGTCAATATTACCAAAATAGCACGGAGCCAATCATACAGGATATTTTTATGTTTTTCAACAAAAACAACGTAGAGTTGGTTATCCAAGACGATTTTCTGACAATATTATATGAAAAAGAAATCATCAAGAAAGAGTACAATACTTTTCATGATTATAATGACCTTGACAGGAATGTCGATATTCTGGTAAGCATTGGTGGAGACGGAACGATTTTACGTGCTGCTACACTGGTAAGAGATTCCGGAATTCCGATTTTAGGAATTAATGCCGGAAGGCTTGGCTTTTTGGCAACTGTCCAAAAGGAAAACATCGATGAGCTGATGCAGTATATCATTGATAAAAATTATTCCTTATCGCCCAGAACCTTACTCAGCCTTGAAAGCACAGAAAGCATTCCCGAAATCGAAAAACTGAATTTTGCGATGAATGAGATTTCAGTCAACAGGAAAGACACCACTTCGATGATCACCATCGAAACCTACCTGAATGGTGAATATCTGAACTCTTATTGGGCGGACGGCCTGATCATTTCAACACCAACAGGTTCAACCGGATATTCCCTAAGTTGTGGCGGACCAATCCTAATGCCTGCAGTTGAAAGCTTTGTGATTACGCCTATTGCACCACACAATTTGAATGCAAGGCCTTTTGTGATTCCCGACAATGTTGAAATCAAGCTAAAAGTTTCAGGCCGCGAAGAGCACTATCTTGTTTCTTTAGACTCCAGAGTAGCCTCAATGAGCAATAATGCCATTCTGACCATAAAAAAGACACCTTTCCAAATCAATATGGTCGAACTTCCTGAAAAAAGTTTCCTAAAAACATTGCGCACAAAATTGCTTTGGGGCGAGGACAAGAGAAACTAAAAATCCTTTTCTTCTTATACTATCAGCACATAAGTTTCGTTTACTTTAAATCGAAAAGCCTGTCATTTGTCTAAAATTAAGGATATTTAATTATTAGACAGTTGATAAGTGCTCATAATTATTATATTTGCACCCTTATTTTTTAATAAATGAATCGGATAATAATCACTTTGTTCTGCATTTTAAGTTATGCTGCCTCCAATGCCCAAATCCACGAAATTGGAATTTTTGCCGGCGGTAATAACTACATAGGAGATGTGGGCCCGACAAACTATGTCAAGCCCAATGAATTTGCCTTTGGAGTACTCTACAAATGGAATAAGAGTCCGAGACATTCCTGGAGAATTTCTTACACGCAAGGAAAAGTAACGTCCAATGACCATGATTCCGATTCTCCTGCCAGAAAACAAAGAGGATTAAACTTTGAAAATAGCGTAAAAGAATTATCTTTAGGCCTTGAATTCAATTTTTTTGATTTTAATTTGCATGAATCGGGCTTTTTACTGACGCCTTATGTATATTCCGGTATAAGTTATTTTTCCTATACAGAATTATACCATCTGAATAAGCAATATGAGGAAGATTATAATGAAAGTACATTTGCAATACCAATGACGGTCGGTATAAAGACCAGGATTGCAGAAAAACTGATTTTAGGACTTGAAGCCGGGGCAAGATATACCTTTACAGATAATCTGGACGGAAGCAACCCAAAGAATGACAATTTTAAAACATTGCGATTTGGAAATTTAAACAGCAATGACTGGTATGTTTTCACAGGCTTTACATTGACGTATACCTTTGGAAACAAACCTTGTTACTGCGCAGAATAAAGAATGGACCTACTTAACACTATAAACAAAGACAACCTCCCAAAACACCTGGCCATTATTATGGATGGCAATGGCCGTTGGGCTAAACAAAAAGGCATGCTCAGGGCCTTTGGTCACGAAAACGGCACCAAAGCCGTAAGGACTACAGTAGAGACCTGTGCCAAGTTAGGCATTGAAAACCTTACGCTCTACGCCTTTTCTACCGAAAACTGGAATCGTCCAAAGCTAGAAGTCGACACTCTGATGAAACTTCTGATTAACTCATTAAAAAATGAGCTTAAAACACTCACCAACAACAACATAAAACTCAACACCATAGGTAATTTTGAAAAATTACCTGCTTCAGCACAAAAAGAATTATCACAGGTAATTTCTAAAACAAAAGACAACAGCAGAATGACGCTAACCCTTGCGCTAAGCTATGGTTCCCGTGAGGAAATCATCTCAGCGGTAAAGAGTATTAGCACTAAAGTTAAAAATAATATAATTTCAATAGACGCTATTGACGAATCAATTATTAATCAGCATCTTTACACGCAAAATTTACCAGACGTTGATTTATTAATAAGAACCAGTGGCGAACATAGAATCAGCAATTTCTTACTTTGGCAGATAGCTTATGCAGAATTATACTTTACAGAAGTATTGTGGCCTGACTTTAGGGAAAAAGATTTATATGAAGCTATAATTAGCTATCAAAAAAGAGAACGTAGATTTGGAAAAACAAGTGAACAAATTAAATAAATTTTTAATGTTAGAAAAAAGCATTAAACTATTCTTAACCGTATTAGTTTTAGGAAATATTTTCCAAGCAAAAGCCCAAGAGAGAGTACCATTTGATCAAGGAAGAGAATATATACTAGCCGGTGTAAGCGTCATCGGAAAAATCAGCTATAACGAACAAACAGTTGTTACATTTGCCGGGCTTGAAAAAGGCCAGAAAATCACAGTTCCAGGTGAAGAAATCAGTAGCGCCATTAAAAAATTATGGAAGCTGGGATTATTCAACGAAATTGACACCTATATCAACCGAATTGATGGCGATAGTATTTTTATCGACATGCACATCAGCGAGTTACCTAAACTTAGCGAAGTAAAAATCAACGGTGTAAAAAAATCTAAAGTAGAAGGACTTATCAAAGACAACTCGCTGACAAAAGGCAAGATTGTTAACGAAAACCTTATCACTACCACCAAAAATTACATCGAAAACAAATACAAAAAAGACGGCTTCTACAACACGAAAGTCGTTATCAATACTTACCCAGACACTACAGCCGGAAATGAGGTCAAAATGCTTATAAACATAGACAAAGGCAAGAAGGTAAAAGTAAGCTCTATAGTTGTTGATGGTAATGAGAAGCTTTCCGACGGAAGAATCAGGAAGGCGATGAAAAACACCAAAACGAGATTCCCTTTACGTTTTTGGAAAGGATCGAAGTTTATTAAGGAAAAATACAATGAGGATTTAGAAAATATCGTATCCGTTTACAAAGAAAAAGGATACCGTGATGCACGTGTCGTATCTGATTCTATCTCTTACAACAAAGATAAAAACACTGTTGATATAAAATTAAAAGTTGAAGAAGGTAATAAATACTATTTCGGAAACATTAAATTCTTAGGAAACTCAGTATACTCCGATCAAGGTCTGACAAAAATGCTGGGGATTAAAAAAGGAGATGTTTACAACGGAGTATTGCTTCAAAAAAGAATCGAAGACAAAACAAAACCTGACGGAAACGACATCAAAAACCTGTACCAAAATAGCGGTTATTTATTTTCAACCGTAAATGCAGTAGAGGTAAAAACAGCTAATGACACCATCGATTTTGAAATCAGAATTATGGAAGGTCCAATGGCTTATTTCAACAAAATTACTGTAGTTGGAAACGACAAAACTAATGATAAAGTAATCTATCGTGAATTAAGAACGCTTCCCGGACAGAAATACAGCAAGGAGCTTTTGATGAGGACGCTTCGTGAACTTGGACAATTAGGGTTTTTCGATCCTCAGGCACTAGAGCCAAAATTCAAAAATGTTGACCCAGCCGCAGGTACAGTTGATATCGAATACAACGTAGTAGAAAAAGGGTCAAGCCAGATAGAACTTCAAGGAGGTTATGGCGGAGGTGGTTTCATTGGAACACTTGGTCTTTCATTTAACAACTTCTCTATCCGAAATATTTTCAAAAAAGAAGCCTATACTCCGCTTCCAATGGGAGATGGACAAAAATTGGCCTTACGACTTCAGGGAAGTTCTTACTTCCAAACATATAGCCTTTCTTTCACAGAACCATGGCTTGGCGGAAAAAAACCAGTACAATTCTCAGGATCCATCTCACATAGTAAACAGTTTTTATATACTGGAAGAACCAGCAATGTTGACAGGGACAAGAGCTTTAATATTACCTCTATATCGCTTGGTATTGCAAAGAAACTTAACGTACCGGATGACTACTTTATCCTTTCACAAGGAATCAGTTTCCAGTACTATGACCTGAACAATTACAACACCGGATTATTCACATTCGGAAACGGTAATTCACGAAACTTAGCCTATACTATTGGATTACGAAGAGACAGCCGAGGTTTAGATCCAATCTTCCCAACTTTTGGTTCGGAGTTTAGTATTAGTGCAAAATTCACTTTACCTTACTCACTTTTCAATGGAGTTGATTACAAAAACTTAGAGAACGACCCTGATTATCAAACAACCGACAGTCAAGGAAATGTGGTCGCAGACCAATCAAAAATTGACCAAAAGAAATTTAATTGGCTGGAATACTATAAAATTAAATTCAAAGCTGATTGGTATACAAAAATTTATGGTAAATTCGTACTTCGTTCATTGGGTGAATTTGGTTTCTTAGGAGCATACAACAACGATAGAGGTCTGGTTCCGTTTGAAAGATTTTTCCTTGGTGGAGACGGTTTAGCGAACTATTCGTTAGATGGTCGTGAGGTTATACAGTTGAGAGGTTATCCAAACCAATCGCTGACACCATTGGATAATAAAGGAAACCAAAACGGAGCAACAATTTACAATAAGTTCTCCTTAGAATTGAGATATCCAATCACATTGAAAGGAGCTGCGTCAATTTATGCTTTGACTTTCCTTGAAGCGGGAGCGGCCTATGACAATTTTAGAGACTATAATCCGTTTGTATTACAACGTTCGGCAGGTTTTGGTCTTAGAGTATTCATGCCGGCATTCGGATTATTGGGTATTGACTTTGGCCATGGATTTGATCCGATTCCTGGTGGAACAGGGAAAAATGGATGGGAAACGCATTTCATCATTGGACAACAGTTTTAAAAATTTAAATTTGGCACGATATTTTCTAATATAACATCAAGAATATGAGAAAACATTTTTTTATACTATTGCTAGCAGCTTCATTTTCAACTGCCATCAATGCGCAGACACGGGGTATTCGTATTGGATATATAGACATGGAATATATTTTAGAAAAAGTTCCTGACTATGCTGAAGCAAAAAACCAGCTTGAGTTAAAAGCTCAGAAATGGAAGCAAGAAGCTGAAGTAAAAAGAAATGAAATCAATAAGCTGAAAGAAAACCTTAAGACAGAAAGAGTTTTATTGACAAAAGAGCTTATTGAAGAAAGAGAAGAAGAAATCTCATTTCTTGAAAATGAATTATTAGATTTCCAACAAAAAAGATTTGGATCTACCGGTGACCTGATCACACAAAAAGCTGTTTTGGTAAAACCAATCCAAGATCAGGTTTTCACTATTGTTCAGGATATTGCTGAGACAAAAAAGTATGATTTTATTTTTGACAAATCATCGGATCTTACGATGCTGTTTGGAGCACAAAGGCATAATATAAGCGATCAGGTAGTACGACAACTGACAAGAGCTGAAAAAAGAGAACAGCTAAGCAAGAAACAGTTGAAAGACGAGGCCGAAAAAGAACGCAAGCAAGATATGATTGATGCTAATCCTGATTTAGCTGAAAGACAGAAAGTATTGGACGACAAAAAAGCGGCCAGAGAAAAAATGCTTGAGGACAGAAAGACAGCTGCGGAAGAAAAAAGAAAAGCTTTTGAAGAAAAAAGAGCTCAGCTGTTAGCTGAAAGAGAAGAAAAAAGAAATGCAGCCAAAACAAAAACAGAAGATCCTAAAAAAGAAGAAAAGCCAGCTGCTGATAAGGATAAAGTGAATCCTTCTGATGTAAAAGAAGAAGGTAAAACAGAAGAAAAGAAACCTGCTGCACAAACCGCTGAAGAAAAGAAAGCAAAAATGGAGCAGATTAAAAAAGAGGCTGCTGAAGAAAGACAGAGAAAATTAGACGAACGCAAAAAAGCGCTTGAAGAAAAGAGAAAAGAAAGAGAAGCTGCTAAGAAAGAAAAAGAAGAAAACAAAAACTCTGAAGAAAACAATAAAGGGAACTAAAACTAAATTAATATTTTAATACTTGAAAATGATGAAACAACTGAAAACTTTACTAATCGCCGCAGCGCTTTTCATTGGTGCAAGCCAAACTATGAATGCTCAAGCAAAGACAGCACATGTTGACGTTAGTGAAATTATGGCTAAGATGCCTGCAATGTTAGAAGGGCAAAAGCAACTTGAAAAATTGAACCAGACTTATAACGCTGATTACAAAACGATGGTTGACGAATACCAAGCCAAACTAAAAAAATATGATGCGGAATCAAGTACAGTTGCTGAAAAAGTAAATCAAGACAGAGCTGTTGAAATCCAGGACATGCAAAAAAGAATTAGAGATTACGGCGAAAATGCTCAAAAAGAATTACAACAAAAAGAGCAGGATTTATTCAAGCCTATCCAGGAAAAAATCAAAGCAGCAATCCAAAAAGTAGGAAAAGCTAAAGGATACCAATATGTTTTGGATTCAGCTATGGTTTTACTTGCTGACGGACCAAACATTACAGCTGATGTAAAAAAAGAACTTGGGTTCTAATCAAAAACCCGAATATTTAAGAAACTGCTCAAATTTATTGAGCAGTTTTTTTTTTACTTTTGTTTCTATGATAAACTCAAACCCAATAGGACTTTTTGACTCCGGAATAGGCGGAACATCTATCTGGAAAGAAATCCATCAATTAATGCCACACGAAAACACTATCTATCTGGCTGATAGTAAAAATGCGCCTTATGGCCAAAAAACAAAAGACGAGATTATTGCGTTAAGCATTAAAAATACCGAATATCTTTTAAATCAGAACGCCAAGATTATCGTAGTAGCCTGTAATACGGCAACTACTAATGCAATTAAGGAATTGAGAGCCAAATACGATGTTCCGTTTATTGGAATTGAACCGGCCATAAAACCAGCGGCCAATAACTCCAGAACTCAAACTATTGGCATTCTGGCCACAAAAGGAACACTTAACAGCGAGCTTTTTAATAAAACCGCTGAACAGTTCCAAGACACCAACATCATTGAACAGGTAGGCTTTAATTTGGTCAAACTGATAGAAGATGGCGAAATGTATTCCGAGGAAATGACCTCGCTGCTGAAGACCTATTTAACTCCAATGATTGAAGCCAATATTGATTATCTGGTTTTAGGCTGCAGTCACTATCCTTACCTGATTCCCCAAATCAAAGAAATCCTGCCGCACCATATCAAAATTATTGATTCTGGTGAAGCTGTGGCCCGACAAACCTATAAAGTACTTGATGAAAAAATCGGACTTAATACGGGCGCTGGGGAACACAGCACATTGTTTTACACGAATTCCAATCCAAAAGTTTTGGAATCGATTTTAGAAAACAAATATCCAGTCATCCAAAAAGATTTTTAAGCCTATAAAAACTATTCCTGGTCTTTTAGCCAGCCGGAATACATAACGTAGTTATTGGAAATACGTTCAATTTCACCAGCAAAATCAGACTTATTGATGTCTTTTACCTTTTTGGCAGGAACACCTGCATAAATCGACCCAGATTCAACGACTGTATTTTGTGTAACTACTGCTCCGGCAGCAACAATAGAATTGCTTTCAATTACGCAATTATCCATTACAATGGCGCCCATTCCTATTAATACATTGTCATGAACTTTGCAACCATGCACGATAGCATTATGTCCTATTGATACATTATTTCCAATTTCGGTAGGATGTTTTTGGTAAGTACAATGTATAACGGCTCCATCCTGGATATTTACCTTATTTCCAATCTTGATATAATTCACATCACCTCTAACCACAGCGTTAAACCAAACGCTGCACGAAGCTCCAAACGTTACATCTCCAATGATTGTAGCATTTTCGGCGACATAGCAATCTTCAGGAATCGAAGGGCTTTTGCCATTTACAGTTTTTATTAGCATAGAATATAAAAAATAATCCCGATAAAGGCGATGCTATTATCGGGACAGAATTAATATCAACTTTTAAGTAATTAATTAACAGCAGGACAATTACAATCCCATTTTTCTCTCTTACAGAATAAATTCAGACCTAAAGTGATTTGGTGGAAACCGCCATTATCAAACTTTACGTCACCTGTCAATTGAGAATAGGTATAGGCCACCATAAAGTTTTTATAATTCAAACCTACGATTGGTGTAATGTATTGTAGTTTTTGATCTGAAACACTATTACCATCAAGGTATTGTGCTCCGTCGAAGCTTCTTCTATAAGACAAACCGCCCCACAATTTTCCGAAGTCTAAATCTTTGTATACTTTTAAGTTTATGTCGATTGACTTCTCTTTAGTTTCATCAACATATTGGAACAAGAAAGAAGGTTCCCATTGAAGTCTGTCCGGATCTCCAAAAACATATCCGGCACTGAATAAATATTTTCTTAAGTTATCTGATTCATAATCTGTATAGATCTCTCTTCTGATATTTGCAACTGCATTTTTTACAGTAAAGTGAGCATAAAAATCCAAATAGTTATAGGAAGCTCCAAAGTCAACATTGAAATAAGAATCTTTTTGGTAAACACCTCCTACTACAATTGGGTCAAATCCTTCAAATTCTGATTCGTCCAATTTACTTTGCACTAAACCAGCACTCATACCAAACGACAACTGGTTTAAATCATAATCTCCTCTTGAAAATAGGATATGGTGAGCGTATGTAATTTTTCCTCCTACCTGCGAGTGGTAACCATTTTTGTCATTAAAAAGTATAATACCCACACCAGACTGCTCTCCTATTCTTCC
>CAZFGA010000055.1:0-14826 GCA_964518395.1 uncultured Flavobacterium sp.
TTATATGGAGGAGCTGTAGCCAATCCTATTAATATTCTGGCAAAAATGATTGCCTCGCTTCATGATGAAAACAACCACATCACCATTCCGGGATTTTATGATAAGGTAGAAGAACTATCGGATGCCGAAAGAGCCGAGATGGCAAAAGCGCCTTTCTCTTTGGAAGCCTACAAAAAAGCGCTTGATCTTAACGACATCTATGGCGAAAAAGGCTATACGACAAACGAAAGAAACTCTATCCGTCCAACTTTAGATGTCAATGGAATCTGGGGAGGTTATACCGGAGAAGGTGCAAAAACGGTTATCGCCAGCAAAGCCTATGCTAAAATTTCGATGCGTCTGGTTCCAAATCAGGACTGGCATGAAATCACAGAACTGTTTACAAAACATTTTGAGAGCATTGCACCAAGCGGCGTAAAAGTAAAAGTGAAACCACATCACGGTGGCCAGGGTTATGTGACTCCAATTGACAGCATTGGTTATCAGGCAGCGGCAAAAGCCTATAGCGAAAGCTTTGGCGTACAGCCAATTCCTGTTCGTTCCGGAGGAAGTATTCCAATTGTAGCTTTGTTTGAAAAAGAATTAAAAAGCAAGACCATTTTAATGGGATTCGGTTTGGATAGCGATGCCATCCACTCACCTAACGAACATTTTGGTGTATTCAATTACTTGAAAGGAATTGAGACTATTCCATTGTTTTATAAGTATTTTGTAGAGCTTTCTAAAAAGTAACCATGACCTGTCACTCTAGTACCTTAAAAGGATTAGCTCTATTTTTATTGTTTCTTTTGTGTAATAGTTTTGCTTATGCCCAAGAAGAAACAAGTCAGCCTATAAAAACGGAAAGTCCTAAACTTAAAAAAGAAGAAATTCTGCAACAAGTAAATTGGGATGAGAATAAAGTTTATTCTGCAACCGAAAACACTCCTGCTCAATTTGAGGGAGGGATGAAAGCTTTTGCTGCATATATTAGTGCAAACTATAAAGTCCCTGGCAATGTTGAAGGCCCCATAAAAATTGTAACGGCTTTTGTTATTGACTTGGATGGAAGTGTTGTAGATATAAAAATTATACGTAGTGCAGGACATGAAACAAGCAAAGAGATGATTAGAGTTTTAAAAGCTTCACCTAAATGGAAGCCCGGATTAAAAGACGGGGTTCCTGTGAGAACCGCTTTAACTTTACCTATAAACTTTTAACACATCCGCTCAGAAATGAGCGGATTTTTTTTATTTCAAAAAAAACACGCTCTACACTTGTAGAATTAAATTTTATTTCTACATTTGTAGAGTAATTACAAAAAATCAGAATGAGGATTATAAAAATAGCGTTCAAAATTTTAGTACTGTTATTCTTTTTGACACTATCTAGTTGCAAAACCAATCGAATCCGAAATAATGAACGTGTTGGACGATGGGTTGAATATGACACCATTGATGGTAAAATATATAAAAGTGTTGGAAGATTCAGAGAGGGAATTGGAAAAGGCACTCATCGGCAGTTTTCTGATAAGAAATTAGTCCGGAAAGAAAAATATAAGGATGATATCTGCCATACAATTTATTATCATGAAAACGGCAAGATAATGACAGAAGGGAATACAAAAATGGTCATAACAGATGAGGAAATCCATTGGTTTTATAATGGCGACTGGAAATTTTATGATGAAAACGGCCATCCGTTAGGAATCAGGACTTATGAAAATGGGAATCTAATTAACGAAATAGAAATACAACAATAAACACCATGCAATTATCCAACTCAGAAGAACAATTGATGCAGCATCTTTGGAACCTGGAAAAAGGTTTTATGAAAGACCTGCTTGAATGTTATCCGGATCCAAAACCAGCCACAACAACCATAGCCACTTTATTAAAAAGAATGGCAGATAAAAAATTTGTAGCTTATAACGAAATAGGTAATTCAAGGGAATATTATCCTTTGGTTGAAAAATCGGATTATTTTTCGAAACATGTAAACGGGCTGATTAAAAACTTTTTTAATAATTCAGCCTCGCAATTTGCTTCTTTCTTTACTAAAGAAACGAATCTGACACAAAAAGAACTGGAAGAACTCCAAAAAATTATCGACAAGGAAATTCAAAAAAAGAAAAAATGATCGGCTTTCTAATCAAATCGTCACTTTGCCTGGCTATCCTTTTGGGCGTTTATATTCTCTTTCTGGAAAAAGAGAAAATGAACGTTTTCAACAGAGCTTATCTTTTGGCCAGTTTGGCGGTTTCGTTTGCAATCCCGTTTATCCAATTTGAACCTATACATGAAGAATTACAACAAAATCTGATTCCGTATGCCGTTCAAACAATACAGGCACAAGCTATTTCGATAGAACAGCAATCCGATTATTCTGTATGGGTTTTATGGATTTTGTATGGGACCATAACCTCACTTTTCATTTTTCGATTTATCAAAAACCTATTGTCAATTACCAAAAAGATACGGTCCAATACAAAGAAAAAATTTGAAATTTCAACTTTGGTTCTGGTCAAAGAAAAAATAGTGCCTCACACCTTTCTGAATTATATATTCATTAATAAAGAAGATTATGAAAACCGAAATGTAGAGGAAGAATTATATACTCATGAATTAACACATGTACGGCAAAAACATACAATTGATGTCTTAGTAATTGAAATTTTAAAAACCCTGTTTTGGTTCAATCCAATCCTGATTTTTTACAAAAAGGCAATACAACTCAATCACGAATTTCTTGCAGATGCTAAAGTCGTGAAATCCTATAATAATGTTCCTTTTTACCAAAACCTGCTTCTGGAAAAGGCATCTTGGAACAGCAACTCTTACTTGGCCAGTAACTTGAATTTTTTAGTAACCAAAAAAAGATTAATTATGATGACTAAAACCACATCAAAATCGAGAGCTCTGCTCACAAAATTATCGGTACTGCCAATTTTAGCTGGCCTGATTTCCTTCTCATGTTTTGAAACAGATAATCAAAAAGAGGTAACTGAAGTAGTAGCTAAAAAGCAAATCATAAAAGCAGAAGAGCCAACAATGGGAGAGCAAGAAACGCAGAAAGTGTACGAAGCTTCGCCAGGAAAATCAGATAATGGGCTCTCAGTACCAGAATTTCCAGGAGGTTTACAAGCTTTTTCCAAATATGTTAAAAAAGAATATAAGATACCTTCCGGTTTTAAAGGAAAAGGAAATCTCATTGCTTCTTTTATAGTTGAAACAGACGGAAGCTTATCCGATATTAAAATCGTAAAAGATTTAGGAAAGGGAACAGCTGAAGAATTTTTGAGATTGTTAAAAACCTCTCCAAAATGGCAGCCTGGTACTTTAAATGGAAAGGCAGTAAGAGTTAAATACAACGTGCCAATACATTTAAATGAAGTCTAAAAACTAATCTGTTTTTCAATAAAAAATGGAAGTCTATTTATTAAAATCAACCGCTAGCCTGATTGTACTATTAGGTATTTATCATCTTTTTTTGGAAAAAGAAAAAATGCACACGTTTAATAGGTTTTACCTTTTATTCAGCCTGTTACTTTCTTTTACAATTCCCTTTATTACAATTGAAATAGCGGTTGAATCCTTACCAAAACCTTTGTTATTATCACAGTCAGATCCAATTCCGGTTCTGGCGCAAGACAAGTCCACAGATATAGGTGTTGCCACAGTCCAGAAAAGCGGCAAAAATTATATTCCAATCATACTTTGGAGTCTATATGCTCTAACAACATTATTTCTGGTTATCCGGTTTGGAAAAAATATTTATGACTTAATTCTAAAGGCTAAAAAAAACCGAAAGGTTGTTTTTAATTGTTCCACATTGGTCTTATCCAAAGAAGAGCAGTTGCCGCATACGTTCTTACAATACATTTTCATAAACGAAGATGATTTTAACAGCCAAAACATACAGCAAGAACTGTACACACACGAATTGACTCATGTAAGACAGAAACATACTTACGATGTGTTATTCATCGAAATATTGAAGACCCTGTTCTGGTTCAACCCCATACTGGTCTTCTATAAAAAAGCAATACAACTCAACCACGAATTTCTGGCAGACGAAAACGTGGTAGAATCGCATAAAAATGTTTCATTTTACCAAAATCTGCTTGTCGAAAAGGCATCATGGAACAGCAACTTTTACCTGGCCAGTAACTTGAATTTTTCAGTAACCAAAAAACGATTAATTATGATGACTAAAACCACATCAAAATCAAGAGCTTTTCTTAAAAAAATAGCCTTAGTACCTGTTTTAGCAGGACTGGTATTTGCTTCCTGCATAGAAAAAACAGCCGCAAAAGACAAAGAGCCGGAAGTTTGGATAAACGGGGAGCGTGTCAAAGAAAGTGAAATGAATCAGCCAATTTCCAATTGGAAAAAAGAGCAACCCAATGAAAACAATCAAACCAATGAGGCTGCATATTTCGCTGGCGTAAGATTTATTATTTATAAAACCGGAACCTGGACAAAGGACAGAGTGCAAGGCAAAGACATTATTTTAGACAAAACCTACGAAGAATTAACAGCAGAAGAAAAAGACCGCTTTAAACCCTATCTGAGGATTCCTAAAGGTCATGTCAAGAAATCACCAACTGCGGCAGAATTAGAAGATTACAAGGATTCAAAAAAATATGCTATTTGGATTGACGATGTAAACGTAAAGAATACCGAACTGAATAAGTACAGTCCGTCTGACATTGCCTACGTCCTTGGAAGTTCTGTTATGAAAAACGCCAGAACCCAAAAACATCCGCAGCCGTTTCAATTCCATTTTTATACACACAATTATTTTGACAAAAAACAGATGGGTAAGGCTCCTGAGAAATATCCGCTGGATAAGGTTGAAATTTTTGATAAGATAATCAAGAATTAAATACGACAAATGGGAGTCTCATAAATACAAAAGGGAAAAATTTGTAGTTAGTTATAATCTCCATTATAAATCCGCCAGAAGGCGGATTTATTTTTTATCCCTAAGCCAAAACATATCAACATTTTATAACATTTATTGAAATTTGGCGTTACTTTTGCAGACATCATCATCAATCATATTATTGGACACGTTTCCAATATTCTAATCATCAATCATTATGTTAAAACACTTCTTTATTGTCTGCTCAGGAGTTGACAAAAAAATCATCGAAAGCTGTTCCAATGGCGAACAAAATAAATACGCCGGAATTGGAGCTACAGTATTTTTCACAGCAGTGATGGCATTTATTGCCAGCAGTTATGCCCTTTATACCGTTTTTGACAACGCTTACGCCGCTATATTCTTTGGATTTGTATGGGGATTATTGATTTTTAACCTGGATCGTTTTATCGTTTCTACAATCCGAAAAAGAGATAGTTTTTCTAGTGAATTCATACAGGCAACACCAAGAATTGCATTGGCTATTATTATTGCCATTGTAATCTCAAAACCATTAGAAATTAAAATCTTTGAAAAGGAAATTGACACTGTGCTTTTGAAAGAAAAGAACGCAATGGCACTAAATAATAAAAAAGAAGTTGCCAACTATTTCAAATCAGACTTGGAAAAAAACAAGGCAAAGGTCGACAGCCTTAAATCTGAAATTGTAAAAAAAGAAAAAGAGGTCAATAGTTTGTATCAGACTTATATTGCCGAGGCTGAAGGAACAGCCGGAACCAAAAAACTTGGCAAGGGTCCTGTTTTTAAAGAAAAGATTGCAAAGCATGATTTAGCCAAATCAGAATTGGACACCCTAAGGAAAAACAATCTGTCTAAAATTGCCGAAACAGAAAAACAGTCGAAAAAACTTGAAGCGGATCAGGATAAGAAAGTAACCGAAACCCAACCAATTATTGATGGATTTGACGGACTTATGGCACGAATCAATGCCCTAAATAAACTGCCTTGGCTACCTTCTTTCTTTATAATGTTACTATTTCTGGCAATTGAAACTTCCCCGATTATCGCAAAACTATTGTCTCCAAAAGGAGAATATGACTTTAAGCTGGAAGATATAGAAACGGCTCTGAAAGCGACAATCAGCCAGGATAAGTATCAGAGAGAGCTTCTTGTAAAAACCAGCGCTCAGATGCACGATAAAGTTTATGAAGACATTGCTACGGATAAAGGATTATTCGATCTGCAACGCAAAAAGGCAAAAGAACTTTTGGAACTGCAGGCCCATAATTTTGTAGAAAAACAAAAACGTACTTTATAGTACGGTATAACCAAAAATAAAAAGGCGAAAAGTATCAGATACTTTTCGCCTTTTTTATATCAAAGTTTTTATTTCTAAACCGCTTCTTCAATCCGGATGCTCATCCAGGATCCTTCCATAACAATTTCGTCTCCGACATACGCTTTTCCGGATTGCTTGATTATCTTTTCGCTTAGTCGCAAATTCTGGATAACAAACCTGACTTGATCGCCAAATAAGACGCCTTTGAAAAACTCCGTCGTTTCAATATAAGCCAACGCAAAGATTCCATCGGTGACTCCCAATAAACGAACACCTGCTCCACCACATTGTGCCATAGATTCCAGCAAAATAGTCCCTGGAATATAATTAAAATCCGGAAAATTACCTTTTAAGATAAAATTCGTATCGTCAAAAGTCTTAATGGCAACTATCTGCTCTTTATCTACAGAAATAATTTCATCTACAAATAAAAACGGCGCCCTGTGCGGTATCAGATTTTCTATATCCTTGCTCATAGTTGTTACATATGGCTTAAGATTTCCTTTTTCAAAGTATCATATTCCCCTTGCATGATAAGCCCGTTGTCTAACAGCTTTTTATAGTTCTGCAGCTTTTCAAACAGTTCATCCTGTGACAATTCTCCTAAAGTTTTTTCTTTTGGAACTTCAGGCTTTTCGTCAGGATATTGCTTTTCATCTCGGTATCCCGATTGAGAAACAGGAATGATTTCGGCAAAGTCTGTTACCTCTTCAGTTTCCACTTCTTCAATAACTTCTGGTTCTTCTATCGCTGCGAATGTTTCCAGAATAATTTCTTTTTCCTCGAATTCTTCTACCACAGGCTCCTCAACAAATGCAGCCACAACCGGACCATTCTTTAAGGCATCCAATTGCTCCTTCGCAAAAGTATAAATCTTTCTTGCCTGCGTTTTTGGAAGATAATCGATAGAGATTGTCAGGTCCGTTTTAGTTGTAAATGAAAATTCGGAGCCTAAAATATTCTCTTTTACAAAAGTCCCTGCTATATCATCCCAGGTATAATCTGTGAAATCCATCGACAATCCTAAATTTTTAGGCTTGCAGATAATAATCCTTTTGTTTGTAAGTACAATACTATCCGGAAAAACCGTAATGGCAGGTTTTTTTTGCACTCCTATATAGCCTATTTCCTCATTCTTCATGAGCAAATCTGTCAATTTTGAAGTAATCTTTTCGATTGCTTTTGGGTCTTGTTCCTCGTTTAAAAACTTTTTAATTTGTTCTTTCATCTTTCAGTTGCTGAATTTGTAGACTTATATCCACAAAAGTAATACCTAATTTTTTAATTCAATAATTTCAGTTTGGATTTTCTTTGTTAAGCTTTTGAAAACCAAATCATAGGAATGGTCAATAAGTTCCCTTACCATTTTATCGGTAACGTCACCATGCAAGGAAACCGTATTCCAATGGACTTTGCTCATATGGTAGCCCGGCTTAATATCGTCAAACTCGGCACGAAGTTCTTCTGCACGTTCCGGATCGCATTTTAAATTGATTGACGGTGTTGCTTTTTCCCAACCATTAAGCGAAGAAAGTGCGAACATTTTTCCACCGACTTTAAAAACCAATGTGTCTTCATCAAAAGGAAAATGTTCTGTGACACCTTTTTTAGAAAGGCAGTACTCAAAATAGGCTTGTATATTCATTATTCAATTATTTTTTCCATTTGTTTTTCCGGATTGGCCAATGCTCCAAATCCAAATTTCTCATATAAAAAGTGGGTATCTGCCGTTGCCAATCGCCATGTCTTAACTTTGCTAAAAGCCGGTTCATTCAATAATTTATCCATCAACAGTGACGAATATCCTTTTCCTTGCTGTTCTTCCACTATAAAAACATCCATAATATACGCAAAAACAACATAATCTGTCACTACTCTTGCAAATCCTATCTGCTTTCCATTCCTGTAAATCCCAAAACAGTAAGAATTCTCAATAGTCGTCTTCACTTCTTCTATAGTTCTTCCTTTTGCCCAATAGGTGTTTGTCAGGAATTTATGGATAAACGGAATGTCCAATTTGTCTTTATCTGTAGAAACTCTAATCATATCTTATATAAAACGGGTTTGCTTGGACTTGCGTCATTTTCAAAAGGAGCTATTTGCAGGTTTAGCAGATAACTGCCTTCTTCCACTTCATCGGGCACAAAAATCAGTTCCGTAATCGTTGCATCAAATCGGGCATCATCATTCAGATCGTGCGTATTCTTCACATTCCAAAATGCCTTATGAGCCAATAGCTTACCCTGGTCTTTTTCTTTGTCAACACTTGGCAAGTCGATTAGCAAATGTTTGATTCCTCTTTCTTTTATAAAAACTGCCGCTTTTTCTTCCATATACGGCGGATTGGTATCTGAATATTTCCTGGAAAGTTTTTCTTCTACATTGGGCAAGGTTCTGATTACAATGGCTTCAGGAAATTTTCCATCCAATGCTTTTTCTATCTGATTTTTGGTTATTACCAAATCTTCCCCACGAGGTTCCGGCTCGACTGAAACCAGTTCTGCTGTAAAGAAAAAGGTTTTCAGATGCTGGTTAATGCTGTAAAATTCTTTTGTAATGTGTCCTAAACATTCCGTGTGCGTTCCGTGTCCGTGTGGATTGAAAAAGATATTATTGAAATTGGTCGAAGAGCTTCCTTCAGAAACCTTCCCTACCCAATGACCAAAGCGTACCGGTTCTATAACAGGTTTTTCAATATACCAGGCAATAGGATTCTCATCTGTATTCGTCAAGGAAATGGAAAGATCAATCGGTTTGGAAAGATCAACTTCAAAATTTTGGTTATTATGCTGGATTTTGGCGATCATTGTTGAATGTTTTAATTCCTTTAGCAAAAACCCGCGTGGCTTTTACATTTAATCATCCAAATTTATCAAAAACAAATCACTTGCAATTCCATCTGCCAAAAACTTTCCTTTTGGTGTTGTTTTCAAGATGTTATTTTCGACGACAAGCAATCCGTCAGCAATAAACTTTTCCGATTGCCTTTGAAGGTATTGTAATACTTCTTCACTAAATTCTTTTTGGATACGTTCAAGTGAAACACCCCAAATGGTACGAAGACCCGTCATGATATATTCATTATAACGGTCATTTGCCGTCAATACTTCAACTTCACTAGGTAATTTTCCGGCTTCAATTTCTTTTAGGTAGGTTGGATTGTTGGCGATATTCCAGCTTCTGGAAATTCCATTATAACTGTGGGCCGAGGGACCAATACCAATATATTTTTTTCCCAACCAGTAGGCCGAATTATTTTTAGAGAAATAATCAGGCTTGCCAAAATTTGACAATTCATAATGTATGAATCCGTGTTCCTGAAGCAATTCTACCAGAATCATAAAATGCTCCTGAGCCACCTCATCTTTAGGTTCAGAAACTTTTCCTGTCTGTATCAATTTCTTTAGGGCAGTTTTGGGTTCCACCGTCAAGGCATAACTTGAAATATGCGGGATATTAAAACGTAGTGCTGTTTCTATATTCTGTTTCCACATTTCATTTGTCATTCCGGGAATGCCATAAATGAGGTCGATGGAAATATTGTCAAAATATCGGGTTGCTGTTTCTAATGATTTCTTGGCTTCTTCTGCATTATGCGCACGGTTCATCATTTTCAGATCGTCTTCAAAAAAAGACTGTATACCAATACTCAAACGGTTAATGCGGCTGCCGGCTAATCCAACAATACGGTCATCTGAAAGATCATCAGGATTGGCTTCCAGAGTAATTTCCGGGTTTTCTGTCACTTTAAAATTGGCATATACGGCATCAATCAAAAAATCCAGTTCGGCATCTGTCAATACCGAAGGCGTGCCGCCTCCAAAATAAATGGTTTCTACTGTTTCATTTTCAAATTCCGATTTCCGCATTTGCATTTCTTTCACCAGAGCCTGTACCATTTCTTCTTTCTTTTTCATGGAAGTCGAAAAATGAAAGTCGCAATAATGGCAAGCCTGTTTGCAAAAGGGAATATGGATGTAAATACCGCTCATTTTATCTAGTACAGAAATCGTTATTTCTTTACTCTGTCTTCATTTTGTTTTACAAAAGCATCCCAACCCGAATAGCTTTTTGTGCCAGTTGTTTTTCCTGAATTAAAAAAGTGGCATACTGCTGCAGCAAGACCGTCTGTACTATCGAGGTTTTTAGGCAGTTCTTTTAATCCCAAAAGCTGCTGGAGCATTTTAGCGACCTGTTCTTTGGAGGCATTACCATTACCGGTAATGGCCATTTTTATCTTTTTGGGCTCGTATTCCGTAATTGGAATCTGCCGTGAAAGACCTGCTGCCATAGCAACACCTTGTGCCCGACCCAACTTCAGCATCGACTGTACGTTTTTTCCAAAAAAGGGTGCTTCGATGGCAATTTCATCCGGATGGTGGGTTTCGATCAATTCGATAGTTCTTTCAAAAATGACTTTCAGTTTGGTGTAATGATCATCATATTTGCTCAATATAAGTTCATTCAGCTGTAAGAATTCCATCTTTTTATTGATGACCCTTATCAATCCGAAACCCATGATGGTAGTCCCAGGATCAATTCCCAATATGATACGTTCGTTTGCCAATTTTAATTTGTTATTTTGCCGAATGATTGCAATTCCTCACAAAGCTAAACAATTCCTAGTGTTTCTGGTCAAACTTTTGATTGTTGGCGGTGCATTTTATTTTATCTGGAATCAATTGGCTCATAACGAGCAATTGGACTGGCAAAAATTTCTTGATTTGCTGGATCGAAAAAAATCTTTTTGGGGCATTCTTTTCTTGCTATCCTTCAGTTTTTTTAATCGCTATTTTGAAATATTAAAATGGCAGAATCTTGCCCAGGTCGTTGAAAAGATTTCTGTTGGCAAGGCAACAGCACAGGTTTTGGGAGCTCTGACGGCTTCTATTTTTACGCCTAACGGAATTGGTGAATATGGCGCCAAGGCATTGTACTTCCAAAAGAGCGAAGCCAAAAGAATTGTATTCCTGAACCTGATTTGCAATGGAATTCAGATGATACTAACCATCATTTTTGGCACAGTCGGGCTGCTTTACTTCAATTATAAATTCCCAATCGTATCCAATAAAAATCTTTTACTTGTTTTCGGAATACTACTGCTAGTATGCGGTTTGCTGTTTGGCTTGAAAAAAATTACTATCAGGGGTTATTCTCTTAATAGGTTATTTGAAAAGATCAACGAGATTCCTAGGCAAATCCATCGAAAAAACATACTACTCGCAATTGGGCGTTATCTTATTTTTTCACATCAGTATTATTTCCTGTTTCTTGCTTTTGATGTAAAGCTTCCTTATTTACTGCTTATGGCAACGATTACTAGCATTTATTTCTTAGCTTCTTCGTTACCCACATTCCAGTTTTTGGATTTTGCTGTCAAAGGAAGCGTTGCCGTATTCTTTTTCGGATTGCTTGGCGTAAACGAATGGATTGTTGTTTTTATCAGTACCTTGATGTGGTTTTTAAATGTGGTGCTTCCTGTAATTATCGGAAGCTATTACGTATTTAATTTTAAGTCGGTATGGAAATCATAGCCTATCTGTTTTTTGGAGTTATAGGAATTTATTCCGTTTTTATTGTAGCGTTGGCCTACGGATTCCGTCAGTTACCCATTTTCAACAACAATTTCCCTGAGCCAAAGTCTACTTTTTCGATTATTGTTCCTTTCCGGAATGAAGCACAACATCTTCCACAATTGCTGTATTCCTTTTCGCAGATGGAATATCCGAGGTCAAAATTCGAGGTTGTTTTTGTAAACGATGCATCCACAGACGATTCTGTCAATGTCATCAAAGAATTTCAGGCTTTGAGTTTTAACTTCCGGATAATGGATGCTATCCGAAAATCAGGCTCTCCAAAAAAAGATGCAATTTCAACGGCAATAGACAGCATTCAAAACGAATGGATTATTACTACCGATGCCGATTGTTTCGCAAGTCCTGAGTGGCTTAAAACGATTGACAGCTATATACAGAACTATAATCCTTCAATGATTGCAGGAGCAGTCTCTTTTTCTGCCAGAGATACTTTTCTTCATCAGTTCCAGCAGTTGGATATGATAAGCCTGCAAGGCGCGACAATGGGAAGCTTCGGATTGCATATGCCCTTTATGTGCAACGGAGCCAACCTCGCCTATACAAAAGAATTATTCCTTGAACTCAATGGTTTTGAAGGAAACGACGGTATTGCAAGTGGCGATGATGTTTTTTTATTGCAAAAAGCCGTAGCGAACTATCCCGAAAAAGTACGGTACTTAAAATCTGAAAACAATATTGTCCTGACAGAACCTCTGGATAAGTGGAAAGCGGTTTTTTACCAACGGGTGCGTTGGGCCTCAAAAACGGCATCATACCAAAGTTCTTTCGGGAAAATTCTTGCACTTGCTGTTTTTGGAGGAAATCTGGCCATTGTCATCGGATTTGTTTTGACGTTTGCAGGCCTGTTTTCTTTTTGGAGCTGGTATCTGCTGTTTGCCATAAAAATCTTTGTTGATTTCCTTCTCCTAAATCCGACAGGAAAATTCTTAAAGCCGGAACAAGTCAAGTTTTTTCTTTTAAGCAATGTATTTTATCCCTTTTTCAGTACGGCTGTGGCGCTGTATTCTCTTTTTGGGAAATACGAATGGAAGGGCAGAACATTCTAGATTTATTATTCTACATTCAGGATTACGGGCAAGATAAATTGCGTCTTTACAGGAATCCCTCTTTTTAGTGCCGGATTTATCTTTGGAAAATCGGTCAGACGGCTATGAAGTATGCTGTCAATTTTCACTTTATCATACGCCAGGCTATCGGACGGGAACTGAGGTTCGAACTCAATTCTTGAATCCGGATATACGGTGACTTTAACCTGTATAGTATCAATCTGCGGGTATAAAATAGACAACGTATCCAAATCTAGTTTTTGTTGGATTGTAACGGTCAGGAAGTCAAAAAAACACTGTTTTCTGGTCGTTTCATCCTTGATTGAATCACAAGTGGCTACAGAAGGAAATTCATCCACCTGATTCCAATTTACTTTTTGGAGCTCTTGTTTGAGCAGTTCTTCCTCAGAAATCTTCTGATTCTGAAGATTCTGGCAAGAACACAAAAGTCCTAAAAAAAGAATTGCTGTGAGTTTTCTCATGTGATGATTGGCAGGCATTTTGTAATATTACATAATTCAAAAATAATAAATTTAATTTATGGAATACTTTTTATTGATTCTTGGATTTTTATGCATGATTGGAGGAATCATCGGTAGCTTCCTGCCTGTACTTCCAGATGCTCCATTATCTTGGATCGGTTTGCTGATGCTCTACTTTTGTGAGGGAATTGAAACCGAATACTGGGTATTAGGCATTACGTTATTTATAGCCATTGTTTCAGGTGTTTTAGATTATATCATACCTGCAAAAGGGACCAAATATTTTGGTGGTAGTTCGTATGGAATCTGGGGGACCAATATCGGATTGGTTGTCGGACTAATTGCCCCCATTCCTTTTGGATTTATTATAGGGCCATTTTTAGGCGCTTTTATTGGAGAAATGTTATACGATTCCAAAGACCATTCCCGTGCGCTTAAAGCAGCAAGCGGATCTTTTATTGGCTTTTTGGCTTCGACCTTTATAAAGTTTGTTGTGTGTATGGGATTTCTAGGACTTTTTCTGTATAAAGTATGGGAATTTAGGGAAGTCTGGTTTTGATAATCAAAGCGGTGCCGTTTAAATCAAAAAAGCCCTCCAAGTAAATGGAAAGCTTTTCATTGGTCTAACTACTAAACCTGGTACTTTCGTACCTAAACAACACAACTAATCTTAAAAACCTTTTTGGGCAAAAAAGCCTTTCTTTCGAAAGGCTTTCCCCAATTTAGCGGTCTGGACGGGACTCGAACCCGCGACCCCATGCGTGACAGGCATGTATTCTAACCAACTGAACTACCAAACCAGCGCTTAATTGCGAGTGCAAATATACCACAGTTTTTCACTTCTGCAAGCGTTTTTGCAAAAAAATTCAAAACTTTTTTTACCGTTTTACCCAAACATTTGTTTTTCAACCAAATATGTCGTGAGTATTTTTTCAAAATTTTTGCCTGCTGCAACAGGAACATACTTGATTTTATTCTGCGCACAGGTCAATGATAATCGCTTGAAATAGTTTTCAGCGCGTTTTTCATACTCTTCTTTTATGTTGTCGGCAAAAAGATTGACTTCTTCTCCCGACTCAAGGTCAATAAATTTCCTTGGTGTATTGTCAAAATCAAAACTCAATTCCGTTTTGTTATCAATAACATGAAACAATACGACCTTATGTTTATTGTGCTTTAAATGCTGTAACGCATTCAGCAGCGCTTCTTCATTTTCGGGCTGAAACATATCCGTAAAAAGGATAATCATAGAACGGCGGTGCATTTTTTCTGCAATCTGATGCAAAAAAGTAACTGTATCTGTGTTTTTAGATTGTTTCGGCTCCGCCAGCAACTGCTCCAATTTGTCGAGAAGCATTCTGTGATGGCGTTCGCTTCCTTTTTCCGGAGCATAATATTCATAACTATCCGAATAAACACTCAATCCAACAGCATCCCTTTGTTTTTTGAGCAGATTCATCAAAACAGCCGATGCCAGGACAGAAAATCCAATCTTG
>CAZFGA010000056.1:0-12777 GCA_964518395.1 uncultured Flavobacterium sp.
ATTTATGATTTATGATTTATGATTTATGATTTATGATTTATGATTTATGATTTATGATTTATTTAAAAAAAATCCTTTGGTACAACATGTTTGATCTTGAAAGTAGAGGAAAAGACATGAAACTCGCTAAAAAAGGAACCTCAATAATACTAGCGGGAACAGTACTGATATTCATTATTGATTATTCTTTATGGAATTTGGAATTTATAGCTGATAGTCTTTCAGATACTACATTTGAAACCATGACTCTATTGGGTTCAAAATTTATAGGTAAAACAGTAGGGCTACTATCAATTGGCTTGTTTTATCTGTTGATTTTTGGAATGATGAACAGAAAAAGTTTTTTTGAGCAAACATTACAGGAATACGAAGCCATGTCTTTGGTACAAAAAGAAACCGTGGCACAAAAAGGAAAATACCTGATCGTAATACCATTTGCTTTGGCTTTGCTATTGCTATTTTATATTATGTTTTTTAGATTAGACTAACTCAAAATTAATAACTGGAGATTTACAGAGCATTCACCTGAAAAAGACATGATCGGAAAATTGAACATTGACCTAAGCCAGACATCCGAAAAATTTCAACACCTGGCTCATGAAATACTCGAATTTTTAATAGGCAAACTGCTACTGATCGATGCATTAGAACAGGAAATATATGATCACTATCAGGTTTTGGAAGAGAAAAGAGTTTCTCCAAATCAAACACATCCTGATGAAGAAGATTTATGGGATGAATATGCACACCGTTGCAAAGAGATAATTGCCCCAATAAGTACAAAGCGCTACAACGATTCACGCTCCTTTGGAAAACCAACGGCATACGAATATTTGGGCTATCCTACTACAAAAATCAGCCTTATAATGAAATCGGAAAATCGTGCCGTTGTAGAAACCTATTTTGAATATGGAATAGCTAAAAAAGAACAATTTATAGTGAAAAACGATAATAATGGCTGGAAAATTGACTCCAAAAAATACGGTTACCCTAACGAAAACAAATGGTGGAAAGATGAGATATAGTATCTGATTTTTTTTAAAGCAGTAACAACAAAAAAACCTATATATATTGAGGTTAAAATTATTCTTGATTTAGTATATGAAGTACTATCAGTCATTTATTTTTTTGTGCTCAAACGTCCATATTGACTCATAAGAGGTAATTCTTTTTCCATCCTTAAAAAGATCGATATGAAGTTTTATCGGAATTAGCGTTGTGGTAAGTGTCAGATATTGGTTGTCTTTTGACATTTTCCACTTCCCTTTATGGACTTCGTCGCCAATAAGGCTTTCAAACTTTCCATTTTCATAAAACACCTGATATACCTGGTCGGTTTTAAAGAATTCTTTAATATCTTTTTCTTTTCCGTTATGCAGATAACGAACCAATTGCCATTTTCCGACAAGTTCTTTAGCCGTTTGCGATTTTGCCGTTAAGCAGGTAACGCAGAGAAATAATGTGAGTAGTGTTGTTCTCATTGTGGTAGGTTTAGCAGATGGTTAAATGTACGAAAAACGGTTGGTAATTGATAGTTTATAGTGGATAGTTTATAGTGGATAATTAGTAGTGAATAGTTTTAAAGATATTCTGTTCTTAGTTCTTTGGTGAAATATTTTTTAACATCCTAACAATTATTTTAACAAATCAATACATTTGTTACCAACATCCGATGCCGATCATTATAAACAAGTAAAAGATTGAGGCAAAAGGAACGGAGGAGAAGAAACAATTCAGCATTGATAAAAACGCCACGTATAATTTTATAAAGACAATTAAAATAGAATGAAAAAAGAAGTCCAACTTTCTAAAGAATTTAAAAATCAAGCTGCAAAATCAATTTTTGCAATCTGCTTTTTTGTACTAACCTATTTAATCATCTTACTTTTAGCACTAGTCTTGACCGGACTGAGCGTTGCCGGGGGTTTCTTTCTTATTGCATTTAAACCCAATTTTTTGACCATTGCATTGGGAATAGGCTTGGCGAGTTTGGGAATTTTAATTGTGGCTTTCCTATTGAAGTTTATTTTTAAATCTCATAAAGCAGACCGTTCGCACTTAATAGAAATTAAAGAATCCCAAGAACCGGAATTGTTTCAAATGATCCGTGACCTTGTTCTTGAAGTGGGAACCACCTTCCCTAAAAAAGTGTATTTATCATCCGAAGTGAATGCTGCAGTATTCTATGACTCTAGTTTTTGGAGTATGTTTTTACCTATAAAAAAGAATCTTCAAATAGGATTAGGATTGGTAAATACGGTAACCAAAGAAGAATTAAGGGCCATATTGGCGCATGAGTTTGGTCATTTCTCCCAAAGAACAATGAAAGTTGGAAGTTATGTTTACAATGTAAATCAGGTAATCTTTAACATGCTCTACGACAATGAATCGTATGACAACCTCATCCAAAAATGGGCCAGCATAAGCGGCTATTTTTCAATATTTGTTATTCTTGCCGTAAAAATAAATCAAGGAATTCAGTGGATTTTGAGAAAGCTATATGGGGTGGTAAATAAAAGCTATATGGCACTTTCAAGAGAAATGGAGTTTCATGCCGATGAAATAGCCGCTAGTGTAACAGGCTATGAGCCCTTGAAAAAATCACTTTTAAGAATGCCTTTAGCGGACAATTCTTTCAGTAATGTTTTAAGCTATTATAATACCAAAGTTTCAGAAAACATGAAGAGCGAAAATATATATAATGACCAATCTTCCGTGATTCATTTTCTCGCAGAAACAAACAATCTTCCGTTTACAAATGGCCTTCCTGATATTGCGATAGAGGAACAAAGCAAATTTGACAAATCGAAGTTGGGCATTAAAGATCAATGGGCTTCGCATCCTTCAACTAATGACAGGATTGAACGATTGGAAAAAACGGGATTTTTAAGTCCGGGCCATGCCGATATGCCTGCGAATGAATTATTCAAAGACATAACAGCATTACAAAAGCAATTAACGAATAAAGTTTTTGAAAATGTAAACTATCCGGAGGACACAATGGTCATGTCATCAGACCAGTTTATTGAAGAATACAAACAGCAGGTACAATTGAATTCATTTGCCAAAATATACAATGGTTATTATGACAACAAGAATCCTATATTTGATTTGAACGGCAATCCGGCTGAAAGCAAAATTGATTTTAATGAGTTGTATTCTGATGAAAAAGTTGATTTGGTTTATTCTTCCATCGCATTACAAAATGATATAGAAACACTCAAAAACATTGCAAACAAATCGCTTCCTATAAAATCTTTTGACTACGACGGATTCCGATACGAAAGAAAGGATGCTGACAGTCTCATAGAAAAACTAAAATCCGAACTCAATGCCATTAATGCAAGAATCGAAAAAAACGATTCCGACATCTACCACCATTTTACTGAGATTGAGACCCGACTGAATAAACCTCAGCTGTTAAAATCTATCTACAATGACTTTTTTACATTTGATAAGATTTTCGACACAAAGTACGAACTGTATATCAAGCTCTTAAACGGACTGCAATTTGTGAACGTATCAACGCCTTTCGATCAGATTGCAAGCAATCTAAATTATATCAACCCCATTGAGAGGGAACTAAAGCAAGAAATCCACTTGCTAATGTCTGATCCTGTTTTGGCTACAGAAATTACACAAGATATAAGACACAGTCTTGAAGAATACACATCAAAGGAATGGGAATATTTTAACGGAGCCAACTACCTTGACGGCAATTTAAATATCCTTTATACGGCCACGCATAACTATGCCTTTTTATTATCCAGAAAATATTTCCTGACGAAAAAGGCATTATTGACCTATCAGGAAGAACTAATGAAAAACCATACGACGCCGGTCGTTACTGAAAATTTCGCCTAATTTTTTACACATAATCCAAAAATGAATTCACTAAAATACATCCACAAACTCATTCATATTATTAGAGCTAATTTTAAGAGGGACACCCAAAATGTTAACTGATCGAAATAAATCTGTAACTTATGAAATCAAAAATAATGTACATCGAAAATAAGTCCAAAGGACATTCCGGCCCGGCCTGGATTGGTTATGTGGAATTTTCAAAGTCAGCACAGACCATTTATTTTGACAATAAAGCACTCAAAAAACTTAAAACACCCGGAATAATCGGTAATCATTTTGACATAGAAACCGGTGAAGAATATTGGATTTCAGGAGTCAAAAAAAATGGAGCAGACAGACATTGGGCTGGTGGCGGAAAAGTGATGCTTGAAAAAAGATGCATTGAGGAATATTTAAGCTTAATAAATGCTGAAAATATTGACGAGAGAAAATATACTATTGTAGAGGTGGAGAAAACGGACAAAAGCAGATTTAGCGAAATGGAAAACGCTATAGTACAATTTAAAAATGACAGCCGCGAAGCAATGTATTGGGATAACAATCAGAGAAAACTGCTTTAAAGTAAAAGCATAAATTAGTTATTATATTAGACTTAATCCATTAAACATATATTCTGACAATGAACATATTTCAAATAATAGCACGAACAATTATCAAAAAATCATTTCACTTATCCGTTTGGACAATAGAACAATTTCACGACATTACAGTGTATGAACAAAAAGCAAGGCAACTTAAAGAACTTCCAGAAGGAACACTTGGAAAGGATATCGCTAATTGTTTAGAGAGAAATAATTTACGTCTTGTACCAAATTATGAAAGCCACGACTTGAAACATGTTTTGCTTGATTTTGAAATGACACCTGTTGATGAAATAAGAATGCAGGCATTTATGTTAGGAAACGGTAATTATTCTATTCCTAGTTTCGCCATTTTTATTTTTGGAGCATTACTTTTACCTGATTTATGGGTTACTTTTTATAAGGATTATAAAAACGGACTAAACGCCAAACCAATTAAAACATGGACAATTGAAGAATATGCAAATTGCCAAACTTCAACATTAAGACAAATCGTTTTAAATTATTCAACAAAACAACAAACAGAATTTAGCATGAAATCATTTGTGAAATTTGGGGCTTATATTGCAATTATACTTGGAACATTTGGAATGTTATTTTGTTTACCATTTTTATTTTCAAATAATATGGCGGACTTAATTGGAGCAGGATTTCCGTTTGTTGGCGGGGCAATTATTGCAAGCGGCGGACTTATTACATTATCAAATTTGACAAGACAAGTAAAACAGTTAGACACATTCATATAACCAACACAAAGCACCTGAACTGAAATTACAAGCTCTATAAGTACAAAACACATCAATCTTCCATGAAAAACACATGTTGCTTACTTTTTACTTTAATGTTTTTACTTTCTTGCAATGAAAATTCTAATAAAACCGAAAAAGGAAAAAGCAGAGCCCTAAAAAACGAATACACTGACAAATTAATCGGTAGAGAAAATGATACAACTTATACAAGGAGTTTAATGGTAATGATCTTGGCAATGGCATAATGGAAGAAGCGGAAGTTTATATATCAAATTATAATGATACTATCCCCAATCAATACAAATTATATAATAAGAACCAAATTGACAAACAGCAAAGCGAGTATTATGACTTAAAAATTTGGGATACTGACAAACCAAATATTTATAAAGGAAAAATTACTATGCATACTGTTTATGAAAACTTACAATTAAACAATAAAAACAGAAGAACTGTTGAACTTGCTTTTTGTGAACAGACAAAAGACAGCATCTCATTAAAATATATTAAGTCTGAAACATCTAACACTATAGAATTTGAGTTTCAAAATTATTTTGGAAAACGCCTTCAAGGAAAATTGTATCAATTAGTGTATAGAGATACATTAATTAATGGAGAAGCAATGCTTAATATGAGGGAGACACGTTTATTAGTAGATAACTATCCTGAAACAGTAAATCTATTTTTGAGAGCTACTTCTGATATTAAAAAGAAAAAAATTAATCCTAAAAAGATAAAACTTAAATCTTTAAAATAAAATCAAGCATCTTTGACAAAGCTAAATTCATTACTTATCCCCATTATTTCAATAATCATAGTTCTATTCCATATTTATATTGGGCATTATTATGCTCCTCACGGAATTGATTTGCTTCCTATAACAATGATACTTGTTACCATCATGATATTTCAGTTTACAAACTTGAAAATTTATTTCAAGCTCGTAATTACAGCTATATTGTTTTTAATGCTTGACGTTGGAATAAAACTATACTCTGGTGGAACGCACGATGTTGAAGGATTAGAATGGATGTACGCATTTTACTTTATTGGGCTGATTCTTTGTTTGCCCATAATCCTATATAAGATCTTTAAAAATGCTGGGATAAATACAACAACTAAAATTTTACTTGTTATTCTTTTTATAGCCTTTTTGTATTTCCAAAAGAATATTTTTTGGGATTTAGGCTTAGGAAGAGATTATCCAATAAATTGATTGAGGAATTAGCTATTTGTTTTTTTAAAAAAAACTAGTTCTTAAGCAAAATCCTAATCCCAACCAACGCCAAACATATCGCCAACACTTTAATAATACTGGTTCCCTTAACCCTATGCGAAAAATAGGCTCCCAATTGTGCACCGGGAATTACTCCAGCGGCAAGGCAGACTACCATTTTTAATACCGTTGGGTCGTTATAAGTACCATTAATTGCGTGTACTATTACGGTTACAGTCGACATTACTGCCAGAATAAAATGCGAGGTAGCAGTTGCGATATAAACCGGAAAATGCAGCCAATTGACCATAGCCGGCACATGGATTATTCCACCACCAATACCTAAAAGCGGCGACATATAACCTACTATAATACTAATGATGATACCATTGCGCTGGTTATAGCTGTATTGATAAACCGTGCCCATCTTATCAATCAGCTTGCGGTGTTTGAGTCCTTTTTGCTGGCTTTCCTCTTCTTGCAATACTACTTTTTGTTTCTGTTTTTTAAAGAAAAGAAATACTGAAAGTACCAAAAGCAAGACCCCGAAAATAATATTAAACGATTCTTTTGGGATATACTGTACTGTAAACACACCCAGTATAGAACCCGGAATCGTAAACAGCGCAAAAATAACACCCGCCTTATAATCAATCTTTCCTGACTTGGCATAGGCGGCTGATCCGGAAATAGCATTCGCAGCCACTACAGCCATAGAGATTGCCGTAACGGTTTCGGGAGGCAACTCCGGATAGAACAATAACAATAGTGGCACTAATATAAAACCGCCGCCAGCACCGATCAGCGTTCCACAAGTTCCGATGATAAAACCGGCCAGTATTAAAAGAAATAACTCCAAACTGAAAAATATTAATTGGTACTCCAAAGATACGGACAAAGTCCTTATTTTTTGGTTGTAAATTCAACCAGAATTAATTCTCATCCAGAGTTAAAATCCATGATTTGTTGCCAATCCGATCATCAATACAGCAGTCAATTTTAAAAATAATTTCAAACTTCTTATTCTTTAATCATATATTCGTAAGCCTTAAACCTTTTTCATGAAAATTTTCAAGACCCTACTCAGTTTCATTATAGCATCTACTGTAATTTTCAGCTGTAGCCGAAAACATACTACCAAAACAAACCTTCCAATTTCTGAAAATACTTTTAAGCAAGACAGCCTGGCTTTTGAGTTGTGTAAAATGTATGGCTTTGACCAAGGCATCAGGGATGGCAAACTGACCTTTAATAAAAGAGAATTAATGCCAAAAATAGATTCTCTGAATTTTTCAAATATGGTCGACTTCATTCTTAAAAACGGATATCCAACTGAAGCATTGTTAGGAGAAAGAAATATGAAACAGGAATGTGTTGAAGCTGCTGTTGTTGCAATTTTATTGCATAATCCCCACAGGCTTGTAAACGAAAAGGTATATTTTGATTTATTTCTAAAGGAAGTCAATAAGGGAAATATTGATAATGCTTTTTTTGCTTCGGTTTTAGACAAGTATTACTGGCTGAACAGTCCTAACAAAAAACAACGGAGAGTTTTTTATGGTTCACAGTTTGGCAAGCCGTGTATTCAGACAAAAGAAGCAACTAACATAGCAAGAATTGAAATTGGCTTAAAACCATTGAACGACGATGAATTCATAGATTGTGGACAAGAGGTATTGAATATGCCTAAAATGAGACATTAAAAAAACTGCCATAAAAAATCGAAATCGTAGAAAGTCATTTTAATATTTAAAATAATGAAGAATAAAATTCTATATCTTTTTTTACTTTTCTCTTTCTCAGCCGCAAAGGCTGACACGATTAGCAGTTGGAAAGTTTTCTATAATAATTTAAAAATCTGCAGTTTAACTCAATACACAAAAAACAATATTGATATTCATACTTCACAATATAAAAAAGGAGACTATCTGGCAATTCAGTATTCTGATGATATGCCCTGTCCCAAATGCGAATATGAAATAGAGGTTGTTGGAGAAGGAAAAATAACTGTTTTTAAAGAGAAACTTAAAGACAAGTATAAATTGGTAAAAATTGATTTGGAGGATCTGATGGGTAGTTATAAATCAAAAAATGGCTATTCTCTTTTCGTGGTCTACTTTTCAGAAATTGATAAAAAAGGGAAGAAAGATAAAGGAATGAGATTACTGAATATACAGATAAAATAGCACAGTTTGATATCGGAGGATGCACAAAATACTTATTACAACAAAAAACGCTTCGGTTTCCCGAAGCGTTTTTTTATCTCTTTTATTTTTCTATTTCTTATCTGTGGCAATCACAAATTTCAAATTGTTCTTAACGCCAATCTGGAGCAGGTCAACTAAATCCTGTACCTGTAGATTATAAGGAATTCTCACAATTACGGTCTGGTCTTTAGCATCGCCCATTTTTGTCAGCAGTGCTGCTTCCAATTCATTAAAAGCAACATTCTGTTTGTCGACGTAGTATTGCTTTTCTTCAGAAACCGACAGCGTAATATGTTGCTTGTTTGTCTTATCGTTCTGTTGCGTTTTAGGCAACGTCATCTTGATTACATTCGGGTTTGCCAGTGTTGATATAATAAGGAAAAACAACAGCAAAAAGAACATAATATCACTTAAGGAAGAAGTAGCTACTTCCGCGTGAAATCTTCTATTTCGTTTTAGAGCCATCGTTAGGTCTTTGGATTATACTTACAAATTCCAAAATCTGTTTTTGGACATTTAAAGAAAAGTTATCAATCATTCCGTTAAATAAGTGGTAGCCCGCATAAGCAATAATACCCACTACAAGTCCGGCACCACTACTGATCATCTTTTCATACAAACCACCGGAAATATTTCCGATACTGATATCTTCAGTTTGCGAAATGCTGTAAAAAATCTTGATAACCCCGGAAATCGTTCCAACGAAACCTAAAGTCGGTGCGATACCGGCAATAAGTCCCAAATGTCCCATTCTTTTTTCCATTTCCCCAATTTCGATATTGGCTGCCCTTTCCATGTTGGATTCTATTTCAGAAATCGGTCTGCCTATTGTCAGGATTCCTTCTCTTAAAACATTTCCAGAAGCCGTATTCGATCTTTCTGCCAACGACAGGGCTGCATTAATATTTCCGGAATTCAACTGAATGCCGATATCCTTGATCAAATGCGAATCTTGCTTCGTTGCTTTTTTAATGGAAAGGTATCTTTCAAAAATCAGGTAGATGGTATAAAAAAGAAGAATTACAATCGGGATAAGAAATGCCCCTCCTTTCATCAGGAAGCTAAACAGGTTCATTTCTTCATTTTTGGCGATTCCCTCAATTACTGTATTCGTTGAAGCTTTTGCAAGAGTATCAGTCTGCAGTAAAATTGTTGAAAATATCATAAATATAATACAGGGATTTGGTTATTTAATTTATAAAGCTAATTGTTGCTTCAGACAAAAATAAGTTTTTTATTTAGTTTTAAAAGTATAACGGCAGTTTTTAGAATATAGTATTTTCTATGGGCTTCCAATTGTGTTAAGCTACAGCAATTCGAGCGTTCTTTCTAGTGCCATTCCTCTGGAACCTTTAATCAATAAAGTTTTATTTTCTATTTTTTCAGTTTTTAAGGCCTTGGCAAATTCATCAAAGGTTTTAAAGAAATGAAGGTACTCTTTGTCAAGTTTATTTTCGTAAAAATCTTTTCCAACAAAATAGGTTTGTACTTTTTCTTCATGTTTGAGCAAAGCAACTATATGCTTGTGCTCCTGTAGGCTTTCTGCACCCAATTCAAACATATCGCCCAAAACAGCAACCTTATTTTGCTTGTCTAACTGAAGGAAGTTTTTAATGGCCACTTCCATACTGCTAGGATTTGCATTATAGGCATCCAATATGATTTCGTTAGAGCTTTTCACTAACAATTGCGAACGGTTGTTTTCCGGCACATAGCTTTCAATTGCTTCTTTTATTTCGGTATCCGAAATTTTGAAATACCTTCCTATTGTTATTGCTGCATTAATATTATTGGCATTGTATAGTCCGATCAAATGAGATTTGATTTTGATACCGTCAAATTCGATGGCAACAAAAGGATTAGCAGTGATCTTATTGATTAAGACAGAAGCATTTTTGTCGGTATGGCTAAACGTGATACGAAGGTTTTTCTCTGTTTTTTCTCTTTGTATCACATCATCAAGATTTACAAAAACATATTTGTTATGTTCTGAAAGATAGGCATACATCTCACTTTTTCCTTTAATAACACCTTCTACTCCACCAAAACCTTCTAAATGGGCTTTCCCGAAGTTGGTAATGTATCCGAAATCCGGAGTGGCGATATTACATAGGAATTCTATTTCTTTTTGGTGGTTGGCACCCATTTCTACAATTCCTATTTCGGTATCTGAAGTAAAGGAAAGCAAGGTCAACGGAACACCAATATGGTTGTTCAGGTTTCCAACAGTAGCCCTTGTATGATAACGCTTTGAAAGCACTACGTTGATTAATTCCTTTGTAGTGGTTTTTCCGTTGCTTCCGGTTAATGCCAGGATTGGCAATCCGAGATATTCTCTATGAAACTTTGCTACTTCCTGCAATGTTTCAAGCGTATTGGCAACCAGGATTGTCTTTTCGTCAATATAATAGTCTTTATTGTCGATAATTACATATAAGGCACCTTTATTCAGTGCTTCCTGGGCAAAAGTATTGGCATCAAAATGTTCTCCTTTTATGGCGAAGAACATTGAGTTTTCTTCAATTTTCCTGGTATCGATTGAAACTGAAGAACAAGTTAAAAACAGGTCGTGTATTTCTTTAATTTCCATGCTATGCGATTTAAAAAAACAAAAGCCCTAAAAAAGGGCTTTTGTAGAATTATTGTAGAAAATTAATTTCTTGCTTTTTTCTTTTTGTCAGACTTAGGACCTACTCTTGACATCGCACATCTGAATCCGATGTAATCTGTAGCCATATCCTGAGGGAAGTATCTTCTCTGAGCAGGATCTAACCAGTAAGCTCTGTCTCTCCAAGAACCACCTTTGTAAACTCTTACGTTGTCATCAACCAAAGTTGTTCTTTTTGAAGACCTGTCATATTTTCTCACCATATTACCTAAACTGTCAGTAGTAACATTGTGTTTTGGAGAATCGTACATTCTTTTTGAATCATCTACTTTTTCTCCTTCTTCAGAATTACCGAAGTCATAGTATCTTGTAGATTGCTTGTCACCATCTCTGTAGTTTCTGTTATCAGACTTATCAAAGTTTTGTCTTAGGTAAGTTTCTTTTTCGTCAACAGGAACCTGAGCAATTTGTCCAGGGAAGTTTCTTGCGATGATTTTACCGTTAGCTAAAGTATCGTAAGCAATGTTTTCACCTGTAACGATTTCAGCTTTTCCATCTTCACCAATTTTATTTTTCATGTAGATGTTACCTCTGTAGTAGTTGAAGTCGTTAGCCTCATCATCAACGATTGGTCTGTAAACGTCAGCAACCCATTCTGCAACGTTACCTGCCATATCATACAATCCGAAATCATTTGGCGGATAGTATTTTACTACGTTAGTGATATCAGCACCGTCATCAGACCATCCGGCGATTCCGCCGTAATCTCCTTTACCTTGTTTGAAGTTAGCCAATTGGTCACCTCTAACTTGTCTTTTTCCTGAACGGGTATAGTTACCTTTCCAAGGATATTTCTTCTGACCTCTGTAAAGGTTATATTCTCTGTTACCTACATCAGCTGCAGCTGCATATTCCCATTCAGCTTCTGTTGGAAGTCTGTATTCAGGAAGTATGATACCTGAAGTTCTTTGAGCGTATACGTTTTTTGCATCTTCTTTAGCCGCTAATCTTCCTCTTTGTCCTTTTAAGACAATTTCTTCATTACCGCCATAAGTTTTTGTAGGAGCATTTAGGTAAGTTTCTGTACTGAAAGTGTTATCACCTTTTGCATCTATTACTTTTGCATCTCTTTTCAGGTAGCCTTCTCTTTCAAGAACATTTTCGTTTACACGATCTGTTCTCCACTTGCTGAACTCAACAGCCTGGATCCAGTTTACACCAACTACAGGATAGTTTGCATAAGCAGGGTGTCTCAAATAGTTGTTGGTCATAGTTTCGTTATAACCTAATCTATTTCTCCAAACTAATGTGTCAGGAAGAGCTCCTTCATAAATGTTTTTATAATTTTCATCTTCCGGATCGAAAACTCTTTTCAACCAATCAAGATATTCCATATACATAAGATTGGTTACCTCAGTCTCATCCATATAGAAAGACTGAACGTGCTGCTGATTAGGCGTATTGTTCCAATCATGCATTACATCGTCCTGAACTTTACCCATTGTGAACGTTCCTCCTTCAACCAAAACCAATCCCGGAGCAGTTTCCT
>CAZFGA010000057.1:0-12429 GCA_964518395.1 uncultured Flavobacterium sp.
CTGTTATTGATGGTCAGGTTCAGCGTTGCGGTGTTCGTGCATCCGGAAGCGTTGGTCGTAACATGGGTGTACGTTCCGCTCGTTGTGTAAGTCGTTCCGTTTGCTGCCCATGTATAACTGTCGCAAGCCGTTTCGGTAAGGCTTGATGCCGTGCTGTTATTGATCGTAAGGTTCAGCGTTGTGGTGTTCGTGCAACCCGAAGCGTTGGTCGTAACATGGGTGTACGTTCCGCTCGTCGTGTAAGTCGTTCCGTTTGCAGCCCACGTATAACTGTCGCAAGCCGTTTCGGTAACGCTTGATGTAGTACTGTTATTGATCGTAAGGTTCAGCGTTGCGGTGTTCGTACAACCAGAAGCGTTGGTCGTAACATGAGTGTACGTTCCGCTCGTTGTGTAGGTCGTCCCGTTTTCTGCCCAAGTATAACTGTCGCAAGCCGTTTCGGTAAGGCTTGATGTCGTACTGTTGTTGATTGTCAAATGCAATTCATTATTGGTAACCGAATTAATATAGGTTCCACTTGTGGTGTAAGTTACTCCATTATCTGCCCAGGTATAGCTGTCACAAGCGGTTTCCGTTACGCTTGTGCTTCCTGGGCACATAATGAATGTCGGCACCAGCAGTCGCGCCGTAAGCCCGTCACCCAATTGCGAGTAATTGTTATAGCCCCAAGTCCAGAATGAACCATCATTTTTTATAGCTGCACCAAATAGTGAACTTGTACCTACTGAAATGGTATGCCAGTCATTTTGAGTACCAATTTGAGTAGGAACCAAAACATTCGCAGTGCTTGCCCCTTGGCCCAGTTGGTTGAATGTACCCTCTCCCCATGACCACATCGTACCGTCAGTTTTCTTGCCAATACTGAAGAAAAAACCTGCCTTAGCACTTTCCCAGTTAGTGTCAGTTCCAACTTGCGTAGGTGTATAGTTTCCAGCAGCAGTAGTACCGATGCCTAATTGGCCACGCCCGTTCGTTCCCCATGCCCAAAGTGTCCCATCCGTTTTTACGGCTAAGGCATGGTTTACACCACGGCTTACACTCTTCCAGTTGGTGGCTGTTCCTAGCTGAACAGGTGAAGTTTTGTCGGCGTCCGTTCCATCACCAACCAGAAAGCCTTCGCCCCAACCCCAAAGTGTTCCATCAGTTTTTACAGCGATTGTGATATTGTTTCCTGCAGAAACACTCTTCCAACCCGTTCCAATAAGTCTGGGAGTGGACCTGTTGCTACGGCTACCGTCACCTAACTGCCCATGATCATTGAGCCCCCAGGCATACATGGTTCCATCATTTGTAATTGCCACAGTATGATCATATCCTGCAGCTACGCTAGACCAGATATTACTTGAAGATACTTGAGTTGGGGTGGTTCTGTTAGTAGTATTACCAAGCCCTAACTGCCCGCTGGAATTAAAACCCCATGTCCAGAGCGTCCCATCTGCTTTTATGGCAACCGTATGGAATTGCCCGCCTTCTATACTTTGCCAGTTTGAGGCAGTACCAACCTGAGTTTTTGCCGGAGTATTGACAGTATTGCCAATTCCCAATTGGCCGTAGTTATTTCTACCCCAAGCCCAAAGCGTTCCGTCTGCTTTGATCACAAAAGTGCAGGATGATCCTGCGCCGGCCTTTTGAACACATTGCGCTGACAATTGCAGGCTTAGAGACACTAATAAAATTGTAATTATTCTTTTCATATTTTTTACTGGGAGGTTAATTTAATTTACGATTGACATTACTATTTGAAAATCAATAATAGGTTGTTTGACTTAGTACTTTATGATTATAAATTTTCGGCGGCAAACATATAAAGCATTTTGCAGGTTCCAAAGAAACTGACAGAAAATTATAGGTAAGTTTACTATTTCACATTTTCATTGAACATCTTTTAAACAACTAGCACAAGTATTGGCACAATGCTGATATCGGTCAGATTGTAAATCGAACTCATAAATTCAATAGTATGTTCAAGGAAGTATTTTAGCATTTTAATGCTCCTCACTATTCGCCTACTTTGATTAATGATTAGATTCGTTATTTTATTCTTTAAACATTAAAAACAATAATGACTAAATGCAAACCACGAAATCACACAAATACATTACAATGATAGTTCAAAAGCAAGAAAAAATTTGAGCCAATGAACAAGTGCAAGCTATAAGCAGATTATTGTAAACTATTACGGGATATTCGTTCTTTCGGGATATATTAAAAACAAGAAATTCCCAATGTCGCTACTACAATAACCGAGTTATTTAGGGCGGTCTGGTGCAATAATAAAATTTGACCATTTTCTAAAACCCAAGTCGAGCGACGAGAATATATATGCTATCAAGCTGCCGCATTTAAAGATTTCGGGCTATCACAGGCATAAAGCATTTTTTTATTTTACACACTGCTCTGTTACATTTCACAAACTGCCTCGTCTTAATGCAAAAGAGTTTAAAAAATCATATTTGTAAAATCAATCATCAAAAAACAGAAACAGCCCATGAAGCTTTTGACTACCTTATTTTTGGCAGCACTTTTTGCGTCCAGCTCATTTGCACAAACCAATTCACCAACCTGGAATACATTCCTTTTAGACTTACAAAAAGCACAAGTCGAGTATACCGCACATTATTCCGAAAAGAAATACCAACAAGCGGCTAATGTATTAAGTACAGTTGCTACTACATTAGATGATTTAAAATTAACCGAAAAGGAAAGACAGGAATTCCAGCCTACTATTAAAGATGTATATGCAAACGTTTACTATAATTTAGCTTGTTTACAATCATTGCTAAATGAAAAAAAACAAGCAATTACCAGTTTTGAAAAAGCAATAGCTTGGGGATATAAAGATTACCAGAATGTCTTAAATGATACCGATTTAACTAACATCCGCAAAGAGAAAAAGTTTATAAAGGCATTTGGTCAATTAAAGCAATACGACAAATTATTCCTGTTACAGCAATCTGGCAATTACATATCAGAAAACAAAGGTTCTTTACCTGCATTTAACTATCAGGCGGCAAACGATCATAATCTAACCGAAGTAAAACGCTATTTCAACCTGGACTCCATAGCCGGAAAAGGTGATGAAGTTTCAAAAATAATTAATATTATGTTGTTTGTCACTAAGAGCATTAAGTATGACGGAACCAATTGGGCTTTGTGTGAATTTGATGCCATCGATTTTTACAATTACCATAAGGCAACAGGCAAAGGTATTAATTGCCGACACAAGGCTATGACATTAAATGAAATGTATTTGGCAATGGGTTTTAAGTCACGTTACGTAACCTGCATGCCAAAAGATGACACGGATACCGACTGCCATGTTATCAATAGTGTATATTCAGAAACGCTAAAAAAATGGCTTTGGATGGATGCTTCGCATGGCGCTTATGTTATGGACGAAAACAATACTCTATTGAGTATTGAAGAAGTTAGGGAACGACTAAGAAATAACCAGTCCTTGAAGTTAAATACGGAAACGAAAGTAACCAAAATCTGGTATCTGGATAATTACATGGCCAAAAACTTATATTGGATTCAATGCACTAATAAAAGCCAGTTCAATACAGAAAGCAGATACAGACAGGCAGATACCGATTTACAATATATTTCGCTAATCCCTACCGGTTTTGATAAAGAAAGCAACAAGTATTTGAAAAATAATACTATTACTCATGATCCTGCTTATTTTTGGCAATTGCCTGAAGCAAAAAAATTGTAATAAAGAATTTGTGATGAAGCAAGAGTTTCGAATTTCTTATCACTAAAAAGGGAAGGATTTTATCCTTCCCTTTTCGGTATGTAAAACTTATTTTTCATTTTTCTGAATAAAAAACAGCCTTGTACAATTACAAAATTATTCCCTTATCCATTTCTTTGCTGCTTCAATCACCTCATCCTCTTTTGTATTTGAATTGTCTTCAACGGTTACATCCGGAAAAATTTTCTCTTTGTATACTTTTCCTGTCCTATCAGCCGCATGGCTTGTTGCCAAATACAGATGGGAACCGGTTGACAAAGGAAAAGTACCATTTGAAGTGGTATAACCTGCTGATGGCTGCCCGAATGTTTTTACGTTAGGAAGTCCCAGGAATGAAATCGCAGTCATTTCTCCACTACTTCCAGTTAAGGAATCGATAAGCACGGCAATCTTTAGCTGTCTGTTTTTGATTTTATAATCGTTGATTTTTGATTTTTTAGATACCATATATCCATTTTCGCTTAACCAGGGCATTTTATAGTTTGAGGCAGGATAGACAAAGTAACCCACTTCACCATCTTCTATTAATGCGTTCAAACCCGCCAGCATGGGCCACATATTACCGCCAGAATTATGTCGTAAGTCAACTATCCATCCGGTAATATCGTTTGTACTATCTACACCTTTAATTTCTTCCCGTATCGTATTGGCAAATGCTCTATCTTTTTCAGCATCAAATGTCACACAGCGAGGTACTTTTATCAATCCGATATGATCTCCCAAATACATTCCTTTAGGTTGCTCATGATTTGTAATTTGCTTTTTGGCTGTCATAGTCTTCTTTGAAACAAAAAAAGAATGGTGGTCTCCTGCCTGTCTTAGTTTTTCAGTAAAAAATTTAAACAATATATCCTGACTGATCGAATCATTTTCGCTTAATGCAACTGTCTCATATTCGTCTTCAATTTTCTTCCAATCCAAAGAGTCAGTATACAAAGCATTCTCCTTTATAATCTGAAAGATTTCCTTTTTTAATTTAAGGCTTTCTTTGCTTGCCTTTACCGGATTTTGTCCATATATGGCATACGAGCTAAAGAATAAAATGAGAAAAAAATGTCTAATCATAATTTTACCGATAAAATCTCTGTTTGTTGTCTTAACAAAAATAACGATAAACACCATTAGGTGTTTTACTTAAATAAAAAAACCGCAGTTGGCAACTGCGGTTTAAATAAACTTTCACTATTACTATTATTACTTTTTGATGCTCTTGATAAAAGTCTGGAGAAGCGCATCAGTCTCTTCCAGAGTATTTCCGTTATTTTTCACTGAGCTTGAAATGATAAGAGTCAGTTTTGGGTTACTTGGATGTTCCAGAATATAAATCACAAAGTTGCCTTTTGGAGTCCATTTGGTAGCATTAATATGTTCACGTTCATCCGTACTGGTTTTGAATGCATAACCTTTCATACCATTGATAGTGACAGTTTCAAACATATTCATCAGATTACTATTCTTGGCTTCTTTGTTGACACGATAAGAAAGTCTAGAAAGTCTGTTTTTTGAATCCAGCAAATCGTTGATATGGTCCCATGGCAATGTATATTTCTGGATATCATAATCCTTAAATGGTCTTTTATCATTCATCTGGTTGTAGTTAGCATAGTATGTTCCTGCATGGATAAAATCGTCTGCTACTTCTTTGGCATTCAGGCCCGGATATTTATCACTGTCAAGAGCAAAAGCAGTATACCATATTTTGTCCTTTTCGCGAAGCTGATACCCAATCTCAGTCTCTTTTCTGCCTAACATCCCGTTTTGCTTTGTATCCATATCACCCGCTATATTGGTCTTGTCGATTGTCAGGTCGAGGAATGGCATAGTAACGTTTTTTGCATCCCAAACCGGCACATTGAATGTCATAGGCTCTAACAATTTTACGCTTTGGCCGTACTGCCTGTAGCCTGTTTCTTCAGCAACATACATTCCGATTTTTACCTGTATTGTTTTCTGATCTTCTTGCCCAACGGCTGCTGACAATATCCAATCAAGTGTATTGCCATTGCTGAGAAAACCATCTTTACCAAATACTTTATACTTTGTTGTCGGCGTGTTACTTTTAAAAAAATCTTCGATGGCAACATACCCATCTTTTTGGAGGTAAAAAGTCTGGATATCTTTATTATTCGCATTAAGAAGCTGGACATAGAGTACGCTCACTCCTGAAATAATCGTGACTTTTTTTGGATTCTTAAACCCAACCTGCAACGATGCCAGATCTTTTTGGGAGACGCTTGCTCCTTCTTTGATTGCCTTTCCGTTGATAAAGGCCGAAAATTGGGCATAACTTGTAGCACTTATAGCCAAAAGCATGACAAATAGGATTTTTCTCATTTTTAGGTATTTTTTTTTGATCTTAAATATTAAAACAATCTGAAAAAACCACAACCTTTCGGTTGTGGCTAATCAATTAATTAAGTAAGATGTTGTTGTTTTATTTTTTAGGGATAAATTTCATAGTCGTGTTATTTATCAATAACGACAAGCTTTCCGGACTAATTTCCCAAATGGTCCATTGAAATGGATCTAATGCACCTTCTGGCATTACGTTTAGGGTTTTGTCCTCATCAGTAAGTGACCATTTACCTGTGTAATTTTTGATCGTATTGGTATGATCCATCATTTCAACAGTAACTTTCCCATCAGCACTCAGGTTTAATTCGCTTTTTCCTTTCATGTCAGCCAACACTTTTTCAAGTTGTGCTTTGTATGCTTCTTTGTCCTTCGCCGCATTAAGACCCACGCTATAATTAATGTCATCTAATACCCAGACCTTTGTCAAGGTTTCTTTTACCGACACCGGAGCTTTTACCTCAGTCGCTTCAGTAGCAGTACTGTCTGTAGCAGCAGCATCGTTTTCTTTAGTTTCTTTTGATCCGCAGGATACCGCCAGTGCAATAACCAGCCCAAACATTAGGTTTTTAAGTTTCATAGTGTAAAATATTAAAACAATTATTGATTTATTTAGCGGCCATTACGCAAGCTTTCCACATTCTTTTTCTTAGCAATCCAGAAAGCAAACAACCCTAAAACAATAAGTGGAATTCCTGTTATAAGCGCCAATGTTCTTCTTGAAAATCCTGAATATTTCCCTCCATCAATGTCAGGCGAAATAAAATAAGTAGCCAGTAAAAGTAGAATAGATGCTACCAGCAAAGTCTTTGACGATTTTAAATTCGGACGAAAAAGGAATACTCCGAAAACGATTGACAACAACATAGAAGCCCCGAACAATACTTGTACAATTGTAAAGGTAGATTCGGCCGGGAGTTTTTTAATATCCGATTCCGCTTCTGCTATCTGGCTTTCAATTTGTACTTTCGATTCGCCTGTCATGTTCTTGGCTTCTTCTTTCAATAAGGCAAGACCCTGCTGAGCTTCAGCAATTGCAGCCTGGCTTTCACGAAGTTCATCCTTATCCCGTTCAGCTCTCCAGATTGACGCAGCAGTTGCGAGCAATACAAGCAAAATGATAAAGATTCCTAAAATGCGTACTGTTGTTTTCATTTAAATTGATTTAGGTTGTAATTAAGTTAAGTTTGTACAGCACCTGAAAATCAAATCATTCCAGAACTGCATTGCAATACTAAATCAAAAAGAAATGAAAATTTTAGCCGATGAACCTGCGTAGCTTTTTACAGGATTATCGTTAGTAATGAAAGAAGAAATGTTTTTTAGTAATAAAGAATCCTACAGGTTTTCAAGCAACAAAAGGAATTCTTCTTTTTTGCGTACTGATAAGGGCACCGTAAGCTTGTTTTGCATTACGATGGTATTACCGCCATCTGATTTTATAAAATGGTCAAAATAAGCCATATTGACCAGGTGCGATTTGTGAGTGCGGAAAAAATTATAAGGCACCAACATTGTCTCATACTCCTTGAGATTGGTCGAAACAATAAGTTTTGGCGCATTAATAAAATTAAAGGTAGTGTAGTTCTTATCGGCTTCACAGCTCACGATATCCTGAATATTGACCGAATAAATCTTATCGGATGTTTTGAGTATCAGTTTTTGAAGATTCTTCGGGCGTTCAATATTGGCAAACAGGTTATTGAGTTTTGTATCAAAAACTTCGTTGCTAAATGATTCCTGTGCTTTTTTCACAGCATCCACTAACTCAATTGCGTCAAGCGGCTTCAATAAATAATCAATAGCAGAGAAACGGAAGGCCCGGATTGCAAAATCCTCATAGCCAGTGATAAAAATGACTTTAAATTGAATCGGTTTTAGTTTTTGGAGCAAATCAAAACCAGTTCCGTCTGTCATTTCAACATCAAGAAAAACAAGATCGGGCGAAGTGAGCTTTATCAATTTCACACCCGAATCAACTGATTCTGCCTGTCCGACTATTGAAATATTTGGACAATTTGATTTTATAATCGCAATATTTTCTTTTCTAATGCGCTCAATATCATCAATAACGACAGCTCGTATCATATAATTCTAGTTTTCGTAAATATAAGGAATTTCAAATGTTACTTATAAATCTAATCTGCTAAAAAATATTTATCTCAAAAAAAAACTATTCAAACGATTAACCTCAGTTATTCAACGTTCCTATTTAAAAAAGCTACGTTGCTTAATTTAATACTATATTGATTTTTCTTTCCTCTATATTTGAGTCATTCAGAATGATTTTTCAGGAAAACAAATAATAACCAACCGAAAATAAAAAAGCATATTCATAATTATAACACTATTTTTAAGAAATGAAGAAAACAGCACTCCTTATCCTTGCTTTGGCAAGCTTTACAATTGCCAAGGCACAAACAATCGAATCCGGTAGCCGAAGCACCATTGGTTACATTAAAAGTGACGGAACAATTGAAAATAGCAGCCGTTCAACAGTTGGTTATATTAAAAGTGACGGCACCATTGAAAACAGTAGTCGTAGTACTATTGGCTATATTAAGAGTGATGGAACCATCGAAAACAAAAGCCGATCCACTGTTGGTTATGTAAAGAGCGATGGAACTGTAGAAAACAGTAGTCGGAGTACCATTGGTTATATCAAAGATGATGGAACGGTTGAGAATTCCAGCCGCAGTACTATTGGTCATGCCAAAGGAATTAAAAAAGAATGGGTGGCGGTCGTATATTTCTTTTTTAAGATGTAGCCAATAAAAACAACAAAAGAAACAAACTATTAAAACATACTATAAATGGGATTTTTTACAAAAAAAGAAAAAAAGGAAGAAACAGCTAAAAGCAACTTATTACTTGCAATGCCAATGTTTAACAATGGTGAAAAGTTTGAAGCCGATAAGGTAATAGCCTACCTTCAATCTGATTGGGGTCTTGAAGTAACTGACATCGATAAATCTGCAGAGGCAGCAAGTTTTTCTATTCAGGGAGAAACGGTCGTATTGGCAACAGTAGCAGCGCAAATTCCTATGGGTGATATTCAAGGAACTGCACAATATGCTTACAATTGGCCGACTGCCGTAAAAGATTTGGAAAACCACAATGTACATGCCCTTGTAACCATATTATCGAACAACAACACCGCTAAAGAGCGCTTTGCAGTTTTGACAAAAGTACTAACGGCTATTCTTGCAACAAGTAATTGTATTGGAATATACCAGGGCACTCAATCCTTACTTATTCCAAAAGCGCAATACCTGGATAGTGCCGAAGCATTAAAATCAAATCAAATCCCACTCGACCTATGGATTTATATAGGTATCCGAAAAGGAGAGCAGACCAATAGTGCCTATTCGTACGGATTGACTGCTTTTGACAAATTGGAAATGGAGTTTGTAAACGCTCCTCTTGGTTTGAGAGAATTGCACACCTTTTTAAGTCAGATCTGTGGTTATGTTATCAATAGTAATGTTACGTTTAAAAGCGGTGAAACATTGGGTTATACAGCAGAACAAAAAATCAAAATAACACAGTCAAAAGGAAAATTTGTAGAAGGCGAATCTTTTAAACTGGAATTTTAAAAATCCCAAACAGTTACACACAAGCATAAAATGATAACAATAGACATCGTTCACGGATTATTTGAAGCCATTAGGGAAGAAAATGTCAATCCTATACTTAGAACAACAGACACCAAAAGTATCCTTGAAGGTAATCCGGTTGCCAAAAATATTTATGTTGCTGTTTACGGTGACGGAATGATTAAAAATGGTGGTTTCGACATGTATTTATACGAAATACGGTTGGGAAAAATAACGAATGCAGAAGTGAAACAGGCTTTTAAAGAAATTGGATTTAACGCAGGGCTTGAAATCTTGAATAAGGCTAAAAGAAGTGCCGATTTGGACACCCTCGATATGGCATATTATCAGTTAGAGGAAGAACTTGAAACAAGCTTAATCAAATACCTTCAAAAAGAGTGGAATAATTCGGAATTTATCGATTATTGTCAGTCGATTTCATACAAACGGGCTGAGTAATTTAATTGTGTGGCAGAATTCAAACGATGTCTTATTATATCATAGAACACAATATTGATCCGGGAGATAAATACGTAAGCTGGGAAGCCGATGGCAATCTAGAACGGGCAATGGAAGGCAAACCTTTTCCAAAAACCTACTATCAGGGTGAGTTTGATACTGATTTTATTTCGGGACATTATGGTATTTCTGCCAAAGCCAAAGATTTTTTCTTGTTTTTAAACATTCCGCACCTGGAATTTGTACCCGTAACCGTGTACCATATCCAATGGGAAGAATCGATGGAAATATATTTGATGAAAGTCAACAAAGAAATTGATTGTGTCGACTATGAGCAATCCGACTTGTTTATGCTGAGTGATCAAAAAATACGGCATGTAAAGAAGTTAGCAATAAGAGAAGAGATCATTCATGAGGATATGTTTACCATTCACAATCTGTTGCATAGCGTAACCGTAAGCGAAGCCCTGAAAAATAAAATAACCGAATATGGATTAAAAGGATTCCGATTTGTCCCTACAGACAAATATCCTATGTATTAAAAATAAAAATGGAACAGTTAAAAGAACTCAAAGAACTAAATACAATGTTGCAAGCAACATTAAAAGCAAAAAGCGCTAAAATTACCGAAGGGCTTATACAAATACTCAACGGAACAGCTATCACGATGTTGCCTACTTACGAAAAAAGCGACATTGCTTCTTTTAATTTTGAGTACCGTCACGAATGGTTTTCAATAGCATTTTTCGGTTCCAATGCCAGAGGCCTAACTATTACAGAACCTATCAGTATTTTGTTCAAGGAACTGAATGAATACCATTCAAAATCAGAAAATGTGATGGATGAAATGGACGAGTTGGAGGAAAATCTGGAAGGCGATACCGATGAATGGGAAGACATGATGGATGAGTATAACGAAGAAAAAAATGAAATTTATGAAGATTGGTTTGTAGACTGCTGGAAAGAAGCTCAAAGCCAAACACAAAATACAACACCCACTTATTTCTCAATCGAGGAACTGGATTGCGGCACTGAACTTGTCTCGTCTGACTACGTTGAAATCAACAAAAATCAGTCGGTCATTCGTTATTACACACATTAATCAATAAAAAACACTCATGGCTGATTTAAAAAGGGAGGAATTAAAGAAACTTTTGTCTCCCATCAATAAAGAATTAAGAATACACGGCGGAAATGAAAATACAATTAAAATCACAAAGCTAAAAGCTGCACAAATTGATTTTTTATTGGAATTACTAACCGGTCATTTAGATGATTACAAAACTTTTGCAAGGACAAAACTTGAAGAATTCCATGCAGAAGATATAAAATTGGTTAACTATAAAATGCCCGTCAGTATACATAAAATCACGTTGCCCGAAAATGATGATGAAAATTGTACCTGGGAATTAATTATTGGCAGACTAAAATTTGGTTCTACAGAAATTATATTGGACCTGAAAAAATGGGAAATTATTGATGACACATTGGTAGGTTAAATGGTATTTGAAGGAAAATCAAAAGTACTCATAACTCAATCCTATAAATATTTGAAACAGCAAATGAAAGAAGCACAAAATTTCACAAACGAGCAATACGCTGAATACCATGATTTAAAACTAAAATCAATAGAATCCATTTTAGGCGTTTCGGCTGAAAAGATTGGACTCTCAATAATCCCATTCGGAACTATTGGCGATATGACTGTGGGATCTGTTGACATGTATTATTTTCCAAATCATATATCCGGCACAGGATTTACAACCATGCAATTAATCAACCCTGACGGAAAAGGCCCTAAGAATAAAAAAGGCACGTATGAGTTAATCACTTTTACGAAACAGGTTTATAACAACCCTGAGCAGGAACCGCCAACCCAATTCAACCTGATTGAAAGACGTATTTGCGATACTTTTACGCAAATTGCCGGTGCTGCAGCTAAAAAAGATTTTAATCCTTTTGAAATATGTCAGCTAAAAGACGATAATGGCGGAAACAAATACATCATTTTTGATATATACAAAGAGTTTAAAGTTGGAAAACAAAAACATCATTTACTTCTATGCCTTGAAATCTTTGAAGAAGAATTAGCTACTGTAGAGATGTTTGGGCACAAAGGCTTTGTAAATATGTTGAAAATGATCAATATTTATCCCTATAGTGATTTGGACAGAAATTGGGTTGGCGTCAGATAATTAAGAAATATGATTTATGATTTATGATTTATGATTTATGATTTATGATTTATGATTTATGATTTATGAT
>CAZFGA010000058.1:0-10214 GCA_964518395.1 uncultured Flavobacterium sp.
TTACCCATTGTGAACGTTCCTCCTTCAACCAAAACCAATCCCGGAGCAGTTTCCTGCTTCTTAAATTTAGAATTGTATTGGAATCCGCCTTTCTTGTCATTGATTTTCCAACCAGTGGCAGAGGAAGCGTTTTTTGAACTGGATTTCTTGCTACAACTAGTAAAACCCATAACTAATGCTAAGGAGAGCATCAGCTTCAAAGCCATAATTTTGTTTACTTTCATACTTTCAGTAGGTAATAAATTTCGAGCCGCAATATAATAATTAACCATTAAACTGCAACAACAATTTTGAAATATTAATAAAAATCTAATTTTGTGTTAAAAGTCTTCTGCTAGAACGCAAATTTATTGAGTTTATTGTACTTAATATTAAGTTAAAAATTTATTTTTACTTTTCGTAATAATTAGGCGCTACCAGCGTTATTCAAGTTAATGAAAAAGATTACCTTACTCTTATTGCTTATAAGCTCTTACGTTTCTTTTGCCCAACAAAGAGACAATATATCTATTGAATGGATTGACAATTCGGGAATTTACTCGGAACAGGTCCAGATTAAGGCCCCTATTTTTAAATCATCCCGCTTTCAATTCGATTATGAAAAGAAAGCTGTCTTTTTCAATCAAAAAATTCCCATTTCAGGTTTTGCTGATGAAAACAGCCTACAGATAACCAATATAGTATACGAAACCATTTCTCGTGAGCAGCTTGGCGACTTAAGAATCACATCGATTCCATCTTCAATCGAAGCCAGTCTTAAAAACATGAATAATGCTGCTTCACAAAAAGCAGTGTTGCGTTTATCTCCTATTATTAAATCAGGAAATACATTCCAACGAGTAAAATCATTTACCTATTCGTTTTCCACAACCGCAAGGCGATCAGGCAATACCATACAAAACTCTTCCTTAGTATATAACTCCGTACTGAGTTCCGGAGAATGGTACCGATTCTATGTCGTAAAATCGGGCGTTTATAAAATATCCAGAAGCTTTTTGCAAAGCCTTGGCATGAATGTAGGCGCTGCAAATGCCCGAAACATAAAGATTTATGGAAATGGCGGCCGCATGCTTCCTTTGCTCAATGGCACTTACTATCCTGAAGATCTTATCGAAAACGCCATTACCCTGGTTGGAGAAAGCGACGGCTCTTTCGACGGTCAGGATTACATCTTATTTTATGCGGAAGGTGTAGACAATTGGAATGAAGAAAGCCAAACCCATAATAATTTGTACGCAGACAGGTCCTATTATTATGTAACGGCACAAGGTGGTCCAGGAAAACGGATTGGGAACATGCCTACTATTGTCGACAATACTACATTGAATGTTACGACTTTTGACGATTATCAATACCACGAACTCGACAAAACCAATATAGGGCGTTTGGGAAGAAAATGGTTCGGAGAAAGATTCAACATCGATAACGAGCAGACTTTCGAATTCAAATTTCCAAATATTGCTACGGGAACACAAATTAAGCTTAGGGCTAACGCTGCAGCATCGGCATTTACACAAACCACACTGAGTGTCGCAGCCAACGGCCAGGATTTAGGCATAATGAGTTTTCCGCCAACAAGTACCGACGGCGATGTCGCTTTTGAAAGAGCATTGACGGGCAATTTCCCCGCCTCAGAAAACGTAGCTGTAAAATTACAATACAACAATGGGGGCGTTCCAAGCGCCGATGCCTATCTGGATTATATTATATTGGAAGCCAAAAGAAACCTTCAAGGCTATGGAAAACAATTCCGATTCCGTTATAATGATGCGGACCTTAATACCGGTGTAATTGAATACCAGCTTTCGAATGCGGCAAGGATAACACATGTTTGGGACATTACCGATATATATAATGTACAGAAAGTAGAAAATAACGGAGCAAATGCCTTTTCGTTTAAGGCTTATATGGGTGAAGACCGAAATTATATAGCCGTTGATGCTTCTGATTATTATTCTCCTTTGAAAGATTCCAGAACACGCGTAGTCAACCAAAATTTAAAAGGTACCATCTTTAAAAATTCGCAAGGTGCTTTCCAGGATCTTGACTATCTTATTGTGACTCCAGCATTTTTGAGTTCGCAAGCAGAAAGACTGGCTAACTTTCATAGAATTAATTCGCAATTAAATGTAAAAGTGATTAATCTTGAAGCCATCTACGAAGAATTTTCTTCGGGAAAACAAGACATTGGCGCCATCCGAAACTTTGTAAAATACATTTATAACAATGGATCGATTCCTTCAAAAAGGTTAAAATACCTGAACTTGTTTGGAGATGCGTCATTTGATTACAAAAACAGGATTCCAAACAATACGAATATCGTCCCAGTATTCCAGGCTTTGAACAGCTTTTCGTTAGGAGGGTCTATTATGTCTGATGATTATTTTACAATGCTTGATGATAGTGAAGGCACTATGATCCAGACCGGATCTCAAGATATGGAAGTTGCCGTTGGAAGGATGCTTGTTACCGATAATAAGCAGGCAGAAGAAATGGTATCCAAAGTAATTGAATACCACGCTATCGAATCGTATGGAAAATGGAGAAACAACTTTGTCCTAATTTCTGATGACGTTGATGTAGCCTGGGAAAATTCGATCCAGACAGGTATTGATGCCTTAGGCGACCAGATTGCCGCACAAAAACCTTTTGTGAACGTAGAAAAAATCCATACCGATTCTTATGTGCAAGAAGCTTCGGCAGGAGGTTTCCGCTATCCAAAAGCCCGAAAGGATTTTGTGGACGCCATAAATCAAGGAGCCCTTGTCTTTAATTATTTTGGACACGGTGGTGAAGACGGTCTTGCAAAAGAGCGAATTTTTGAAAAGGCAGATGCCCAAAACCTAAACAATCGTTATAAATATCCTTTATTCGTAACCGTAACCTGCGAATTCACAAGATTCGACAACCCTTACCGACCTACCGCAGGAGAATATACCTATTGGAATTCTAAAGGCGGGGCAATTTCAATGGTTACAACTACACGACAGATAAGTGTTACAACCGGACAAGATATTAACGAAGCTTTTTCAAGCGAATTATATGGGTATGGAACGACAAACAATGTCCCTATTTCTGAAGCCTTGAGAGTCGCGAAAAACAATTATAACGGTTCAGCCCTGATGGTTTCTTATGTAGGAGATCCGGCCATACGCCTTGCAATTCCTAAACCTACAATAGTTTTAACCAAAATAAACGACCAGCCTGTTGCCGCTTCAACATTTGTTTTTAATGCCTTGAGTCCGGTAAAGCTAACCGGTGAAGTTAGAAATGTTGATGGAAATACAATATTATCAAACTACAACGGTAGCTTGTCCGTAAATATATTCGATAAAAACGTGCAGAGAACTACATTTGGAAACGATGGAGTAACTGACGGATCAGGCCAATTAATTTTAATGAATTTTACGTTGCTGGGTGAAACCGTTTTCCGTGGCAACGCTTCTGTAGCCAATGGGCAATTCGAATTTAATTTTGTAGTGCCTAGAGACATTTCAATTCCCGTAGGAAATGGAAGAATCAGTTTTTATGCCAAACGAAATCAGGGATTAGAAGACCAGACCGGATACAATACCGACATCAAAATAGGAGGAATCAATCCAAATGCCACAGCTGACAATATTGGGCCAAGGGTACGACTATATATGAATGATGAAACATTTATATCTGGTGGCATAACCAATGAATCTCCTATATTCCTGGCATTCCTGGAAGACGAAAACGGAATCAACACGGCCAGCGGTATCGGACATGACATTGTTGCTATTTTGGATGGTGATGAAAACAATCCGTATATACTTAATGATTATTATGAAACCGAACTTGACAACCATACAAAAGGAAAAGTACGTTTCCCTTTCCGTAATCTGGCTGTAGGTTTGCACACAATTACTTTCAAGGCATGGGACGTATATAACAATCCAGTGACCTCAGAAATACAGTTTATTGTGGTTGGTGATGAAACGGTAACATTAAAAAATGTGCTTAATTATCCTAACCCATTTGTAAGCTATACTCAATTCTGGTTCACGCACAACCGTCCGTACGAACCTTTGGAAGTACAGGTACAGATTATCACCATTACAGGAAAAATAGTCAAAACAATTAATCAACTAGTAACCACGGAAGGATTTCTGTCAAGAGAGATTTCATGGGATGGAAAAGATGATTTTGGAGATAAGATTGGGAAGGGAGTTTACGTTTATAAACTTACTGTCAAATCGACCCTGACCAACAAAAAGACAGAAAAATATGAAAAACTTGTTATACTTTAATAAAATACTATATTTGTTCAATTCAATTAATATAATCTCAGAATGAAAAAAGCCGCATTATTTATTATCTGCATATTGGGAATCAATATGGCGAAAGCCCAAGAGACAAATAGGGTAATTACAACAGGAGTACCCTTCCTTCTTATTGCGGGAGACGCTAGATCCGCTGGTATGGGCGACATAGGAGTAGCTTCTTCCCCAGACGCTTACTCTCAACAATGGAACCCTGCAAAGTATGCATTTTCGCTTGATAAGCAAGGTTTTTCACTAAGCTACACGCCTTATCTTCCAGAACTTGTAAACGACATCTCCTTAAGTCAATTGACTTATTTTAATAGAATTAACGAAAGAAGTGCTTTTGCAGGAAGTTTACGTTATTTCAGTCTTGGAGTTATCGAATTCAGAAACGACAACCCAGACGACCCTGCCGTAGAAGTAAACCCAAGCGAGTTCGCATTAGACCTTTCTTATGCCTTAAAATTAAGCGAAAGATTTTCGGGATCCATCGCTGTAAGATATATCCGTTCTAACCTGAGACTGGCACAGCTAAGCAATGACGCTTCAGCCGCGAGTTCTTTTGCAGTAGACATTTCGGGTTACTATCAGTCTGAAGAAGTCGCTTATGAAGATTTCAACGGAAGATGGAGAGCTGGTTTTAATTTTCAAAACTTAGGTCCAAAAATCAATTATGATTTGGACGAGTCTGACGAAGGCTCTAACTTTCTTCCATCCAATATGAAACTTGGAGGAGGATTTGACTTCATCTTCGACGAATACAATAAAGTATCGATTAACGCAGAAATCAACAAACTGTTGGTACCTACTCCTCAGAATCCTGACTTGGATGGAGATGGTGAAATTACTGATGTTGAAAGAGCACAAAACAATAGAGATTATCGTTCAATCGGATGGGTAAGCGGTATATTCAAATCATTTGGAGACGCGCCTGACGGTATTAAGGAAGAACTAAAAGAAGTTACATGGGCTTTAGGAGCAGAATACTGGTATCAGGATTCCTTCGCAGTAAGAGCCGGTTATTTTAATGAAAGCAAAGAAAAAGGTGCGAGAAAATTCCTTTCGCTTGGAGCTGGATTTAAATACAATATCGTAAAACTGGATGTATCTTACCTGTTCTCAACTTCAAAAGTCAGAAACCCATTGGAAAACACATTGCGTTTTTCTCTTAGCTTCGCCTTCGGAGACAAATATGATGAATATTAGTATATAATTTAAAGTCTAAAAAATCCAAATTGCTTTCATTAGTAATTTGGATTTTTTTTCCTCAAAACATTTATGAAACAAATCAACATTACGACAACATTCTCAGTATTCGACAGCAAGGAAGAACTGCCAGAAGATGTAAAAAATCTGATGGACCAAGCCATCGAGATACGTAAGAAAGCTTATGCGCCTTATTCAAAATTCAGAGTCGGTGCCGCTATCTTTTTAGACAACGGAAAAATTGTTTTGGGGTCTAATCAGGAAAATGCCGCTTATCCGTCCGGACTTTGCGCAGAAAGAGTTGCTATCTTCCAGGCAGGTGCTATATATCCAGATGCCAAAATTTTGAAAATCGCAATTTCAGCCACGTCAGACGAAAAGCCGGTAACCTCTCCTATCCCTCCATGTGGTGCTTGCAGGCAATCCATATCAGAGTATGAATTCAAACAAGATTACCCGATAGAAATTTATTTTATGGGAGAAACAGGAGCAGTATACAAGTCCGATTCGCTCAAAAATCTGCTCCCTTTTATGTTTGATAAAAACTTCTTATAAAAAACCTAAAATTTACATTTTAAACTTTACTTCTAAGTAGGAATGTCTTATTTTTGCCTTTCGCAAATTTGTGTGAGGAAACTATTTTGCGTCTATTTTAGCAATTTACTGGCACAATAACGTTTACAAAAAACAAACAATGAAAGAAATTACAAAAGAAGTTTATTTGAAGTGGTATGAAGACATGCTACTTTGGAGAAAGTTTGAAGACAAATTAGCCGCTTTATACATTCAGCAAAAAGTAAGAGGATTTCTTCACTTATATAATGGTCAGGAAGCCGTTCTGGCTGGTGCTTTGCACGCTATGGATTTATCCAAAGACAAAATGATTACTGCCTACAGAAACCACGTCCAGCCAATTGGTATGGGTGTTGATCCAAAAGCTGTTATGGCGGAACTATTAGGAAAAGTTACCGGAACATCTAAAGGAATGGGGGGTTCGATGCACATCTTCTCAAAAGAAAAAGGATTTTATGGAGGTCACGGTATCGTAGGAGCTCAAATCCCGGTTGGTGCAGGTATTGCTTTTGCTGACAAATATTTTAATACAGGTGGCGTTACGATGACCTACTTTGGTGACGGTGCAGCACGCCAGGGCTCATTGCACGAAGCGTTCAACATGGCAATGCTTTGGAAACTTCCTGTAGTATTTATTGTAGAAAATAACGGTTATGCGATGGGAACATCGGTAGAAAGAACCGCAAACCATACAGATATCTGGAAATTAGGATTGGGCTATGAAATGCCTTGTGGTCCGGTTGACGGAATGAATCCGGTAAAAGTTGCCGAAGCAATGCACGAAGCAATCGACAGAGCACGACGTGGTGACGGACCAACTTTCTTGGAAATGAAAACATACCGCTACAGAGGACACTCAATGTCTGATGCGCAATTATACCGATCTAAGGAAGAGGTAGAAGAATACAAAAAAATTGACCCAATCACTCAGGTTCTTGATGTCATCAAAGAAAACAATTATGCTACAGAAGCAGAAATTGAAGCTATTGACGAAAGAGTTAAAAACCTGGTTGAAGAATGTGCACAGTTTGCTGAAGATTCTCCATTTCCTGAGACGCAACAACTTTATGATGTTGTTTACGAACAAGAAAACTATCCTTTTTTACCTCATAAACTATAATCATTATGGCAACAAAAATCACAATGCCTCGCTTGAGCGATACTATGACAGAAGGAACTGTAGCCACATGGTTGAAAAAAGTTGGGGACAAAATTAATGAGGGAGATATTTTAGCTGAAATCGAAACCGACAAGGCTACGATGGAGTTTGAATCTTTCAACTCTGGGACTTTATTACACATTGGAATCCAAGAAGGCGAATCGGCTCCGGTTGATTCTCTTTTGGCAATCATTGGAAAAGAAGGCGAAGATATTTCTGATCTTTTAGCCGGTGGAAGTTCTTCTGACAAAAAAGAAGAACCTAAAGCGGAAGAAAAAGCTGCTGAAGCTCCTAAAGAAGAAGCTAAAGAAGCTCCTAAATCAGAAAGTACAGCTTTACCTAAAGGTGTAGTAGTCGTAACCATGCCTCGCTTGAGCGATACCATGACTGACGGTACTGTAGCTACATGGTTGAAAAAAGTAGGCGATAAAGTTAATGAAGGTGATATTCTGGCTGAAATTGAAACCGATAAGGCTACTATGGAGTTTGAATCTTTCAACTCAGGAACTCTATTATACATCGGAATTCAAGAAGGCGATTCGGCTCCTGTTGATTCTCTTTTGGCAATTATAGGACCGGAAGGAACTGACATATCAGGCGTTGCTGAAAACTTCAAAAAAGGTGGTGCGGCATCCGCTCCTGCTAAAGAAGAAAAAGCCGAAGAGTCAAAATCAGAAGCTCCTGAATCTAAAGAAGAAACTGTAGAAACTGTTGCTGACGGAAGAAGAATTTTTATTTCTCCTTTAGCTAAAAAAATTGCTGAAGAGAAAAACATAAATATTTCGCAAGTAAAAGGTACAGGCGAAAACGGACGTATCGTAAAGAGCGATATTGAAAACTTCAAACCTGCTGCCACAACATCTCAAGAGCCAGCTTCACAAGAAACTGCTGCTAAAACAGAAACTGCTGCTGCAGCTCCAGCCGTAAAACCATTTGTTCCTGCTGGTGAGACCTATTCGGAAGAAATCAAAAACTCACAGATGCGTAAGGTTATTGCCAAGCGTTTATCAGAGTCTAAATTCACTGCTCCTCATTATTATTTAACAATTGAAGTAGCGATGGATGACGCGATGGCTTCTAGAAGCACAATCAACTCATTACCTGATACCAAAGTTTCTTTTAACGATATGGTTATCAAAGCTTGTGCAATGGCATTGAAAAAGCATCCAAAAGTAAATTCGCAATGGAAAGATGATGTGACTGTAATTCACCATCACGTACATATTGGAGTTGCTGTTGCTGTTGAAGACGGTTTGGTTGTTCCTGTATTAAAATTTGCTGACCAATTGAGCTTATCTCAAATAGGAGCTAACGTAAAAGATGTTGCCGGAAGAGCTAAAAACAAAAAACTACAGCCTGCCGAAATGGAAGGAAGTACTTTTACAGTTTCAAACTTAGGAATGTTCGGAATTACCGAATTTACTTCAATTATCAATCAGCCAAACTCTGCAATCCTTTCTGTTGGAGCAATCGTTGAAAAACCAGTTGTTAGAAATGGTCAGATTGTAGTTGGCAATACAATGAAAGTAACACTTGCTTGTGATCACAGAACTGTGGATGGGGCTACTGGAGCACAATTCCTTCAGACTTTGAGACAGTATCTGGAAAATCCGGTTACAATGTTAGCTTAATTAAGCTACTTACCATAAAACAAAAATCCCGCCTTTTAAGACGGGATTTTTTTATTTTTAGCTTCTATCCAACGCGACATATATTCAGTACTTCTTACGGTATGAAATTGCAAAATTTGTCCGATAAAGTTTTTATTTCTGTACTCTGTCAAGTTATTCTGCATATCATAAATCATTGCAATAAACGATTCCTTATACAGTTTTTCAGCAAATTTATTCTCCAATAGCTGTACCCCGCTTTTTTGGGCATTATGCCAAAGATTTACATCTTTATAAAGTTCTATAGCATAGTGTGCAAAATCAGCCGGATCATCGGCTATAAATCCGTTCCAAAGTCCATTCGAGTGCATCGCTTCCGCTCCAATACTTGTTGTAACACTAGGGGTTCCATATTCCATTGCTTCAATAAGCTTTCCCTTTATTCCTGCCCCAAATCGTAATGGTGCCAGCATAACTTTGGATTTTTTTATTACATCAGCAGCACTTTCGGTCCTACCAATGACATAAAAATTTGATTTCGGATTATTCAATTCCAAAACCTTTTGTGAAGGATAAGCTCCATAAACAAAAATAGTAGCTTCAGGAAGCTGCTTGTGAATTAAAGGCCAAATAGTACCCTTCAAATACTGAACAGCGTTCCAATTGGGCTCATGTAAAAAATTGCCAATGAAAATGAAGTCTTTTCTATCTTCAAAAGGAACAAAATTTAAGTCTGGATTAGCAAAAATGGGAAGATAAAACAATAAGGAAGAATCAATCTTAAACTCATCAACAAGAAGTTTAATTTCAAAATCAGAAATAATCAAAGATATATCACAGCGCAAAATACTGGCAATTTCTCTCTTTGCAGTATCACAAAATAAATCAGAAGCGACAAATTCTCTATTTTTCTTAAAAGCATTTTGCCTGGCAAGGCGAAGACAGTGAAGATCCTCTGTATCCAAAATCTTTAAGGCCTCAGGACAGTGTTCAGAAACCCTCCAACCAAATTGTTCTTCAATTACAAACCTATCAAATAGTACAATATCCGGCTTCAACTCTTGAATAAAACTATCAAAACTTTCATGATTCAGACTGATTTTAGCTTTTTGAACAGCTAACAGTCCTAAATCAAATTCGTATTCGCTGTCCTGAGCAGGACTTGCAAACGTAATATCGTAGTCGATTTCTCTAAAAAGCTGTATCAATTGCAGCATTCTTCTCCCTGCTGCTGAAGAATTTGGTTCTGGAAATACCAAGCCAATAATTAAAAGTTTCTTCTTATTCATAATTACAAAGAAAGCATTTTTAAGCAAACTCCAAAAACAAAAAAGGGTTCCTATTTCTAGGAACCCTTTTCAAAGGAAGGCGGCGACA
>CAZFGA010000059.1:0-9558 GCA_964518395.1 uncultured Flavobacterium sp.
TTAAATTGGAAAGGCATTGAAAAAGTAAGATTGTAAATAGAAATGATTAGAGATACATTTCAATCAGTCCTTCCGGCAAGTCCATAATTACTTTTCTGTTATCCCGGTCTATTGAAACCAAAAAATGGTCAATCATAGGGATCAGAATTTCTTTATCGCCATCAAGGACTTCAAATAATGGTTGTGCTGTTGAGTCATTAATAGATTGAATTTTTCCGACAACGCCTAAACGTTTGTCTTCAATTTCGAAGCCAATGACTTCATGGAAATAAAATTTGTTGCCTTCCAGTTTTGGCAACATTTCTAAGGGAAGATAAATTGCATTTCCGATAAGATCATCGGCCGCATCTTCTGTGTCGACATCTTCAAAACGCACTCGAAGGAAGTCATTTTTGTGAAGCGAACTGTTTTCAATAAAAAAAGGAACCAAGTGTTTGTCACACTCGACAAACACTGATTCCAAATTTTCGTATAACTCAGGCTCGTCAGTGTCCAAATAAACAAGGACTTCACCTTTAAAACTGAATTTTTTAGCGATTTTACCTAAATAGAAACACTCTTCTTTACGCATTATCGCATCAAAATTAAGCTTGAGTTTCTTCGTTGTTTTCTTCTGCAGCAGGAGCTTCTTCAGTTGATGCTTCAACTTCAGTAACTTCTTCTTCAACAACAGCAGCTTCTTCTTCAGCTTTAGCAGCCTCAAGTTCAGCTTGCTTAGCAGCAGCGATACGATCCTCGTTTACTTTTTTCTCAGCAGCAAGAGCTTTAGCTTTTGCATCTGCTTTAGAAGTAGAAAGGTTGTCTTTTTTCGCGTTTACTTTTCCAGCTTTTTCATCTAGCCATTTAGCTAGTTTCTCATCAGCTTGCTCTTGAGTTAAAGCTCCTTTGCGGATTCCTCCGTCAAGGTGGTGCTTCAATAAAGCTCCTTTGTAAGAAAGGATAGCTCTAGCAGTGTCAGTTGGCTGAGCACCATTGTGCAACCATTTAACAGCGCTATCAAGGTTCAAGTCGATAGTTGCAGGGTTAGTGTTTGGATTGTAAGTTCCGATTTTTTCTAGGAATTTACCATCTCTTTTTGAGCGAGCATCTGCCGCTACTACCCAGTAAAAAGGTTTTCCTTTTTTACCGTGTCTTTGTAATCTAATTTTTACAGACATAATCTAAATGATTAAATTGAGGTACACGACCTCTGTTAATTAAGGGTGCAAATATACAAAAGTTTGTAATACAAATTATTCCGTGTGCAAATTTTGTCATTTTTCATATTTTGAAATCTTGATGTTTTACGATTTTGATGTTATTTTTTTAATTTTCATTAGCATATATGCTATAAAAAACTATTTTTGTCGATGTAAAAATGATTATCCATATCTATCAATTATAAATATGAAAAAGATTTTATCGCTTTTAATACTTGTGGCAGTTTTTGCTTCGTGTGAAGACGACGCTACCTTTAATAACCCGTCTGTTCAAGGCAAAAAAGACAATGTTCGTTGGAGAGCATCAAGTTCTTATGCAACCGTTACTGGTGGAGTATTGACCATTTACGGTAACACGCCATTCGAAACGTTGGCACTTTCTACATCATCAATTGCACCAGGAACATACACTTTAGGAGTAAACAGTACAAACAAAGCGACCTATACTTTTGAAGCAGATGGTGTTAGTTCTGTTTATGCTACAGGAACAGGTGTAGGAGATGGACAAATCAAGATTGAGCAAAGTCCGGAAGGAACTGTAACAGGAACGTTCTACTTTAATGCGCCTTCTACAGTTGCTGATCCGATTGGTGCGCCGGTAGTTAATTACCAGGAAGGTCATTTCTACAGAGTGCCAATTCAAACAGCACCATAAATAAAGATAATTTATAATATATATCAAATCCTGGCTCTGGCCGGGATTTTTTGTTTTAGGAAAACCAGAAGGAAAAGATTCATAGATAAGGGATATTGTCCAAAGCCTAAAATAACTTATTTTTGTAGTCTACGTTTTTTGGATTTTTCAAAAATATAAAACCTTATAAATTAGCGATGTACTTAATTTTCGATACAGAAACAACCGGATTACCAAAGCGTTGGGATGCACCCATAACCGATACAAATAACTGGCCTCGCTGTATTCAGATAGCCTGGCAGTTGCATGATGAAATGGGAAATCTGATTGAAAGCCAGGATTACCTTGTTAAGCCGGAAGGTTTTAATATTCCCTATGATGCGGAAAGAATCCATGGGATTTCTACAGAATTAGCTGCAGAAAGAGGAATCGGACTTTCCGAAGTTTTGGAGAAATTTAATATTGCGCTTTCAAAATCGAAATTTATTGTCGGTCAAAATGTAGGTTTTGATGTCAATATCATGGGCTGTGAATTTTACCGTTTTGGAATGGATTCAAAAATGGCCGAAATGCCAGTTTTGGATACTTGTACAGAATATACGGCCGAGCTTTTAAAATTACCGGGAGGTAGAGGAGGAAAATTCAAACTGCCAACATTGACAGAGTTGCATCAGTTTTTGTTCAATCAGCCTTTTGCAGAAGCGCACAACGCAACTGCCGACGTTGAAGCGACAACACGTTGTTTCTTAGAACTGATCAGAAGAGAAGATTTTACGAAAGAACAGCTTGACGTACCGGCAGATTATTTTGCAAGGTTCAATGAAAATAATCCAAAAGAGATTCAGCTCATCGGATTAAAGCACATCAACCTGAAACAGGCTTCCGATGAGGTTCGTGCCCGTTTGCAAAAAGATGCCAATGAGGCCCAGCAAAAACAAACATCCGAAAATGCCATTTCTTTAACAGATGTTGATTTCGTACATCTTCATAACCATACACAGTTCTCGGTACTGCAATCCACAATCAGTATTGGCGATTTGGTCAAGGCTGCCGTAAAGCATAAAATGCCTGCTGTTGCAATGACCGATCATGCGAACCTAATGGGAGCATTCCATTTTGTACGCGATGTGTTAAATCATAATAAAAGTGCAAAAGCAAAAAACCAATCGCTTATCGATAATGGTGAAGAGCCTACGGAAGTTTTGATGAAACCTATTGTAGGCTGTGAGTTTTTTGTATGTGAAGACCATCTGGATCGTACCCGAAAAGATAATGGTTATCAGGTCGTACTGATTGCGAAGAATAAAAATGGCTATCATAATTTGGCCAAAATGTCTTCTATTGCCTATACCAAAGGGTTCTATTATGTGCCTAGGATTGATAAGGAAGTCATAAAACAATATAAGGAAGATATAATCGTCTTGTCAGGTAACCTTTATGGGGAAATACCAAGCAAGATTTTAAATATTGGAGAACATCAGGCTGAAGAAGCCTTGCTTTGGTGGAAACAGGAATTTGGCGAAGACTGCTATATAGAGTTGATGCGCCACAATCAGGAAGATGAAAACCGTGTGAATACTACCCTAATTTCTTTGGCTAGAAAACACGACCTGAAATTAGTAGCAACCAATAATATTTTCTATATCGATAAAGAAGATGCGAATGCGCATGATATTCTTCTATGTGTCCGCGATGGTGAAAAACAATCCACACCAGTGGGTCGTGGTCGCGGCTACCGATATGGAATGCCAAATAAAGAATACTATTTTAAGTCGGGAGATGAGATGAAAGCGCTTTTTGCTGATCTTCCCGAGGCTATATACAATATTCAGGAAATTGTAGAAAAGATAGAAATATACGATTTGGCACGTGAAGTCTTGCTTCCAAAATTTGACATTCCGGAGCAATTCATCGTTCCTGAAGATGAAGCCGATGGAGGTAAAAGAGGTGAAAACCTATATCTGAAGCATCTTACTTATGAAGGAGCCAAGAGACGCTATAAAGACATTACGCCCGAAATTCAGGAACGTTTGGATTTTGAATTAAAAACGATTGAAAATACGGGGTATCCGGGATATTTCCTAATCGTACAGGATTTCATTGCCGAAGCCAGAAAGCTGGACGTTTCAGTAGGTCCGGGTCGGGGTTCGGCAGCAGGGTCTGTTGTAGCATACTGTTTAGGAATTACCAATATCGACCCGATGCTTTATGATTTGCTTTTTGAGCGTTTCTTAAATCCGGATCGTGTATCCATGCCCGATATTGATATTGATTTTGATGACGAGGGACGTGGTCGTGTAATGGATTATGTTATCAATAAATATGGTTCTAATCAGGTAGCACAGATTATTACTTATGGAACAATGGCGGCAAAATCTTCAATCAGAGATACGGCTCGTGTTCTGGACCTGCCTTTGTTTGAAGCGGATAAGATTGCCAAACTTATTCCGATGAACCTTAACCTGGCTAAGATTTTTACTTTCGACAATGAGCAGCTGAAAAAAGCGCTCCGTGCCGAAGAATTTGATAAAGTACAAGAGCTGATAGCGCTTGCAAATGCAGGAGACTTAGGAGGAGAAGCAATTACGCAGGCAAAATTATTGGAAGGAAATCTCCGAAATACAGGAATTCATGCCTGCGGAGTAATCATCACGCCAGACGATATCACGAATTTCGTTCCGGTTTCTACTGCAAAAGATTCGGATCTGTATGTAACGCAATTCGATAACTCGGTAGTAGAAAGTGCCGGTTTGCTAAAGATGGACTTCTTGGGTCTTAAGACATTGACCCTTATTAAAGATACCGTAAAACTGGTAAAATATAGGACAGGAATTCAATTAGATCCGGATACTTTTCCTATTGATGACGTCAAGACTTATGAGCTTTTCCAAAGAGGTGAAACGGTTGGTATTTTCCAATACGAATCGGTCGGGATGCAGAAATACATGAAAGACCTGAAACCGACAGTTTTTGGAGATTTGATTGCGATGAACGCATTATATCGCCCGGGACCTTTGGAATATATCCCGAGTTTCGTTCGAAGAAAAAATGGTGAAGAGGAAATAGTCTATGACCTTGAAGCCTGCGAAGAGTACCTGAAAGACACCTATGGGATTACGGTTTATCAAGAGCAGGTAATGCTTTTGTCGCAAAAACTGGCAAACTTTTCCAAAGGTGATGCCGACGTCTTGCGTAAGGCGATGGGAAAGAAGCAGAAAGATGTCCTGGATAAGATGAAATCCAAGTTTATCGATCAGGCAGTTGCTAATGGACATGCAGCTGATAAGCTCGAAAAAATATGGAAAGACTGGGAAGCTTTTGCACAGTATGCCTTTAACAAGTCACACTCGACCTGCTATGCGTGGATTGCCTACCAAACGGCTTATTTGAAAGCGCATTATCCGGCAGAATATATGGCGGCGGTGCTTTCCAACAACATGAACGATATTAAGCAGGTTTCGTTTTTCATGGAAGAATGTAAACGTATGGGATTGCAGGTTCTTGGTCCTGATGTGAATGAGTCCTTCTATAAATTTACAGTAAACGAAAATTATGCTGTCCGTTTTGGAATGGGCGCCATCAAAGGAGTAGGGATGGGAGCCGTACAGACTATTGTAGAAAACAGAAAAGAAGGAAAATACAAATCGATTTTTGATTTGGCTAAACGTATTGATCTGCGTGCAGCCAACAAAAAAGCTTTTGAAAACCTGGCGCTTGCAGGCGGATTTGATTCGTTTACGGCACATCGTGCCCAATATTTCCATGATGAAGGCGATGGAATTACATTTTTGGAAAAGGCTGTACGTTATGGTTCAAAGTTCCAGGAAAATGAAAATTCCTCACAAGTAAGTCTTTTTGGGGAAGCAAGTGATGTGCAGATTCCGGAACCGGTCATACCGCCATGTGAAGATTGGAGTACAATGGAAAAGCTGGCAAAAGAAAAAGAGGTCGTGGGTATCTATATTTCCGGACATCCTCTTGATGATTACCGTTTTGAAATGAAATATTTCTGTAATGCAAAACTGGAAGCATTAAAGAATCTTGAGGCACATGTAAATAAAAATCTGACAATAGGAGGAATTATAACCGATGTGCAACACAGGGTTGCCAAAAATGGCAAAGGTTGGGCTGCGTTTACATTAGAAGGCTATGATGAATCGGCAGAATTCAGGATATTTGGAGAAGAGTATCTTAAATTTCGCCATTTCTTAATTCAGAATAATTTTACCTATATGAAAATCCTGGTACGTGAAGGCTGGGCGAATGCAGAAACCGGGAAAAAGGGCGAACCAAGAATACAATTTATAGGAATCCAGTATCTTCAGGATGTACTGACCACTTTTGCGAAAAAGCTCATCATACAAATGAATATCAAGGAACTCCATTCAGAAATGATAACAAAGCTGAGTCATATTTTCCAAGCCAATCGCGGTGATAACAATGTGACGTTTGAGGTAATGGAAACAGAAAAGATTACGAAAGAAGTGCCGGTTGCGATAGAAACGAATGTGGAGGAAGCCGAGGCGATTCCGGATATGGAAAATGCAGAAGAGATGGAATTGAACGTTCCATCTGTTGTTGAAGAAACCAAAGTGATTACCTATCTTTCCATGCCAAGCAGGAAATTAAAAGTGAATATTTGTGGTGAATTGTTACGGGAATTAGAAAAATTACAAGTGAACTTCAAATTAAATTAACTTTTTTGAGATAGAAAATGATAATATCTATATAGCCAAAACTAATTTTCAATTAACAAAACATTACAGATAAAATACCTAATTTTGTAATGTAAAATTCAAAGAACAAAAAAATATGGCACAAGCAATAACAGATGCAACTTTCGAAGAAATTGTATTAAAATCAGATAAACCCGTTTTAGTAGATTTTTGGGCAGCATGGTGTGGACCTTGTAGAATGGTTGGTCCAATCATTGACCAAATCAGTACTGAATATGACGGTAAAGCTGTTGTTGGAAAAGTTGATGTAGATGCAAACCAGGAGTTTGCTGCTAAGTATGGTGTAAGAAACATCCCGACAGTATTGGTTTTCCAAAATGGAGAAGTAGTAGGAAGACAGGTTGGTGTTGCACCAAAACAAAGCTACACAGACGCAATTGACGCATTGTTATAATCGAGAGATTATATCTTAATATGCCCTTCCAAAGCTTTTCGGCTTTGGAAGGGTTTTTTAATTTAGGGTCAGTATGAAAATGGTTCCCTGGTTAGGTTGTGTATGAATATCAATCTTGCAATTGATTGCCTTTGCTAAATCGCGTATCAAATGTAATCCTAATCCTGTCTTGATACCTACAACTTCTTTGTCATCATACAGGGCTCTGAATTGTTCTTGGGTACCACCCGGACCATTGTCGGAAATAGAAAGGTGTTTCTTTCCGTTTTTCTCCCAAGCTTTCCACGTGATTTGGGCATCTTTTGTTTTTTCCAGAGCTTTGATCGCATTCCCGGTCAGGTTGCGTAGAATCGTTTTCATATAATTTTCGTCGGTATTTAATACTAAACCTTGCGGGTCTTCAAATAAAATGCTGACATTTTCTTGTCCAGAAAAATGTTTTCGGGTGTCTTCAAATAAAGAACTTGCAGAAATGGCTATTGGCTGAGGTTTGAAATTCTCCATTTGGCCCTTGCTCCACAGTAACAAGTCCTCCATGGAATTGAGCAGGTTTTCTGCAGAAACAATCGTTTTGTCTTCCATCCTTTTTTTGCTTTCATCATCCAGCAGTTCAGGACTTTCTTTCTGAAGATGAAGAAAATGAATCAGGCTTGATACCGGACTTCTCAAATCATGGTTCAGAATACTAAAAAAGCGTGATTTCGTTTTGTTGGCCTGATCCAATTCATTATTTAAAAGCTGTAGCTTTTCGTTACTTCTCTTTCGGTTTCTGCTTTGATAGAACAGCAATATCCCAATAACACCCAACATAATAAGACCAAGGATAAAATACCATTTTTGTTTTTCCTTACTCTCTATTTTGAGCTTATTGAACTGGATTTCTTTGTTTTTTAGCTCTATTGTACGTTGGTCTTCCAGATTTTTTACAGTTTCTTTTGTCGCACTTTGATAAATGGAATCTTTATAGGTATTGAATTTTTTGAAATAGAGAAGCGCATTTTTAGAATCGCCTAGTACTTCATAAAGTGAAGCCATTTCCTTAAAGTCAATAGAAAGCGACTTGATGTCATTACTTTCCTGATCATAAACTACTGCTTCTTTCAGCATTAATAAAGAAGTATCAGCTATGGGCCTGCTTTTGTAAAAAGAATTATTTTTAGGATCGCTATATTTTTGCATGTAAATCATAGAAAGGTTCTGCAGGTTGTAAGACATAACCCTGCGGATTTTTAACTCCTTACTGATTTTTAAAGCTTCTTTGATATGCTCTTCTGCCAGGTCATATTTTTTTAATTCCAGGTAGGCACTTCCTAAGGTCCCTAAATTTGTAGCTACAAAATTTAGGTTGTTGTTTTTCCTGTTGATTTCCAAAGCCTGATTGAGATAGGAAACGGCCAGTTCGTTTTTGCCTTCATTATTGTAAAGCACACCGATATTTTCAAGAATTACGGCTTTCATCGTCGGATTGTTGAACTTCTTGTTTATATCTAATGCTTTTTTGAAATATTCCAGTGCCTTTTTGTGGTCTTTCAGGTCATTGTATATAAACCCAATATTGATGTAGGTGCCTGCAATTTCTTCGTTTTTGCCTAATTCTTCGCTTAATTTAAGAGATTTGAAACTGTAGTCAAGTCCGTTTTTATAATCATTCCTATAAATATAATAAACGGCTATATTCCGATACAAAACACTCAATACCTGCTTGTCTTTTGTCTCTTTGGCAAATTCCAGGCCTTTTCGGTAAAAATTAATCGCCGTAGAATCGGTTGTATTAATTCCCAGACACCGATAACCTTCCGCCAAACCGTTCTTAAAGTCAATGGTTTCTGCCATTTCAATAGCGCTTTTTGCCAGCTGTTTTCCTTTTTCAGGATCTACCCGGGAATATTCCTGACTCAGCTTGTTTTTGATAATGACAATGGTCTTTTTGTCTTTGGTGTTTTTTAATGATGTTTCCAAAGAATCAATCAGCATTTGCCCTTGTTTTTGGGCAGTCACTACTGTTGAAAACAGACAGAATATTAAAAAGAAGAAGGCTTGTTTCATGATAGCAAGATGTTGATGTTTTCCTTAAAGCTCCTTCCCACAGGAATCATGGTGCCATTGCTGAGAAGTATTTCCTGGGTATTGATCTTTTCTACGAACTGTTTCTGTACGGCAAAACTTCTATGAATTCTTATAAAGGATTGAAAATGGGATTCTTTTAATAATATCCCTAAGCTGGAAAGTACGCAGTGTCTTTTTTTAGAAGTAATAATCAGTGTGTAATCCTTTAATGCTTCAAGATATAAGATGTCATGCAGCTTGACCTTAGTCTGGTCATGTCCTTCTTTTATATAGATTACATCACCACCTATACTTGATTCGAATAATAATGCTTTATGCTTTATCTCCATGAACTCTTCAATACGGCGTATGGTCTGTGCAAAGCGGTCAAACTTTAAGGGCTTCACTATAAAATCTAAAGTGTCGAGCTCAAAACTTTCTACGGCAAACTCCGGATGCGACGTAATAAAAATACAAGCCGGAACCGTTAAGACTTTTTTTCGCAATTCAACGCCATTCGTACCCGGCATGTCAATATCAAGAAACAAA
>CAZFGA010000060.1:0-8289 GCA_964518395.1 uncultured Flavobacterium sp.
GATACTCGCTAAAATGTATCTTGCTATGAAAGAATCGAGTAGCATAAAACCAAAGGTTGAATATATTGATTTCTATGGTGTTGATCCCGAAACCAAAAAAGAAATAAAAGAGCGCTTTTTTATGAAATAATAAGGCTTAATTAACAGTCTTTGGAGCTATCTTTCCATTGGAGCAATCTAAAAAACTGCTTATATTTGCTCAATGCAGTTATCCGTTATCATTCTTAATTACAATGTCCGCTACTTTCTTGAACAATGTCTGCTGAGCGTTCGGGAAGCTATTCGCGAACTTGATGCTGAAATTATTGTAGTTGATAATAATTCTCCCGACGACAGCTGCCAAATGATAAAAGAACGTTTTCCTGACGTAATTCTAATTGAAAATAAGGAGAATGTCGGCTTCCCTAAGGGAAATAACATTGGTGTAGAAAAAGCCAAAGGGAAATATGTGTGCATACTTAATCCCGATACTGTAGTTGCAGAAGATACGTTTACTAAAATAATCCCATTTGCCCAAAATCAGACCGGTTTGGGAATAATAGGATGTAAGCTAATTGATGGAACTGGTAGTTTTTTGCCGGAGTCAAAAAGAAGTATCCCGACTCCTTGGGTTGCCTTTACGAAAATATTTGGGCTGTATAAACTCTTACCAACCTCTAACTTGCTTGGACGTTATTATGCAGGTTATTTACCAGAAAACCAAACCGGAAAAACTGATGTTTTGGTTGGTGCTTTTATGGTTTTAGAAAGAGAACTTTATAATGAAGTGGGCGGATTTGACGAAAGGTATTTTATGTATGGAGAAGATATTGATTTTTCATATACTGTGCTTAAAAATGGAAAGTCAAATTACTATTTCCCTGAAACCAGTATACTGCATTACAAAGGCGAAAGTACAGTAAGAGATGGTGCTTATATGAAGCGATTCCAACAAGGCATGGAGTTGTTTTATAAAAAAAACCTCAAAAGCTCAGCGTTCTTTTCATTATTTATGAAATTGGGAGCATTTTTCTTTTCTTTCATGAAGACATTCCGAGGAAAGCCAAAACAAAAGTCGAGGCCGGAAAATTATATTTTTATTTCTGACAATTCTAACCTTACAGAAAAATTACAGAATACACTGAAAAAAAATATTCAAATCCAGAAATTTGAAAACCAAAAAGCAGTATTTTCGCAAACGTTTTCGGGTTTAGGCTCAGTAGAAGTAATTTTAGATGCTGATTATCTCACGTATAAACAGTGTATCTCAATTATGGAAATGAACAAAAATAAAAATCTGACATTTAAGATTTTGCCTAATGACTCGAACTTTATCATTGGCAGTAACAGCAATAACGAACGAGGAGAATTTGTTCTGTTTTAAATAGAAATCTCCATCACTTTGGAATATAAATATTTGTGATTAAAAAAAGTCTTGTAAAATTATATAATTCATGGCGTAACCTGAAAATTATCACTAATTTTGCAAGCAGAAAATAAAAATTCACCATTAGGTTAGCAATATGGCAAAATTTGAATTGAAACTTCCAAAAATGGGAGAAAGTGTTGCAGAAGCAACAATTACCAACTGGCTAAAAAAAGTAGGCGATCCGATCGAAGCTGACGAAGCAGTATTGGAAATTGCGACCGATAAAGTAGATTCAGAAGTGCCTTCTGAAGTATCAGGAGTTTTGTCTGAAATTCTTTTTAACGTTGATGATGTTGTAAAAGTTGGGCAGACAATTGCTTATATTGAAGTATCGGGAGGTGTTGTTGTTGAAGCGCCAAAAGAAGAAACTCCTGCTTCAGTAGCTGAAATTGAAAAAACAGTAGAAACTGCACAGCAAGCTGTTGCCGCCCCACAAGATTTTTCAGGTTCAGACAAATTCTTTTCTCCTTTGGTTAAAAATATTGCCAAAGAAGAAGGAGTTTCAGTTGCCGAACTGGAATCGATACAAGGTTCTGGTAAAGATGGAAGAGTAACAAAAGATGATATATTGGGCTATGTTGCCAACAGAAAAGAACCAAAAGTAGCGAGCCAGCAAGCTCCGGCTCAGGTTTCTGCAGCTCCGGCAGCTAGCGTTCCGGCTCCTAAAGCGGCAACAGCTGTTCCTGTTTCTGTAAACGGAGGAGACGAAATCGTGGAAATGGACAGGATGCGAAAACTGATATCGGGCTATATGGTAGCTTCGGTACAGACTTCAGCTCACGTACAATCGTTTATTGAAGTTGATGTAACGAACATCGTGAAGTGGAGAGATAAAGTGAAAAATGCATTCGAAAAGAGAGAAGGTGAGAAGCTGACTTTCACACCAATTTTCATGGAAGCTGTTGCCAAGGCACTTAAAGATTTCCCTGGAATGAATATTTCTGTTGATGGCGAATTTATTATCAAAAGAAAAAATATCAATTTAGGTATGGCGGCAGCTCTGCCAAACGGCAACCTAATTGTTCCGGTAATCAAAAATGCTGATCAGCTAAACCTGGTTGGAATGGCAAAAGCAGTTAATGATTTAGGTAACAGAGCCAAAGCAGGAAAATTAAAACCAGACGATACACAGGGCGGTACGTATACTGTGACTAACGTAGGTACTTTTGGAAGCGTATTTGGAACACCAATCATCAATCAGCCACAAGTAGGAATCCTGGCTTTAGGAGCTATCCGAAAAGTACCGGCAGTTATCGAGACTCCGGAAGGCGATTTCATCGGAATCCGTCAAAAGATGTTCCTTTCTCATAGTTATGACCATCGCGTTGTTGATGGCGCTCTGGGTGGAAGCTTTGTAAAACGTGTTGCGGATTATTTAGAAGCATTTGACGTCAATAGAGATTACTAATTGACTTATTTATAAAAAAAAGCCTCTCAAGCGAGAGGTTTTTTTTATGGAATAAATCGTGCTGTTATTCAATAATTAATGATGCGGTAGTCTCACGAATAAATATGATGGCGTCAAAATCAGAACCCGGCAATATATACAGTGCCGTGTTGTTTGTTAATACAGAATAGATGTTGGTGATTTTGTTTTTACTTTCCATAAGAGGATTTTCTTTCTTTGAGTTAAAAGAAAGAAAAAAATGTCCATCTTTTGCCTTAGAAAATAATCCCGAGAAAGTATCCGCATCTGATTCAAAACTGTGTTTTATAATTTTTTCTTCTGCAATTACATTTACGTTTCCTTTATAAGTGTCAAAACCTAAAGCATAATATTTAGCACCCAATTCTTGTTTTAAATAGCCGCCCATAGCATCTACTTTGGCCATTGTCTTGTCTTTTGCGATATGAACATTATGACTCCAGACAATTGCTTTTGATGCATTGCTCTTTTGTGTTTTGATAATTATTTCTGCCATGTCTTTATCTCTTTTAAGAGGATCATGCCAAAAATCTTCACTGTCAAATCCAAAAAGAACTACTTTTTTGGCGGCTGTCTGGCTCTGATTGTATTCTTTTATCCATTGGAAAAGATCAAAAATTTCCTGTGTATTGTACAACATCAATTTTTGCATCAGTGTTTTCAGATTGCCGTTTCCGTTTTGGAGATAGTCGTTGATAGGACCGATGTTGGCTTGCGTAAGTTCAAAACCAATGAGTTTATAGTTGTTGTTTGTGATTAAATGTTTGATGATGTATGCCTTCTGAATATAAAATTCATGGGTTCCGTGAGAAGCCTCTCCGAGTCCTAAAATTGTTTTTTCCTTTAATTCCGAATCCAAGAATGAAAAATTGTTGCCTGACTGGGGATTTTCGGTTAAAGGAATCGCATTCTCATTTATCCATTGTAATTCTTTATCCTGTGAATGGACAAGCAGGCTTGAAATAGTAAGGATAAATGTGAGGATTGTTCTTGTTTTCATAGCAGAGTTGTTAATTACTGTAGGCATGAAGTAAATCTAATGAAAAACCTAGCGAGAGTAGTTTTTTTCTTCATAAATTTTTGATGAACTTGGAAAATAAGAAACTAAAAATAAAAGGTTTTGATGTTTGTTTCTTACGCAAACAGTAAATTTTAAAACAAAAATTCAACACAAAAACCTTTATCTTTGCAGTCCATAAAAACAAGAAAATGGAACTTAAACTGACAAAACCAATCTGTTTTTTTGATCTCGAAACTACAGGAATCGATATCTGTAAAGACAGGATTGTAGAAATATCAATATTTAAAGTCTTTCCTAACGGAAACAAAGAAAGCAGGACCTGGCTTGTAAATCCGGAAATGCCAATTCCGCCGCAAACAACGGCCGTTCATGGGATTACGAATGAAAAGGTGGCAAATGAGCCTGTTTTTAAAGAATTAGCCGCTACAATTCATAACATGATAAAAGATTCTGATTTGGCTGGATTCAATTCAGACCGATTTGATATTCCATTGCTGGCGGAAGAATTGTTGAGAGCAGGACTTGATTTTGATATGAAAAATCGCGTTGCGGTAGACATTCAGACTATTTTCCATAAAAAAGAAGAAAGAACTTTGAGTGCGGCCTATAAGTTTTACTGCGGCCTAAGCCTTGAGAATGCACACTCTGCCGAAGCAGATACTCTGGCTACCTATGAAATACTAAAAGCGCAATTAGAGCGATACGAAGACCTGCCTCATGATATGAGATCGCTTTCGGAGTATACAACCAGAAAAAAATCAGTTGATTTTGCAGGATTTATTGGTTTAGACAAGGATAATGAAGAAATCTTTACGTTTGGAAAACACAAAGGTGCTAAGGTTGAAAAAGTTCTTGAGGCCGAACCGGGTTATTTCGGGTGGATCCAAAATGCCGATTTTCCGCTGTATACTAAAAAAGTACTCACAGCAATCAAGCTGAGAAAACTGAATAATAAACTGAGCTAGCTTTTAAACGCTGAAACTGAACAGGACTTATGAAAATAATCTGCGTTGGGAGAAATTATGCCAAGCATATAGAAGAACTGCAAAATGAAAGACCGTCGGAACCCGTGATTTTTCTTAAACCGGATACCGCAATATTACCTAAAAATTTTCCTTTTTTTCTACCGGAGTTTAGTAATGATATCCATCATGAAGTTGAAATCTTGGTGAAAATAAATAGAGTAGGAAAACACATAGAGCCAAAATTTGCACATAAATATTATGAAGAAATAGGATTAGGAATTGACTTTACGGCTCGTGATGTTCAGGCTGATCTTAAAGAAAAGGGACTTCCCTGGGAAAAAGCCAAGTCGTTTGACGGCTCTGCTGTCATTGGAGAATTTTTGCCAAAATCTCAATTCAATTCCTTAGAAAATCTTACATTTGAATTGACCAATAATGGAAAATCTGTGCAAATAGGTAATACAAACCAGATGCTCTGGAAAATTGACGAATTGATTTCCTGTGTTTCGCAATATTTTACGCTGAAAATAGGGGATATCATATTTACAGGTACTCCGGAAGGAGTTGCAAGGGTCAATCCTGACGATATTCTTGAAGGGTATTTAGACGGACATAAATCATTTAGAATACAGGTAAAATAAATGGCTATACACTATAATCTGGCAAAAGTCTACGAGATTTCAGATAACGACAGCGAATTCGTTCAGGATATCATTAACCTTTTCGTGACTGAAGTTCCTGCCGATCTGAAAAATGTAAAAAAAGGCATAAAAGAAAAAGACTATAAGCTGGCTTACTCATTTGCCCATAAAATCAAGCCTACTTTGGATTTGCTGGGAATGACCGTAGCTTTTGAAGAGATTCTTCTTGTGGAAGATTGGACAAAGCGCGAAGGAAAGAAAAAAGAAATCAAGGATACTTATAAAAGTATTGCAGACAGAGTCGAAAAAGCGGTAAAGGAAATCAAGAAAGACTTTAGCTTGTAATCCTGACACAGCCCTGAAAAATTAAAATCCGTGAAAGCAACCGTAGTAACTATAGGAGATGAGATCCTTATTGGGCAAATCATCGATACCAATTCTGCTTTTATTGCAAAATCTTTAGACAAGATAGGAATTGATATACATGAAGTTGTTTCTATCAGTGATAGTAAAGAACATATTTTGGAAACACTGGAGCGTCTCCAAAATCAAGTAGATTTGGTTATTATAACAGGTGGCTTGGGGCCAACCAAAGATGATGTTACCAAAAAAACACTATGTGAGTATTTTGAGGATCAATTGGTTGTGGATGAAGAAGTCCTTGCCCATGTAACCGAATTGATAGAAGGTTTCTATAAACGCCCAATCTCTCAAATAAATAAAGATCAGGCCCTCGTTCCGTCAAAAGCTACAGTATTGTTTAATAAAGTAGGAACGGCACCCGGAATGTGGCTCAAAAAAGAAAAAACTGTTTTTGTTTCTTTGCCTGGAGTGCCTTATGAAATGAAGTACCTTATAGAAAATAGAGTAGTGCCTAAGGTAATCGAAGAATATAAGCGTCCTTTTATTATTCATAAAACAATCCTTACCTATGGGCAAGGAGAAAGCCTTGTTGCTGAAAGGATCGAGAATTGGGAAAACAATCTTCCGGAATTTATAAAACTCGCTTATCTGCCAAGTCCTGGAAGGGTGAGATTGAGATTGTCTGCACGTGGAACTGATGAACAGTTTCTGAAAGAAGCCATAGAAGAAAATACTGATTTGCTATCAAAAATTATTGGAGACATCATTGTAGGGTATGACGAGGGTGAAACCTTAGAAGTGGTTCTTGGCAGGCTGCTGACCAAAAATAAAATGACAATCTCTACCGCCGAAAGTTGTACTGGCGGTAAAATTGCGCAACTGATGACCTCAATCCCGGGTTCATCATCTTATTTTAAAGGAAGTGTAGTGAGTTATGCGACAGAAGTCAAAGCAGAAGTACTCAAAGTTCCTCAGGAGCTTATCAATACCTATTCGGTCGTAAGCCGTGAAGTGGCGATCGCAATGGCTTTAGGTGTTCAGAAACTACTGAAAACAGATTATGCTCTTGCTACTACCGGAAATGCCGGTCCTGAAAAAGGAGATTCCCCGGCTGAAGTAGGTACGGTTTTTATTGCCTTGGCCACACCTTATCCTGCCCCTGACAATATTATCTGTGAAGAATTTAATTTTGGACGACCACGCGAAAAAGTCATTGACAGAGCTGTAGGTAAAGCTTTTGAAATGCTGCAAAAAGAAATATTGAAAGTCAGATAATATCTTTGAAGTATTTGGCATCGTTTTTGGTCTTTTCTGAGAAATTTATATTTTCGTTTACGAATAATTTTTTAATTCCCCTTTTTTAACATATTAAAAAAAATCAATTATTTTTATGAGAAAACTTTACTTTACTATTGCTGCTTCTCTAACTGCAGCATTTGCTTTTGCTCAAGCCCCAACAGGAAATTTGACTATTTTTTCAGAAGACGGAGATCGTTTTTTTCTGGTATTAAATGGAGAGCTGCAAAATGATATTCCGCAAACAAACATCCGTATTGAAGAACTGAACCAGCCGTATTATAATGCCAAAATACTTTTCGAAGACAAATCTCTTGCAGAAATAACAAAAAAGAATCTGTCTATTGCAGATGTAGATGGTGAATATATGGATGTGACCTATAAAATAAGAAGAGATAAGAATAACAAGAACAAACTAAAGCTTAATTTTTTCTCTGAAATTCCGGTTGACCGCCAATATAGGGCTCCTAAAAATGTTCATGTTGTGCATTATGGCGCTCCTCAGCCTGTGAGCACTGTATCACAAACTACAACTACAACCACAGTTGGTAATACAGGAATGGGAATGGGGGTAAATGTAGGAGGAGTTGGCGTTAATATCAATATTAAAGAGCCCAATGGTGTTTATACAGAAACGACCACTACAACGGTTACTCATTCAGGCCAGCCACAGGTCAATCATAATCCGGTAATTACAAAAGGATGCAATAATAGGTATCCGATGGGTTCGACGGACTTTAATAACGCTTTGACATCCGTAAAGAAGCAGGGTTTTGACGAAACCAAGTTAAAAGTCGCTAAACAGGTAGTCTCTGCAAATTGCCTGGATGTAAATCAAATAAAACAAATTGCCAATACAATCAGTTTTGAAGAAAATAAATTGGATTTTGTTAAGTTTGCCTACGATTACTGCACAGAAAAGAAAAATTATTTCAGGCTAAACGATATATTTTCATTCAGTACAAATGTTGATGATCTGACAGAATACATCCAGAATAAATAGAATCTATAATTTGAAATACAGGATTTTTGCCTTTTATAGGTCGCATATGGAATCGAAAAAGATTTTGAAAAAAAAGGAGTAGAATGTTTTGTAAATACAGTTTATTTTTTGTTTCTTTGCACCCTGATTTTGAATAACGATAAAAGATAAGCATAATGTCAAGAGT
>CAZFGA010000061.1:0-8178 GCA_964518395.1 uncultured Flavobacterium sp.
AAAAAAGGCTCAAATATACGAGACTTGATTTCTTCAGGTATACCGCTTCCTTCATCGGCAATTTCAATATAAAAATTGCTTACGTCATCAGTAACTTTTACGGTAATACTGCTATTTTCAGGCGCAACATAAATAGAGTTAATCAGGATATTGAATAAAACCTGTGTTAATTGGATATTGTCAATTTGTGCTTTTAGTTCCGGATTGTCAAAAATCAGTTCATAAGACACCTGCGCCTTTTTAAAATTAGGACCAAGTAAAGACAATGCCTCGACTACAATTGGCTTTATGGAAACGATTTCCATGTTTTGCGGCATTTCGCAAGAGAAGAACATCAATTTCTTGACAATCTCTCTGGAATAAATTGCGGCATTGATAATTTTTGAAACGTCCTGGGTAACCTGTCTGTCGATATTCTGTTCGTTTATCAATTCGGCAAAACCAAGTATATTTCCCAAAGGAGTATTGAGTTCATGGGCAATTCCGGCGGTTATTTCACCAAGAATGGAGAGCCTGTCAATGCGTTCAACGCTTCTTTGCAGCTGTTTTTCCCTTTCACGAACATGATTTTTTTCAATATAATTGCCAATTTCCAGGGCAACTTTATCTAACAGTTGCTGTTCTTCTTCCTCTAAGAAAAAAGCATCGCTATTTAAAGGGTAATGTACTTTTATAAATCCAACTTCTTTTTCAAAGATAAAAACAGGGCTTGATTGAAAAATTGTGTCTTTTGGAAGCTTGGAAGTTGCAAAATAAAAATCGTTATATTTTAATTCGACAATGCTGTCATTGCTAAATCTCCATGCAATTTTTACGATTTCACAGATTTCCTTTAAGACAGATTCAGAACAGGTTACATTAGCGCTTGTAGTCTTTGAAATATCATAGAGGCAGCTCAATTCCTTGATCCGTTCTTTTAGTTTTTCTTCTGTTGATATTTCAAGCATTATTGCCTAATTTATAAATAGTGGACCGCAAAGTTACTTATTAAATAGAATTGCAAAAAAATATTTGCTTCTTTTTAAGAAAAGTGAAAAAAAATTGCGGATATGGCTATAAACCTAAGCGTTGTTTAAGCCTTTGAAAAAGGAGAGAAATAATAAAAGCATCACCAGAAGCAGTATGTCTTTCGCTTTTAGATATCTTAAAGGAGGCACTTAATTCATCTAAGCTATATTGCTTTTCTTCAGGTATTTGCTTCCATTTTTTAAACATCACTTCAATGTCTAATGCTTCATTTTTAAGCTTGCCGCAATGTAGTCTTTCCAAAGCGGAATTAATCATGGCGATGTCAAAATGAATTCTGTGTCCAACTAAGACGGCATTGCCCAGATAGTTAATAAAAGCTTCGATTGCTTCGCCTTCAGAATGTTTTTCATCTGGAATTCCTTTTAGCACTCCGGTTTTTAGTGCTACTTCGGGATTAAACTTCTCTTGAAAAATAAGCGCTTCAAAACTATCTTTTACAACAATGGTATTGTTTTCGATAGCTACAGCTCCTATAGAAAGAATAACATCTTTTTCAGCATCCAGCCCCGTGGTTTCAGTACTGAATGCAACAAAACGCCTGGATTTGTTTTCAAACTTTCCCAGGTAGTCTTTCCAAAATTGTGGGTAATCCTTATTTATTTTTAGCCAATCCAGCATGATTTATGAAAAATAGGTGAGCTTAAATCTGCTCTTGATTAGTTCCTGAACTTCTTTTATAGGAATAAAGCAATTTTTAAGTTTTACTTTATCGGTTTTCGAAAGCTCTTCGAGATTGATAAACTGTCCGGAATTGTCATTTTTAAGGCCTTCAACCGTCCGGAATTCAGAGAGTGTCAGGAAAGCTTCAGCACAATTAAGGAACAATTCCGAATGTCTTGAGTCAACAATGGCTAATTGCTTAAAACGCATATAGGTATTGTTTATTCCTTTGATATTTTGATGCAATACCAACAAACGTCCGGCATCAATAAGTGGTGTCAGTGCTCTGGTCTTGATGTCAAACAAATCTTTATTTTCACCTTCTTCTTCAACCAGGAACTGGCGGAAGAAACCTAATGGTGGTGGTTTCTTTAAAGCATCGTTTCCTAGGTAATCGAAAAACAATTTGTTTCCTTTTACGTTTTTGAAAATGATTTCTGTAATGGCTTCTTCAATAGAAGTTTCGCCAAAAGCAATCTCATAATCAAAGAAAATAGTATTTATGGCTTCGCTACTTTCACCTGGAGTATTAATCCAATTGTTATATTGTTTGATCCAGTCTGTCAATGACTTACACCATATCATATTACTTGAAACAAAGCCATCAGGGCTTAAGAAATAGCCCACTTTTTCAAGTGTAGAAGTTGTTCTTCTGGCCAGACGAAGGAAATAATCTTTAACATCGCGATATTTGTCCTGAGATACGTCTTCAAAAACCAAAAAGCTATCCTGATCGGTTAACAATAGCTGTTCTTTTCTACCTTGGCTTCCAATACTCAACCATGCAAATCGGGCAGGAGGAGAGCCCATTTCAAGAATTGCCAGATCAATAGCACGTCTTATAATGGCCGTGTTAATTTCTCCTGAAATATTCATGATATGGGAAAGTGGAATGTCTTTTGTAACTGAAGTTTCTATCAGCTCCGATAGTTTTTCACGGATACGTTTTAAATCTTTAGCTGTCTGTGCCCGTTTGACTTCTTTGATCAACACGCCTGGGTTATTGGCTTGCGCAACCACCAGGTCATTTTCAGAAATAATTCCCCTAACAGGAGATTTATCAGAGCCATCTTCTGTTACGCATAGATAATCTACATTATACTTAAGCATATAAACCTGAGCTTCTGCAAGGGATAAATCTTCTGGTACAGTAACGACAGGCGAAGTCATTATTTTAGCTGCAGTGGTGGTTATTTCAAAATGTCCTGTAGCAATTTTAGATCGCAAGTCTTTGTCCGTAACAATTCCTATTGGGAAATTATCTTTTGTAATAATAACGCTTCCAATCAGCTTGTCGGTCATCATTTGAGCAATATCTCTTACTATCGCCTCAGGTGAAGCTGTAATTGGCTCTTTTGAATATTGAATCGATTGGAAATATTGAATATCGGCCTGTTGTTCTTTATAAATAATATTTTCAGAAATCAGCTTTCCGCGGTGTTCCTTATCGTATGGATTCCTGGTATTGGATGCAAAACTCTCTAGCAAAAAGTTCATTACATCAGGATTGGCCGACACATAAGGCTGGAAAATCTGAATCGGAATTGCATACACAATACTTTCCTCACGAGCTTTTGCAGTCATGAGATAATTGTTTTTTGCAAAGAAAGGACGAAGGCCCAAAATATCGCCTTCATCACATTTGTCAATTATAGTTTCTTCGGCATCAGAAGTTACGGATAAGCCTATAGCTCCTGAAGCTACAATATAAAAGCTATCATGACAAGCCTCGCCAATCTGAAAAAGTATCTTACCTTTTTCCAGATAAAGCACTTTGACTTCTGAAGCAATATGCGATAATTCCTGATAATTTAAACTGTTGAAAGGCGGATAGTTCTTGAGAAAATCGACAATCCTCTCCGCAATCGGGTTTTTCATAAAATCTTGTTAGCTAGATGATAAGTAAAAATAAACTTTATTCCGGTTCTTTGCAAAAGAAGTTTAAAAAATACTTTGTTACTATTTTGCCTGAATTTGCGATAGGGTAATCAGGACGATAGAGCCCAATGCCAGGCCAATTCCGATATAGTTTTTTAAAGAAACTTTTTCTTTGAAAGCAATGATTCCTACCAGGCTGCCTAAGACAATTACACCTAAATTCATAGCTGCAAAAACAGTAGAAGGATTCTCCGAAAAGGCTTTATGCGCTTTTAAATAAAACAGGATGTTTCCAAAATTTAATATCCCTAAAAAGGCCCCAATAATAACGTTTGGTAATCGTACCGGATTTTTCTTTATAAAAATAGAATATATAGAAAAACACAAAGCCAACACAAGTGCACCGCAAAATACTATAAATAGGGAAGTGGTGTAAGGAATGCTTTTTTGGAGCGCTATCTGCTTAAATAAAACATCAATGATACCAAAGCCTAATAATACCAATACAGGGAAAATCCATTTGTTTTCTTTAGAATCGGATTGATTTTTTTTGGACAGGGTAAGGAAAATAGCAGGAAAACCAACAATCAATCCTGCTAATTTTAAGTTAGTAAAGTCTTCCTTAAAAATAAAATAGGCTGCCAGGATAGGAATAAATAAAGATAGTCTCTGGGCAATATCTGTTTTAACAATTCCAATATGTTTGATGGAAGAAGCTAATAATAAAAATACAGAAGGCAATAAAATGGCAAGTCCGATGTATATTTTCCAAGGAGAATTGCCATCTACGACAGAAACATCAGGCTGGAAAGTCCCATAACATAGTAACAGGGCCAAAATATAGTTTACAGCGATGACCTGGACAATATCAAAAGAATATCTTTTTGAAAATTTAAGAAGTGCTCCAACAGAAACACTGCAAATTATGCTTAAGACGATATAGAACATTTTAAAATCTTTTAACTACAAAAGTAACTGAAAATACCATTGATTTTTGGTGTTAAAATTCTTAAAAGAATTATAAATAAAAAACCAGAGCAATCTCACTTGATTATCTTTACTAGTCAAAAGATAACAAATTAAGAATCAACACACATCACCATGAAACTACAAAAGAAAATCGGATTATTCCTGATGACATTAGTAATGACTGCTTTTGCAAATGCCCAAGAGAAAAAGGCAAGTCCGGCAGAAACTGCTACTGGAAAAATTAATGGCGCAACAATTACAATCAACTACGGAAGTCCTTCTGTTAAAGGAAGAGCTATTTGGGGCGAACTTGTTCCTTATGGAGAGGTATGGCGTGCCGGTGCCAATGAGGCAACAACTTTTGAAACAGATAAGGAAATCACTGTTGAAGGTAAAAAATTACCGGCAGGGAAATATGCTTTCTTCGTAATTCCTGAAAAAGATGCCGCAACTATCATATTCAACAAAGAATGGAAGCAATGGGGCGCTTATAAAATGGATGCCAAGCAAGAGCAACTAAGAGTAAAAGTAACACCTAAAAAATCAGTTTCATTGACTGAAAAGCTGGTTTATAAAGTAAACAAGGACAATGTTACCTTAAGTTGGGAAAACTGGGACATTCCTGTGAAAATTAAATAGATTTTTCAATACTTAATTTAGATGAAGCACTGCCTGAAAGGGCGGTGCTTTTTTATTTGGTATCTGTTGTATACGACTAATTATTTTTTTAAATTTATAGTGTAACAACAATTATAATCATGGCATTTATAGACTATTACAGCGTTTTAGAAGTTGATAAAAAAGCGAGTACCGACGAAATAAAAAAGGCGTACCGGAAATTAGCCCGGAAATACCATCCGGATTTGAACCCGGATGATGCCGAGGCCAATAAAAAATTCCAACAGATCAATGAAGCCAATGAAGTTTTAAGTGATCCGGAAAAAAGAAAGAAATATGATGCTTACGGTGAAAATTGGCAGCATGCTGAAGAATATGAAAAGGCAAGGCAATCGCAGTCTCAATCACAATATTCAGGCAGTTCGTATTCCAATTTTGGCGATGATGCGTCATTTGGCAATGCTGATTTCTCCGATTTTTTTGAATCTATGTTTGGAGGCAGACGTGGGAGCAGTAGGCAAACCGGTTTTAAAGGACAAGATTATAATGCCGAATTACATCTGAAGCTTAGAGACGTTGCCAAAACTCACAAACAGACAATTACTGTAAACGGGAAAAACCTAAGAATTACGGTTCCGGCTGGTATAGCCGATGGACAAGTCATAAAACTAAAAGGACATGGCGGCGCTGGAGCTAATAATGGCCCGGCGGGTGATTTATATATCACTTTCCGTATTGAAGAAGATCCAGAGTTCAAACGACTTAACAATGATATCTACAAAACCGTAAATCTTGATCTGTTTACGGCAATTTTAGGAGGAGAAATTACGGTTGAAACGTTGGATGGAAAAGTAAAACTAAAAGTACCGGCCGAAACCCAAAACGGAACCAAAGTACGGCTTAAAAATAAAGGTATGGCAGTTTATAAAAAAGAAGGATCGTTTGGCGACCTTATTATAACATATGACATAAAAATTCCGACAAACTTGTCAGAACAACAAAAAGAAGCCTTTAAGGAATTATCAAAACTATAATTGATTAGAAATGAAAATCGAACGAATTATTATATCGGACTATTGTAGTCATTATAAAATTGAAAGTACATTTATCGATATACTGGACGAAATGGGAATTATTCCATTTGAAAACATGAATAATGAAAAGTTTATGGACTCTGAAAATTTAGATGATCTGGATCGCTGTAGACAATTGTATTATGAATTGCATATTAATCCGGAAGGAATTGATGCAATTTTAAATCTGCTGCAAAAACAAAAAAAGCTTCATCAAGAAATCCAGGATCTAAAAAACAGATTACGATTGCACGAATAAATTTATTTACGCTTTTTAAATTTTTTCGGCACGTAGAATAATAAGAAGATAACAAGTAGTATTAATAAATATTCCATGAGTATATTAAGTTATGACTGCAAATATAGTGGAGATAGTATAGAATCCAGAGAGTATTATGGTTCTATTTAAAAAATATTTTATTTTACATAATATAAATTATAGGTCAAATAAAATACAACTTTCAAAAAAATCATTAACCAGAAAAGATGTTGTTTTTGCTTGACTTACTGTAGATTATAGTTCAAATAATATACAGCTTTTCTGTTTTTCTTATCGTATAAACTTATCGGTTAGTATTGATTCAAATATAATAAATTATTCCAATGAAGTTATATAGTCCGATAAAATAACTTTTTCAGTTCTAGTTACATTTAAACTTACCGCTGTCGCTGTACTCAAATGAACTATGTTTTCACTTATTTTTCGTGCCTCATGACTATTTTTAGAAATAGTTGCCATAATAACTTTTTCTACAGAATCCTTACATTCATGTTTAAGTTCTGATACAATACTAGACATCAAATCTAAAACTGATTGGCCAAATTCTATTGTTTCTTCGAAACTAGGAAAATATCCTTTATGTATTACTTCATTTCTAAATTCTACTTGTTTATTAATAAGTAAAGGAACATGTTTAAATTTAATACCATAAAGAAAAGTAAATGCACCTATTTGTCTTTCTGACTGTCTGCTTACGTTTTTCCATATAGCTTCTATTTCTTCAAAAGTTACACCAAGTTCAAGAGATAAAACTTTAATAGCAAATTCATACATCCTTTCAAGACTAGATGCAATTGAAGAAACACCTTCACGTAAATATCCATGCTTTATAGCTCTTGCACCTGAGTCAAATAAAAGTTCAAATTTTTCTTGCTGATGTACTAAAACATTTTCATGTCCATTCTCACAGGTAAACGTATAAATATTGTTATTATTGATTTGACTCATATTTATTGGTCTGTGTTCCTGTTCACACTGTAGACATATAATAGGTATTCGCATAAATATATTTTTTACGCAAAATATGATTTTTTTTTAAATAAAAATGAAAGTAATTTATTTGATTTTAACACAATTTTAAGAAAACATATCTTTTTAGGTTCAACAAACACATTTTCAGGAATTTAATCTTATAAAAGTGTCCGACATTCGGACTGTAGGTAGACGTAGTTACTTGCCCGTCTACCAGTTTTCAAATACTCCACTCCTAGCAAATTTTAACATTTCGTTAACAGGCTTAAATTTTGCTATTTATGCGCAAAATTCAAGTGCTTACGCATGCCTATGGATTTGCCTTTTCATCTGAAGTTTCCCCTTTAGCAAATACAAAGGTTCATAAATCAATTTTTAAATCCAATTAACGAAACCGCCTTAAAAGAATCATTTTGTACTAAATCACTATATTATAAAATGTATTGTTATACTACCCAACTCTCTATTAATCCTTAAAATTCCACAGGTTTTCCTTATAAAATTCCTCTCTCGGCATTTCGATTTCTACGATGATTTTCTTTTTATAAACTTTCAGAGCCAGCTTATCGCCTGCCCTGAATCCGCTTTTTTTTAACCATTTGCCACATATCGTGATTATGGGATGGTAATTATAGGAGCTAAATACTTTACGGCAAACCGTAATTTTGCGTATTTCCAATAGCTTATCTTTGTTACTCT
>CAZFGA010000062.1:0-5472 GCA_964518395.1 uncultured Flavobacterium sp.
CTTGATTACTTTTTCCTGACAATGGAAAAGAAAAATATAGTTTTTAGAAAAGTGTCTGTAGCTGTTAAGAGAGCAAGACATTTAGCTTTAATGCCATACGTGGCCGATTTATTAAAATAGTAAAAACACAGTTGTTGGTTTCACAATGAAACCTAACTTCTACAAATTAAGGACAACAACATGGAACTTATCTTAAAAAAAGACGTTCAAAACTTAGGTTTTAAAGATGATATCGTAACTGTAAAAAACGGATACGGACGTAACTACTTAATCCCACAAGGATTTGCTCACATGGCAACTCCTTCTGCAAAAAAAGTATTGGCTGAAAACCTAAAACAAAAAGCGCACAAAGAAGCTAAAATTGTTGATGATGCTAAGAAATTGGCTGAAGCATTGAAAGCTCTTGAAATCAAAATTTCAGCTAAAGCTGGTGGTGAAAAACTTTTCGGTTCTATCACTAACATCGACATCGCTGAAGCTTTGGAGAAGCAAGGTCAATCAATCGACAGAAAATTCATTACTTCTGGAATCGTTAAGCGTACTGGTAAATACAATGCTACTGTGAGATTACACAGAGAAGTTATCGTAGATTTGCCTTACGAAATCGTAGCTGAAAAATAGTATTTTCAATACTGAAATATAAAAGTCCCGATGAAAGTCGGGATTTTTTTTTATCAAATGCCTATAGCGTTTAGCTTATAGCATAAAGCATAAAAGATGAAATACAAAAGATTAACAAAAGAACAGTTTGAAGCGCTTCATCAGGAATTTGCTAATTTCCTGGCGACGCAGTCAATCGATAAGAAGGAATGGGATACAATCAAGGCTGAAAAACCGGAAGTTGCAGAACAGGAATTAGATGTGTTTTCTGATCTGATTTGGGAAGGCGTTTTGACCGGTGCCCACTATTTGGAACACTTTTCTAAAAACTATATTTTTCTTTTCCATTGTCAGGAAAAAGTAATCAAGTCGATTGTGCTTAAGGCACTTGCTGCTGATGTCGATTTTATGACCCGTGAAGGATTGCAATGGCTAAGTGACAATATGTTTACTGAAACTGTAGAGATTAAGGTAGGACAGAAGGAGTATGAAGAAGAAAGGAATGATGCAATTTTCAATCTGATCCAACAAGGTGCTATTTTGAGCGATGGCCAATTATATTTGCAAATCAACGGTATAATTCAGTCGTCATAAAAACACGATATTTATTGAAAATTGGTTATTTTAGTGCTCTGTTTACAGAACTAAATTAGCCAATTTTTTTATGGATATTCAGAGTACCATCCAATCGTTGCGGGAAGAGTTAGATCAGCATAATTACAATTATTATGTTTTGGACAATCCCACAATATCAGATTATGATTTTGATACAAAACTAAAAGAACTCCAGGAGCTTGAAAGCAAACACCCGGAGTTTTTTGACGAAAATTCCCCAACACAGCGCGTTGGAGGAATGATTACCAAAAACTTTGAAACCATTACCCATAAGAACCGAATGTACTCTTTGGATAATTCCTATTCAAAAGAAGATGTTTTGGATTGGGAAAAAAGAATCCAGAAAATATTAGGCGATGTTCCGTTGGAATATACCTGCGAACTGAAATATGACGGTGCTTCTATTTCTATGACATATGAGCACGGAAAATTAAAACGGGCTGTAACACGTGGTGACGGATTTCAGGGTGACGACGTGACTAATAATGTAAAGACCATTCGTTCTGTACCGTTGCAGCTAAAAGGTAATTATCCGGATAGCTTTGAAATTAGAGGCGAAATTATATTGCCGCTTGAAGGTTTTGCTAAAATGAATCAGGAATTGATTGAAATAGGTGAAACTCCGTATTCAAACCCAAGAAATACAGCCTCAGGCAGTTTGAAATTGCAAGACAGTGCCGAAGTGTCAAAACGTCCTCTGGATTGCCTTTTGTATACTTTTATTGGCAATGATGTCAAATTTTCGACTCATTTTGAAAGTCTGGAAAAAGCCAGGAGTTTTGGTTTTAAAGTGCCAAAAGAAGCCAGGCTGGTAAAAAGCATTGACGAAGTTTTTGAATTTATTGATTACTGGAATATCCATCGTCATGATCTGCCTTATGAAACAGACGGTGTGGTTGTTAAAGTAAATAACCTGCATTATCAGGATGAATTGGGTTATACTTCCAAATCGCCTCGTTGGGCAATCGCCTATAAATTTAAAGCAGAACAGGTTTCCACGCATCTGAATTCAATTTCTTATCAGGTAGGTCGAACCGGAGCGATTACTCCTGTAGCCAATCTGGAACCGGTTCAGTTGGCAGGAACTATTGTAAAACGGGCATCCTTGCACAATGCAGACCAGATTGAAAAACTGGATATCCGTGTTGGTGATGAAGTTTTTGTAGAAAAAGGAGGAGAGATCATTCCGAAGATTATAGGCGTTGACTTTACAAAACGTTCTTTAGATTTGCAGCCTACAGTCTACATTGCAAATTGCCCGGAATGTGATACCGAATTAATCAGAAAAGAAGGTGAGGCACAGCATTATTGCCCGAATTTTTACGGATGTCCGCCGCAAATCATAGGTAGAATTCAGCATTATATTTCCAGAAAAGCCATGGATATTGAAGGGCTGGGAGGAGAAACCGTAGCCTTGCTTTTTAATAATAATTTGGTGCAGAATTATGCCGACTTGTATGACCTAACGGTTGAACAGGTCATTCCTTTGGAAAGGATGGCTCAGAAATCGGCAGAAAACCTGGTTAACGGAATTGAAAAATCCAAAGAAGTTCCTTTTGAAAGGGTTTTGTTTGCGCTTGGAATCCGTTATGTGGGCGAAACGGTTGCGAAAAAATTAGCAAAACACTATCAGAATATCGATAACCTAAGCAATGCCAGTCTGATGGATCTGATTTTGGTAGATGAAATCGGGGAGCGTATAGCGCAAAGCGTAATTGAATTTTTCGAGAACCCGGAAAACAGAACTATTATCCAGAGGCTGAGGGATTATGGTGTTCAGCTTGAAGCCAAAACCGTTTTTAATCCGGATGCAACAGATAAATTAGTTGGAAAAACCTTTGTGGTTTCGGGAGTGTTTGAGAAATTCTCACGGGATGAGCTGAAAAAATCAATTGAAGATAATGGAGGAAAAGTAGGAAGTTCCATATCTGCAAAGACAGATTATGTGGTGGCCGGTGATAATATGGGGCCTGCCAAATTAGAAAAAGCCAACAAACTAAATGTCCCGATTATCTCAGAAGATGATTTTATCGCAATGCTAGGATAAAGTGTCAATTTGAGAAATCTATACAAAACAAAAAAGCCATTAATGAAAATCTTAATGGCTTTTTTAATCCGCGTAAATCCGCAAAATCAGTGTGTATCCGCGTTCAAAACGCTATCCAAGTAAAACTGTATCTAACTTCAAGACTTAGGATTAAATCACAATAGTTCTTCCGCTATGCACCTTACTCTTATCAGTATCAAAATAAAAATCAATTCTTCCCAAATTAATACCATAACAGCCTACCTGATTAACCAATGTATCAATCCCGTCCAGATTTTTTACAATCGTAGGCTTGTCAAGGAAAGTATGCGTATGTCCGCCAATAATCAAATCAATATCTCGTGTGGCGGCTGCTAATTTTAAGTCGGAAATTTTATCAGGATCGTTTTTATAAGCATATCCAATATGAGACAGGCAGATAATGAGATCACATCTTTCCTGTGTCTTTAAAATCCGTGTCATTTCCTGCGATACAGAAATAGGGTCGTTATAAACCGTTTCTTTATAATTTTTCTTATCTACCAAGCCGTCTAATTCAACACCTAATCCAAAAACACCAATCTTGATTCCGTCTTTGACAAAAACCTTATAAGGCTTGACAACACCATCCAGAATAGTGTTTTTAAAATCATAATTGGCACTTACAAAATCAAATTTGGCATTATGCAATTGCGAATAAAAACCATCAATTCCATTGTCGAAATCGTGATTTCCCATAGTGGCGAGATCATATTTCATCATGCTCATCAACTTGAACTCCAATTCGCCTCCATAATAATTAAAATAAGGGGTGCCCTGAAATATATCACCGGCATCCAAAAGCAACGTATTTGGATTTTCCTTGCGGATACTTTCAATCAGGCTGGCTCGTCTGGAAACACCGCCCATATTAGGGTTTTTAGCATCGGTTGGCGGAAACGGATCGATGTGGCTATGGACATCATTAGTATGCAATATGGTAATATGCTTTTTGTCGAGCGGTTTAAAACTGCTTAATGACAATCCGCCAACGGTTAGTAAAGCCGAACTCGCTACTGTTTTTTGTATAAAATCTCTTCTTTTCATTTTGTGTCTTTTTGCCTTTTTGATTACTCAACAATAATCCTTTTGTTTCTTGGTACCGGAATCGTGTCTGTTTCCTTGAAGTAATCAACCCAGACATTGCGGAGCTTGTAATCTAAAGAAGTCATGGTTCCTTTTTTGAAGAAATTCATGCTATCGCCACCATTATAAAGATAATCGTTGGTGGCTACATAATAGATTTTGTTGATATCCAAAGGTTTTCCCTGTATGGTAATGCTTTTATAAGAAGTGGCATCTTTGTTTAATACGATTTCCATACCAGCAAGTGGATGCGGTTTTTTCTCAGAAATTAGATAATTGACCATTTCTATAATCTGCTGGCCTTTTAGGGCAACAACAACCAGTTCGTTTTCAAAAGGCATCAATTCAAAAGCGGTGCGGGTAGTCACATTTCCTTTAGAAATCATGCTTCGGATACCGCCGTGATTCAACAGACAGATATCGACCGATTTGTTTTCCCGTTTCAGGAATAATTTATTGGCAGTTGCAAGCGTTATATCTGCCTGCAAGCTACCAATAGTAGTCTGCCATTCGCCTTTGCTTTTGTCCATAGTTTCCGGAGCATAGGCTAAAACCTGGTTCATGTCCTTATCAATATTTTCTCTGTACGGCTTTATAAATTCTTCGATAGCAGGAGTTTGCGGATTGGTGTTCGTAATTCCAATCTGCTTTCCTTCAATCTTTGAAACATAAGGCTTTTGGGTGGAACAGGAAATTGCCAGAAATAATGTTAGGATTGAAACAAATTGTGCCAGTGCAGCGTTATAGTTTTTTTGTTTTAGCATCTGAAATACGGCTTATTTAATTAAATTTGTAATCACAAGTAAAAGTACTATGTTTTTAAATTTTTTCAAGAACTTTTCTGCAAAAAGAACATTAAAAAATAGTTCCCTGCAGGTAAAGGGAAACCCATCTGACGAGACGATAACAACTGTCGGATTGTTAATTGATAAGACCTATTTTGAAGACAAGGTAAATCTGATTGAAGAGCTTTTAGCAAACGGAATCAAAAGAGAAAACATTCAGATATTATTATATAAAGATCGTTTTAAGAAAAAAGAAACCGTAAATTATCCAAGTTTTAGCCATAAAGATTTGAGCTGGAAAGGAACGCTGGACAATAAAAA
>CAZFGA010000063.1:0-3937 GCA_964518395.1 uncultured Flavobacterium sp.
TCTTGTCCCGGAACTTTTTTCTGAGATTTGGAAGCTCTATCATAAAAATAGCTTGCTCCATCTTTAACGGTATAGAACGACTTATTTCCGGATGCTAACATATCTGTAACCCAAGCTGCAGGCTCGTATCCTTCAGCTTTCATCAGTTCGATTCCTTTTTCAACGCCAATAGCATCCCAAATTTCGAATGGACCATTTTCCCAACCGAAACCAGCTTTCATAGCGTCGTCTATTTTATAGAAGTCTTCTGTAATTTCTGGAACCCTGTTGGCTACATAAGCAAACATCCCGGAAAAATTCTTTCTGTAAAATTCTCCTGCCTTGTCTGTTCCTTTTACCAGAACTTTAAAGCGATCAATTGGTTTATCAATTGTTTTTGTGAGTTCTAATGTTGCAAAAGATGCTTTTTTAGGAGCTCTATATTCTAAAGTATCAAGGTCAAGCGAAAGAATGTCTTTGTCTACCTTTTTATAAAAACCTTGTCCGGTTTTGCTTCCAAGCCATTTGTTTTCCATCATTTTGCTGATGAATTCCGGTAACTTGAACAGTTCATGAGCTTCATCGTTTGGAACACCTTCGTAAAGACCATTAGCAACATGTACTAATGTATCAAGACCAACAACATCTACTGTTCTGAATGTAGCCGATTTTGGTCGGCCAATAACCGGTCCGGTCAATTTGTCAACTTCTTCTATTGTAAGGCCAAGTTCTTTTACTTGATGGAAAAGGCTCATGATTCCGAAAATTCCGATACGGTTTCCAATAAAAGCTGGCGTGTCTTTGGCTATGACCGAAGTCTTGCCTAAGAATTGTTCGCCATAATTATTTAGGAAGTCCAATACTTCAGTTGAAGTTTTTGGACCTGGAATAATTTCAAAAAGTTTTAGGTAACGTGCCGGATTGAAAAAGTGCGTTCCGCAGAAATGCTTTTGGAAATCTTCGCTTCTTCCTTCGCTCATAAAATGAATCGGGATTCCGGATGTATTTGAAGTAATTAGCGTGCCCGGTTTTCTGAATTTTTCAATTTGTTCGAAAACCTGCTTTTTAATATCGAGTCGTTCTACAACTACTTCGATAATCCAGTCAGCTTCTGCTATTTTTGACAGGTCGTCTGTAGTATTTCCGGTAGTTATCCTGTCGGCAAATTTTATATTGTAAATAGGCGAGGGCTTCGATTTCAAGGCATTCGCCAAGTGTTCGTTTACTACCCGGTTTCGGACAGCCTTGTTTTCCAGTGTTAGTCCTTTTTTTTGTTCTGCCTCGGTTAATTCTCGAGGAACAATATCAAGTAAAAGTACTTCTACTCCAATATTAGCGAAATGGCAGGCAATGCCCGATCCCATGATTCCTGAACCTATGACAGCAACTTTTTTGATCAGTCGTTTCATTCCTTAGTATTATTTGTTTGTTGTTTGCATCTGTTTTTCTTCGGGTATATCTGAGAAGATACTTTTGTCTGCTATCAGCATATTGATAGTTTCCGCAACTTCAATAAAATGTAGCAGTTTTTCTTCCGGTATATGTTCCCTGATCTTTTCATTAAATTTAAGTACGGTGTTCTTAGAAAGTTCTCTTTTTTCTTTTCCAAACTTTGTAAGATGTATCAGTACGCCACGTCCGTCAACAGGATTTTTCTTTCGGGTTATAAGTCCTTTTTCTTCCATTGACTTCAGGGTTCGAGTCAGGCTGGTAGGTTCCATTCCCATTTTTGGACCTAAAGTTGTCGATGGCGAACCTTTGTCTCTGTCAAGGCTAAGCAATGCAAATCCTGTAGCCATTGTAGCCCCATATTTTGCAGCTTCTTCATTATACATTCTGGAAACGGCTTGCCAAGTCGCTCTTAGTATATAGTCTATAGTTTTATCTTTCATATAAAGAATTGATTAATCCAAATATACAAAATAAAATATTATGCATGCATAGTAAATGAGTTTATTTTTATTTTTTAACAGAAAAAAAATATTTTTAAAGTTTTTCTAACTTTTGGATAACGCTCTAAGAAAGATCTATTGCGAGGAAGATATATAGATGAAAGGAAACCATAAAAAAAGCCAGACTATGGACCTGGCTGATTTTTTATAATTTGTAATGATTATTGGAATGACATCTTTTCTTCTTCAATATCTAAGCGACGTAAATGCCTGCGAACGACTTCTTCATTAACACTGTGATCCTGATTCATGACACGTAACATTTGTCGCTGCTGGTCAAGTATGGAAAGATATACCGTTTTACACTCTATTATCATTGAAGCATCATCCGGAAGATAATTGCTGTCTTCCCATTTCCGGGCCATCTGTTGTAAGACGGCCTGTTCTTCCAGTTCTTTTGAAAAGTTGCTTTTTAAATGTTCCAGACTTTTCTGTGTAAGTTGTTTGTACATTTGGTGATACGATTCTTCATCGCTTAACGGATGGTCGTATTCTGGCAGGTTGAATTTCTTGATAATAAAAGGCAATGTCAATCCTTGCAATACCAAGGTAAGTAGGATTACTACAAAGGTGATAAACAAGATAAGGTGACGCTGCGGAAACGGCATACCGTTATCCAAATGAACCGGAATAGACAAGGCCGCTGCCAATGACACCACGCCTCGCATGCCGGCCCATCCTAAAACGAATGGTCCTTTAATGCCCGGGTTTCTGGATTCGGCTACGGTAATAAAATTGCGGGCAATCAATGTGACTATAACAGCTCCATAAGCGCAAAGAATCCGTACAACAATAAGTACTCCGGTAATAAGTACTCCATATCCTATAGCAGTTGAAAGGCCTATAGCACCCAAACCGTCAACAATTTCAGGAAGTTCAAGCCCTATAAACATAAATACCAATCCGTTGAGTACAAAGACCAAGGATTCCCAAAAGTTTACGGCTCGCAATCGGCTACTGCTTGATAAAAACTGATGGCTTCTTTTAGAAAGAAACAAGCCGCCGCTAACAACAGACAATACACCGGAACTATGCAGTTCTTCAGCAACCATATACATAATATAAGGAGCGACAAGGGTGAGTACTATATCCATATTGACATCTGTTGGTAGGATTTTGTGTGTTTTAAAGAACACATAAGCGATGGATACGCCAATAGCAATTCCGCCAAATATCATCCAGCTGAAATTAAGGATGGCTTCCTGTAATACAAACTGTCCTGTTCCGATGGCAATCAGGGCGAAACGAAAAACAATTAAACTGGAAGCATCGTTCAGTAAGCTTTCGCCCTCTAGCATAGATGCCAAACGTTTGGGTACTTTTACAAATTTTAGGATAGCACCAACGCTAACCGCATCAGGAGGCGATACAATACCGCCTAAAAGGAAACCAAGAGCCAGAGAGAATCCCGGAATGAAATGATTCGAAACAATTGCAACGGCTAAGGCCGTAAGAAAAACAACCAAGAAAGCGAAACTGCCAATAATCCTGCGCCATCGCCAAAGCTCTTTCCACGAAGTAGACCAGGCCGCTTCATATAAAAGCGGAGGTAAGAAGATGATAAATATCAATTCAGGATCAATTTTGACTAACGGAATACCCGGAATAAAACTGATAGCCAGACCAGCAAAAACCAATAGGATAGGGTAGGCCACCTTGATTTTATTGGCAAGCATTACCAAAAAAATAATTGCCAAGATAACAGCAAGATAAAAAGGAAACTCGTGCAGCATTGAGATTGTTTTGGTACAAATATATAAATTTTGATAAGCCGCCTACATTAGCACAAAAGTATGTTAATAGTTATAGGTGTATTTTTTAAGAATTAATAACATTTTCATGCCTTTCCAAATGATGGGGATGAGCTTAATTTATTTTACACAGACTTTGGGCCTATATACTCAATCCTTTACGTGTTGTAACTCATTTTCAACTGTATTGTCTGAAAAAAAACAGTAAAATATTTTGCGCAACCAAAAAGTTGCTTATATTTGCAACTGAATGGT
>CAZFGA010000064.1:0-3668 GCA_964518395.1 uncultured Flavobacterium sp.
AAAAGGGTAGAAGGTGTTACAATTACGATATTCTTTTCAAAAGCTTTGTTGTATAAAGTCGTATCTTCATTAAGGGCTATGGCGAATGCAGGTTCCATCGGGATGAAAAGCAGGACAAAGTCCGGGCTTTCTATCTGGTAGAGATCGTGATAGTTTTTAGCGCCCAGTTGTTCCACGTGTCTTCTGATTGAGTTCAGGTGTTCTTTTAAAAATGACGCTTTTAAGATGTCATCTTCCTCATTGATGTATCTTTCATAAGAAATCAAAGATACTTTAGAATCTACGACCATTTTCTTTCCGTCGGGAAGATTAATTACCACGTCAGGAAAAACACGTGTTCCGTCTTCGGTTATAAAACTTTGCTGGACTTCATATTCCCTGCCTTTTTCAAGACCTGATTTTTCAAGTACTCTTTCGAGAATCAGTTCTCCCCAGTTTCCTTGCATTTTGCTATCGCCTTTTAATGCTTTTGTAAGATTGAGTGTTTCTTTGCTCATCTGCTCATTCATTTCTCTGAGGCCCAGTATTTGCTGGCGAAGTGCAGCATGATAATCGATACTTTCTTTATGCGTATCTTCGACTTTCTTTTCAAAAAGTTGGATTTTATCCTGAAGAGGAGAGAGTATGTTTTTTAGGTTTTCCCTGTTCTGTTCTGTAAATTTTGAAGACTTTTCTTCCAAGATCTTATTGGCGAGGTTTTCAAATTCTTTTGTGAATTTTTCCTGAAGTTGTTCTACTTCCTGTTTTTGCTCCTTATTGCGTTCCCATAAGTTTTCGAAATCTACTTCTTTTTTAGAAAGCTGAATGGCAAGCGCTTCTTTTTCGGCTCTGAGATTTTCTCGTTCCATTGCCGTTTGCTGCAGCTGATTTTCTGCATTTCGAATTTCATGCTGTTGCTGCTGCCTTAATTGTTCGATTTGCGACATCAGTCCGTTTACTCTTTCTTCAAGGCCGGCTTTTTGTGATTTCGCATTGGCGGAAAATAATGCTTTTCCAATAAAAATTCCTATGGCTAAGGCAATTATAAAAGCAATGATGGTGATGATAGTGTCGTTCATTTTGAATTTTTTGTAGAGGTAAAAGTAAGAATAAATTATTCAGGTTTTGCGGCACATAATTTCTGGCTTAAAAGTTTTAACAGATGTTAAAATTTGAAGATTTAACAGCTATTTTGGCTTCTAAATTTTTATTTTAACAATAAAACTCATACCTTGGAGAGGTATAACGATGTAAATAATTTTTTAGTACTAAACTTAATCAAATGTATTAGGGTTATTTGCATGAAACTAACTTTCATGAAAAAAACTACATTACAGTCAGGTGTAAGACAAAACTTTACACAAATCAAAGGTTTATTTTTTGGCGCCTTTTTATTGGCGTCAGCTACAGCTCAATCGCAGACATATTGCACTCCCGGAGTAGGTGACTGTTCCGATGGTGATGAAATTGTAAATGTTACTTTTGCAGGGATTAATAACCCGTCTACATGTGTAACAGGTGGGTATAGTGATTTTACAGCAGGAACAGCTGCCAGTATTACAGCAGGACAATCACATACTATTTCGGTAACAATTCCGGTGCATATTGGAACCCAGCATGTTGCGGTATGGATTGATTATAATCACGATGGTACTTTTGACGCTTCAGAATTTACAACTATTGGAACTTCACCAGCTGCAGGTTCTGTGGTAACAGCTTCTGTTGCAGTTCCCGTAACAGCTTTGGGTGGAAATACAAGAATGAGGGTTAAAGCTCAATATGCACAAGCTATTGCGGCAACAAGTTCTTGTGCAGCACCATATCTTGGATATGGAGAGTATGAAGATTATACTGTAAATATTACTGCAGCTACAGCGTGTACAGGTACTCCTGCCGTGGGTGCAGCAACTTCTACGCAAGCTTCTGTTTGTCCACAGACTTCCTTTGTTTTAAATGCTACTGGTGTGACACCATCTGCTGGTTTTTCTTACCAATGGCAGTCTTCTCCAACAGGAACAGACCAATGGGCTAATATAGGTAGTGCACAGACTTCGTTAAATTACAATGTTACCGGTCAGACACAAGCTACTTTTTACAGAGTTATCATAACTTGTTCAGGCAGTGGGCAAACCGCTACTTCAACAGCAATTTCTGTAGCGCAAAATTCAGTTGATGCTTGCTACTGCACGAATGCTATCAATTTCAATTGTGGTGACGGTGACGTAATTACTAATGTTACTGTCGGAACAATGAGCAATGCTACAGCTTGTGGAAATTCAACAACAGGATATACTAACTATAGTGGTTCAGTTACACCTCCGGTGTTTAATATTGGATCAGCTATTCCGGTTTCTGTTTCTGTAGGACCATCAGGTGATGGATGGTTATATGAGTCAGTTGGTATTTGGATTGATTATAATAGAAATGGAGTTTTTGAAGAGGCAGAATATAACTATATCGGTACCGGCTTGAATGAGGCACTGGCGGGTAGTATAACAATACCTGCAACGGCAGTGGTGGGTAACACCAGAATGAGAGTTGTTGTTGCAGCGTCTGCAGCGACATCTTTCGGACACCAATTTGCTTGTGGGCCAGTAGTTGCTGATAACAATTATGGTGAAATGGAAGATTATACGGTAACAATAGCTCCATCACTTTCAACTCCTGGATTTGAAAATGCTTCAGTTTCTGTATATCCAAATCCTACAAACGGACTTGTGAATGTTCAATTTGCTACTCAGACAGCTGTTGATGCAATTAATGTATATTCTGTTTCAGGTCAGTTGGTTTATTCTAAACAATTCAGCAGTGCATCTGATAGTTATACTGTTGATCTTCAGAAAGCAGCTACCGGTGTTTATATTATGAAACTGGAAGGTGAAAACGGAACAATTGTTAAGCGTCTGATCAAAAACTAATTAGCCAATTATTTTAAAATACTAAACCGCCTTATACAGGCGGTTTTTTTATGCTATAAATCTTAGGGTAATTTAAAAAAAGTGGTCATATTTTTTATGTAATTGTGTAATTCATCGGATTTTTTTGGTATTTTATCGGTTTTTTAAGTGTTTTTTAAGAAATTGTTCTTATTATTGCGATCTACCCCCTAAGTTCTTATTAATGAAACCGCAAAATTTAACTTTAGAAAAAGTTACAGATTCGTCTATTACTTATGAATTTGTAACTAATGTAGCCGCGCGTATTGTCAAAGTCTTTTTTAGGACAGATAAAAATATCAGGCTGATTTACTCCAATTATTCCAACAAACACTTTTTTGGAGACAAATTTATTATTTTAGACTACAGATTCCGAAATGCCTTGTGGTATAAGGTTGGAACTAAAATTACTGAAAAAAGACACTTCTTACTTGAAAAGCCGGAGGAGTCACAAAAAATCATATTAACCGTTTATGGGTTTTTCAGAAAAAAAATGTACCTGCTCGATTTTTCGGCAACAGAATACATTGATAGCAGCACATTTTGTGTTGAACTGAAAAAATCTTCTCTCCAGGATTTAGAGAATCCGGTTTTGGGATAAAACGACTCGGAATTGTTCTTGGAATTAATTATTTTTATAGGATATAACTAAACCATGTCCTATGAAAACGCAAAGCTATTCCAATCATATTCGTTTCTATACTCCGCATCATTTTGTTTTGTATCCCTTGCTGCTGGTTTTGCTTGGGACAG
>CAZFGA010000065.1:0-2893 GCA_964518395.1 uncultured Flavobacterium sp.
AGCTTTGAATTTAGAGTGCGGCTTAACAGATCCTGGCTTAATAATAACCATACCTCTTTTGATATCAGCTTTATCAATACCTCTCAACAACAAACCTACGTTATCTCCAGCTTCACCTCTGTCAAGGATTTTACGGAACATCTCAACTCCAGTGATTGTAGAAGTCAATTTGTCAGCTCCCATACCGATGATTTCAACAGCATCTCCAGTATTAGCAACTCCAGTTTCGATACGACCTGTAGCAACAGTTCCACGACCTGTAATTGTGAATACGTCTTCAACCGGCATCAAGAATGGCTTAGCAACGTCACGAACTGGCTCTTCGATCCAGTTGTCAACAGCTTCCATCAATTCCATAATTTTAGGAACCCATGTAGCATCTCCGTTCAATCCACCCAAAGCAGAACCCTGGATAACTGGACCATTATCTCCATCATATTCATAGAAAGACAATAAGTCTCTGATTTCCATTTCAACTAGTTCTAACAACTCAGCATCATCAACCATATCCACTTTGTTCATGAATACAACGATTCTAGGAATACCTACCTGGCGACCTAAAAGGATGTGCTCACGTGTTTGCGGCATTGGCCCGTCTGTAGCAGCAACAACCAAGATAGCACCGTCCATCTGAGCAGCACCAGTAACCATGTTCTTTACGTAATCCGCGTGACCTGGACAGTCAACGTGAGCGTAGTGACGGTTAGCTGTTTCGTACTCAACGTGTGATGTATTGATTGTAATACCTCTTTCTTTTTCTTCAGGAGCATTATCAATCTGATCGAAAGATTTTGCAGCTGTTTTAGAAAAACCTGCTTCTGCCATTACTTTAGTAATTGCAGCAGTCAATGTAGTTTTTCCGTGATCTACGTGTCCAATTGTACCTATATTTAAGTGCGGTTTGGAACGGTTAAAATTCTCCTTTGCCATTTTACTTAATTTTAATCTTAGTTATATATTAGTGTTCAAATTCTTACTTGAGCCAATGACGGGATTTGAACCCGTGACCTCTTCCTTACCAAGGAAGCACTCTACCCCTGAGCTACACCGGCAGGGAATCCCGATTGGGATTTTTAATTCAAGATTTTTGATTTATATCTAAATCTCAACAAAAATCTCAGTTTTTGTGGGGAGAGCAGGATTCGAACCTGCGAAGGTTTCCCAACGGATTTACAGTCCGTCCTCGTTGGCCGCTTGAGTATCTCCCCTAACCATTTTATTTTCAATCTTATAAAAGAACTGAGCCGATAGAGGGACTCGAACCCACGACCTGCTGATTACAAATCAGCTGCTCTAGCCAGCTGAGCTACACCGGCAAACTCAATAAAAAAAGTCCGCTATTTCTAACGGACTGCAAATGTATATCATTTTGTTTCTTAATCAAAATATTTTTGAAAAAAATTTATATTATATATGCGTTCTTATCTTTTCTTTTCTTTTCAGCAACAACCTCTCTAAAGCTTCAGACGAAAGCTCGACTCCTTCTTCAAATGTTTTGCATTGTTTTTTAACAATAAATTCATCTCCAGGAACATGGATTTTTATCTCCACTATCTTATTCTCCTTATCACTCGTTTTTTCCACCTTTAAAAAAACATCTGACGAAACAACTTTGTCATAGTACTTTTCTAACTTATCCAATCTGGCTTGAATGAATGCCACAAGCTTTCCGTCAACATTAAAGTTAACTGCATGAACGTTTACCTTCATAATAAATAAAATTTTATACGGTTGAACATATAGAATTACTTCTGATTCCGGGGATGCGCATCTCCATACACCTTTTTTAGCTCAGCCAAGCTGCTATGGGTGTATATTTGAGTGGATGCCAAACTGGAATGTCCTAATAATTCTTTTACTGAGTTTAAATCTGCCCCATTGTTTAGCATATGAGTCGCAAAGGTATGTCGCAAGACATGCGGACTCTTTTTTACTTTCTCTGAGACATTACTAAAGTACATATTTATTAACCGATAAACAAGCGAATCATTTAATTTAACTCCTTTTAACGTAAGAAAGAAAAAAGCATCATCCTTAATTTCTTTTAAGTCAGCCCTTTCAGACAAGTACAATTGGATTTGATCTCGTATTATTGGAAGCAGCGGAAGGATTCTTTCCTTATTTCTTTTTCCCAAAACCTTTAGGACACCTTTCGACAGATCTACATTCGACATTTTGAGACCAATGAGTTCCGCCCGACGGATTCCAGTGGTATAAAACAAATCAATAACAAGTTTATCACGCAATCCTTCAAAACCTTCGGGGTAGACAATATAATTGAGCACCTTATCCAATTCTTTTTCAGAAAAAGGAATTTGTAGTTTTTTAGGTGTCTTTAATGCTTTGTGTTTTAGTAGCGGACTTGCCTCAATTCGCTTTATTTTCAAGAGAAACCTATAAAAAGATTTTAACGAAGAAATTTTTCGGTTAACCGACGTATTTGAGATGCCGGCATCGACCAATGAAACGATCCAGCTTCGGATCTGACTGTAATTTACATCCTCAAGACTATCCTGATCAAAATCCCGCTTTAAAAAAAGCTCAAAATCAGACAGGTCATTACTGTAGGCCGTAACCGTATGAAGGGAATAATTTTTCTCTTTTTGAAGATAATCCTTAAATGATTCTTTATTATCAAGCATAAAAAAACCGTTAGCATCAAAGGTATTAAACTTTCATGACTAACGGTTTTGTATCTTGAAGAAAATTAAATATTAATTCTCTAATTGATCTCTAAGGTTTTGGATGTAACCTGCTTTCTGGATTTGAGCTCTTCTGACAACAGATGGCTTAATGAAAGCCTGACGTGCTCTTAGTTGACGAACTGTTCCAGTTTTGTCAAATTTTCTCTTATAGCGCTTTAATGCTCTATCGATATTTTCTCCGTCTTTAA
>CAZFGA010000066.1:0-2377 GCA_964518395.1 uncultured Flavobacterium sp.
ATTTTGCATATTTCTTACGGATAGTTCCTTCAGCAGCATCAGCAGGATTAGTAGCGCCAATAAGCGTTCTGAAATCTTCAACAGCATTTTCTTTTTCCAAGATTGCTGCTACAATAGGACCTCTTGTCATGAACTCAACTAGCTCTCCAAAGAAAGGTCTTGCGTTGTGAACTGCATAAAATTGTTGTGCATCAGCTACAGTCAATTGCGTCAGTTTCAAAGAAACAATTTTAAAACCGCCTTCAGTAATCATGTTCAAAATTCCACCGATGTGTCCGTTTTCAACACCATCAGGCTTAATCATTGTGAATGTTCTATTCGTTGCCATTATATTTTTTTTGTTTAGATTCGGCGCAAAAGTAGTGTTTTTGATAGAAAACGAAAAACAATCGCATGAATTAGCGACGGAAAATTTTTGTATTCCCTTCAAAACAAAAAGAAACGGATTGCTTTTGTCGGTTTTAGGAAAGGAACGACTATAGAATTACGATTTTGAATTCTTGTTCCAAAGGATGTAACTCTTCGAATAATTTATCTAAAAGCGCCTCACCGTAGCCTAAATAAAACTCAGAAAAATTGACAATTCTTTCCTGTAAGCTTTGGTTTGGAAACAGTTCATTTTGTAAATCTGAAATCCGTTCCAATTCTTCCTGATGTTTTTTCTTTTCGGCTTTTAACAAACGTTTTTCCAGATTTTCCAAACCTTTAATTTGTTTGACTTCCTGAGCCTTAACTGCTCCTGTAAACGATTTGTCCGTTTGCTCGGCTATTTTGTTAAGGTTGTCAAACTGCTGTCTTAAAAAAGTTTTCTGTGCGGTAAAGTCAATTGAAAACTCTGAAAAAGCTTTCACTTTGGCATTCATCAATTCCTGTTGTTTTGAAAATAAGTCTTTCCATGACAAACCAAGATTATCTGCTTTTTTATCTTGCTTTTCAGTAGTCAGAAGAACGGAATTTCTCAAAAGTAAAATAGGGAAAGTAACATCAGCAGCTTCAAAATAAGATTTTAGCTCCAGCCAGTAGGCTAATTCTCCACCTCCGCCAATATAGCAAAGGTTAGGAAGAATGACTTCCTGATATAAAGGACGCATAATAACATTAGGACTGAATTTTTCAGGATGAGTGTCCAGTAGTTCTAATATCTCAGCTTCAGTGAACTTTAATTCCGTATTGTTTACATAATAGAAGCCGTTTTGTAAAATGATCCTTTCACGAAAATCATCTTCAATATAAAAAAGGTTGATTTCACGCGGGTTAACCTGAACATTATAATTTTTCAGTTTTTCAGATGCTTCCAAAACCTTTTTATGGGAAGTCTGTTTTAGAAGTTCTTCCTTGACATAAGGAGCGAAATGCTTTTTTAATTCGGCAGCATCTGCATCCAGTATGACCAACCCTGTTTTTCCGAATAATTCATTGGCTAAAAACCGTGTCGCATCAGCCAGATTATTATGACGAACATACGATTCTTCAAATAGCTTTTTTAAATAGTCTGCATTTTTTCCAATACCCAATTCTAATGAGAAAACTTCAAAAACCTCTTCTAATCCCTGAGTTGACAGTCTTCCAACCGGTCCGCCACTTTCCGTATTCCAACGGACTTTTTTTCCATGCAGGTTGAAATAATTAATTTCTTCAAAGTCATGATCTTCAGTCGCCATCCAATAAATCGGCACGAAATTATATTTTGGATATTTTAATTTTAGTTGTTTGGTAAGATTAATAGTTGAAACAATCTTATATAAAAAATATAACGGCCCAGTAAAAAGATTGAGCTGATGTCCGGTTGTGATTGTAAAAGTTTTTGGATTTTCCAAAGCCAGAATATTCCATTTTGTCAGATCCGAAACAGATAGATTTGAATATTGTTTTTCTAAAACAGAAACTAAAGTTTTACGTTTAACAACATCCGAATTGAAATTGTTTCCTTTTTCAAAAAGTTGTTTCTCAAAATTTTCTAAGGAAGGGAATCGGTGATAAAGCGACTGTATGTCTGGTTTTTGATTTAGATAATCATTGATTAAAGATGTAAAGTAACCAGATTCTTGGTAGCTGATACAGTCGGTTGGCATAGTTGGGATTTTTTTGTAAAAATAAATAAAATTACAGCATAAGTGATTAGTTTAACAAAGGCTTTAAGAAAGTTGATAGTGGATAGTTTATAATGGATAGTTTATAATGGATAGTGGGTAGTTAGTGTTAAAGTTAAAAGTGTGAAAGAGATAGCAGGGAGGGTAAAGAGTTCGTGAGATATTGTTGTTGAAAATAAAAAAATAAAAATAAGGCTTTTCATAACACATCTAAATTTTCTTTTTTATTTTTCACTTAGCCACTTAGCCACTTAGCCACTTAGCCACTTAGCCACTTAGCCACTTAG
>CAZFGA010000067.1:0-2346 GCA_964518395.1 uncultured Flavobacterium sp.
ATGATATTTATAAAATCCATCAAGACAAATATAGTCAAAGTCCGGGAAATATATGTAATTGACATTTACAGTTGCAACTGTCGCAAACTTGAAACAGTACCAATTCCTATAAAAACAAAAAAAGTTGCAGAAAATCTACACTTTCCAAAAATTGAGACTATTTATAATATAGATGCTTGAGTAAAACCCTTGTATGGTTTTCTTGTATCTAATAATAAGAATTTAACCAGTAAAGAAAATGGTATATGAAAAAGTTAATGAGTTTGTTATTACTGCTGGGATTAGCAGAAGTACACTTTATACCTACGGCAACATGATTACCGACGACAACAAGGGCATTGTGGTAATCTACAACCACATGAACCTGCCCATCCTGGTATCTTTTGTTACGGGAGAAAAAATTACCTATCTTTACGATGCGTCCGGAAAAAAACTGAAAAAGACCGTATGGGATGGCAGCACATCTACACCTACCGACTATCTTTCAGGGTTCCAGTACATTTCCGCATCGCTCGATCTTTTTCCCACTGCCGAAGGTTACGTAAAATGCTATCCGGCTGGCGGGGCCAGGCCAGCCCGCTACAATTATGCCTTCAACCTGACAGACCATTTGGGCAACATCAGGCTGACCTACGGGATGGACAGCGAAAAGGGCGGATTGGTCATCCTTGAAGAGAACCATTACTACCCTTTCGGGATGAAGCATGAAAAGTACAACTCGGACAAGTATGAGTATGTCGAGATCAGCAAGGAAGACGGAGGCTATCTGATCGGCATAGAGCCGTTGGGACCGCAGCAGAGAAGATCGTACCAGTATAAGTACAACGGGAAGGAATTTCAGGACGAGCTGGAACTTAACTTTTACGACTATGGAGCCAGAAATTACGACCCCGCCATTGGACGGTGGATGAATATTGACTCGTTGGCGGAGATTTCCAGACGATGGTCACCTTATAGCTATTGTTATAACAATCCTATAGTGTTTGTTGACCCTGACGGAATGCAGGCTGATGATTGGAGAGATAAGAATGGAAAAGAAATGACTTCGAAACAGTTACAAGATGTCAAAGTTTATATTTTTTACAATCCTACTCCGAATGGTAAAGATGGAGGTTTTCCCTCACAAACAATGCAACAGTACTCTGAATACGAAAAACAATATGGTAAGGGAAGTGTTGCGATAAGTGATGCTATGACAGAGCAAGCTTTTGCGCAGGACTGGGGAGATATGCAAGGTTCACCAGAAATAATTGCAATGAACCATCACGGCACTAATCAGGCATTACATTTAAATACAGACCCTGATGGGAACCCTGCAACTAAAGACGGTGAATATATTGTTTCAACCGATAATGGAAAAACAAGCTTATCAGGTACCCCTGGCACTAAAGTTTCTGATTTACCTGATCCTAAAGGAGATATTTCGAATGCGACGTTGTTGTTAAACACTTGTAATTCAAACAATACTACATCAATGAAACCTGGCAGTACACTTGCAGCTGCATTCAGCAAAGATACGGGTGTGGGAAGCGTAAGAGGCACTAATAAAAAAGTTAATTTTAAAAGCGATGGAAATGCTGTTCCTCAATTCCATTTAGGGGGGAAATGGCAAATTTTAAAAAATGGACAAACGGTAAATCCAGTAAGAAAAGAAAGTCCTGTTCCGCCTATCGCCCCTGGATTAGGTTTTTAATAAAAATAAATTATGAAAAATATAAAAAACATTTTTTTAGCAACACTTGGATTACTTATCATTTATAGTTGTGCAGTTAGAGAAGCCAATTATAAATATCTGGGAAAGTACAAATATAAAATCACAAATGATAGCTTGTTTAATAACACCTATTTAACTGATGACAGTTTTGGATATGTAATTGGAAATTTATCAATACCCGGAGTTAAAATAGAAAATATTGAGAGTTTAAACAGCAATGAAGATTATATCATATCTCGAAATCATCCGATAAAAAATGCTCTTAGAAATTCAGAACTTATAGAAAATGAAGGCATAAACCATACCACTAAGAAACCACTCGATGTAATATTAGATAAAACTGTAACTACGGATGAAGTCTATATTTATCTTTTGAAACCCAAAGGTGCTTACAGACTTATATTGCCTTAAAACATTAAATTAGGGCATAAATTAAATTATTAAAAAACAGTATTTAGTATAAAAGCTAAATACTGTTTCTGCAACCCCGCTGCGCAAAGTCTCCTGACTTTGAGTAATACTAAAAACAAAAGCTATGACAGAAATGTTGTAGCTTTTTTCGTTGAAAAGAATAGTGTTTATTATATTTGATAAAACTATTTTACACGCCATGAAAGAAGGATACATTATAA
>CAZFGA010000068.1:0-1779 GCA_964518395.1 uncultured Flavobacterium sp.
AGGCAATCATTTTTGCCAGAATATTAATAGGATTGGCTACAGCTCCTCCATATAAACCGGAATGCAAATCACGATTCGGACCAGTAACTTCAACTTCTACATAACTTAACCCGCGCAATCCGGTTGTAATTGACGGTTGCGTATTGGAAATCATTCCCGTGTCGGAAATCAGGATTACGTCATTTTTAAGTTTTTCCTGGTTTCTTTCCACAAACCAGCTTAAGCTTGCCGAACCAACTTCTTCTTCGCCTTCGATCATGAATTTCACGTTACATGGCAGGTTGTTGGTTTGCACCATATATTCCAATGCCTTAACGTGCATATACATCTGTCCTTTATCGTCACAGGCACCTCTTGCAAAAATGGCACCTTCCGGATGTAAGTCTGTTTTTTTGATTACAGGCTCAAAAGGAGGTGAAGTCCATAAATCCAATGGATCTGGCGGCTGAACATCATAATGTCCGTAAACCAATACTGTTGGTAGGTTTTTGTCGATTATTTTTTCTCCGTAAACGATAGGGTATCCTGGTGTGTCACAAATTTCAACAAAATCGCAGCCTGCTTTTTCCAGGCTGGCTTTGACAGCATTAGCGGTATCGATAACATCTTGTGAATAGGCAGAATCTGCGCTGACAGATGGAATCTTCAGTAAATCAATAAGTTCGTTGAGGAAACGTTCTTTGTTTTTCTGAACGTAATCTTTTAAAGTATCCATGAAAGGTAAAATTGATATGTTGTTTGCCAAAAATACAAAAAAAGAATTTTTATTTTTTTTTAATTTTTTATTTGAAAGTTCAAAACTATGACTATATTTGCACCTCGATTGAGACACTAGTCAAGATCAACTGTCTACTGCGGGTATGGTGAAATTGGTAGACACGCCAGACTTAGGATCTGGTGCCGCAAGGTGTGTAGGTTCGAGTCCTATTACCCGCACAAAAGGTTAGCCTGTTTACGTCAAGTAGACAGGCTTTTTTGTTTGTTTTAAATCGAAGCCCAAACTCTTTTTTGAAGGTTGTGTCTCGATATGATCAAAAGACACTTTTAGGTTTAATTAACATTTCCAACCCTGCTTAAAAGGCCATTTTGTGCTAAATTTACGCTTCAATAAATTTTTTAGATGAGAAAAAAATCCTTTTTCATTTTGTTGGCTATTGGAAATATGCTGACAATTGAAGCGCAAGAAAACAAGCAAAATATGAATCCGTTTTTTCAGCCGTATGCTACTCCATACGAAGTCCCGCCTTTTGATAAGATAAAAAATGAACATTTTAAGCCTGCTATTTTAGAAGGGATAAAAAGGCATGAAACCGAAATCAATGCTATTGCAAACAATACGGCAGCTCCTACTTTTGAAAATACCATATTGGCTATGGAAAATGCAGGAGAACTATTGTCGAATGTAAATATCGTATTCTCCAACCTGAATGGAGCCAATACAAACGAGGAAATGCAAAAAATAGCCAAAGAGATTTCTCCAAATCTGGCGGCTCACAGTGATAATATTTACCTGAATGAAAAATTATTTGCAAGAGTAAAAGCAATTTGGGATAAAAAAGAATCTCTTGGATTGAATCTCGAACAGACAAAGATTCTTGAAAATCTGCATAAGGCATTTGTCAGAAGCGGTGCAAATTTAGCAGCTGCCGATAAAGAAAAGCTTCGTAAGATAAATGCAGAACTTTCGATGACCTCTTTAAAATACGGGCAAAATATATTGGCTGAAACCAATAAGTATGAGTTGGTAATCACTGATAAAAAAGATTTGGCCGGTCTGCC
>CAZFGA010000069.1:0-393 GCA_964518395.1 uncultured Flavobacterium sp.
CGGCGCTGAATAATTTTATCATTCAAAACGATAATGTCCGGTATCAAAATATGAATTGCCAGGAAGGCTATATGATCGAGAAGGGTGATACAGTTTTTGCGATCATATCAAAAGATATAAAAGTTCCATTGGGACCCACAGGTTATACAGGCTTACCGGGATTGGCACTGGAGATATATTACAGCAAGTATAATCTCTATTTTAGAGTAAAGACCATAGAAAAGGCTAATTATATCATTCAGATACCTGATTTTCCAAGGTGCAGCTGGGATGCTTACCGGAAAAAATATCCACGGTGAGTTTACTTTATTGAATTTAGCCTGGAAGGCGGTAAGACGTTATGCCTTACCGCCTTCCAGGCTAAGCCTTTGTGTAAAATATGTGTACAACACA
>CAZFGA010000069.1:403-1524 GCA_964518395.1 uncultured Flavobacterium sp.
ACAAGCCCCTTACCGTTTTCAAAAGTTTACTTTTGCCGTTTGATAATTATATAACAAAAACTTACTATGACAACTAAAGTATCATTCAGGTTGGCGGCTGAATTTGTTGCGAATGCATCTGAAGGCATATTGCTGGGCGATTTTAATAACTGGAACCCTGAAGAAGCTGTTCACTTACAAAAAAATGAAGACGGATCAATGGCTGCAGAAATTTCACTGGTTTCCGGCCGTACCTATCAATATCGTTATTTATTGAACGACGGGCGCTGGGTAAACGATTTCAGCGGTTCCACCACATGGGTAGAAGCTTTTGGCAACTATGTTGAGAACAATGTAGTGGAAGTTCCTGCGGTAGAAGAAGAAACAACAACAGTTGCGAAAAAAAGTACTCCTAAAAAGGTAACTGCAAGAAAAGAAACTGTAAAAAAAGCTGTAGTTAAAAAAGAAAAACCGGTAGCCGATGATCTTGTAAAAATTGAAGGCATCGGCAAAAAAATAGCAGTACTCTTAAAGAAGCAGGATATCATTACTTATAAAGACCTCTCTAAATCAACTGTAAAAAACCTGAAGGCAATTTTGGAAGCAGCAGGCAACCAATACAGCATGCATAATCCAACTAGCTGGCCAAAGCAGGCAAAGCTGGCGGCTGCGGGTAAATGGGAGGAACTGGAAAGGTTGCAGGGAGAACTGAAGGGAGGAAAATAATGCTCATTGAGCAAATTAAGATAGAAGGGTTCCGAGAGGAGCCCTTTTTTATTGGGGGAATTATATGTAGGAAAGGTAGAATTATCCCTAAGTGTTTATTTGTATTTAAAAAAAATTATCATTTGTGCTTATATTGCATTTCTATCTTCTGTCATTGATAGTGATTATTTTGTGTATTATGAATTTCGCAAAATCAATGTCAAGTTTAAGTTTGTCTTTGCCGAAATTTAATGCCCCTAATGTTTGAGTTCCAATCGCCGTAATCGGCTTCTCTGGGTATAACTGGAGATATTCGTTTAACAAGTCATTTTTATATAAGTTGTGTTGAAACCATTTTGAGCCATAGTTTGGTGTCATATTTTGTGCTTCCACGTACCAAGGCCACCTTTCTAACCATTCTCCTTCATCTTCAATTT
>CAZFGA010000069.1:1561-1779 GCA_964518395.1 uncultured Flavobacterium sp.
CCATAGCAAATTAAAATATCATTAGGTTTTATCCCATTGGGTCGTTGTTTAGAAAAGTGTAAGTTATCAGTTAAATCGCTAAACAATCTATCTTCTGTTACCGGTCTGTCCGAAACTCCAATAGGTTTAAGCCAATATTCAATAGTGCCGTCAAGTTGATTTGCCCAAGTAGTAGAAGCCAGAAATTCCGTAAGAGTTAGTTCAATATTTCTTGTTTC
>CAZFGA010000070.1:0-1649 GCA_964518395.1 uncultured Flavobacterium sp.
CGATTTTGATTAGTGATTTTTGATTTTTACGTTCTGACCGTACAACTGTAAGGGAATTTCAATCGAGTGTTAAACCTGGGCGCGAAACTGCGAGGGAGTCAGGCCTGTGGTCTTTTTGAATACGGTGTTAAAAGAAGACTTGGAATTATACCCTACCCGCTCGGCTACTTCTTCTACCTTCATGTTAGCATTCTCTTTTAACAACCGTTTGGCTTCTTCCATACGATATTGAGCCGTCAGTTCAAAAAAAACTCTTACCCAAACCTTCGTTAATTGCTTGCGATAAAATATGAACGGAGGTCGACAATCTTTTTGCCAATTCCGGCAATGAAAAATCGGCTTGCAAATAAGGTTTTTCTTCTTCTAATACCTTATTCAGTTTTTGAAGAATCATGGTCTGCATTTCAGTGGTTAGCGCTGAGGTTTTATATTTAGTAGCATCAAGCAGTGTTGCCGTTTGAAACAATCTGGAATGTCTGATCACATCCAGGCTATTCATATAAATAATCAAGGCTATCAACATGGCAAGAAAATGATCGCCCGTGTCTCTCAGAAAAAAAATCTTTATCACTAATAAAATCGTAGTTACAACACAAAACTGAAGTATATGACTTCGCAAAGACCGCAATACCGGATGAGTGGGGTGAAGAAATGATTCCTTTTTTTGGTTAAATGCCCGAACGATGGCAACCGCTGTTAGAATCCCATAAAAAGCAAGGCTAATCAATGTTGCCTCTGAATGATTATCCGTCACCCAAAACATGCGCGGATCATAATCATATACAACATCCCGAAATGGTAAATCGGGATGGTACGAACTAATCCAGGCATTGTACTTTTCGTTTTCGGGTAAAATATAAAACGGAAGCACCATGAAAAAATATAATATCACCGGCAATAAATGCCAATACTGTTTGCTGTCCACCTTTCCATTAATCAGGCTGATCACCAACAAATAATATAATGGACCAATAGCGAATGATAAAGGTTCTGAAAAGTCTACCAGGTAAAAGCAGTGCTGTATATAACCGGTGTACATTAAAAAGATTTCCAATATGCAGGCTGCCGGAACCAGCAACAAGGCACCATGGAAAACATTGGTTTGTGATCTTCTGTTTTCCCGAGACAGAAAAAAGAATGACAAAACCATAGCTTGAATGATACCGAGCAAAATAAAAATGGCGTAGAGATCTATCCGGTAAGGCATTGTGTTGAATTAAATTCCTTTAAACAACGTAAAAGATTCGAGATAGTCTGGCACAACTACGTTCCATCCAAATGTATCACGAATATTCTGGGCGTAGATTTCCAAATCCTTTCCTTCACCATGTACGCAGAAAGTAACCTTGGGTTTGCTTTTGAAATTTCGCATCCATGTAAAAAGTTCCTCTTTGTCGGCATGGCCCGACATCGAAGAAATATATTCTACTTTACAATTTACCGGAACGTACTCTCCAAAAATTTTAATCATCTCTTTCCCCTCCAGTAAATCGCGCCCGCGAGTACCTTCCGCCTGAAAGCCGGCAACAAGTATAGTGTCATTAGGATTTTTAAGACGATGATACATATGGTGCAAAATTCTTCCTCCCGTCATCATTCCGCTGGAGGAAATAATAATCGCACGTGTCTTTATTGTATTGAGTGCTTTT
>CAZFGA010000071.1:0-1547 GCA_964518395.1 uncultured Flavobacterium sp.
TTTTTTGAGCAGATTCATCAAAACAGCCGATGCCAGGACAGAAAATCCAATCTTGCTTTCGAAAAATTGCTGCCCGTCTTGTAATTTCGGATAATGCATGGAAGATGAATTATCGATAATCAGATGGCAACGAAGGTTTGTTTCTTCTTCAAAACGCTTTGTATACAGCCGATCTGTTTTTGCAAAGAGTTTCCAATCGATATGTTTGGTACTTTCCCCTGCATTATACACTTTATGTTCTGCAAATTCTGCTGAAAACCCATGAAACGGACTCTTGTGCATTCCCGAAATAAAGCCTTCGACAACCTGATTGGCCAACAGCTCCAAATGCTGGAAACTGGAAATTTTTTCTATTTGCGATTCAATCTTCATTCTTCAAATATATTGAAAGATTGACGGATTTAAAAATTTATCCACAGACATTACTAAAGCAAAAAAGACTTGGGTCGTCACTTTCCCAAGCCTTTCTCAACTAATCCTAAAAACACTTACATATTCTTTAGCGCATTGTTCAGCCGTACATTTACTTGTTTGCTGTAAAAAAAAGACCTGGCTATAGATACCAGGTCTTTTTTCTAACTAACCCAGAAATTATTCTGTTCTCTTGAAATCAAAACTTAAATCACCCGCATTGTAATTTGCAGAAATGTTGGTTGGAAATATTGGTGTAGCAGATCCAACCCATCTATATTCCAAAAACTTAATATTTCCTGCCGTAATAGGATAAGTCGCATTAGAATTGTCTGCTTTATTTCTTTTGTACCAATCGTTAGAATTCATCGTAATCATATACTTTTTGTCTTTTTCTAATGCTAAATCAGAAATAGCATGAGAAACCAATGTATTGGCACTCGCTACATTTACAGTTTCTGTTTTTATAACCTCTTTCGTGGTATAGTCCCAAATCGTAACTTTCAAGGCCGGGTTTGCATCTGGCAGTTTAACCGTTATCGCTTTCATAACTCCTTTGACATTTGGAGAAAATGCCAATCCAAATTCATAGCTGCCCGAATTAATAAAATTACTCGTAGTTGTAAATCCAGCCTGTGTATAATAAGATTCCAATGGATTTTCAATAGGATAAGTCGGCTTGCTATCGTCACTGCTGCAAGAGATTGCTAAAATTGCTAATAAAGCTCCCGATAAGATTTTAATCGTTTTCATTTCTTAAATTTTTTGTTATTGATTTTTAATCATTTGGTTATTATAAGACAAAGATGCAGACATCCTCTAAGTGAAAAAACCCGTAATAGACCAATAACATTTTAAATAGACCAATAACATTTTTCTTAATAAATGTTAAATTTTTTATTTATATTTGAGTAAACCCTTCTGGAATGGAAAAGCTAAAATGCATTATAGTTGATGATGACGAAATAGACAGGCTTACGGTACTTTCGTTTGCGAAACGATTTGAAAACCTTTCCATTTTAGGTGCATTTGAGTCAGCAGATGATGCCCTTGCCTTTATGGAAAGCAACCCGCCTGATATTTTGTTTCTTGATATTGACATGCCGGGTACGAATGGCGTTGAATTGCGAAAAAAA